>CAVQJT010000018.1:0-49394 GCA_963712885.1 Calditrichia bacterium
TTGTGTCGCCTTTGACGACTACGTATTGCTCTTTACCGATCTGTTCCCCCACATGACGATTGCGGGAATGGCGACTCATGCAGGTTACGATCAGGTCTCCAATCCCCGAAAGACCGGCAAAGGTATCCGGTGTTGCGCCCAATGTGACCCCCAGCCGGTTCATCTCAACCAGCCCCCGGGTCATCAGCGCCAGCTTGTATTATCCCCAAAGCCGGCGCCATCGCATATCCCTGCCGCGAGGGCAATGATATTTTTTAAAGCGCCGCCAAATTCGACCCCGATAATATCCAGATTGGCATAAACACGAAAGTAATCATTTATAAATAATTGTTGCACTTTTTTCGCCGTGTCCCGCGAAATGCTGGCGGCAACTACTGCCGTCGGCACCCGGCGGCTCACTTCCTCCGCATGGCTGGGTCCTGATAAAGCGGCAATATTATCCGGAGGTAGTTTACCAACCTGCGCCATGACCTGTGAGACGCGCAATAACGTCTCATTCTCGATTCCTTTTGCCACACTTATCCAGATCGTGGTTTTATCGGTCAAACCGGTACATTTTTCGATTACCGGGCGGACGGCGTATGACGGTACGGCAGCGACAATATAGGCTGCTTCTTTTATAACCTCCGGCAGATTTTCGCTGAACAGGATATCAGCGGGAATGGTCACGCCCGGCAGAAATCTGACATTTTCACCGGTCCGGCCGATCTGTTCAATATGGGATTGTTCCGGTGTCCAGCAATTGACCGTATGTCCATTCTCATGTAAAACAAGGGCCAGGGTGGTTCCCAGTTCCTTCCGGCGCCTAATACAGAGACTTTCATACTACACCTTTTTTGTGAAAGGACAACTTATTTTCTGAACCACTTATCAATCGTTTGATGTTTTCGCAATGCATGATGATGATCAACGCGGCAAGCACGAAAGCCAGTATCAGGAAAGACATCGCAACCGGGATGTTGAACGACAGCTGTTTGCAGGAGAAAAAATGGTAATGCAGCAGACGCTGTCATTGAACCCAATGACACATACCGTGTCAGAGATACCACCAGGATAAAGACCCCCAAACACAATAAAACCGGTACCGGCTGCATGGCAAGGAACGCGCCTGCGACTGTTCCAACACCTTTTCCCCTCTGAAACCGGCAAAAACCGTCCAGATATGTCCGGAAATTGCCGCCAAACCCAAAAAAATCTGAAACAACGCCATCACCTACTATTTGCCGGATTAGCCGGAATCAGTTGGGTGAGCCACCAGACTGGCGCAAATCCTTTAAATATATCAATCATCAAGACGGTGACACCCGCTTTCCAACCCAAAATACGAAACACATTCGTCGCCCCTGCGTTACCACTTCCGTGTTCACGAATATCAATACTTTTTAGCATTTTACCGGCGATGATGGCGGTCGGAAAGGCTCCGATGAGATAACTCAAAATAATCATCAGTAACAATTCGGGCGTTCCGACTCCCAATATATAAGCGACCATATCAGTCGAGATCAATATAAAAAATTATTCGGTTAATATCTTTTTATTTTTCTGGTATACGGATCTGTGGTACAAATTGAATTGTTAAAACCACTTGGAAAAATCTCAAATAAAAAATCCCAAATAACAAACAAATTCCAAAGATCAAACCAATATGATTGTTTAACTTGGTCTGTTCATAAACCACAGAGTAACACGGATAAGTAAATGTATTTATAGAATTTATATATGATCATGTTGAAGTCGTCTAATATTTTAGTTTATTCGAAAATATTAACCTAAGTACTTTAATTTCAATAGTCTGTGAAATTCCGTGTAATTCCGTAGTGAATTATTCAGGTAAACAATAAGCCACTATTCATAATTTGAAATATGTTTGTTTTTAAGAATTTGGAACCTGGGTTTATTTGGAAATTGTGATTTGTCCTTTGGAATTTGTTTGTTATTTGGGATTTGTCATTTGGAATTTCAAAAACCTGTACTGAATCCACCGATATCTTTTCAGATTGATTATTTTTCCAGGATTTTTGCTTCCTGCAGAAGGTCAATCAGTTGGTCGGCCAACATGGGACCTACCGATTCTCTGAAATTGTTCGTCCCGGCAACCGTGAAGGCCGTCATGGGAGGACCCGGATTACGGGGATCGATATACTGTCTTCGACATTTGCCCCTTTTTCAAGTAATATGCGCACAACCTCAAGATTGGGACGATATAACATGGATTCGATACCGAGCATTAATATGCTTTTCCCCCATACTGGTCGCTGATTAACATCGGCCCCGGCAGCCAAAAGCATGCTCAGGATCTTGCTATTTCCGCCCGGCTCGACGGCAGTCTTTATACCCTGCATCAGTAAAGTATAACTGTCCGGTGCAACCTGTGCACCCGATTTGATCAGGATTTCAATCATTTTGGTTTTCCGATCAATCCTATCCTTTTCGGGCCGGTTTAAGATAGCGGTATTTGCTTGTGGATTGACCGCCTGCTCGCCCATCAGAGCCACGTCGAGAACGGAGGCGCCATTTTGCAGACGTGCATTTACATCAGCCCCATGATCAATAAGCAGTCTGACCACCGGGACCTGCGCTCTTGCAGCGGCGATCATAAGCGGTGTGATACCAGACTGCAAGATCAGATCCGGGTACATCCCCGCATCGATAAAAAGCGCAGTTAATGAAGAATCGCCCGATTGCACCACCCGGATAAAACTATCATTTGAATATTCAATATTTCGTGCGGCCAGCGCATCCCGTGCCATTGCCTTTTGTTCTTCCGCTGATGGCCCGCATGAAAAAAAAATAAATGCTAACAATATGATTACTATCTTTGGTATGCTTAAGTTTATTATTTTCCGGTTCGACAAAACATATTCCCCTTCTTGATTATCACTGTATCTATTAGACTTTATTATAAATCCTGACTGATATCAAGATTTTAATATCAAATACAACAGGTTACACGAAGATCCACGAAGAAATCACGAAGACCTCGAAAAAAATTGGGGAGAAGTTACCTCGATATGCTCCGTGTAACTTCGTGCAATCCTTCGTGTGCTTCGTGAAATAATATATTTTTGTTCCTATAAATTATTTTCCGAAAATTTCTTGATAATCTTCAATGGATGCGGTAACAACTTTCTTTGCATGTGCGGCATCATATATTTTTTCGATCGATACTTTTGGTTCCGTTCCCGGTACCATTTTATAGGTCAGAAAATAATGCCGCAATCTTTCTACAAGCATTTCGGGTAATTTATTTATATTATCCGCATCTCCCCATATATTATCACTTTTAAGTACGGCAATTATTTTATCGTCGGCCTCATTACCATCGATCATTTGCACACCGCCAACCACACGCGCGTTCAGAATGACTTCCGATCGGTTGATTGGACGTTCAGAAACGACGCAGATATCAAGCGGATCAGCATCCCCGCGGTCTGAATTTGGACTAAGGGCTTGTACCCTCGGCCCACAATAGGTTCTGGGGATAAAACCATATAAGGTCGGCGGTAATGAGGAACTGCGCTGGGGCCGGTCCACACGCAGATAACCGGTTGTTTTATCAATCTCATATTTAACCAGGTCAAACGGTGTTATCTCGATATATGCGTGAACGATCTCCGGTACTTCCGGACCCGGATCAAGGCCGTGCCAGGGATGTGGCCGCCAGCGAAAAAACGGTTCGGGAAAGGACATATTACAACTATCTCCGTTAATTGACGTACTCTGAATATTTTGGTTACAACGGGGATCTGAGAGATCAGAGATTAGGAATTAGGAATTAGGAATTTTTAAATTATGGAAATAAATCACTTAGTAAAAATATTACCTGGCAGCCAGTTAATTCCAGAGCAAATTTTTCCCTTTTCCCTTTTGCCTTCTGAGACCTCCCTCATCTCTCATCTCTCATCTCTCATCTCTCATCTCTAATCTCTAATTTACATACTGTTTACTGTCTTCAGGTCACGCATTACTCATCCGTAACCGCTTATAACAGGGGTATAGGCGTAAATAGCGTATCCGACGACAAATTTTCACTGTTTATCATATCTAGATCATCCATGAAGCCATCCTCGTCCTGAACCGAAATCAGAAATTTGCGTAAATCAAAGAACCAGCCATCGGCGAGCATGGGTGGTCCGACCGACTGATATACGGCCAGGTTTGAATCCAAAAGTGCGATCAGCTGCATGTCCTTTGCTAATTTCCTGGAATCAGATTCCCCTTCTTTAAAATAATACATCTCTGAGAAAACATGCGTCACATTGGCAATCGACTGATAATCCAGTATTTTTACCTGAAAAATGATCAGCGATTGCCAGAATCCGATCCAGATTTTTTCAACAATCGGTGCCCCATATTCAAGCTGCAAACTGATAACCGTATCAACCGGATAGAGTATGATGGATTTCTCGAACGGCATGTAGTTCTCTGCCAGGACAGTGAGAAGAACAGGTTTATCCCTTTGCTCATCGGCCCCAAGGATATAATCAATCCCGTATTGCCCGGTACTGTCAGAAAACGTACGTTGCAATCCGAAATCAATCACGGCGCCTTTGACCGGATCTCCGGTAAAAATATTGCTTAGATACCCGCTGATTTCAATACGACTACCAATACTTCCGGCACTGTAATCATAACCGATATACTTTTCACATCCAACAAAAATCAGAATGAGAAAAATCAATACGAAAAACGGGATATGCCGGGTTTGCATGTTTTACCTGAAACATTACACAATTGGTATAAATATAAAAATTTTATCTGATGTTTGCATCCATTTTCGGTAAGATTCTGTCCACCTATCGCACAAGAGAGTCTAAATGATTCTCAAACAAGATATATATCATATATGTAAATCTGACCATAAATCACCAAAAACAGATTTATTCTCAGCTAAAAATTTTTCAAGATTTTGAAGCCCGGTAAGTGACTGCCCCGCCGCCCTGATTTCAAAAGCACACAGATTTTGCAGTTGGCTTGGCCGTTCAATCGAAATGTACCGCGGACCGGATTTGTTCACAATCAGATGTGTTATCCGGAAATTCCAGTTCTCAAATTCTTTCGCGATGTCTGCTGCTTCATTAAAAGAAAGAACATCGGGATTACAGATAAGTTCGTACGCATTTAGTTTTGTGTTTTCAAAGTTACCAATCAATTCACGGAATTCTTTCAGTCGTTTTTGGATCAAAACAAGCGGCTTATCTTGTTCAATGGTAATTTTGCCAAGTTTGACCCGGGTAATAATTTTTTGTTTTTCAAGGATCTGGGCTCTCAGTTCCAGAAGCTTTTCCAACCATTTTATCGATTGTCCCGGTAATCTGAAAAACTGCAACGAAAGCGCCGTAGGCGGCATATCAAATATGAGATAATCTATATCCTTATGCTCGGAAACCAGTTGTCTGTAAACCATTAAAAGTCCATATTCATCCAGGCCCGGGGCATAACGGTAAAGATCGAAATACGTATCCAGATTGAGTGAAGTAAGATATTGATAATTACGACGTACTGCCTGAGACGTTTGATGCAGATACTTCTGAACCCAAAAATTCAGATCTACTTCCATCGCTTCAAATCCACGAATAATTTTAGTAGGAATGGATTTTACCCGCTTTTCAAGGATATCGGATAGGTTATGGGCAGGATCAAGAGAAACCAGAAGTACGTTTTGACCCGATCTCGCCGCATATATTGCAAAAAGCGTGGCAAGGGTTGTTTTCCCGGAGCCACCCTTTCCGAGCATGAATACCGATTTTGACATAGCCGTCACTTGACCTCAAAGACTGAAAACAGACTCGGAAAGCGGGCCTCTGGCAACTTCGGTTCTTTTGATCAACAGCATCAGGTGTTTTTCCATTAGCGGCAGCAGATCGAGGGTTATATGCGGTGGCGGTGCCGGCAATCCAATAAATTGTCCCAGAATAAGGAGCCCAAATATATGTTCGAGCTCCAGATATTCGAGTTCAATTGCCCCGGTTGCCTGGCCTCGTATCAGTTCATTGAGTCGCGCTAATATAATATGCAGTTTTGACATAACCATTAATTACCTGGTAATTTTGTAGGAAAAGGTATAAGGAACCAGGCTTCAGGCCCCAGACCAAAAGGTAAATCAACTAAATGGCCAGGTATTATGGAAAACCGTAAATCTGTCATGCTGTAAGCATCTTCCTGATTGTCGTTACGGATTTAGGGGCAGGAAGATCCTTACAGGATGACAAGCCCCCCCCATGACCAATGAATATTTGATTGCCAACTGCCTATTGCTGACTGCCTATTGTTACCTGCGGTTCGGGATCTGTTTCCGGTTTAAATATTTTTATAAGACCCTCAACGATTATCCAGGTGACAATCAGAATAATAGCCGCATTGATTACCTGCAGGAGGATATTACTGTCGATATTGAATTGAAACTGGTTCATCAATGAGGCCCAAAGTGTCATAAC
Source organism: Calditrichia bacterium (assembly GCA_963712885.1). Lineage (GTDB taxonomy): Bacteria > Calditrichota > Calditrichia > JAJRVZ01 > JAJRVZ01 > CAVQJT01. The sequence goes on from CAVQJT010000018.1 coordinate 6,438, forward strand.
CGACATGAATGCGGCAGGTATCCCGGGGATTATCCATTTTACACCACCCTCACGTCGCAGATAAAGGGTCACGATGATCAGTGCCAGGGCTGCCAGTGTCTGATTAACCGCTCCGAATAAGGGCCATAGTGTCAGGGCACCCTGTCCATCAGCACCGGATGCGAATGCCAATAAAGCCGCCGTTATAATGGCAAATCCGGTGGCTACATATCGGTTGGAGAATATTTCCAGTTTCAAATCCGTGCCCAGCTCGGTTACCACATACCGCTGGATGCGTGTAGCCGTATCAAGGGTTGTACCGGCAAACGATGCCACAAATACCCCCATAATCACAAGAGCGAAACTCTTTGCCAGCCCCGTGGTTGCAATCATATTTGCGGCACCCACCACAAAAGCACTTATCTTGGATCCAAGCCCGGCTGCGGCAGTCCAGGATGCATAGTGTTTTGACCATGCAGCCACTCCAAAAAGCGTATCACCCGTACTGGTTGTATATCCCATGCCTATACCTGCAGCAACAGCAATAATGACGAGGGTTGCCAGTGCACCCTCAACCAGCATGGAACCGTAACCGACAAAGAGGGAATCCCCTTCCCTGCGTACCTGCTTAGCGGATGTGCCTGAAGCAACCAGTGAATGAAATCCGGATATGGCCCCGCAGGCAATTGTAATAAACAAAAACGGCCACATGGGCGGTGCATCGGCGGGATGTGTTTGGAGTGCAGGTGCCACAATTTCCAGTGCTCCGGTTAATGAAGCTGTCAGAACCCCAAGAAACAATAACGCCATGGCGATAATCAACTGATAAGCATTGATAAAATCACGTGGTTGCAATAATGTTGTCACCGGAAGCACAGAAGCAAAAAACGCATATATAAAAAGGACAATTGTCCACACGCCGGTTGCAGGAATCCCAAGTATGGTCGGTCAGCTCTATCGGATAAATTTCCCCGATCAACATCGTCAGATACATGAGGATGACGGCAATTACTGACCAGAAAATAACATGCTTCCCACGCTTATAGATCAGATATCCGAGACCGACAGCGATTGGAAGTTGTAACCACACCGGTATCACCGATGACGGAAACATTTTAAAGATCAGGGCAATGACCAGACCGAAAATCGAGATTACGATCCATAGTGTCAGAAAAACGATCAAAAAGAAGAATATTCTGGTGCGGCTATTGATATACTTTGCCGTAAATTCAGAAATCGATTTACCCTGATTACGCATTGAGATAATGAGTGCGCCGAAATCATGTACTGCCCCCATTACGACGGAACCTAAAAACACCCACAATAAAGCCGGTACCCAACCCCAGATTATGGCGATAGCCGGGCCAACAATCGGCCCCGTGCCCGCGATAGAAGTAAAATGATGTCCGAATATAATCTCTTTGCGTGTCGGGACATAATCAATACCATCTTCAAATTCAACAGAGGGTACCTTTGCCGATTCAGATAACCTGAATATTTTGCGTGCCAGAAATTTACCGTATAAATGGTAACATAGGATATAACCCACAAACGAGGTAATGACAATAAGAATCGTTTGCATAGACTGAGAACCTTTCAGAGAGCAATAGATAAATTTAGAAAAATATACACAATGATAAACTGATTATAAAATGAAATTTAATCCCGAGGATCAATAAAATAGGTAAGAAATTTTGCAGGAGCTTGTTCGAAATGTACACGGGAAATCGACACTAGGTCACAATAGAATATATTTAAACCAATACTTTAAATATATCTCAAGTTTTTGTTATGATTCCCATCGGGCTGGTGAAAAACCCCGCTGTTTTTGCGGTGGTAATAACGGAATCTGCATCGGATTGATTCACGATAAAGATCAGGCCGATTCCGAGGTTAAAGGTCTGGCGCATATCCTCTATCGGAACGTTGCCTGTTTTCTGAATCAATCTAAAAATCACCGGCCATTCCCACGAATCCCAATGTATCTCGATCCCTAGCCCAGGCGCAAGCAATCGCCGGGTATTGCCGGCAATGCCTCCACCTGTGATATGTGCTATACCTTTAACATCGGCTTTTTCACATACATCCTGAATCAACCGGTAGTAACTCAGGTGTACGTGTAATAATGCTTCGCCGATTGTGCTGCCGAGGTCATTTTGATATGAATCTACTTTATATTTTTTTAACAATACCCTCCGGGCAAGGCTGTAACCGTTGGTATGCAATCCGTTTGATCCAATTCCAATCAAAATATTTCCGGCTTCAATCGCTTTACCGTTTATAATTTTATCCTGCTCAACAATACCAACGATTGTACCCGAAAGATCATATTCGCCCGGACTGTATATATCGGGCATCTCCGCCGTCTCACCTCCAATCAGGGCACACCGGTTTTTTTTACATCCCCTGATAAATCCTTTCATTACGGCATTAAATACCCATGGCTCCAGATGCCCCATGGCAAAATAATCCAGAAAAAACATCGGATGGGCGCCGCCAACTGCAATATCGTTGACACAATGGTTAACCAGGTCTTCCCCTACCGTATCATGTTTACCCGTGAGAAAAGCAACTTTGAGTTTCGTTCCAACGCCGTCTGTACTGGAGACCAGAATGGGTTTTCGGTATTTTCCCTGCTCCAGACGGTACATTCCGCCGAAGCTTCCGATATCGGTCAACACATTTTCATCAAAGGTAGATTGAATCTCGGTCTTAATATCCTTCAGCGCCTGCTCACTTTTAGCGATATCAACGCCGGCATCTTTATAGGTAGTTTGCTTCACTCGTTACCTCTCACAAAGTTTTGGCGAGGAAGTTTACCCAGTTGTTGCATATAATTTTCTCTTACGGAATTTAAAAATTTGATTATTTCCGTTTGCTTATAATCCGGGTAAGTCCAGGGCTGAGCGTGAAAAGTATGGTTCTGGTAGATCAGATGGACATCGCCAAAAATCCCGTCATTCAGATACAGACGATGTGTATAGTTTTTTGTTGTTGCAAGAACCAATCGCGCATCACAGATATATCCGGGATCAAGATTTATCTGCCGGTGTTTTTCGCGCATGAACCGTTCTTCAATTTCATTGGTCCAGAGTTTTAAGGCTGGAAGTCTTTCGGGATTTTCAAGGCCGGTAAAGACAATAAAATCCTTTATAAGCGGAGCTCCCATTTCCTCCGTATAATAACTCGTGAATTGACTGAAATCAAAGGTGTCGGAAATCTGTTCGATAATCGATAACTTTTCTTCAAGGATCCGATGAATCGGTTCCATCACAAAACCGGATAGGCGTGTGCAGGCTGCGATAATTTTGACGGGAGGGTGAATCCTGCGTGTACCCATCATTACGTCTTGGTTTGATAGAGTCTTTCGATGTCATCTCTGAATTTTTCCAGCACAACCTTACGCTTTACCTTTAAGGATGGCGTAAGCTCACCCGTTTCTATAGAAAACGGGTCGCGTGCCAGGACAAATTCTTTTATGGTTTCAAAACTTGCCAGATTATTATTAACGCTTTCAATATCTTTCCGTATCAGATCTCTGATCTCCTGTTTTGCAATTAAATCATGATTATCCTGGTATGTTATATTTTTATCGGCAGCCCATTTTGTCAGGCTTTCGAACTTTGGAACAATTACGGCGGTGCAATACTTACGCTGATCACCGATCACCACGGCCTGTTCAATATATTTGCATGTAACCAGCTGATTCTCGATTGCCTGAGGGGCAATGTTTTTACCTCCTGATGTGACAAGTATATTTTTTTTGCGATCGGTAATCGTCAGGAAAGCACGATCATCAATAAATCCGATATCACCGGTATGAAACCACCCCTCTTCATCGATAGATTCTTTTGTTTCTTCTTCTTTTTTATAATAACCCAGCATGATATGGGGACCTCTGGTCAAAATTTCGCCATCCTCAGCAATTTTGACTTCCACATTCGGAATGACAGGTCCAACAGTGCCAAATCTGAAATCCTCTTTTTTGTTAACCGCTATCACCGGTGAAGTTTCGGTCAATCCGTAACCTTCATAAATCATCAGACCGGCTGCGCCAAAAAATTCTGCTATCTCTTTAGCCAGCGGGGCTCCACCCGAAACAAAAAAACGTAACCGGCCGCCAACTTTCTCAGCCAGTTTAATAAAAACAAGTTTATAGGCCAGTTTTCGCTTATACGCCAATGCGCCGCTGATTGGCCGTTTTTCCATAACGGCATTAATATATTCACGTCCAACCCCGAGCGCCCAGTAGAAAATTTTTCGTTTTACCCCGGATCCGGCTTCCACATTTTCGAGAATACGCGCATAAATTTTTTCATACAGACGCGGTACACTTGTCATAACCGTTGGCTTAACTTCACTCATATTCTCTGCTACCGTATCGATACTTTCAGCAAAGGCGATACAGGCCGATGCATAGGCCGCCAGAAAATGACCGGCCATACGTTCGAAAACATGGCATAACGGTAGGAAAGAGAGAAATAAATCATTCTCATCCACATCCAGATGGTGGAGCGAACTTTCCACATTACTCAGGAAGTTACCATGTGTCAACATGGCACCTTTAGGTTCTCCGGTCGTACCCGACGTGTAGATAATTGTGGCCATATCATCGGACTGGGTCTGGGATCGTTGTTTTTCCAGAAAATCGGGATGGGTTTTCAGGAAATCCTCACCTTTCTTACATAATTCAGCCAGGCTTATGGTATCGGAGGATTTTTCGTCATGTTCGAAGAGGATAACGGATCTGATCAGGCTATCAGGACCGACCAATTTCCCGAGTTTGGCATACTGTTCACGGTTTGAACAGATTACAATTTGTGCTTCTGAATCTTTAAGGATATAAGCGACCTGAGCGGATAGTAATGAAGGATAAATCGGTACATTTACCGCTCCAAGTGATAAAATGGCATAATCGGTAAACGTCCACTCATATCGATTTTCCGATAAAAGCGCGACCTTGTCCCCCCTTTTAACCCCGAGGTTTGCCAGGCCAGCCGCAATTTTATTAACCCACGTCAATGCTTCGTTAAAACTTATTTTCTGATATTGCCCGGATACCTTATACATATAAGCGGTTCGATCACCAAACCGGCCCGCATTACTCGGGATAATCTGAGCAAGATTTTGGTAACGCATATTTCCTCCGGTAATATGAAATAAATCAAGGCAAGAGTTGAGTATCGATTTAATATAGCCATCCCGGAAACCTTAATCAATATTTAATCCGAGGAAGGATGCTTTGTGGCTTTATTACGTATTCTCTCAAGGCGGGAAGACAGATCTTTTTCATCATTTATACCGTATATATCATCCCGTAATTCCCTGATTGTCTGTATAAATTGTTGTGCCTGTTCGGTATGTTTCTCCGCCATCTGAAAATCACGGCAGTGATGTTCATAATACTTTGCCAGTTCCAGGTGAGCGAATAATACGTGGTCCCCGGAATGACACAGTTTATTCCAGATGGAAACGGCCTGCTCCCATTTCCGGTAACGCTTTAAAAGAAGGCTATAATCAACCATAATATGTTCAGGTACTCCGATCCCTCTTCCTTTCAACGCGGTTAAAAACTCCTCCGTAAGAACAATTTGGTTTCGTCTGACCGCCAGGTGCATAAGACGCAAGATTTCATGATCAGAGGCAGAGGTGTTTTCAATGTGGTGCAGATGCAGAGATAAACGTGCGGTGGACATCAAATCAAGCGCATTATGATTAATTATATGAATGATATCGTTGCTTTCACCGGAACGGATAAAATCAAAATACGCTTGCGGGATCAACCAACCGTTAATATCACCATATCGGCTGAATCTGAATATTTCCCGTTCAATTGATTCAAGGCCGAAATTATCCAGTGCTCCCTTCCAGATCCGTCGCGAAACATGCAGGAGATCAAGATGCGCGTAGTCAAGAAAAGGATTATCCATACGATTAAGTATAAAGCGATTCCTGAGAAGTGGATAGTCGTAGGATTTACCATTAAATGATAGTAAGATTTTTTTATCCTGCAGCATTGTTCGCATAGCAAGAAAAGCAATCTGCTCGCGTCCGTAATCGGGCAGAAAATATTGTACCGTTCGTAAACCCATCGGTTCAAAACAGGCAAATCCGATCAGGAACGGATAGGTTCCCGCCCCCCCGGCAAGACCGGTTGTTTCCAGGTCGAAGAGGAGAATATGTTCTAAGGGTATCTTTTGCGGGAACTGATTTTGAGAAAGTAATGGAATCCGGATGTATTTTTCAGGCAGGTGATCAAGAACGGGTATAAATTGTTCATAGGGATGAAATTGTTCAATTCTTAACACCGGGGCAGCATCAGGATCGACAAGTTCGGCGTTCAATTGTTTGCATAATTCTGTTATTTGGGTATCGACCGGGTGATCTTGTTTATGCCTCTCCCCCTGGTGGTAATATTTGAGTTTCTCACGCAGATCCATAAGGTTTTTACTTCGATTAAAATAGGATCATGAGGCCAAAAGGCACAAAGGCACAATGGCACAAAGTAAAATAATTGTTAAAACTTTCATTATAATAGAGTATCATTAGATTGAATAGTGATATTTTGTAAAATAGATTATGTAATATTATTGTTATCTTTTTTATGCTGCTGTGCCTGATGTTATACCAAATCGCCCAATATCTTCTTCGCACTGGTTTTTCCGAACAATCCGGCTTCGAGGGGTGGGCCGATACAGGCCGGACAGCCATTATCACAACTGCAGCCTGAAATATGTTCCAGCGTGGCTTTCAGCAACAAGCGGTCTATACCAAACAATTTTTTGCTCAATCCAACACCACCCGGATATCGATCATAGACATAAATAGTCGGTTTATTGGAAAATGGTGCACGGATCATCGGAATCACGCTTACGTCAGATCGGTCACACATAATGTACAAAGGTATTAAATTTTGGAGGGTGTAGGCGATTCCACGGATTCCTTCGCCAATGACCGATTCTTCAAAATACGGATCCGTGAACATGGCATCCCTGAATTCAAACCACATTGCGGTAGAATGCATTTCCATTTCGGGCAGATAAATTTTGCCCATTCCGACATTTTCGTGGGTAAAGAATTTGACTTTTTTAAAAGCCGTGGCCACGGTGGTTACAGCAACCTCACCAAAATACTTATCGACTTTCCCGGCCTGTTTTTCTATAATATCCAGAACTTTGATATCTGTTTTTGCGATCGCATCGGTATAATAGTCTGAATCGGTCGCGCTGACAAAAGCTTTTTTACCCTCCCAATCCAGTTCATCCACTTGATATTGCTGGCTCTCATGAAGGTAGATGGCGTCTTTATGAACCAGAAGAGGCGCCGAGAACTGATCAACTTCGCCAATAATTTTGTTGGCATCGGTTGTATTTACGATGACGACATTGTTTGGATTGGCATTACGCAGACTGACTTCATCTGCAGGATATACCTCTTTCATCCAATAGTATTTTCCGTCTGTTTCCCTGAGTATCCGTTCTTCAGCCAGATATTTGAGCAACTGCTGTGTGGCATCGGTGCCAAAACTTTCTTCCGTGGTAAAAGGCAGCTCAAACGCGGCACATTTCAAGTGGCTCATCAGGATTGGTAAATTGTTTTCATCGAGATAGGCTGTTTCCGGATTTTTCCCAAAAAAGTACTCAGGATGCTCGGCGATATACTGATCAAGTGGCGAACTGCTGGCAACCAGTATGGAAACCGCCGTGGTTTGACGTCTGCCTGCTCTGCCCGCCTGCTGCCAGGTGCTGGATATACTGCCGGGATATCCCGCCATGATCGAGACATCGAGCTGACCGATATCAATTCCCAGTTCAAGTGCATTGGTGCTGACGACCACTTTGATATCTCCATCCCGCAACCCCTTTTCAATTTTACGTCTTTCCTGCGGAAGATATCCACCGCGATAGCCGCGTATTTTATTTGCGTCAATCTTCAATGTTCTGGCGGCTTCTTTGATATATGTCACGAGAATTTCAACATTCAGACGGCTGCGTGCAAAAACGATCAGCTGAATTCCGGTTGGCAGAAAAAGCCGCACAATTTTACGAATCTCTTTAAGAACGGAATTACGGAGCCCTAACTCCCGATTTACCACCGGGGGATTGTAAAAAATAAAGTGACGTTCGCCGCTGGGTGCACCGTTGTTATCAATCACTTCCACCGGTTCACCGATAATTTTTTCGGTTATTTCCTTTGGATTATGAATCGTAGCGGAGCTGCATATAAACTGAGGCCTGCTCCCGTAAAACTGACAGATTCGTTTGAGCCGGCGGATCAGGTTTGCGAGATGACTACCAAATACGCCGCGGTAAGCATGAATTTCATCGATCACGATAAAGCGCAAATTTTCGAACAACTTTATCCATAGGGTATGATGCGGCAGGATACCCTGATGCAACATATCCGGATTGGTTACCACGATATGACCGGCAGAACGTATGGTCCGGCGCACCTCCGGCGGCGTATCACCGTCGAACGTATGGCACAAAATCTTTTCCCCGGTCATTTCCACCAGCTGGTGTAATTCATGTACTTGATCTTGCGCCAGCGCTTTTGTGGGAAACAGATATAAAGATCTTATTTCGTGATTGGTCATAAGTGCCTGGAGAATGGGCAAATTATAGGAAAGTGTTTTACCCGATGCGGTAGGGGTAACGATGACCACATTTTTACCTTCACGCACGGTCTCGAAGGCGGATGCCTGATGGGCATATAACTGGTTGATATTTTTATTTATGAGGACAGTACGAATATTTTCTGATAAGCCGGCCGGGAATCCGGCCAGTCGGGCTGGATTGGGCGGAAGGGTCTTCCAGTGCGTTACATTTCGGATAAAATCTTCTTTTGCATTCAGATATTCAATCAGCTGCGCAAGATTCATATAAGGCTAACTATAATGCTGAAAGTGCAGCATCGATCATAGAAATAACCTGTGATGAGGTCACGATATCGCTTTTCTGTTCCAGGTCAATTTCATAGATATCAAAATTTCCAAAACGATTGGTATGAAACAACACTTTTTTCCCATCCGGGGAAAAGATTGGGGCCAAATCATCCGCCGGGTTGGAGGTGAGTTTCTGCTGATTACCGCCGTCAATATTCATCATGTATATTTCAAAATTACCATCGCGATCGGAAATAAACGTGATCCTGGATCCATCGGTGCTGACATCCGGTCCGGCATCGTTTGCACCTGCATTAAAGGTAAGTTGACTTACATCTGTTCCATCACCCTTCATTCGGTAAATTGCGTATTCGCCACTTCGGTTAGAATCGAAGTAAATAGGGTCCATTTCCCCACCGGTCATAACCGGATTGCCATCATTCCCCTCACTTTTAGTCAGTTCGAGCTGAAAACTCCCTTCGATTTCCATGACAAAAACATGGCTGTAAAGTTGGGTAAAATCGACATCACGGAGGTCATTCCGTTCCGAAACAAAAATGATAAATTTACCATCGGGAGAAAAGCGCGGTCGCCAGTCATTTGAACTGTTTGCGGTGAGATTGGTCAAACGATTCTGGTAACGGTCCTGGATGTAAATATCGCGCAGTTTCTGGTCATATTCGACATCGCGGTGATCGTCAATGGTCGAGGTAAAAACATAATACCTTTGATCAGGTGAATAAGCAGGATTTTCTTCATGGGCAGGATCGCTGGTCAGTTGCGTCGAACTCTGTGTGGCGATGTCATATTCATACAGATCCCAATTGTCGTTTTTATATGCCTGATAAATAATTTTCAATCCGTCCGAAGAATACATACCAAAGGCTTCGGGATCACTGGAAGCGATGACCGCTTTTACTTTATAGGCATCCATAAACTTAGCACTGATACGTCCCAGGTACTGCTGTCCATCAATACCCAGCAAGATTTCCTTATAGACTTTGATACGCCTTTTTTCTGTCCCCCATGCTCATAGCGAGCTCGGCATAGTTGTATTTCAGATCCGTCTGTCCCGGATCAAGTGCAAGCGCATCTTCGTAGGTTTTCAGCGCTTCCATATTGCGACCGATTTTTTCATACTCCTTTGCCAACTGGTAACGCCATTCAAATTTATTCGGTTCGTCGGCGATATTTTCCTTTAATTCGTTAATCCGCTCGAGGGATTCTGTTTCTGTAGCTGTGGCCGATTCCATTTCCGGTGCCTGCTGCGAGCCACCACAACTCATCAACAGCATGGTCAGTATGAGTGCAAATATGACTCTCAAAGTTGACATAACCCCTCCTGCTTTCCTTGGGATCAATTCCTAATTTGTTCAATTCGTTTTTGTGCGTCTTTTTTTAGAACAAGATCGATGCCCGGACGTTTTACGATCTCTTCATACATCCGGATAGCTTCCCCTGTGCGACCGAGTTTTTCATAGGCCTGACCGGAATAATACAATGCACTTGCTTCCCATTGCAATTTTGTCTTGCGGGACAGGAAAGGAATCTTGACATATTCAGCAATGGCAGTTTCATATTGCCCGCTTCGGAAATAGGCATCACCGATGTAAAACTGAATTTCGGGTTCTTTTTCGCTATCGGCAATCAGGCGTGTTTCTTTCAGTATCTCAACCGCACGGTCAACCTGATTCAGGGCAACATAGGCCCGTCCGATCAGAATCTTTTTATCAATAACATCATCGGCATCCGGATAGGTGTCTATATATTCCCGGGCCAAGGCCAGCGCTGCATCCCAAAAATTAACAAATGTGTATGCTTTAATCAAGTTACTCGATATCTGTTGTCGCTGTTCACGGTCTTCTGTTTTATCCAGTGCCCGCTTAAATGAGGTCATAGCACTCTCATATTTTTCCGAGCGAAAATAAATTCCGCCGAGTGTGTTATATACCATCCCAAGATTTTCACTTTCGGGATACTTGGTCACAAAGCCAGTAAGTATATCCAATGCCTCTTTCTGTTTATTGAGCGTTATGTAAGTCAGCGCCAGTCTGATATTCGGCATCATCCGCAAAGGATGTTTTTGCATAATCTTTAAGCACATTATTAAAATACTTTTCCGCCTGGTTAAAATTCGAGTTGATCCGATAATATTTTCCCAATTCCAGCTGGAAAGAAGCAAGATTTTCCCGCTGTTTGTTGTGTTTTTTACGAAAATCGGCAATCAGATTTTCGGCTTCCTGACGTTTACCGGCACGAATCAGGGCGATGATTCCGCGGGCGCGAATTTCTGCGATCTGATTTTCGTCTTTGGTTATTTTTACCAGATCAAAATAGGTTTTTGACGCTTTGTCATATTTCTGGGTATCAAAATAAATGTCCGCAATTTTCCGGCGCGAATTTAAATATAATTGCTCGTACTGGCTGCCGATCTTCTCAAAACTTGCAACGGCACTTAACGGGTCGCCAATCGCCAGATATATTTCACCGAGTGTGTAACTGGCATCATCTATAAAGGACCCTTCAGGATCGGCAGAGATATAACTGGTCAGGTATTTTTGTCCGGCGTTCCAGTCTTTCAGCGCATAATAGGCTTTTCCGATCTTGTAGAACATCCCGATCTGGTACCTGGGTACAAATTCTCGGTTCAATACAACATCTTCCGGGGGTAATTTTGAAAGCTGCGATTGATAAGCACTTATCGCATTGGCATATTGCCCGGATAACAAATACGTATCCGCGCGCTTCAGGATTGCTTGTTCGGCGAAACGGGTATAATAATATTCGGAGATAAGTTTATCAAAGAGTAGATTGGCGTCACTATAATTTTGCTTGGATTCCGCAATCAATCCGAGATTATAAAGCGCCAGGGCTGCCTGTGATGACATGGGATAATTTGCCGCAATGGTTCGATACATATCCGCAGATTCTTCGCGATCCTGTTTTTGTAGAATAGCGGCACTCTTTGCAAGGTATTCCGGAAGATGCTCGCTTTCACGGAACTGTCCGATTAGAATTTTGTACTGACCATCGGCTGATTGTAGGGATGTATCGCTCTCCGTATATAAGCCGGCCAGAATGGCGTGCCATTCTTCACGAAATTTACTTGAAGGATATTTGTTGATCAGCATCTGGTAATACCCAATTTGTTTTCCTACTGCTGGTTTGTCATTTTGGATACCGACCTTAACAAATTCCCAGGAAATCAGATCCGGTTCTTCAGCCGTGGCAAGATTTTCCATAGCAAGACCCAGATGCTTTTTTGCACTCTCAAGATTGGTTCGCTTTTGTTCTTCACGGATCCCCCGCCGACCCGAGATGTATTCGTAACAAAGCCCGATATAATAATGCAAGTCAGCCATAATCGAATTGTTCTCCGGCGCCTTCAACGCTTTTTCAAACTGTGACAAGGCATTCTCATATTCTTTGAGATTTTCAAAGTACACCTTACCCAATTTAAAATGCAATGGGCCGCTTTCTTCCTGGTTAACAATATCACCAATCAACAAAGTCAGTTGATTGAGCCCCGTGGACTGATCGATTAATTCATATTTCTGCAGATATTCAAGCCGTTCCATTGCTACCGGGCGCATTTCACTGGCTGCGTATTCGTGGATAAGTTTTTTGTAATAACGGGCACTCTCCTGGTAATTATCAAGATTTTCGTTAGCGATACCAATGTCTAAGAGATAATCATCCTTAGCTGCAATCTTGGCATCGGTGTAGATGGATGATTCGGCTTCTTTGATAACGGTAGGCCACTTTCCGGACTGTTTTAAAAAATTGATTAATAATTTTTTATCGCTTTCGCCAAAATCACCGGTACTTTTCAGCGTATATAGCTGGTCTATAGCCAGATTTATCTGGTTACTTTCGAGCATCCGATCAAAATAGAACGAACGGGCAGCGGAATACCCGGTGAACCGGAATTTGGATGTATCCAACACAGTTTCTTTGAGTTCAGCAGCCGCTTTTGCCGGATTTTTCTGCATTTGCCACGCAAGCGCTGCTTTTAATTTTCTAATGACATACCAGGGATCGGTGGGTTCAATTGCGCTTTCCTGATATTGGGCCAGAGCGAGGGCATGCTGGTTACTCATATAATATGTGTCGCCAAGTCGTTCCTGCATGATTCGTTTCAGTTCGGATGTTGTTGATGTCTTTAGTGCGTTGTTCAGGATATTACGGGCATTTGTATAGTCATTTTTTTGAATCAAAATCGATGCATAGGCCAGCGAAGCCTGGGTAAAAAATTTGCTTTTACTGTATTTCTGGATTATTTCCTGATAATAGCCTTCAGCGAGATTTAAGAAGCCCTGTTTGTGATTCATTTCCGCGAGATGATAATACGCTTCTGCCCTTAAAGATTCTTCTTTTGCCGAATCAATTACTTTTCTGAGCTTTTCACCCGCAGCGGCATAATTTCCCTTCTCAATATTTAACACCCCTTGTGCTAAAATAGCAGGAAAATATGTGCTGGATTCCAGATACCGGTTTTGAATGAGATTATATAGTTGGTCGGCTTTTTCATAAGTGCCTATTTTCTGGTAGATTCGACCGGCCCGCAGGATGCTTTCCGGGGCGAGCTGATGCTGAGGCAATAATATTTTGACCATTTCATATGCATTTGCTGCTTCCTTAGGCTGTTCTGTGCGCTCATAACATTCGCCGATCATAAACCAACTGTCAGCGGCCCGATTATTATCGGGATAGTCTACTGCTACCGCCTGAAATTCAACCCTTGCCGCATCAAATTCATTCAACTGATACAAAGACATACCCGCATAATAACCGGCCTCAGGACGCTTGTCACCAGAGGGATAATTGTTTACATATCGGGTAAATTGCTGTGCTGCTAAATCATAGAACTTCTCATTATAAAGCTTTAGAGCATATGAAAAATCATCGCTCTCTGATTTTTGCTGAGCTGCCACTGAGCAGATCAGCAAGTTACTTAGCAGCAGAAATTTTAATATTGTTTGTCTCATTTTTTTATTCTGGAATTTCAAGTGGGGTAAGGTTGGCATATTGTGCAATCAGTTTTTTTGAAACATTTCCTTCAAACCGGACTGAAATTTTCATTTTATCTCCATGTCCCTCAAGTTTTACTATTTTCCCTTTTCCAAAAGTCTCATGATACACCATACTGCCGACATTATAAGGTGAATCGTTTACCTGTGATTCATCTTCCTGGCGGAAATAATCCATAATTTTTTCTCGTCGTGCCTGACGTCTGTTTTTGACCTGGCTGTGGCCGGTCTCCTTGCCAAGATCCATCTTTATGGTCTCTGACGGTATTTCGTCCATGAAAAGGGATGGTACCGTTGCTATTGTCGTGTTATATTTTCTCCTCGAACGGGCGTAAGTCAGATATAGATTTTCCTGCGCCCGCGTCATCCCTACATAAAGCAATCGTCGTTCCTCCTCCAATTCCTCTGGTTCAGCAGTATTTCTCTGGAGCGGAAAGAGACCCATCTCAAGCCCGGTAATAAATACGACCGGGAACTCCAGCCCCTTGGATGAATGCAAAGTCATCAGAGTGATCGCATTTTTAGTTTCATCGAGTGAATCGATATCCGACATGAGCGTGACTTCTTCCAGAAACGCATTCAAGCTCCCATCTCTTCCCTCCTTTTCCCGCTCCTGGCTGAAATATTCGATTGAATTAAATAATTCATAGACATTTTCTAGTCTGCTTTCACTCTCATACTGGTCAAATTCATTTTTCAAATGATTTATAATTCCTGTCTCCTGTGCAAGGGATGAAGTCAATTCCGCCGCCGATATCTCCATACTGAGGGCCCGGTATTTTGAAATCAAATCAAAAAATTCGGTCACCCGGTTGGCCATCCCGGCCGAAATCGTGGTGATATCTTTTACCACGCCCATCCCTTCCAACAGAGATATATTCAGCGCTTCGGCATGCTTCTCAATTTTATTTACTGTGGTATCACCTATTCCACGGAGCGGAAAATTTACAATTCTTCGCAGGCTGACACCGTCTTTTGGGTTGGAGATAACCTTTAAATAAGCGAGAATATCCTTTATTTCTTTTCGTTCATAAAACCTGACGCCACCGACGACAATATAGGTAAGGGCGTTACGTCTTAATTCGTCTTCGAGTGCCCTACTTTGCGCATTGGTTCTAAAGAGAATAGCGATATCTTTGAAAGATCGCTTTCGGGTAAAGATTTCATTGTGAATTTTCTCAACGATGCGCTTTGCTTCATCGTTCTCATTTTCTGCATCCAGGATGATGATCGGTTCACCTTTGTCCTTTTTTGTCCAAAGGTTCTTACCCAACCGTTCCTGATTATGTAGCACCAATCCGTTTGCCCCATCCAGAATCAGGCGGTTGGAACGGTAATTTTCTTCAAGCCGGAAAACCTGTGCATCGGGATAGTCCTGATTAAAATTAAGAATGTTACTGATGTCAGCACCGCGCCAGCGATAGATCGACTGATCCTCATCCCCCACGACATAAATGTGATTCTTGTTAGAGACCAGACTATTCACCAGGTTATATTGTGCTTTATTTGTATCCTGGTATTCATCGATCAAAATATGTTTAAATTTCTTGCGGTATTTTTCGAGAATCTTCGGGTGATCTTCAAACAGTTGAATCGGCAATAATAAAAGATCATCAAAATCAGCCGCATTGTTTTCACGCAGAAACCGATTATATCTGTCATATACATCGGGTAACAGATTTTCAAAACCATCCATCGTTTTATTTTCCAGGTCTTTTGGCATCAACATCCTGTTTTTAGCCTGGCTGATTCGGGCTTGAAAAAGTTTTGGCGAATGCAATTGCTGTGCGATATTAAGGGAACTCATCACTTTTTTAACAGCATTCACCTGATCATCCGTGTCGTAGATCGTGTATTGACCGTTGATCGGCAGATTATTCGCTTCGATTCTGAGGATACGTGAGAATATTGAATGGAATGTCCCCATCCAGAGGTGCCGGATATCTATTTTTAAGAGCTGGGCAATCCTTTCCCGCATTTCATTAGCCGCTTTATTGGTAAACGTTACGGCTAGTATTTCCGTCGGTTTTACCTTTTTTTCGTTTATCAGATGGGCAATACGATATGTCAGCGTCCGGGTTTTACCACTTCCGGCACCCGCGAGAATAAGAATATGTTTTTCATTACTCGTCACCGCCTGCTGCTGGACATCATTCAGATCATTCAAACTAATTGCCATGTTCCTGCTCTATTTGTTTTGTAAACGCCGTTTCCGATATACTTCCCGCCGTATCTTGTCAAAGGCCTGTTTTGCGCGTACATGTTCTCCGGCGGTTCTTGAAAACGTATGCCGTCCATCACCTCGCGCTACGAAATACAGATAATTCGTTTGCGCCGGATAAATTGCTGCTAGAATGGATTTATTTCCGGGATTATTTATTGGACCCGGAGGTAAACCATAATATTTATAGGTGTTATAGGGAGAATCAATCTCCAAATCTTTGTAGAGTAATCGTCGTGGCGGACCGCTGAGAATATACTGAATTGTGGGGTCAGCTTGCAATTTTATTCTGCGTTTCAACCGGTTATGATATACGGAGGATATGGTATCCCGCTCAGCATCGAATAATGCTTCTCCCTCTATGATTGAGGCCAGTGTCAATATTTCATGTACACTCATTTTCATCGTATCCAAACGGGTCATATTTTTTACCGTAAAGATTTCCCGGTTCTTGTTCAACAGGAATCTGACCAATTCGTCTTCAGCCATTCCCCAGTAAAAATAGTATGTATCCGGCAGGAGATATCCTTCGAGATTAGGCACATTATATCCCATTTTCCTTATAAAAGTCGTATCATGGCAGAGCCGGATTATTCTATCCCGATCACAGTGTAAGACAACCGCAAGTTCTTGCGCAATCTGTTCGATGGTCCACCCTTCGATCAGTGTCACCTTGATCTCTTTTGACCTCGCGGTCGTCAGGTACGTAATTAATTGTGGATAGGTCAAATCCCGCGGAATATCGTAAAATCCTGCTTTGAGATCTCGGTCTTTATCAAGCGAGGTCAGCCAGAATAAAAACGTTTTTTTATCCTCAATCAGACCTTCAGCCAACAGCGAATCTGCAACGGCGTCTGGTGTACTCCCCTTGGGGATTATTATTTCAATGCTCACATGATCCGCTGTATCCGGCAATTTGAAATAGTCAATTACAAGGAATATCACAAACGGCAGGATTAATAATAGAATGAGTCCAAATCTCATCCATATGCTTTTTTGCGTTTTGATCATTTTTTTTGTCATGATAAGCTAGACTTTAATAGGTAACCGGTATCGTCCGGGTAAACGCAATGACATCCTGTAACTTTTTGAGTGCGGCCCCTGAAATGACCGATTCCTTCGCTGCTTTTATTCCTTCCCAGATGGAATCCACCTTGCCACTGACTTTTATTGCCGCACCGGCGTTCATTAACGTTACCTCACGTGCGGCAGATGGCTGATTTTTTAATACGCTAAGTAACATATTTTTGCTATCCTGAATCGTTTTTACCTGAATCTTATCTAATGATGCGGAAACAATTTCAAAACTTTCCGGCCGGATCGTATAATCATAAATACGCCCGTTAATCAGTTCGCTTATATGGGTAATCCCACTTATCGAAATCTCATCCATTCCTTCTGATCCGCAGACGGCCATGATTTGCTCAGATCCAAGTAACTGCATTACCTCAACGACGGGATGGACCAATCCTGGATCATAAATACCGATTAATTGCCTCCTAGTTCGCGCCGGATTGGTCAGTGGGCCCAGGATATTAAAAATTGTTCTGGCACCTATTTCACTTCTAGGTCCCATCGCATAGCGCATGGTGGTTTCTAATTTTGGTGCAAAAAGAAAAGCGATACCAACCTCATACAGGCACTTTTCCATGTCACTCAGAGAGATTTCCAGATTGACCCCAAGGGCCTTCAGGACATCGGAGCTGCCACATTTGCTGGAAACCGATCTGTAGCCGTGCTTAGCCACAGCAACACCCGCCCCGGCAGCAACAAGCGCCGCAGCCGTAGAAATATTAAATGTATTCAAGGCATCTCCGCCGGTACCGCAAGTGTCGACCACATTTTCAAATCGGCTTTTAAAAGATTTTGTCTTGGATTTTACCGCCTCAACAGCTCCGGTAATTTCATCTACTGTCTCACCTTTCATCCGCAAGGCAACCAGAAAGGCCGATATCTGAGCGTCGCTGCCTTCCCCACGCATAATCGCATACATGACCTTTTTGCTCTCAAGGCGTGAAAGACTTTTTCCTTCCATGAGCTTGTTGATCGCTTTTTGGATGATATTTTTTACCATTATCTTCTGCCAATGATTTTTTTGAGTTGTTCGGCCATCTCTGTTATTTCCGGATCCGGTTTTATATTTTCGGTAATCATTACAGCGGTAACCTCGTACTCCGATCGGTTTGAGATTCTGATCACCATGATCTGCTCACCATCCTTTCCGGCGCCAATAACCGGTATTCCTGAAATATGTTGGAGCCCGGCAAATTGGTCATGTGCCAGCAAAATCATATCTGGAAAAGACATGTCCGTCAGATCTTGTTCAAGTCCGGAAATAGGACCGTGATATACGAGGATCTCAAACATATCCGATGGTAAATTTTCGCCGGCAGGGACGTCCAATGCGCTGTTCTTAAGCTCAACCGGGATTTCCAGGTAATTAAAACACATCGGGCTTAACATGGCAGTAAAACGCAAATTACCTTTTCGATACTCCGATATTGCACCATGTCCATTTTTCAACTCCAAATTGCTCAGAAGAATTCGACCCGCAAAACGTTTACTCATATCATTATAGAATTGGATCCCTTCAATCAACTCCTGGTCACCGGGTACAATCAGATCATAAGCGATATATTCAAATCCGGCAAGCGCGGCTTTGTTCAATTCAGGAAATGGATAGGAATTAAGAAAGTCACCCCCATCCAACACAATGCTTTTAGGATGGACCGTTTTAAAAGAATCAACAAATGTTTTAATTCTATCGATCCCCCCAAGTGGTATCTTTCCGCAACCGCAATTTTGCAGGGTAGCGTTGATATTAGCAGTAAAGAGAATATAATGGTCAGCGGCCGTATTTTTTGCGGGGACGACGGAAAATATGCCCCAAAAAGCGATGGATATGCACCAATAGCAATATTTTCTCATAATTCAGCGGGTGATGATCTGATCTCTTTCTACACCGACTGAGACATATTTTATCGGAACCGTACTGATCTCTTCCAGTGTTTCAACATATTTTCGGGCATTTAAGGGCAAATCTGAATAGCGCTTACATTTGGATACATCTTCATCCCATCCGTCCAGCATCTCAATCTCTGCCTGACAACTCTCAAGCAGATGCACTGAAGCGGGAAACTTATCAGTTTTTTTCTCCCCAAACCGGTACGTGTGGCATATACCGATCCGTTCAAAACGATCAAGTACATCTAGTTTTGTTAATGCCAGTGCGCTAAACCCATTGATCCGAGCCGCATATTGCAGGAGAACACCATCAAACCACCCACACCGCCGTGGCCTTCCGGTTGTCGCACCGTATTCCTTTCCGTAATCACGTAAACGGTCACCAACATCATCCAGACATTCCGTGGGAAAAGGACCGCTGCCAACACGTGTCGTATATGCCTTAACCACACCTATTATTTCGCTAACCGCGGTTGGAGGTAAACCCGTACCGATGATGGATCCACCACTGGTCGGGTTTGATGAGGTCACATAGGGATAACTTCCAAAATCAATATCAAGCAGGCATCCCTGAGCACCTTCCAGCAGTATTTCACGTCCATCTTTCCAGCTATTATATAATATTTCTGAAGTATCACATACAAACGGGGCGAGTTTCTCAGAGTGGACACGCATCATCTCAAGCAGTTCATTATACTCAATAGGTGTCTGCCTGTACAAATCCATCAGAATTTTGTTTTTGGTTTCAATGTTTTCTTTCAAAACATCCTGAAGTCTGCCATCGTCATATAAATCGATCACCCGAATTCCTGAACGATTAAACTTGTCAACATAGGCAGGTCCAATACCTTTCCCGGTTGTACCGATTTTCTTTGAATTCAGTAATTCTTCTGATGCCTGATCGATCAGTTTATGATATGGCAGGATCACATGGGCACGTTCTGAAAGAAACAAACGTCCATGGACAGAAATATTATGTCCCGCTAGGAAATTAATTTCCTCAAAAAATGCTTCCGGGTCGAATACAACACCATTTCCAATCACACACGATACATCGGGCCGGAGGATGCCTCCGGGGATGAGATGAAGGATATATTTTTTCTCTTTTATATGTACGGTGTGACCAGCATTAGCGCCACCCTGGTAGCGGGCCACGATATCCACATGTTCTGATAGATAATCGACGAGTTTGCCCTTACCTTCATCCCCCCATTGTGCACCAATGACTATTTTTACAGACATATTTTAACCATTTGTCTATTTCACATGATCAGTCTCAAATTCCGGAAGATTGAAGTTATAGTGGCAGGCTTTGAGAATTGATACAAATCGTTTGAATATTGAAAACGTTACGATTTCAACGATTTGATTGCCTGATCATAGGATTCTGAGATTTCGAATACTGTAGTAAGTTTCGTGATTTTTAAGAGATTATGTATCCGTTCTGAGACATTGATCAGTCTGAGGGCACCATTATTATCTTTTAGTATGGTCACAGCCGTTATCAGAATACCAAGACCGGAACTGTTCATCCATTCCACATGCTCAAGATCAATTATGATATGCAGTTTATTTTCATCAATCAAGTGATTGATTTTATCATTGAGCTCATTGGCCTCGGGTCCCCCCATTATCTTTCCCGCCAAAGAAAGCAGAACGATACCATCCTTCTCAGATACGGTGTAATTCATAGATATTTCCTTATTTTGCAATTGCTTTTTTCAAATGCCATTCAACCACAAACGGTGTTGCAATAAATAAGGTTGAATAGGTACCGCTTATGATACCGATAATAAGTGCAAAGGCGAAAGAACGCAGCACTTCCCCTCCAAAAAAGAACAGAATGACCACTACAAACAGGGTTGTCAATGAAGTAATGATTGTCCGACTCAAGGTTTCATTAAGACTTCGATTTACAATCCCAAAGAACGCATCTGCATCCTTTTGTTTCACCTTCAGGTTTTCACGAATACGGTCAAAAATCACAATCGTATCGTTCAGGGAGTAGCCTACAATGGTCAGTATTGCAGCAATCAGAGGAGCAGAAATTTCAATTTCGAGTAGAGAGAATACGCCAATGGTAACAAGCACATCATGGGCCAACGCGAGAATTGCGCCGAGGGCGAAATTTAGCCGGAATCGCCACATAACATACAACAGGATCAGAATCAGTGCCCAGAGAACCGCCATCATCGCATCCACCACCAATTCCTTACCTATTTTCGGGCCAACGGTTTCAACCCGCTGTTCTTCAAAAGGATTATCGGGGAATGCCTGAGAGATCATCGGCTCCACAAGATTCGAGAATTCTGCGGGGTCTTCAGAGATACCGGTACGAATGACAACTTCATTTTCTGCACCAAAATGCTTGATTTCACTTTCACCAAAACCTCTCTGTGTGAGGGCATCGCGTACTTCTTCAATTTTAACATTATTTTCAAATTTAAGGTGCACAAGTGTGCCACCCTGAAAATCAATATTCCATTGCGGTCCGCCATGCAAAATCAGCGAGATGATTCCGATCATCAACACTACAGCACTTATCGAATAACCAATCTTTCTTTTACTCAGAAAATCAATATTTGTGTCAGCAAAAAATTGCATACGATTCAATCCCCTTAAATTTTCAATTCCTTTATCGACCAATTACTGACGGCGTAGTCAAAAACAACACGCGTGACAACAATGGCAGTAAACATACTGGCAACGATACCTATCATAAGTGTAAGTGCAAATCCTTTTATCGGACCCGTTCCGAAGGTGTAGAGAACAACACTCGCGATAAATGTGGTGACATTGGCATCGAGAATGGCACTAAAAGCATTCCCATATCCCTGTTCTACCGATGCCCTTATGGTTTTCCCACGTTTTAATTCCTCACGCATCCGTTCAAAGATGAGTACATTGGCATCGACGGCCATACCGATGGTAAGAATAATACCTGCAATTCCGGGCAGGGTAAGGGTTGCATTGAAGTATGCCATAACAGCCATAATAAAAAGTATATTGAGTATTAAGGCAAAGTCAGCCAGTACACCGGCAACACGATAGTAAATAATCATAAAAATAGCCACGACCAGGAGGCCATATATTGCCGATTGACTGCCCTTGAGAATGGAATCCATACCCAAGGAAGGACCTACAGTACGTTCTTCGATAATTCTTACCGGAGCCGGAAGCGCACCGGCACGCAATACGATCGAGAGGTCTTGTGCTTCTTCCATGGTATTCAGACCAGTGATACGGCTTCGGCCGTCACGTATCTTGACCTGAATTTCTGGTGCCAAAAACACCCTTTTGTCGAGCACGATTGCCAGGCGTTTTTTTATGTTGGCACCGGTCACACGAGAAAAAATCCGTGAACCTTCATCATTTAGTGTAAGGGAGACCTCAAATTTACCGATCGAACTCGGATCCATCTGACTTCCCGGCCTGGGATCGGCTTCTGTTATTGTCTCACCGGTAAGCTCCGCACGATTAAATACCAGATAGACTTCAAAATATTGTCCCCCATATTCGGGTTCTGAACCCCAGAGAAATTCGGCATCACCCGCTTCATCGGAAATAATTTTCTTTATCTCCGGTAATTCAATGATTTGTCTGAATTTCTCCTCTTTTTCAGCAGGCACAAGAATGGTTTGTTGCCGGTTCGGATCGAGAAAAAACAGGTTTTGTTCGAATAAAGAATCTTTATCTTTTTTTGCCGTATCGATTTTGGCGGTGTCAGCCTGAGTCTGTCCAAAAAGTTTTTCCAGATTAACAGTCGAATCCGCTTCTTCAGCATTTATATCTTCACCTGCTGTATCGATTGGCGCAATTTTCGACTGAATAAACTGGTTGATTTTATCCGCTACGGTTAGATAGATTTCTGCATCTTTTAGTAAACGGAATTCAAGTTTTGCGGTTTTACCAATCAACTGACGCACACGACCGGGATCGGTAATACCTGCCAGTTCAATGATGATACGTGATTGTCCCTGTTGTTGAATAATTGGTTCCGAAACGCCAAATTCATCAACGCGGTTACGCAGGATTTCAAGCGCACGGGTCACCGTCTCGGAGATCTGGTCACGTAAATAGGCCATCACCTCATCTTCCGAAGTTCGCTCACGTGAACCGAAATAACGCACGAGACGAACCCCCTCAGCGGTCAGATTGCGCTCAAATACAACCAGAAAATCTTCATCGGTCTGTTCAACTTCGACAAGCTGTTTTTTCAAGAGAACGATCAAAAACATCATTTTTATTTTTTGCAATCTGATTGAGCAATTCTTTAATGTCCACTTCAAGAACAACATGCATCCCGCCCTGAAGATCCAAACCCAGATTGACTGAACGAGATTTCAGGTTCATTAATTCTTTAGGATTCTGAATTTCGAGCGCTTCTTTCTCAGCATTATCCATCCTCACCAACTGCAGCGTCGGAAATAACAGGTAAACCGAAAGTGCAATCACCATCAGTATCAGAATAAGTTTCACCTTAACGCTTGCACGCATGCGGTCGATTCCTCCTAAGTTTAAAATTCACAGTCCGATAGTCATAAAAAAGATTATAAATTTAGGTGTCCTGCATTTTAAAGTCAAACAAAATTCCGCCCGCTTATCGCAACATTTCCAAAAGTCTGAGTTTCATCGATGATCGGTATTTCAAGTTTTACCGCTTTTTCCAATTTCGATCCGGGATTCTCTCCAGCCAAGAGGTAACTTGTCTTCCGACTTACCGTCGCGGCTATTTTACCACCGTTATTGATAATGAGGTTTTGTGCCTTTTCCCGGCTCATTGAGGCCAGTGTTCCGGTGAGAACAAAAGTCAAATCTTTCAGGCGATCTCCCTGCGTTTGCTTTTCCTGACTGAGTTTTACGCCGGCTGAGCTTTAGTTTTTCAAGCACCTGCAAATATTCTTTTTGTTGAAAAAATCGCAAAATACTCTCCGCCATTTTTAAACCTATGCCATCCAGTGTTTCAAGTTCAGCTGCCTCAGCTTGCCTTATTGCGTTCAGATCTCCAAAATTATCGGCAAGTATGCGGGCGGCTGTGGTACCAATAAAAGCTATTCCCAATGCAAAAATCAACCGGTCTAACGGTTGTACTTTACTCTTTTCGATCGCATTCAGCAGGTTTGATGCACTTAACTTTCCCATGCCATCAAGGTTCTGTAACCGTTCCTGCTCAAGTGTGTATAAATCTCCCACATCTTTGATCAATTCCTTGTCGACAAGTAACTCAACGATGGCCTCCCCCAAACCTTCAATATCCATGGCCGTACGGCTGGCAAAATGTTCGATCCTTTTTTTTACCTGTCTCGGGCAATAAAAATTTGAGCATTTCAATGCGGCCTCTGCCGGGTCGCGGTTCAATTTTGTTCCGCATTCCGGACAAACATCTGGAATCGTATAAGTTCGGCTATCCTTTGACCGCAGATCTTTTCGCACCCCAATAACTTTCGGAATAATATCCCCACCTTTTTCGATGAAAACCATGTCACCTTCGCGGATATCTTTTCGGTGAATCTCATCCGGATTATGCAAAGTTGCGCGCGAAACGGTTGTACCTGCCAGGAGAACCGGCTCAAGTTCAGCCACAGGTGTAACCGTACCGGTTCTTCCTACCTGCCACACAATTTTGTGCAGTTTTGTTTGTACCTGACCCGGCTTGAATTTAAATGCAATTGCCCATCTGGGACTTTTAGCAGTAATTCCCAGCTTTTCACGCTGAACAAGATTATTCACTTTGATCACCACACCGTCAATCTCATAGGGAAGATTCTGACGCCCCGTTTCCCATTTCCGACAGTATATTATAACCTCATTGATGGTTTTACAGGACCGGGATTCGGAATTTACCGGGAAACCAAATTTCCTTAACAATGCCAGATTATCAAGATGACTACCGGAGCCCAGATTTGCAGAAACATCGATCAGCTGGTAGCAAAAAAGACTTAATCCCCGATCCGAGACAATACGTGCATCCTGTAATTTCATGGTACCGGCGGCAGAATTTCTTGGATTCGCAAACATGCCTTCGCCATTTTCTGATCTCTGTGCATTAACACGTTCGAACGTCTTCCGGTCGAGAAATACTTCACCGCGTATCTCCAGGTTTTGCGGAACAGATTCCGCTTGAATAATATGTAAGGGAAGGCTGCGGATCGTTCGTAAATTATTTGTAACATCATCACCGGTAAAGCCATCCCCTCTGGTTACCCCGCGTGCAAATATACCGTTTTCGTATATCAGGCTGATTGCAATACCGTCAATTTTTAATTCGGTTACATATTCATAAAAAGCATCTTCACCAAGCAGTGAACGAATTCGCCGGTCAAAATCCAGTAATTCCTCCTCAGAATACGTATTTGAAAGTGATAACATCGGGAGCCGGTGTTTTACCGTATTAAAGATTTTGGTCGGTTCACCACTAACGCGCTGGGTGGGTGAATCGGGCGTGATCAGCTTCGGATTCAACTTCTCAAGTTCCTCAAGACGTCGGTATAACCGATCATATTCATAATCCGGAATTTCCGGTTGTGCGAGCACATAGTAACAATAATCGTGATGATGTATCTCCTTTCGGAGGGTGATAAGTTCGGTCTGAATATCCATATGTGCCTCTGTATCTAGCTTATTGATGAACAAATTTAGCCCTTATTTTCGAATCTTACAAACAATTAACCGATTCAAAAAGGCCCTAAACCGGGACAAACTTAGCCGCTATTATGGTTGCTTTTAGGTCCAAATATTGTTACCTTTTTGAGATTTACTTAACTTTAGAAATCATAAACGTTTATGTCCCGTAAATACGTTGTCTTTGCGATCCTTTGTCTGCTCATTTTAGGCTGTACAAACCCATTTGCGACCCGGGACGTCGAGATGCCGCCTGCAAACCGGGGTTCCTCAACCTTTGATTTGCCGACACGAGTGGATATCGTGTTTAGCAATCTTAAATATGCAATCGAGGAAAGAAATCCAGCCAATTATATGCGTTGCCTGGTCGATACCTCACTGGTGGTACAGACCCAGTTTATATTCGTCCCGGATCAAAATATACAGATTGAACGATTTGCAAACTGGACGATCGAAAGCGAGCGGGATTATTTCACCCGGCTGGCAAATGAGGAATCAACTATCTCGGTGGAATTCACACAACCGATCATTATAGAAAATATATCCACCGCCGAAACTGAGCCGTTTGCATACCAGATTCGTCTTACATCAAAAACGGGGAGCTCCATCGACTACCAGGGCGTAGCACGTATGAAACTTGTTCGCAACCGTAACGAAGAGTGGTCCATATTTTATTGGGAGGATCGGCGTAGTGATCCGATTACAGAGAATACCTGGTCTTTACTAAAAATCGAAAAAGGTATACAGGGCATCTGAGTATTCAATTTTAGATATGCGTAAATATTTAGTCTTATATCTTTTGTTTGGGATTTATTGGACCTCATGTATCTTTGCACCGGATTTACGTGAAGGTGAAGGATCCTTTATCATCAAAACACAGACTTCACCCATGAGTGTTTTGTCCAATTTTCAGAGCGCCTATGTCTTTAAGGACTCATTGCTTTACAGTGATACACTTGACAGCGGTTTTATTTTTATTTCCAAGAACTACGCAACATCACCGCCCTCCGATATCATCTGGGGACGCGATGTTGATATTCGAACCACTGTAAGATTGTTCAGACATTTTAACGACCTAGAACTGACTTGGGGTGAGAGCTGGCGGGACTCTCTTTCATATACGATTCGTGATGATTCTGCCAGTACCAGAGTCACTTTTCAACTCACATTGGATTCCGGAACGAAAATCCCAACGATTAAAGGTGAAGCGGATTTTATATTCAGGAGGGGTGCAAAAGGCATCTGGCGTATACGCAGATGGGATGACCTTTCCACATTTTGAGTACGTTGTGAGGGGTGGAATTAGGAATTAGGAATTAGGAATTAGGAATTAGGAATTAGGAATTAGGAATTAGGAAAAATATTTGACTTTCTGATTCAGAATACAAGAAATTAATTCAATTTTCACGCCTCATCGCTCATCGCTGATTTCTAACCTATTCAGACAAATTATTAAGGAGGATAAATGAGCCGTCTGGCCGTAGATGTTGACCCAATTGCATTAATTCGAAATACTTTTCTCTCAGATGTCCCCGATCCTGCGCAAGCGGTTGTTCTCGCTGAGATGGGAGGTGCAGAATCTGTTGTCTGCTACCTTCGGGATGACTTCAGGACGGTTAACGAGCGGGATGTGCGTGTATTAAAGGAAATTTGTAAAACACATCTAAACATCCGGTGTAATATCAATGCTGAAATGATACGTAAACTGATGACCATAAAACCGGACATGGTAACCTTTGTGGCCTCGGACAGCAAATCGATATCTGATCCGCAACCGGTTAACCTTGATACCCACGGCGATACAATTGCTAATCTAACAGCTGATCTGCGCACAAATGATATCATCAGCTGTGTGATGCTCCCGTGTGATGTAAACCTGATTCGAATTGCCAGTAAACTTGATGTCGATTACATCGAACTCGATCTGAAAACATATGCTGAAGCCGAAGACCTGGATGCACAGATCGCTGAACTTGAAAATATAAATGCGATTGTCATGGTGGCGAATAAACTTGGTATGGGGGTTAATGTCAGCGGAGGGCTTAATCAGGATAATATACGTGATCTGCTAAAAATTGATTTTCTCGAGGATATTATCGTTGGAAAACCACTGATGGCAAAAGCGATGGCCATCGGGCTTGAACATGCAACCCGTGATTATGCAAATTTACTCTGATGGATGGGTGTTGATGTCATCCAGAATAATTGGCGTAAAAGTGCTCCTTGTTGCAATCTGTTTGAATCTTCTTATTCATGGGCCGGAATTTTTATATGCTCAGGCATTTAACGGACTGGATAAACGCACCCGAATCTACGAAGTCATCGACTGGCGTATGTCCGAAACCGATATCCCGGTAGAACTTCCTGTTTTTCTGTCTGAATCCATCCATCGCACTGAAATTTATCACATCTTTCAGATTTCTGATTCACTTCAAGACAGCCAGCTCCGGATTTGGCTAACAAACTTTGATGGCGATATTGCCATTTCAATCAATGGGCATACTATCAGTCCTTCAGGCACATCAACATCCCCGGCATATTTTGATATTCCGCAGACATTTATAAAATTCGAACATCAAAACAAACTTTCCGTGGGAATCACACATACACCTGAAGGCCGAACCACCCCGGTGCATCAGTTCAGGGAAAGCGTCTTGCCAGGAATATTTGGGGAAATATGTTTCGAGTGGATACCGTCCGTTCATTTCAGAGATTTTCGATATGAGTACACTGAGAATAATCTGGTTTATCGTTACATGATCGACATTAAATTAGATGACTCATTAGCCAGCCGTTCAACGGGAAAATTACGTTATGTAGAAGAATTGTATACGCCAGATGGACGGAGCATTTTCAATCGTTATGAGTATATCGATTTCCGGAACGGAAGCAAAGCGGTCGAAAGAAAGATCCCCTTGAGCGGACCGCTTACCTGGTCGCCGGATACGCCGGATCTGTATCTGGTGCGCCTGAAAATCTTTTCGGCCACCGGCTTAATTGATCAGGTCGAATACTCTATCGGGCTCCGAAAATTGAGTATAAAAAACGGGCATTTTACCATAAATGGAAAATCCCTAGTTACTCGTGGTATCACCTATCGTGATCGATCGCTTAGAACCGGATGGTATGCACGAATGTGTGAAGATCTTGTATTCATAAAGATGTCTGGATTCAATGCCATACGTTTTCCGCACAGAGTTCCTCATCCCTATTTGTTTCAATTAGCAGATTCTCTGGGTCTGCTACTGTTTC
Organism: Calditrichia bacterium; assembly: GCA_963712885.1. Lineage (GTDB taxonomy): Bacteria > Calditrichota > Calditrichia > JAJRVZ01 > JAJRVZ01 > CAVQJT01. The sequence goes on from CAVQJT010000018.1 coordinate 35,389, forward strand.
CGGAATTAAACACCTGGCGCCAGACCGAATCTTTTTTTTCTGATGATGATAATTTAGCAGGCTATAAATTAAATTTAATACAGGGTGCAGACATATTGGTACAGCATCCTTCCATGGCAGCAATCGGACTGGGGCATGAGCTACCTATTGATGCCGTTGCCGTGCAAAAATTCATTCTGATCGCGAACGAATACCTAAAACAGAAATATAATCTGACGACCTATCTCTCACCTCTGGATGCGCGTAATTTTCCTGCAACCCGCTTAACCGATTTTTACATGGTCAATAAATATGATGCAGCCATTTTCAAGCCGCTTTCATCTTTTGTACATGCTCAAATTTTACGCGATGGGCCTATCCTGATCGGAAATGCCGGTCTGGCTATATCCGATAGTACGGTATATGACAAACACCTGAGTGAATTGCTCAGCCATCTCAATGCCCAGGCCGAACTTGACGGTTATTTTATCGAATCTTTCCAGGACTGGGTGGGTATTTCCGGAACTCCCGCTACCTTTGACATGGGCCGGGCAGATCTGATATATCCTTACGGTCTATTTACATTCGACCATAAAGCAAGGATATCGCCGGAAATTCTGCATCAGTATATTTTTCAGCAGGACAATCCTGTTCATCGCCCGGTTTCTCAGACAAAATCAAACGTATTTACGATAACTACCTTTATCGCTGCGATTCTTTTTTTTCTGCTGTACCGGAACAACTTCAGATTACGGGACAATCTTAAGCGCTCATTACTTCATGCGCACGGTTTTTTTGTTGACCTCAGAGACCGCCGGATTATTGCCCTGCTGAATTCAGCGATTGTGGGATTATTCACCAATTTGCAGGTATCTGTAATTATTACCGCTTTTTTCTTTTATTTTAGACAAGATCTGCTCATTGCTGAGGTTTTGAGTACCATTCTGACACCTTTAAATTTATATGCTGACTTTTACGAACTATCCGGTACGCCACTGTTATTACTTATTATCATATGGGTGCTTTTTTATTTCGGCCAGGTTGCAATTGCTATATTTTTAAAAATGTTTAATCTGTTTTCACACGAAAATATCCGTTTCCGCCAGTCTATTGCCATTTGCCACTGGGCTGGCGCTCCTCTTATCTTTTTATTACCAATCAGTTTATTTTCACTCCAGATTATCGAAATGGATATTTTTCAACTCCCCCTGTTGGGTCTGATGCTGATTTGTTTCTTCTGGTTTAATTTCCGTCTGGCAAACGGCATCCGTGTTCTGATGGTTATAAAAGCTTATAAAGTATTCTCGGTACTGATATTGACATATTGTTTGGTCGTGTTTATCTTCTTTGCTTTTTTGGACACCAGATCAGATCTTTATGAGTATCTGATCTTATTGACCCGGGCCGGGAATCTTTTTTAACAGGAGTGTCATGTATTTATCGAAACTGGAAGTTTTCGGATTTAAATCGTTTGCACAGAAAACAAACCTCAAATTTACCGAAGGTATATCCTGCGTAATCGGTCCAAATGGTTCCGGCAAATCAAATATTGTCGATGCCATTCGATGGGTACTGGGTGAACAGAAAATATCGGTTTTAAGAACCGATCGCATGGAAAATGTCATATTTAATGGAACCAATGCCCGAAAACCACTCGGTATGGCCGAAGTTTCTCTAACGATTCAAAATAATAAGAGCATACTAAAACAGGAATTCACCGAAGTTGTTGTCTCGCGACGGCTTTATCGTTCCGGCGAAAGCCACTATCTGATCAACAAAGCCCCCTGCCGACTGAAAGATATTCAGGAATTGTTTATGGATACCGGTATGGGATCTGATTCCTACTCGGTTATTGAATTGGGAATGGTTGAGAATATTATCAGCGAAAATCCTTCCGATCGTCGTCACCTGTTCGAGGAAGCTGCCGGTGTAACAAAATATAAGGCACGCCGAAAATCCGCTTTACGTAAATTGGATAGTACCCTTCAGGACATGCATCGGATAAATGATATTATTGTTGAGATCAGACGTAATGTCAACAGTCTTTCACGGCAGGTCGGAAAGGCCCGGCGTTACCTGGAAATTATATAAGGATGAACTGAAAAAACTGGAAATCGATCTTGCGCGTTTCCGTTACACCCGCCTCATGGATGCCGTTAGCCCGCTTCAGAAACAGCTTGCCGAGATCAGCGAGATTAAAGCAGACACCAGTCATTAAATCACACTTGAAGAAGCACTGTTGGAGGAGTATAAAAGAGAAATATTACAGACCGAAGATCAACTTAAAACATCGTCAGACCAACTTTCTGAGCAGGACCATAAATTAACCAGCTCAAACAAGAAGAAGCCGTTGCTCAGAGCCGGTCACAATCCTTAAACGAATCGATTCGCCGTAATCAACAGGATATCATTGAATTTACCAAGCGGTCCGGACGACCTACCATATCCGTTGAAAAACTAACGACCGATCATACTGCACAGGAAGGTACGGTTGCTAAGGCAAAACTAATTTATGAAGGCGCCAGACGTGATTATGATAGTTTTGCGGCACAATTTAAACTGGAGAAGGAATCTATCCAAAAAATCGATACGGCTTACAGAAACGCGATTGATACGCACAATGCAACCCGCGAAGCCTATCATCAAAAACAATATCAGATTCAAATTTCTAAAGGAGCAAATCACCCAACTGACCCAGGAACAGGATCTTACTCAAAAAGTCGATCAGGGATATTGATCTCAAAATCAAAGATTTTACGAAAAAATCCAGGAATCACAAGGAGACCCTCGATAAGATTGATCTTGAAATTCATTCACGTCATGAACAGGTCGCACAAACCGATAAAAAGATCTCAGATGAACAGACCGAAATTCAGGATCTTAAGCAGTCACGTGAGAACAGACGGGCAAAAAGAGAATTTTTTCAACAATTGTTATCCCGCTATGAGGGCCATACACAGGCCACACGTTTTTTGATGCAAAACCGGGAACGTTTCCCCGGCATACATGGTCCTCTGTCAGAAATGATCACGCTTGAAGATACCTATCAGGCTACAAGCGGTTGAGAGCGCTCTCGGCGATGCGCTGGATTTTGTAAAATTGTGGATACCCTGAAACAGCACGCTGGACTTCTGCAGGCTTTTTCAAGTGAAAAGCATGGCAGGGTGACCTTATTGCCAATGGATCTGCTGGTGAATGTTACCTGCCGGAATTCCGTGCATTAGAACCGGACAGTGTCTTCACTGGGCAGAGCTGAATTTTCTCCAAACAGCAATCTTACCCAAAATTATCGATGTGCTTTCTGGGGGACGTAGGTCGATGAAATTGAGACGGCGCCTGGCCAATTTTAAGCGGTCTAGATGCAAAAATGTGTCACCGTCAGGGGAGAGTTGTTTAGTTTCCGCATACGATTTCCGGTGGCAACTCGATAGAAGGGGACAGTTCGTTGATCGGAAGAGCGGCTTGAGAAACTTCAACATGAGTCGAAAATATCGATCGGCAGATCGAAAAAGCCGAAAAAGGATTGAAAGATTGATGCGGCGTAAGAAAGAGCTAATTACCGAGATTACTTCGCTTGAAAATCGCAGATCGGATATACAGTTCTGTTCTAAATGAATCTGAGAAAGGCCAAAGGCACAGGCTCTTTTTCGAAAAGAAATCTCTGGTTATATTGCAGAGGCACGGACAAGTAAAATTGAAGGATTAGAGACAATTGATCCGTGAAGCCGAATTTGAAGAAAGTCCTCGAGCAAGACCTCCAGCTTAAGAAGGAGATTGAGAAACGGGAGAAGGTGAAATCGATGAGTCTGCAGTCTCTGACTATGATCAGAAATATTTTGACTTCAATCGCAGTCGGAGGCCATGCAGAAAAAACAGGTCGAACAGCAGAATAAACTGACCGGCCTTGAAAGCGAGTTAAAACGTACCGGAGAACAGATCCGTGAATTATCTGATCTGATTGAAAAACGGACTTCTGAGATCGACAAGATGCAAAAGGAACTTGAGCCGATCCGTGATGGTAAAAACAGAAAGGGAAGAAAGCAAAAGACCATCTGGGACTTACCCGTGGCAAGATGACCGAAGGGAAAAAATTCAGCAGATCTATCATGAATTGCGCGACAAGATTCTTGAAAATCAGATAAGAAATACCGAAAGCAGCATGACAGGCTCCGTTTCTGCAGCCGTCAGCTGGAGTGGCAGATTCAGGAAAATCAAATGAAGACCGATAGTCTGAAAGGAACAGATTGCGGAGAAAATACGGCCAGGATATCAGCATTGGTATCGCGTACGATGGTCTTGACATCTAGGACAGCAGCGTATCGAGACGTTGAAGTTTAAGATAAATCAATGGGCAGGTCATTCCACTGGCGGTTCGTGAATTTGATAAGGAAAATGCGAAAGGCTGAAATTTTATGAGAAACAGTTTAATGATGGGGAAGAAGTGAAAATTCTGCGCAAGACCATTCAAAAAATAAATATTACGGCACGCAATCAGTTTCTGGAAACATTTGAGCAGATCAAAATCAATTTTGAAAGAGTCTCGGGGCAATTTTTCAAGTCCGGTGAAGGCACTCTGAAACTGGATGACTTGCATCCTCTGGAGGCAAATATTGAGATTTTGGTTCGTCCCAAGGGCAAACGTGTTCAGACCATTTATCTGTTGTCCGGCGGTGAAAGTCTCTGACCGCGATTTCACTTTTATTTGCGATTTTCTTATCTTGTAAAACCAAGTCCTTTTTGTATATTAGATGAGATTCATGCGCCGCTGGATGATGTGATATTTTCCTGCCATTTACCCAGGCGTTGCGGGAATTCTCAACGGATACCCAGTTTATTGTGACACACAATAAACGTACCATGGAAGCAGCGGATACCCTGTATGGGGTTACCATATGAAAAGAGGAGGTGTCGCAAACTTGTTTCAGTAAAAATAATCTAGAATTCATTTATAACCTCTAGTTAAATTTTACTGAAACAAGTTTGGATAGCCCCTCTTCTTCCATGGTAACCCCATACAGGGTATCCGCTGCTTCCATGGTACGTTTATTGTGTGTCACAACAATAAACTGGGTATCCGTTGAGAATTCCCGCAACGCCTGGGTAAATCGCAGAATATTCACATCATCCAGCGGCGCATCAATCTCATCTAATATACAAAAAGGACTTGGTTTTACAAGATAAATCGCAAATAAAAGTGAAATCGCGGTCAGAGTTTTTTCACCACCGGACAACAGATAAATGGTCTGAACACGTTTTCCCTTGGGACGAACTAAAATCTCAATATTTGCTTCCAAAGGATCGGAGTCTTCATCCAGTTTCAGAGTTCCTTCACCTGATTTGAAAAAATTGCCGAATACTTTTTCAAAATTTATCTTGATCTGCTCAAATGTTTCCAGAAACTGATTGCGGGCGGTAATATTTATTTTTTGAATGGTTTTACGTAGAGATTTTTCAGCTTCTTCCAGATCATTAAACTGTTTTTCATAAAATATCAGCCTTTCATTTTCTTTGTCAAATTCACTAACCGCAAGTGGATTTACCTGCCCCAATTGATTTATTTTAAACTTCAATGTCTCAATACGCTGCTCGTTTTCCTCAATGTCTATACCATCGTACGCGATGCCGATACTGATATCCTGGCCGTATTCCTCCTGAATCTTTTCCTTCAGACTATCTGTTTTCATTTGATTTTCCTGGATCTGCAACTCCAGTTGACGGCTGCGCTCAACAGAGCTGTCATGCTGCTTTCGGTATTTTTTTATCTGATTTTCAAGATTAAGAATCTTGTCACGCAATTCATGATAGATCTGTTGAATTTTTTCCCGTTCGGTCTCTATGCCATCGCGTAAGTCCCAGATGGTCTTTTGCTGTTGTTCCCTGTCTGTTTTACCTTCGCGGATTCGTTCAAGTTCCAATTGCATCTCATCTATTTCAGATTTCCGTTTTTCGACCAGGTCAGATAATTCACTGATTTGTTCTCCGGTCCGTTTTAACTCACTTTCAAGGCTGGTCAGTTTATTTTGTTGTTCAATAAAATCAACCTGTTTTTTCTGCATATCCTCCGATTGCAATTGGAGTCCAAAATATTTCTGATCATAGTCCGAGGCAGCCTTTCGATTTTCACCTTCTGACATTTCTAAATGCTCTTTCTTAAGTTTGAGGTCTTGCTCGAGTGATTTTAGCTCTAATTCGGCTTCACGGGTTAATTTTTGTAATCCTTCGATTTTACTTGTCCGTGCTTCTGCAATAGTATCCAGTGATTTCTTTTCAAAAGTAAGTCGTGCTTCGCCTTTTTCTGATTCATTTAGCGCATGCAGTATTTCAGATCTGTGTTGTTCAAGGGAAGTAATCTCGGTAATGAGTTCTTTTTTACGCTGCATTAATCTTTCAACACCTTTTTCGGCTTTTTCGATTTGCAGATCGATTTTTTCAAGCTCATTTTGAAGTTTCTCAAGCCGCTCCGTTCTTCCGATCAACGAACTGTCGCTTTCTATCGTGTTGCCACCGGAAATTGTATGCGGGAATTGATACAACTCTCCCTTGAGGGTGACAAATTTTGCATCTTGGCCGCTTTTAAAATTTGCTAAGGCGCTTTCAAGGTCATCCACCAGATATACATCCCCCAGAAGTACATCGATAATTTTTCGGTAGGGTTGTTTGGAGGAAACCAGGCTTGCCAGTGATTTCATTTTCCGGTCTGATGCCGCGGGTGAGGTAACATTTACCAGCAGGTCCATTGGCAATAAGGTCACCCTGCCATGCTTTTCACTTGAAAAAGCCTGCAGGATGCCACGTGCTGTTTTCAGGGTATCGACGATTACAAAATCCAGCGCATCGCCGAGAGCGCTCTCAACCGCTTGTTGATAGGTATCTTCAAGCGTGATCATTTCTGACAGAGGACCATGTATGCCGGGAAAACGTTCCCGGTTTTGCATCAAAAAACGTGTGGCCTGTGTATGGCCCTCATAGCGGGATAACAATTGTTGAAAAAATTCTCTTTTTGCCCGTCTGTTCTCCCGTGCCTGCTTCAGATTCTGAATTTCGGTCTGTTCATCTGAGATCTTTTTATCGGTTTGTGCGACCTGTTCATGACGTGAATGAATTTCAAGATCAATCTTATCGAGGGTCTCCTTGTGATTCCTGGATTTTTTCGTAAAATCTTTGATTTTGAGATCAATATCCTGATCGACTTTTTGCGTAAGATCCTGTTCCTGGGTCAGTTGGGTGATTTGCTCTTTAGAAATTTGAATCTGATATTGTTTTTGATGATAGGCTTCGCGGGTTGCATTGTGCGTATCAATCGCGTTTCTGTAAGCCGTATCGATTTTTTGGATAGATTCCTTCTCCAGTTTAAGTTGTGCCGCAAAACTATCATAATCACGTCTGGCGCCTTCATAAATTAGTTTTGCCTTAGCAACCGTACCTTCCTGTGCAGTATGATCGGTCGTTAGTTTTTCAACGGATATGGTAAGCTGTCCGGACCGCTTGGTAAATTCAATGATATCCTGTTGATTACGGCGAATCGATTCGTTTAAGGATTGTGACCGGCTCTGAGCAACGGCTTCTTCTTGTTTGAGCTGGTTAATTTTATGGTCCTGCTCAGAAAGTTGGTCTGACGATGTTTTAAGTTGATCTTCGGTCTGTAATATTTCTCTTTTATACTCCTCCAACAGTGCTTCTTCAAGTGTGATTTGATGACTGGTGTCTGCTTTAATCTCGCTGATCTCGGCAAGCTGTTTCTGAAGCGGGCTAACGGCATCCATGAGGCGGGTGTAACGGAAACGCGCAAGATCGATTTCCAGTTTTTTCAGTTCATCCTTATATTCCAGGTAACGCCGGGCCTTTCCGACCTGCCGTGAAAGACTGTTGACATTACGTCTGATCTCAACAATAATATCATTTATCCGATGCATGTCCTGAAGGGTACTATCCAATTTACGTAAAGCGGATTTTCGGCGTGCCTTATATTTTGTTACACCGGCAGCTTCCTCGAACAGGTGACGACGATCGGAAGGATTTTCGCTGATAATATTCTCAACCATTCCCAATTCAATAACCGAGTAGGAATCAGATCCCATACCGGTATCCATAAACAATTCCTGAATATCTTTCAGTCGGCAGGGGGCTTTGTTGATCAGATAGTGGCTTTCGCCGGAACGATAAAGCCGTCGCGAGACAACAACTTCGGTGAATTCCTGTTTTAGTATGCTCTTATTATTTTGAATCGTTAGAGAAACTTCGGCCATACCGAGTGGTTTTCGGGCATTGGTTCCATTAAATATGACATTTTCCATGCGATCGGTTCTTAAAACCGATATTTTCTGTTCACCCAGTACCCATCGAATGGCATCGACAATATTTGATTTGCCGGAACCATTTGGACCGATTACGCAGGATATACCTTCGGTAAATTTGAGGTTTGTTTTCTGTGCAAACGATTTAAATCCGAAAACTTCCAGTTTCGATAAATACATGACACTCCTGTTAAAAAAGATTCCCGGCCCGGGTCAATAAGATCAGATACTCATAAAGATCTGATCTGGTGTCCAAAAAAGCAAAGAAGATAAACACGACCAAACAATATGTCAATATCAGTACCGAGAATACTTTATAAGTCTTTTATAACCATCAGAACACGGATGCCGTTTGCCAGACGGAAATTAAACCAGAAGAAACAAATCAGCATCAGACCCAACAGGGGGAGTTGAAAAATATCCATTTCGATAATCTGGAGTGAAAATAAACTGATTGGTAATAAAAAGATAAGAGGAGCGCCAGCCCAGTGGCAAATGGCAATAGACTGGCGGAAACGGATATTTTCGTGTGAAAACAGATTAAACATTTTTAAAAATATAGCAATTGCAACCTGGCCGAAATAAAAAAGCACCCATATGATAATAAGTAATAACAGTGGCGTACCGGATAGTTCGTAAAAGTCAGCATATAAATTTAAAGGTGTCAGAATGGTACTCAAAACCTCAGCAATGAGCAGATCTTGTCTAAAATAAAAGAAAAAAGCGGTAATAATTACAGATACCTGCAAATTGGTGAATAATCCCACAATCGCTGAATTCAGCAGGGCAATAATCCGGCGGTCTCTGAGGTCAACAAAAAAACCGTGCGCATGAAGTAATGAGCGCTTAAGATTGTCCCGTAATCTGAAGTTGTTCCGGTACAGCAGAAAAAAAAGAATCGCAGCGATAAAGGTAGTTATCGTAAATACGTTTGATTTTGTCTGAGAAACCGGGCGATGAACAGGATTGTCCTGCTGAAAAATATACTGATGCAGAATTTCCGGCGATATCCTTGCTTTATGGTCGAATGTAAATAGACCGTAAGGATATATCAGATCTGCCCGGCCCATGTCAAAGGTAGCGGGAGTTCCGGAAATACCCACCCAGTCCTGGAAAGATTCGATAAAATAACCGTCAAGTTCGGCCTGGGCATTGAGATGGCTGAGCAATTCACTCAGGTGTTTGTCATATACCGTACTATCGGATATAGCCAGACCGGCATTTCCGATCAGGATAGGCCCATCGCGTAAAATTTGAGCATGTACAAAAGATGAAAGCGGCTTGAAAATGGCTGCATCATATTTATTGACCATGTAAAAATCGGTTAAGCGGGTTGCAGGAAAATTACGCGCATCCAGAGGTGAGAGATAGGTCGTCAGATTATATTTCTGTTTTAGGTATTCGTTCGCGATCAGAATGAATTTTTGCACGGCAACGGCATCAATAGGTAGCTCATGCCCCAGTCCGATTGCTGCCATGGAAGGATGCTGTACCAATATGTCTGCACCCTGTATTAAATTTAATTTATAGCCTGCTAAATTATCATCATCAGAAAAAAAAGATTCGGTCTGGCGCCAGGTGTTTAATTCCGGAAAACAGTAGCAGACCCAGAGAATCTGCTAATTGAAACAAATAGGGATGAGGAACTCTGTGCGGAAAACGTATGGCATTGAATCCAGACATCTTTATGAATACAAGATCTTCACACATTCGTGCATACCATCCGGTTCTAAGCGATCGATCACGATAGGTGATACCACGAGTAACTAGGGATTTTCCATTTATGGTAAAATGCCCGTTTTTTATACTCAATTTTCGGAGCCCGATAGAGTATTCGACCTGATCAATTAAGCCGGTGGCCGAAAAGATTTTCAGGCGCACCAGATACAGATCCGGCGTATCCGGCGACCAGGTAAGCGGTCCGCTCAAGGGGATCTTTCTTTCGACCGCTTTGCTTCCGTTCCGGAAATCGATATACTCATAACGATTGAAAATGCTCCGTCCATCTGGCGTATACAATTCTTCTACATAACGTAATTTTCCCGTTGAACGGCTGGCTAATGAGTCATCTAATTTAATGTCGATCATGTAACGATAAACCAGATTATTCTCAGTGTACTCATATCGAAAATCTCTGAAATGAACGGACGGTATCCACTCGAAACATATTTCCCCAAATATTCCTGGCAAGACGCTTTCCCTGAACTGATGCACCGGGGTGGTTCGGCCTTCAGGTGTATGTGTGATTCCCACGGAAAGTTTGTTTTGATGTTCGAATTTTATAAATGTCTGCGGAATATCAAAATATGCCGGGGATGTTGATGTGCCTGAAGGACTGATAGTATGCCCATTGATTGAAATGGCAATATCGCCATCAAAGTTTGTTAGCCAAATCCGGAGCTGGCTGTCTTGAAGTGAATCAGAAATCTGAAAGATGTGATAAATTTCAGTGCGATGGATGGATTCAGACAGAAAAACAGGAAGTTCTACCGGGATATCGGTTTCGGACATACGCCAGTCGATGACTTCGTAGATTCGGGTGCGTTTATCCAGTCCGTTAAATGCCTGAGCATATAAAAATTCCGGCCCATGAATAAGAAGATTCAAACAGATTGCAACAAGGAGCACTTTTACGCCAATTATTCTGGATGACATCAACACCCATCCATCAGAGTAAATTTGCATAATCACGGGTTGCATGTTCAAGCCCGATGGCCATCGCTTTTGCCATCAGTGGTTTTCCAACGATAATATCCTCGAGAAAATCAATTTTTAGCAGATCACGTATATTATCCTGATTAAGCCCTCCGCTGACATTAACCCCCATACCAAGTTTATTCGCCACCATGACAATCGCATTTATATTTTCAAGTTCAGCGATCTGTGCATCCAGGTCTTCGGCTTCAGCATATGTTTTCAGATCGAGTTCGATGTAATCGACATCAAGTTTACTGGCAATTCGAATCAGGTTTACATCACACGGGAGCATCACACAGCTGATGATATCATTTGTGCGCAGATCAGCTGTTAGATTAGCAATTGTATCGCCGTGGGTATCAAGGTTAACCGGTTGCGGATCAGATATCGATTTGCTGTCCGAGGCCACAAAGGTTACCATGTCCGGTTTTATGGTCATCAGTTTACGTATCATTTCAGCATTGATATTACACCGGATGTTTAGATGTGTTTTACAAATTTCCTTTAATACACGCACATCCCGCTCGTTAACCGTCCTGAAGTCATCCCGAAGGTAGCAGACAACAGATTCTGCACCTCCCATCTCAGCGAGAACAACCGCTTGCGCAGGATCGGGGACATCTGAGAGAAAAGTATTTCGAATTAATGCAATTGGGTCAACATCTACGGCCAGACGGCTCATTTATCCTCCTTAATAATTTGTCTGAATAGGTTAGAAATCAGCGATGAGCGATGAGGCGTGAAAATTGAATTAATTTCTTGTATTCTGAATCAGAAAGTCAAATATTTTTCCTAATTCCTAATTCCTAATTCCTAATTCCTAATTCCTAATTCCTAATTCCTAATTCCACCCCTCACAACGTACTCAAAATGTGGAAAGGTCATCCCATCTGCGTATACGCCAGATGCCTTTTGCACCCCTCCTGAATATAAAATCCGCTTCACCTTTAATCGTTGGGATTTTCGTTCCGGAATCCAATGTGAGCTGAAAAGTGACTCTGGTACTGGCAGAATCATCACGAATCGTATATGAAAGAGAGTCCCGCCAGCTCTCACCCCAAGTCAGTTCTAGGTCGTTAAAATGTCTGAACAATCTTACAGTGGTTCGAATATCAACATCGCGTCCCCAGATGATATCGGAGGGCGGTGATGTTGCGTAGTTCTTGGAAATAAAAATAAAACCGCTGTCAAGTGTATCACTGTAAAGCAATGAGTCCTTAAAGACATAGGCGCTCTGAAAATTGGACAAAACACTCATGGGTGAAGTCTGTGTTTTGATGATAAAGGATCCTTCACCTTCACGTAAATCCGGTGCAAAGATACATGAGGTCCAATAAATCCCAAACAAAAGATATAAGACTAAATATTTACGCATATCTAAAATTGAATACTCAGATGCCCTGTATACCTTTTTCGATTTTTAGTAAAGACCAGGTATTCTCTGTAATCGGATCACTACGCCGATCCTCCCAATAAAATATGGACCACTCTTCGTTACGGTTGCGAACAAGTTTCATACGTGCTACGCCCTGGTAGTCGATGGACTCCCCGTTTTTGATGTAAGACGAATCTGGTATGCAAACGGCTCAGTTTCGGCGGTGGATATATTTTCTATAATGATCGGTTGTGTGAATTCCACCGAGATAGTTGATTCCTCATTTGCCAGCCGGGTGAAATAATCCCGCTCGCTTTCGATCGTCCAGTTTGCAAATCGTTCAATCTGTATATTTTGATCCGGGACGAATATAAACTGGGTCTGTACCACCAGTGAGGTATCGACCAGGCAACGCATGTAATTGGCTGGATTTTTTTCCTCGATTGCATATTTGAGATTGCTAAACACGATATCCACGCGTGTCGGCAAATCAAAGGTTGAGGAACCCCGGTTTGTAGGCGGCATCTCGACGTCCCGGGTCGCAAATGGGTTTGTACAGCCTAAAATGAGCAGACAAAGGATCGCAAAGACAACGTATTTACGGGACATAAACGTTTATGATTTCTAAAGTTAAGTAAATCTTAAAAAGGTAACAATATTTGGACCTAAAAGCAACCATAATAGCGGCTAAGTTTGCTCCGGTTTAGGGCCTTTTTGTATCGGTTAATTGTTTGTAAGATTCGAAAATAAGGGCTAAATTTGTTCATCAATAACTAGATACAGAGGCACATATGGATATTCAGACCGAACTTATCACCCTCCGAAAGGAGATACATCATCACGATTATTGTTACTATGTGCTCGCACAACCGGAAATTCCGGATTATGAATATGATCGGTTATACCGACGGCTTGAGGAACTTGAGAAGTTGAATCCGCAAGTCGATCACGCCCGATTCACCCACCCAGCGCGTTAGTGGTGAACCGACCAAAATCTTTAATACGGTAAAACACCGGCTCCCGATGTTATCACTTTCAAATACGTATTCTGAGGAGGAATTACTGGATTTTGACCGGCGAATTCGTTCACTGCTTGGTGAAGATGCTTTTTATGAATATGTAACCGAATTAAAAATTGACGGTATTGCAATCAGCCTGATATACGAAAACGGTATATTTGCACGCGGGGTAACCAGAGGGGATGGCTTTACCGGTGATGATGTTACAAATAATTTACGAACGATCCGCAGCCTTCCCTTACATATTATTCAAGCGGAATCTGTTCCGCAAAACCTGGAGATACGCGGTGAAGTATTTCTCGACCGGAAGACGTTCGAACGTGTTAATGCACAGAGATCAGAAAATGGCGAAGGCATGTTTGCGAATCCAAGAAATTCTGCCGCCGGTACCATGAAATTACAGGATGCACGTATTGTCTCGGATCGGGGATTAAGTCTTTTTTGCTACCAGCTCATCGATGTTTCTGCAAATCTGAGCTCCGGTAGTCATCTTGATAATCTGGCATTGTTAAGGAAATTTGGTTTCCCGGTAAATTCCGAATCCCGGTCCTGTAAAACCATCAATGAGGTTATAATATACTGTCGGAAATGGGAAACGGGCGTCAGAATCTTCCCTATGAGATTGACGGTGTGGTGATCAAA
>CAVQJT010000019.1:0-162035 GCA_963712885.1 Calditrichia bacterium
ACAACAGATCCCAAGTTTGCTACAGATATTGCCTTTGAGTTGCGTGAAAAGGGTCGCTCCGCCCGACGGGGAAATATTAAACCGTTCTATTTTAAAGGCAGTGAAATTCTTAAATATAAGCGTGGCGCTTATGCCTGTGGTTCGTGTGTATTGATTGCCAAATCGATGAATGATCTGGTCAAACATTGTAAAACTAAACATGGATACGATTTGGCTGAATTACTCAGAATGAACGGCATCAATCCGGATCATCCAGAAGGACAGTCCGTAAAAAAGCCGGGAATTTTTACACAATGCAAGGCAATCGGCTGGTTCGTTCCGGAATATAACAGGGCCCAGATTTCCATAAACCTGACCAATTATAAAGAAACATCGATGCATCACGTTCTCGAAGCAGTCAGAAATCTGGCTGCAGAGCGGGGAATTATTGTCACCGGAAGCGAGATCGTCGGGATGGTGCCCTATCCGGCTTTATTAGAAACCGGAAAATTTTATCTTAATAAACAGGGGCGTTCCACCGGGATCCCAGAGGGGGATATCCTTGAAACTGCGGTCCAATCACTTGGACTGCGTGATGTGTCCGATTTTAAGATCAGTGAGCGGGTTTTGGGCATTCCAACTGCCGGATCGGATGATCTCGTTGCGCACACAGTCAATGATTTCGTTGATGAAGTATCCCGTGAATCACCGGCGCCCGGTGGCGGATCAATCGCAGCACTCGCCGGTGCACTTGGGGCTGCCCTGACTTCGATGGTCGCAAACTTATCGGTCGGTAAACGTGGAACTGAAAAAGTTGAGAAATATCTGCTCCCGGTGGCGGAGCAGGTGCAGGAGTTGAAAGATCAACTTGTCCGTGCGGTTGATGCGGACACGCGTGCCTTTAATACATATATGGCCGCAAGAAGGCTTCCGGAAAAAAGTGAAAGTGACCGGAACAAAAAGCAAAAGGCATTGCAGGAAGGGCTTAAGAAAGCTGTCAATGTGCCTTTGGATACCGCCCGGCTGAGTGCACAGGTTATCGATCTGGCCGCAATAGCGGTGGAAAAAGGCAATATTAATTCAGTTACCGATGCGGGAGTCGGGGCTCATATTGCCTTTACCGGTGTCAAGGGTGGCATATTCAATGTATTGATCAACCTTAAAGATATCGAAGATAAGAAATTTGTCGATCAAATGATCCGCAATTGTCATAAAATCGAGGAAAACGCCAAAAAAAAATTGTTGATCGTTATGCATTCCGTTGAGCATAAAATTGAACATTTGATGACACACAGTACTAAAGCAACCGGGGAAGATAATTAGTTCCAGACATTACGGATCATATTTTTTATCTCCCTTCGCTGAAGATCAAAATTTTCATGGTGATGTCTCGATGGCAGATCGGGGAACCATTTCCATAGAAATACGCCAGCCAGATAATCCTGATTCCTGTTCTGCTGAAGCGCAACCCGCAGACATTTTTCCTGAAGCGACAACGCTTCGGGAGAATCTGATGTCACAGACGACCAAGGCTCCCGGGCAGCGAGAACAGATGTGTTATAACCGAGTTCTGTAAAAATAACTTTTTTGTTTAATTTGGTCAGAAAGGGTATCATTTCCATGTGTATGCGCCGCCATCCGGCAACCAAATCTTTTTCTGAAGGTTGGACCCGATTTGAAATTGGGAAATATGCCTGGATCCCAATATAATCCAGGTCTTCCCAGAAGGTGATTTTCTGGTATGTATCCCAATTTGCTGCATAAATTAATTTACCGTGATAAATACCCCTTATCTCGCGGATAAGCCGGCGCCACTCAGTATCAAAAGATTCGGCATGGCTATATTCGATGCCGATACAAAGTATATCGACTTTACTGGACTCTGCAACTGCTGCAATATTCAACATCCACGTACCGTAGGTTTCAAAAAATCTTTGCCATTCTGCGGTAGTATGAAAGTTTATATCCCCCCTCCATTTGAACTGTGTGCCCCAATAGGCAAGATGCGGGATAATCATCATCTGCATATCAAGCTCATGGGCATAGTTACACGGGGTTGTAATGTGGATCGGGTCATCAATTTTCCTGAAACGAACCTCACCATTTTCGCTGATACGGGCATAAGGATGAATAGCGATTGAGTTAATCCCCAGATCATGTAATTCCATCATTGCGGATTTCATTTCCGGGGTTGCCCATTCATATCCCCACGTCTGACAGGAGATCGTCATCCCTTTAATATACGATTCAGAATTAACCTGTTCACCATTTATAATAATTACACCCACAAACGTAATAATTGCAAGCGAAAGAATTTTTATATACTTCAAGTTATTGATCCTTTGCGTAAATATCTATTTCAATGCATTATTCCTCCCAAAAAATTCCCGAAATTTGCATAATTGGATAGGCATTAAATCATTCGTAAATTAGAATGGAATCAAAAAAAGGATATCATGGATCCCCTTGTGGCAAGAAAAAACGCGCAATATCAAGAATTTGGATTATTGCAGTTTACGGAGGAGGAACTCGCCGGATTGACCGATCGTGATGTTTCCGCACTCAAAAAGTTTTTTCAGGGATATGCCCTGATGAAATTGCCGGATATTGAAATTGCATTTTTCGAATGGCTAAAATTGAACGATCGCCAGGTATGGGATGATCTCTGGGATGAGGCGGAAAAACCTTATCTGGTAAGTATCGATTTGCTGGAACATTTTATACATTCCGGTAATGGTTTCCCCATTTGCGATCTGGTAACGGCAAATAATTACTGGTTTAGTCTCCGGATGATCAAACCAAAAGGGGCGGAATTATTCCCTACCATTGAAAAAAAACTTGATGAAAACCAAAAATTGACTTTTGAAGAAGCATTGCTTATAGAAATTACCCAGGGATCCATAGATCTCTGGCATTTTTGCTATCGGTACCGGATATCCCTATCCTATGCGAAGAAAAAAATTGAAGAAATGCAGCGGGAAGATATATTGGTCCATTTGAGTCAACGGGAGGATCTGGTTAAGTATATCGACTTTTAATACCTTACCACCGGATTTGCATAACAATAAGCACAGCCATACATACATGGATGCCTATCATAATTGCCGATATCAATAGAACTTGTGCAGCCACAATCTTTCCTGCCCGGGGTTTTTGCCACGCTTACCGTCCGGCAGCCAGACAACCGGTTTAATAGATCCCCAGAGATGCAACTTCCACGGGCGATTCCTTTCCCGGTAATACCGTCATTGCTGCAACTGTATAATTGTATTTTCCTTCTATCAGCAATGCACCTCAACGTTTTTAGAATCTCGTCAGCCGTCTCAGATCTGTAATTAAGAATTTTTAGTTCAGGATCCATAAATTTCAGTCTCCGGAGAACCTTCTGATAAGGGGTCACAAAACTGATGTAACATTTTTGTATTTGCATTTGTGACATATGCCGGCAAATCTCTTCAAATTCATTCTTTTTAAAGTTTGTATTGATATTTCCTTCTTTTTCCCAAATAATGATCGGATCATACCGCCAGATGATGCGTTCAGGTCCGTAAAGGCTGACAATTTTTTCTGTTTGTGATAACGCGTTTTTTAAACTTAGCTGCTTTGGCTGGAATTGAGAACTGGATGATAAAATCGTGAAATGAAAGAAGAGATTGTAATCTTCAAAAAACCGGTAATTTCGTAAAAAATGAGCATAATTCCTGGACCAGAAAACAATCCATCCTACCTGCTCCGGATTCAGATTGACTTGCCTGGTCTGACCGGGATACATTGGGTTCCGAAGCGTGACACTGCCATTCCGAAGTGTTTCCATAAACCAGTCTAAGTAAAATGCAGGTATATCGGTACGTCGTGAAGCAGAAATTACGGATTTCATAAGCTCAACTTGGTTTGATAGAATATCGTTAAGTTTGTATATTGATTATTAGAAAATCAACACTACAATATAATAAAAGTGCATTGGGAACCTTAATTTCATTTTTTTTGTAAAAATGACGCCATCAGAAAGGAGATGTTTGTGAAATCGGTTATCGCAGGATTGGAGCCAAAACTTGTCTGGGAACATTTTTATGAGATCAGTCAGATTCCCCGTGAATCAGGTAATGAGAAAGCAATCGGGCAATACATCATCGGTGTCGCCAAACGTAATAAAATTCCTTATAAGGAAGACGAGATAGGTAATATTATTGTATCCTGCCCCGCTTCTCCAGGGATGGAAAACCGGCCTTCCGTAGTCATTCAGGGTCATACAGATATGGTTTGCGAAAAAAACAATGACACCATTCATGATTTTACCAAAGATCCGATAAAACTCACTATTGACGGAGAATGGGTGCGTGCCGAAGGAACTACACTTGGGGCAGATAATGGCATTGGTGTATGTTGTGCCCTTGCCCTGATGGAAGACCGTTCGTTGGCTCATCCTCCTATGGAGTTTCTTTTTACCGTTGATGAGGAAACGGGTTTGACCGGTGCATCCGGATTAAAAAAAGAATTTGTTAAAAGTAAAATCCTGATCAACCTGGATTCTGAAGAAGAAGGTGCTTTTTATATTGGATGCGCCGGTGGCAAGCATACCATACTGAGGCGCAAAATCGATTGGCAGAAACCTGCCTCCGATACCAAAGCATTTCAAATAAAGATCAGCGGATTGCGTGGTGGTCATTCCGGCCTGAGTATCCATGAGGGACTTGGGAATTCCATTAAACTTATCGGCCGTTTATTATACGGTTTAAAGGCTGTTTTTCCCTATCAGCTGGCCCGATTAAATGGCGGAAATAAGCATAATGCCATCCCCCGAGAAGCCACTGCGACTATCTTTACTTTAGCAGGGAACAGGACAAAACTAGATGCATATATCGCAGAAATGCAGTCAATTTACAGAAATGAACTTCGGTTTACCGACAAAGATGTCACACTATCAGTAGAACCTTTCCAGACTACGGCCAGAGTGTTTCCTACCGATCTTCAGATTGCCCTGGTTAATCTGATATATGCCATGCCGCATGGGGTGATGGCAATGAGTCATGCGGTTGCCGGTCTCGTAGAGACGTCTACCAATATGGCCATCATCGAAACAAAGGAGAATCAACTGGAACTGCTCACCAGTCAGCGCAGTTCCGTGGCTTCATGCATTATCGATATTGCAGATAAAATAAAATCTCTTGGCGAGCTGGCCGGTTTCGATACTGAACAGGGTGGTGGATATCCCGCCTGGGAGCCAAATCCAACATCTGAATTATTAAAAAATGCGACCAAAGTCTATGAGCGCATGTACCGTAAAGCTCCTGAGGTTAAAGCCATCCATGCAGGGCTTGAATGTGGCATCATTGGGGAAAAATATCCCGGAATGGATATGATTTCATTTGGACCAACGATTCACGGCGCACATTCTCCAGATGAACGTGTACATATTTCTGCGGTTGAAAATTGCTGGCAATACCTGTTGGAGTTATTAAAATCCATTTAATCATATTCAGAACAGGCTAATGATTCTGGGTGAAACGTGGCGAACAACCGTCGAGCTGGGTGCGAAGGGATATACCGGACCGAGATATTCTCTGAGACTTGGAACTTTTATGTAAATCTTAACTAAAATATTATCGATCAATTTTCATAATAAAAGCGGTTAGGATGGCATTTGACCAAAATATTATAAGAAATACCGATTTTTACTAAATTATTACTTCTATTAATTTTCCTACTGCCTACTGCCAACTGCTCACTGTCCAAGCCGACTCTGAATCCGTTCAATAGTTATAGGTGCTGAGCCCTCATAGTGATTATTAACATTGATGTATAGATCGAGATTTCTCGAACGCATTTCATTAATAATCCGGACCAGCTGATTAAGGTCTTCATCTTTTGGCTCGAGGATCTTGTTCCAAATGCCCCGGCTTTTCTCTTCAATATCGCTTCGATCAGGGCCATGCAATCGTATGACCGTTGTTCGGTCAATGTTCTTATAATAACGGGAGTACACATCGAATATAGCGGGCATATAATAGCCCTGCAAGAATACATGACCAAGGCCGTGTTCATCTAGAAATTCAAAATATTGACGATTCAGATAATTCGGGTTTCGAATCTCAATCCCATAATTGAATAAATTTTTGTACTGACCAATAAACTTGTCAAATTCCTCCTGAAATTTCATCTGCGAGGCCATTTTCTGTTTATTAAGGTATTCGAACTGAAACATTAAAACGCCGATCTGTGCGTGCATAGGAGAGAGAATTTCAAGAAAACGGTCAAAGATTTCACGCGAGAGAAAATGTGGATTTGGTTCGAGGGGTTGATCTTTTTGCTTGCGGTAAAAGTGCGTCAGGGTAATGCTGTTTGGTATTTTTATTGTAAACCTGAATTTTTGAGGGACAGAATCAATATATTCCCGCACCACAGCAGGTTGAGGTAAGGAAACTTTGTCAACACCGAACAGAGACCAGAACCATTGATCGATTTCGACCGAATCATATGCCTTGCTGTATTCTTTAAGATAGTTTTTGCGCGCTTCGGCAGAATAAATAATACCCTGCCACGAATCATACTTCCAACTGCATGTCCCGAAATAAATTTTAGCCATTTCCGCCGTGCTTTTTTGGTTTTACGACCGGCAGACGCATAGGGAAGATAACTGTAATCATGTTCATCCGCCTTCAAATGCTATCGGTTTAGCTTAACTTTGATTTTAAATCATCCGGCAAATTTCTGCTGGCTTCGCGAAACGTCAGACCTGAAACTTGACCCTTATACCGTACTAAAAAATCAAAAACAGTCTGGGGCTTCGCTTTTGCCAGTTCACGAAGTGACCAGCCGATGGCTTTGCGAATAAAGAATTCTTTTTCAGACATAAGTTTATAACAAAGATCCAGATGAAGTTTAATATCACCTTGTCCCCTGCGTAAAAAAGTGATCTGTGCGATCAAGGCGGCACGTCGTTTCCAAAAATTTGCAGCCAGCGAGCATTCTTCGAGATATCCCACCGGGGCAAATCCACGATGAATAAGCGGCCCAAGTACATGTATGGCCAGTTCATCCAGGTGATCCCAACCGGTTACATCGTCAATCATCCGATCAACCAGTTTGATGGTACGGGTATCCCATTTATTTGAGAAATTATTTAGAAGTGCGATGGCCAGTGATTTTTGTTCGTGGTAACTGGATTTCCATAAAGTATTAGCTAACCCAATGATTTCTTCCGGAGATATATTCCGATTTTGTCTCATAAACTGTCGGGCAATCTGATCAATCAGGGGTTTACGCACACCATAAAATTTATAAGGACTCTTCAGATACCTTTTCTGTTCCGGTGCCCTCACGGGATCGGCAAATGATACCAATTGCCGGGACAAATCTTCAACCCAAGATGTTATGGAAGATTTACCCATCTTTTAAAATCCTCAGGAATTATGCATGGAATGGTAATCACCATAATATTTCCGGCGAAAATTATTGTATTTTATTTATTCGACTTCTCGTGCAAGTCGGAGTGTTATTCAATTTATCAGCGAAACATCCCCCCGTCCCTGGCGGATAATTTCCGGTGAATTCCCCGATAAATCAACAATCGTTGAAGGTTCAGAGACGAGAATACCACCGTCCAAAATAAGATCGAGCTGATGCCCCATCCGTGCATCGATCTCTTGTGGATCGTTCAATACTTCGTATGGCCCAGCCGGAACACTGGTACTTATTATTGGAATCCCGAGCGTCTCCGTCAACATAAAACATAGTCTACTATCCGGAACTCTTACCCCTACTGTGCGGCGTTTCTGGAAAAGTTTCTTTGGGGCATTAGCCGTGGCAGGTAAAATAAAGGTGAAGGGCCCGGGCAGACATCTGCGCAAAATCTTATAATTCGCATTGGAAAGATAGGCATACTCCGCGATCTGTTTTATATCTTTACAGATAAAACTCAATAACTTTGTACCGGAGATTTTTTTGATCGTGTAAATCTTTTCCAGCGCTGATTTGCTGGTAATAGATGCTCCTAGACCGTAAATGGTATCTGTCGGATAACTGATAACCCCATCTGCTCTCATGACCTCAACCGCGATATTAATTGCCCTCAGATGCGGATTTTCGGGATATATTCTAATGATACGTGTTTCTGACATGGTCTTATGCCTGAAAAATGCCGTTAAAAGTACATATTCGACGGGAAAAAAACAAATTTGGTCTTCTGGATAAAAAAAAGAGCGAAGGATCAGTTTAATTGGGAGGGTTTAAGAAGGAATCCTTCGCCCTTTTTGCTTCGTATGGAGGCTTCTGCAATTATAGAAACTAATAAATTGGCAAAAAGTTCCCGTAAACTTTTTTTCATCCTCAGGCAAATATTCTGGCGACGGTTTCCCCTGGGGATCCAGATAAACAATTCGTTTCAAGTCCATTTTTTCTGAAATTTCAGCCGTTCTGGTACTTTCATGAATTAATTTTGCGATAAATTTTGTTATATACTTTTGATAAATAGTTGCTGCATAATACTTGATATATATCTGGTACTGTTTTTTCCAGAATTTCCAAATTCTTCTTTAAAACTATAGAATCAGGACACAATTATCAAAAAGAACACGATGCAGGTCCTAACACAAAAAGGCAATTTTACGAGACGTTGGTATTTCCTGACATACTTTTTTATGACAGGTATATCAGGGTTTCTTCTTCTTTTCCCGTCCTGTGACAGCAAAAAATCTGATGAGATCTCCGCAATGATTGAATCTTATGTGCAAAAAGACCTGTTTTCCGGGATGGTGCTATTAGCCGAGAATTATGAACCGGGATTTCTCAGAGCATATGGGTATTTAAATCGGGAACAACAAAAACGTAATGATATTTCGGATGCATTAAAGATCGGATCGATTGTCAAAGATTTCACCGCAATCCTTATTTTGCAATTAGCAGAAGAAGATGAACTGGCGCTTGACGATCCGATTCAAAAATATATACAAGCGTTCCCGGATACCATCGGAAATTTAATTACCATTAGGCACCTTTTGCGTCATGAGTCCGGTCTTGGAGACTATCTAATGAATCCCGGCACGCTCTCCCGGCTGGATAGTCTGAAGAACGTAAGTAATATTATGGATATTGTTTCAAAAGAACGTCCGGCATTTGATCCAGGAACACAAGAACGGTATTCCAATTCCGGCTACACGGTTCTTGGTGCGGTTATAGAAGCTGTAACCGGTATTTCATACCATCAGAATGTTGAAATCCGCATTCTTAAACGGTTAAACTTGGATCAAACTCTTTTTGACTGGGAACAAATTAAACGATTAAATCCTCTTCCCGGTTATTATATGCGCACAGCGACAGGTAAATTTTTGCAGGTAACTGTTCATGAATGGCCTTCTCCATCAGGTGGCGCTTATTCAACCGTCGAAGATCTTCTGAAATTGAGAATATCTCTTGCTGTCGATAACCGGCTATTATCTGATTATTCCAAATCATTAATGGTCAATAATTTCCAGGATACAAATATGATATCCTGGAATGAGTTTAAGGGCGTTAGTGCCCTTGCCGGCGGCTCACCCGGAAGCAATGCGGTTATAATTCATGATTTCGGCCGTAAAACGATCATCATTGTGCTGGCAAATTATGACGAACCGATTGCCGAAATACTCGGAAATAATGTGTATAAGATCATAAAAGGTGAATCCTGGGTTGGACCCAGAATCAGTATTTTTGAGACCTGTTTTAATTTTTATCATCAATACGGTGTGCAATATCTCAGGGAAAATTTTGATCAGATTCTCACCGAGTATCGGTTTCAAGAAGATGCAGATATGGTACTGAACAAGGTCGGATATGACCTGCTTTCGGAGGACAACCTCAGGCAAGCGATCGAAATATTTACGCTTAATACCGAATTATTTCCGGAAATCGCAAATACATGGGATTCCCTGGCAGAGGGATATTTGCGCATGGGTGACGATGAAACGGCCCTGCAATATTACCGCAAGTCGCTTCAGCTCAAATCCCGGAAACGAAAATGCACGTGAAATGATTAGAATTATTGAAATAAAGCGTATTGATTGAGAACGGAGAAAGAAAATATGGTTCAATTTCAAACCTTACTGTTTTTGACAATCGTATATATCGCTGGGGTAATGGCCGGTGTCGAAAAACTGGAAGTACGTGCCTATAAAATAAATCATGATCTTAATGTACCTGGTAATCCTGAAGAGATTTTTGATGCGTTAAGCGGAGATATCAGTGCCTGGTGGGACCATTCATTCTCAGAAAACCCGAAAGCGCTTTACATCGAAGCCAAACCCGGCGGTGGTTTCTTCGAGATTTTTGATGATGCCGGAAACGGCGTTAAACACGCCACAGTAATCGCAGCTGAACGTGGAAAATTATTACGCTTCGAAGGTCCCCTGGGTCTTTCAGGAAAGGCCGTGCAGCTGATCAGCAGTTATGAATTATCCCCGGCGGGATCCGATTCAACGCATATTAGATTTGAATTACACGGAATTGGTGAGCTGGATGACGAACTGGCAAATATAGTAGATCGTGTGTGGCATCATTTTCTATTTGAACAATTTAAACCATATATTGAAAGAATAAAATAACAAAAGGAGGTCCAATGCGTTTATTAATTTCGTTTTTTGTTGTTGGAGTGTTGCTGTTACAGTGTGGCAAGCAAACAGCACCAAGTAATCTGCAGCATGAGGAAGTTACCTATAAAGTTGATACACTGAGCATGAAGGGGTATCTTGCTTATGATGCTGCGATCAAGGAAAAACGTCCCGGCATACTGGTCGTACATGAATGGTGGGGTCATAATGCCTATGCCAGGAAAAGAGCGGATATGCTGGCTCAATTGGGTTATGTTGCGTTAGCAGTTGATATGTACGGAGATGGCAAACAGGCGGATCACCCCGGTGATGCGATGAAATTCGCCTCGCAGGTGATGCAGAATATGGATCAGGCCAAAGCCCGCTTTACGGCTGGACTTGAAAAACTAAAAAGTTATCCTGCAGTGGATCCACAAAAAATTGCAGCGATTGGATATTGTTTTGGTGGCGGCGTAGTTATAAATATGGCCAGAATGGGTGTGGATATTGAAGGCGTGGTTAGCTTTCACGGAAGCCTGGCAACGCAAATGCCTGCGCAGAAGGGAGCTGTTAAGGCACAGATATTGGTTTGCAACGGGGCCGATGACAGTTTTGTTACGCCGGAACAGATTGAAGCTTTTAAGCAGGAAATGGACAACGCCGGGGTAAAGTATCAGTTCATCTCCTATGCCGGCGCCAAACATAGTTTCACCAATCCGGATGCCGATCTTTTTGGTCAAAAATTCGATATGCCGCTGGCCTATAATGCCGAGGCAGACCAAAAATCTTGGGAAGACATGAAATCGTTTCTGAATAAAATTTTCGGCTCAAATTGATTCGCTGAAATTAGGGATTAGGGATGAGCGATTAGCATTTACGAATTACGAATTTATTTAAAGATGTAAATTCGCAAATTTTAAACGCTAACATTTTTTCATCTTTGATCGTTCATCTTTAAACTTTTAATATTCTCTAATTCCTAATTTCTTTTCTTCCTAAAATGCATCCAAACCTGTAAATTATTTTCTCACCGCTTGTATTTCGTCATGATAAGAGCAATAATTTAATTTGCCCCCCGATTGCATTATTTCCTGATTTTGTGAATATTTAATCTTCTCCAGGCTATAATTGTATTTAACAATAAGTTTAAGGATCAATTACAGATGAATTTTGAGAAAAAGGGTCTAAGTGCTTTAGCTTCTGCTCTGAAGAAACTGGAAGAGGGATTTTCACACCTGCCGGATATCGAATATGATTTTGATCTTGACCGGTTAACTGCAGTGATGCATGAAGTTGCTGAACGTATGCAGGATAACTATCCCTACCATCATCCGTTATATGCAGGGCAAATGCTTAAACCGCCGCACCCGGTGGCACGACTTGCTTATATGTTGGCTTTATGGATAAATCCGAATAATCATGCGCTGGATGGCGGGCGGGCCAGTTCTGCAATGGAAAAGGAAGCCGTTTCCGAGATTGCCGGTATGTTCGGATGGGATACTTATCTCGGACATTTGACCGGTGGTGGAACACTGGCCAATCTGGAAGCCCTGTGGATCGCAGCAAAACTGCATCCTGAAAAGATCGTCGTTGCATCGGAACAGGCCCACAACACCCATCAGCGAATTACCGAAGTACTTAAAATTTCATTTCTGCAGGTGGCATCTGATTCTTACGCCCGCATGGATCCGAATAATCTGGAAACGATTTTAAAAACCGGCAAAGTGGGGACTGTTGTTGCTACACTTGGGACAACCGGAACCGGTTCGGTTGATCCGCTACACGATATTCTTGAACTGCGGAAAAAATACTCTTTTCGCATACATGTCGATGCCGCCTATGGCGGATATTTTATACTAGCAGATAATTTGCATCAAGAATCGCGCACGGCGTTCGATGCGCTTCCTGCTGTTGATTCAATCGTTGTCGATCCCCACAAACATGGTCTTCAGCCTTATGGTTGCGGTTGTATCCTTTTCAAGGATCCGGCGCTCGGAAAATATTACAAACACGACTCGCCTTATACCTATTTTTCCTCAAAGGATTTGCATCTCGGGGAAATCAGTCTTGAGTGCTCTCGTGCGGGTGCCAGTGCCGTTGCACTATGGGCCACGCAAAAATTGCTGCCAATGGTCCTGGGGGGTGCGTTTGCCAGAGGTCTTGAGAAAGGACGAATGGCTGCGCTGGAACTTCATCAACGTCTCAAAAATGACGACCGATTTACGACCATATTCGAGCCGGAACTTGATATCGTCATCTGGGGCCTGACCGGAGACAAAGCGGATACTATTTCCTCAAAATCCCAAAATTTATTTGATCAGGCGGCTAAAAATAATTTACATCTGGCGCTTTTACAACTGCCTGCAAACATATGGCATCAGGCCTGGACTGAACTGGCATCAACCACAGAAAAGATTACCGTTCTCCGTTCCTGTCTCATGAAGCCGGAACATTTGGATTGGGTGGATGAAATATGGAAAATTATTGATATGACAGCCGATTCGGTTTGAATCAGAGGAAATCAAAGTATTTTTATTTAATGCAAAAAAAATCCCCACTTTCGTGGGGACCACATGCCTTACAACTTACTTATGACCTGCAACTTTTAACCTTTTGCCTGGGTGAGGCATCGCCTCGCCCTACTTTGTTGCTTTATGGCTCTGTAGCTTTATCACTTTTTTTATTTCAACAAAATCATTTTTTTTGTTTTAACACCATCTGCCGATTTCAGATGATAGAAATAAATGCCACTCGTCACCTTGTTGCCGCGTTGATTGGTCGCCTGCCAGTCTGACTTCATGGATGCCACCTTCCTGATATCCATCCATCAGGGTGATGACTTTGCGTCCCAGGGCATCATAAATAGTCAGGTTAACATCTCCAGGCTGCCTCAGACTATATCGGATCGTCGTTGACGGATTGAATGGATTGGGATAATTCTGGAAGAGACTAAAATCGTACGCGACTCTGTCGAAATCCTGGTCTATGGCATTCGGATTAAACAGTGTTGTTGTTTCAATCCCCAGTAAGAAGTTATAGGGGGTATTACTGAAAGCATCTTTAAAAGTATACCACGTATTTCCCACATAAACCAAAGAAGGATTATTTACCTGTTCCAAAGTCCCGTCATCAAAAAGAATCTTTATCGAATTTGCAGGATCCGATAACCATATCACCGCATGATAATTGTTACCAACGGTTACGCTGACATTAGAAGTCAACATATTTATATAGTTTTTCGTCCCTGGATCCAGATTTTTAAGCGGCATAGCTACCATACTACCAAGTTGCGAACCGGGCACTCCACCGGCATCGGTGTGAATTGCACAATTCAAAAAACCGCTGCCCGATATGACAGGATTTATATCCGGATGACTGATCAGCAGAGTTAGATATAGTCCGGTAATCTGTCCTGAATTTGACGGAGTAAATCTAACTGCCATTTTATCTGTTTGGTCAAATACATAATATGGACCGCTGTTATTGTTGTAATATTCCATGAGGTTTTTCTCGGAACCATCCGCATAATTGACTTTTTTAATCACGGCATTTAATAAACTCAGTTTACCATTCCCCCAAGTGTTATTGGGCAGAGATCCGGTAAACGTATCAGAACCGGCCGTATCGTTAAATAATGCTCTGATTTGATCCGCGGTCAGACTGGCATCAATACCTAGCAGTACCGCAGCGGCACCTGTGACGTGGGGTGTTGACATACTTGTCCCCTGTGATAACACATATGCGCTATCAGGATGGACGATAACATCGGCTGCATCACTAATCACCTGATAAAGCGGCTACGATGCCTTTTCCCGGAGCAGAGATATCCGGCTTTACGCGGCCATCACGGGTAGGGCCGACGCTGCTAAAATCGGCAATTTCTCCGACAGCGTCATCGTCTGTATATTGATATTGTCTGCCATCAACAGCAGGCCAGGCTGTTTTTTGTCACATAAGCACCCACAGTTACCGCTTTTTCTGCTGTTCCCGGCATCGATATTGTTTTCAATGCATTCGCGTTAAGTAAACTGACATTATCTTCACCGACCCCACGTTGGGCGAGCCATCCGTCATAAGTGACCGCGCCACTGGCCCCGGAAAGCTCAAGAGTCCAGGTTCCGCTGGCCGGAGGGTTATTGGCACTCTGATCGCTGACATAGACCAGGATATTTTGTTTCGATTCATCAATCCGGCTGTTTTCGAGATATATAAAACCATCCGTCTGGTTGGGGGGGGAGCCCGATTGGTTATTGTTTGCGGTAAAACTAATGGCGTTGGGTGAGGTTATTTTTGCCGATACTGTAGTATTTTCATCATACCATAAAGAAAACAAGAATTCATCGTTGCTGCTGCCGGCATTGGGGACATATCCGGCAGGCACATTAAACTGGAAGGTCACACTGCCACTGGTTTGCAAAGATCCCGAAATATGAATCAGTTCATTCCCATCGTTCCCCGCTGCAACGATTGCTACCTGTCCGGGCTGGCTATTAAACGAATCGATTATCTGTTCATATGCACGGGACCCATCATGAGGCCCATTCTGTCCGCCAAGGCTAAGATTGACAACAATTGGTTTGCCAAAAGCGGTTGATTTTGCTGCAGCATAACTGATGCCATCAATAATATAATTCTCAGGGAAACTACCGTCGCCACCTTTGACAATGATGATATCTGCATCCGGCGCAACACCACTGAATTTTTCACCACCTCCGGCTGCAATTCCGGCAACATGGGTTCCATGGCCGTCACTATTCGTGGTTCGCACAAAATTTGCAGGACTTCCGTCCAGTTCATCCTCAATCTGCGGTTTTGTATATTCAACCCCATAATTGAATCCGGAAGGTTGTGATTCACCGCCTGATGGTGTTAACGTCTGATCCCATATACTGAGAATTCTGCTTTTAGTAGGATCATTCGGATCCCGGAATGCCGGATGACTCCAATCGATACCTGAATCGTAAATCAGGACAATGGCACCTTCACCCCGATAGGGTGTATTATTAATAAATCCCGCATGCACCAGACTGGCGCCCATCTCAGGCAGGCTGTTATTCATTTTATTGACCGAGATCGACGGAATATCAACATATTTTACTTCCTTGCGACCGGAGAGGAAGAGAATTTCTTCCGGCGTAGCCATTGCTGTTGCAATTTCACCGAATACAGAGTTAAGATGAATCCCCGAGTTCTGCAGCATCCGGGCATCATCTGTCTTGATAATAACGCCGTATCTTTCCTCTCCATACTCATCCAGGTATGCTTTCTGCGGTATTCCCTGCGCCGGTGCATTCTGAATATTAATGCCCGACTGAATCATTACCGCCTGTAAACTGGGATTCAATTTATACAAATCAATATTTGGGAGAGGGCTGTTGCCAAGATGACCAATCTGTAACAGAACAAAAATTATTAAATTTGAAATATGTATTAACCTGATTTTCATGAAACTCCTCCCGGGATATTATTGGGGATAACTTTTTGATATATTTTTTATCGCCCTTACTTCCGATATGTGGGCTGCAGCGCGTAATTGGTCCAGTGTCAGATTCACTGTGGCAATATTACCATTAACGCTATTTATCGGTATGCCTGATTTCTTCAGGGCTTCACCGTTACTGATATAGATCAGAACACCATACCGCTTAATACCAGAGTCATCGACACTTATATTGTATAAATTTTCCGGAATAGGCTCTTCGGTAAATAACCGCTGTAGCTGAATATCCAGTTTTTCTTTTTCACCTTTCGACAATGCACCTTTCTGGCTGCATCCTTGAAACGTAAATAAAAATATTCCAAAAAGAATGACCATTCTTATTAATTTGCACATATTTTATTCTATTTACCCTTCCTGAAACTTAAAAGATCTGGTTTTTATTTGAAATTAATTTATAATTTTTATTTTTCTTTTTTGCTACGCCAAAATGAGTATAAAAAAGCATCACGATATGCAAAATTTATATGAACGTATTTAATGACAGATTCACTATACACATTAATTTATATTATCAAAATCGGAATAAAAAGGATGTGAGGCTTATCACATGAATTATCTAATAATCAATATTTTGCGTGCCTCTGCCTGATCTTCAAACCGGAAGTGCAGGATATATGTTCCGCTTGCTACCGGGGCTCCAAGAGCGTTATCACCGAACCATGTCAAAGTTCCAGCAAGATTATCTTCATACCCTTCAAATAAACGCCGGACCCGCTGACCCAGAATATTATAAACATCGACGGTGAGATTCCCTGGTTTATTTACCGTGTACTGAATTCTCAGGACAGGATTTGTCGGTGATGGAAAAGGTACCGGGCCGATTGATTCAATGGTAAATGATGCGGGAATCTGATTGGTATTTCCGGGTTTATAGGCTAATGGGGCTGCGTAGCGAATATCAAGCAACCAACTACCGGTCAGCGTAACTCCATCCACTTTAAAATTGTCCAATGCAGAATACTTACCATCAGCGGCCCGATATAAAAAGGAATTGACTCCTTCAATA
Organism: Calditrichia bacterium; assembly: GCA_963712885.1. Lineage (GTDB taxonomy): Bacteria > Calditrichota > Calditrichia > JAJRVZ01 > JAJRVZ01 > CAVQJT01. The sequence continues at coordinate 17,045 of CAVQJT010000019.1, forward strand.
TCTGAAACGGTATAACCAATTATACCTCCGTCAATAAACTCAATGCCGATATCAAAAGTCTCTCCCGCCTGGCGCCATATTTCGACCGAACGCAAATCAAGTTCAACCCAATCACCTTGCAGGATATTATCGAATAAGACAGATTGTCCGGCCGGCTTCATTCCATCGGCAATTTTATCGCTATAAATATGCACATTTACACCAGCGGATGATTGCTGGTTATAGAAGCGTACCGATTGTAACCAACAGCTGTCATAGGGCACCATAATGCTGTTGGCAACTATATCCTGTGAAATCTGGATTCGTAAATCAAGGGATTGTTCTGAAAGCAGATAATCACTAATATAGGCTATCTGGCTCGCGGAAGCAGACAGGGACCAAACTGCATTTGTCTCATAGTTTATTACCATCACATCTTCAGTTTGCCATTGAGTTCCAAAGTCATCATCCTGATACCCATACGGGGGAAAAGGTACGAGTAATTCTGGTAGACCGTTTATCGCGAACTTGTTAATCAGAAGCGATACATGTGAAGGCAGGTTACCGGTTGTAACAGAAAGGGTATCTCCATTTTCAAAACGATAGATACCAAGCGCATTTACCGGATTTTTTATGCTTGATGCATGCGGATAGTCGAAAATATAATTCTGAGGTGCGGCGCGGACTCCTTTCAAAGCCTCCCATTCAAATTGGAAATCCAAACCATTAACCGTTGTATTTAGAGCAATGGTGATAAAAAAATTTCTCATAAGTTCGTTGAATGTCTCCTCAGAGCCCACGGCATTGAGGGCAGATTCAATCCCCGGAATTCCATTTAATCCAGAGCGGGTTAGTTCCTGTATAAAAGTCACTCCCAGCTTCTCGTATAAATAATACGTCCACAACGCTGTTTTTGCATAATGTGCTAAGGCCTGTGGTAAATCAGTATCCCAACCGGTAATACTGATATTCGTATCGATTAGATATTTTGAGGGATCGCGCAGACCATAGCCACACAGGAAAGAGGATAATTCGGACAGACCTTCATTCACAAATGTCGCTTCATTCTTATCATAACGATAGTTTACGAGATGCTGATACTCATGGCTGACAGTTCCCAATACTTCAGTATACCCGTAAGCGCCATCATGGTATATTCCCGGAAAAGTATCGATATACAGCAAATCTCGTTCATTTGACCCGCTTATCTGTGTCCGGCCTATGAATGTACCGTTGATATACTGATCAAGCGGGTTAAAATATCCGGCGATAAATCCCTCGCCATCCTGCCAGCCATCTTTAATATCTGTAAGCAGAAAATCCGTAATTCCATCACCGTCAAAATTTGGCGGTAAACCGAAATTGGCATGAACAATTTCGATTATACCTTTGTTTTTATCTACGCTTCCCGAGGGTGTTTGAAGCATTAATCCTTCGTATACCTTTTGGATAACCTGGTCGGTAACATGTCCATTTGACCATTCGGAATCAGCTACCCAGATTTTGATTAAACCATCGGTATAGCGTAGTGTGGCGTTTTCCTGAGTAAATTTGTCATTCTCAAAATTGTAGGTATAAAATTGGGCGGCATCACCCAGAATGTATGATTTTTGGGATTTATGTAGAAATGATTGCCCTAGAAGGTTGGTTCGTAACTGAAGCTGGTTTAGATTCTCTTCATTTAATTCCAGGCGAGGTGTACCAGAAATTCGGTCATTTTCAATGAGGTGATCGGACCACACAATTTCGGACTGTAAAAAAACAAACCCAACAAGGAAAAGGGTATATTTAATCATGTACTGATTTCGGGGAACTCAGCACGGAGTTTGTCAAAATCATCATCCGAAAGTGTTGTAAATTCCAAGCCCATCAAAAAGTTATTATTACTTAATGTCTTACTATTCCTTACGACCGCATCTGCTTTAACCAGCTCTTCGCTCAAGGCGATTGTTAATTCCACCCTTGATCCAACTTCGAAATCCGTTCTGTTCTCAAGTGCGACACCACTTTTGCTGATATCCCTGGTTTTAGCCATTCCTTCTTCGCAAACCCGGTCATTTGCATCAAATAGGCGGTATGAAATAAACAAATCAGATTCAAGGCGTGTCGATTGACGTTCTTTTTCGGACATTTTGCCTCCTAATTGGTTTCGTACTCTGACAGGAGTTTGGAAATGTTTGGGTTTATATCCACTCCGTTGAGGTCGAGTTTTTTTATTTCAGTGATCATTATTGCAATTTGTTGGTTAAGATCATGTGACTTATTCAAGTAAAAATATTTTTGATCTTTGTAGCGACACAGGCCTCCGATAAAATACCCCTTGCCATATCTCACCTGGATAGATAACTCGTGTAATATCTTCTGAAGTTCGCCTAAAATCTCCTCATCATTCATCATGCCTGAAATTTAAAAAAGATTGCCAAATTTTCAATGAAAAATATGCAATGCCGGACGAATTTATTAAATGTCATTTTTATATTAATTAGAAGGTTATAAATACTTCTCCATTTGTTTCCGGACCAAATGATCAACGACTGACTTTACATTTTGCGATTTTTCTCTCCGGCAAATCAGGATCGCATCTTCCATATCGACAACCACCAGATCGTCGACATCAACCGCAGCGATAATTTTATTCTTCGCATAAAAGTAATTATTTTGGGCATTGATCAGAATTTTTTTATCTGAATGAATTACATTTCCCCGGTTATCTTTCGGTGAGATATTGTATACAGCTTCCCAGGAACCAAGGTCATTCCAGTTAAAATCTGCAACAATGACGCTGACATCCTCTGATGTCTCAAGGACACCATAATCTATTGAGATCGGTTTGGTATGAGAATACATGTCACGAACAACTTTTCCAAACGATTTTTTATCAACGGCCTGTGAGATCTTTTCAAGGTCGGAACTTAGTTCCGGTAAATATTCATCGATTTCCTGCAATATTTTACCGGTTTTCCAGATAAAAATACCACTGTTCCAGAAAAAATCTCCGCTTTTTAAAAACCGTTCAGCCGTTTCAGAATTGGGTTTTTCTGCAAACGTGCGCACCTCGTAAATATTTTTCCCATTCGCATCGTCTCGCAAATCTTTTATCTGAATATAGCCGTAGCCGGTTTCAGGGTAAGTTGGCTTGATACCCAGCGTTATCAGTCTGTCATTTTTTCGGGCATACTCAACACCCGCTTTTATAGTCGATCTGAAATTATTCGCATCAGAGATCAGATGATCGGCAGGCAATACGACCATCACTTCATCTTTTCCGGCACGCGATAGCACAATCGCAGCACCGAGCCCGATGCAAGGTGCTGTATTTCGTCCCTGCGGTTCTCCAATGATATTATCCGGCGGAACTTCGGGCAATTCCTCCTCGATTACCTTTTTTAACTCCACATTGGTTATAATCATGATCTTCGAAGGATCGGTTAATGATCGAATGCGTTCATAAGTAAGCCTGAGCATCGATTTCGATCCCACAATATTCAATAACTGTTTTGGTCTTGAACGACGACTTAATGGCCAGAAACGTGTACCTACACCACCTGCCATCAGAATAATATGCATCAGGGCATATTCCTCAATTATAATGATTTGAGTTAGTTACTCTCACCGTTCTCAAGTACTTTCAAATTATCGCGGGCATACTGATTTTCCGGATCCATATCAAAGGCTGTCCGAAAAACTCGTTGCGCGTTTTCTTTCTCGCCCATTTTCATATAGGTTTCACCAAGATTATTCAGCGCAATAACATATTGAGGTTTGAGGCTTATGGCTTTTAGAAAGAGTTTAACGGCATCTTCATAGCGACCGGCAAGCATATAGATATAACCGAGATTATTGATGGCCTCGGGATAATTTTTATTCAATGCTATTGCCTTATTCAAATGGTAATATGCACTGTCCAGATTATCGGCATAATAATAAGCCACACCAATATTATTATGACCTTCGGAATAGCTGGAATCAATTTCGAGTATCTTGTTATAAAATGAAATTTTCTCATCAAGATTATCCATTTTCTCTGCTTTTTGGGTCAACTCGAAAACTTCCCGGAGTAACTCACCATTCATTATTTTTTTGGTCTTATCGTAATTCAGCTGGGCCTGGGTATAATTCGGATTTATTTCCAAGGCACGCTCAAAGGCATTTTTTGCTGCTGTATAATCTTCCTGTAGAAACAGAATATATCCAAGATTATTGTATGCCTCGTAGTATGTAGAATCGAGTTGTGTCGCCATGGAAAACTGACGTTTTGCATCATCAAATCGTTCCAATTTATGATAAGAAATACCCATGAAGTTGTGCACTTCAGCGTCTCCGGGTATCAATTCCAGTGCCTGTTGCCATGCCACAACAGACTCACTATATTTGCCGCTCTGGTATGCATTTACCCCCTCACTGACATAGTTCTCAGCGGTTTCCCGTACCTCCTTAGGAACTAGTTCAGGTTTGACTTCCGGTACTTTGGTTACTTCCTCCTCTGGTTTGCTGCTTGTAAACCACGCACAAGATGAAATCGTCAAAGTTAAAAATATGACCACAGCTGCCCGTACCATCAGGTATCCTCCTTAAAATAAGTTCCTTTAAAAACAATTCTTACCGGTCCCTGCAGGTATATATTTTCTCCATTTCCGGTAAAACTTACGGTTAAATCGCCTCCTCTGGTTTCGACCTGTACCCTTTGCTGAGTGAATCCAGCGCTGGCAAAAAAACTCAACGCCGCAGCAGTCGCACCTGAGCCGCAGGATAATGTCTCTGCATCGACACCTCGTTCAAAGGTACGAATTTTTAATCTAAAAGGTATGGTATTACTTAAAACCTGAACAAAATTTACGTTTGCCCCTTGCGGCTGATAATAGCTATGAAAACGCAAGGCGCTTCCGATACGCTCCACAGGTGCATCAGATTGATCTGATGTTTGTAATACAACATGAGGTACACCTGTGTTGAGAAATTTTATGAAATATAGCGAGTCTGGGAGTTCAAAATCAACTGGAAATGTACGGTTATCCTGAATTGCATGAAGTAAAACCTGAATTTTTACCTGCCGCTCCGGCAATATCTCTGCAGAATGTACACCATCTCCCGCAAGGAACCTAAATTTATGCCCGACGATCTTTAAATAATGTGCCATATAGCAAATACACCGGCTGCCATTGACACACATATCAGATTCGTAACCATCAGCATTAAAAAAACGCATCCTGAAATCCGCAGCAGGTGTACGTTCAATGATCAGCAGTCCATCAGCACCGATTCCGGTATGCGCCTGACAGATCGTCTGAACAAATTCTGCGGGCCAATCATTCAGCATTCCGGTAAAGTTGTCAACCACAATAAAATCATTACCCGTACCATGCATTTTATAAAATTCAAAATTCATTGAGTATCCAATCCAGGAATTCGAAATTTAAAATCTGAAACTTCCCAACGTTTACGAATACGGATGGTGTCCGGTTGAATATAATATGGTTCGGCAAATTCAAAGGGATAAAAATCACCGGGACTGTATTTTTGATCATGATTCAGATCAATATACCCACCCAGAATGTACTTGCCTTCGGGAAGCCAGGCTACCCGGAAAGTGCTATCCTGGGCTGGTACTAAAAATTTCGCGGAAGCTTGCTCCCTAATGGTGTGATAAATAGATGTGTTGTTTCCACAATGTTAGCCGGCATATCCACAAGCCCCGAAAAACTGCCAAATTCATCAGCAGATCGCATGCTAAAAAATCTTGAGATGGTCGAGTCTCCCAGAGTATCACCCCACATTGAATATACCTTGTCACTTTGCAGGATTAATTGATACGATTCACCCGGCATAAATCCTTCCTTGGTCTGTAAATATCCAGTCTCAAGATTATCCCATTGCCATATGGCTTTTAGTGTATCGCCTGCCTCAGTATAAATTTTAAAGGCTGCCGTAAATGAAACCGTATCGACCGCGTTGGAAAGCGCAAAATTTGCCGGGCGCTCAATGGCTACATTTTTCGCGCTATCGCGTGGACTTATCTTCAGAATTTTGAATTTGACCGTATCTGATTCGGTTGCAGCAGAGAAATCGGCTAATTGAACCGAATCCTGGCAATTGCCGGTGGTGTCACAAAGTTGTTCAATTTGCAAACGGTAGCCACTCCCCGGCATCTGTTTATTGGTAAATATAAAATATTGATTTCTTTCTTCCTTGTTGGAGATCACACTTCGGATATTAAGCAAATTACCATTCAGAGTATCTATTATGCTGACCAACTCCGGATTGATGAGATTTACCGGTTCGCTTAATCGTACGAGCACTTTGCCATCGTTTATAGCCCGTGCTCCGGTAAGTTTTGGCGCACTTGTATCAACCCTCGTAATTTTAAAATAGAGCTGATCAAAAACAGTTTGAGTCGAATCGAGCATTACATCACGTGTTGGGATTCCTACCCGTTCATAATCGGAATCGAGAATTAAGTTCCGGTTTTGATCTTCAACAATAAACACGCGGTATTTACCCGGTTTCAAATAACCCATCGAAAAAGCACCATTTGCGCCAGGTTGGGTAAGAAAATCTGCCGGATAAGTTGTAGGATCGATTTCAGCTGATGTTTGATTTTGTAAAAAATAGCCAAATACATAGAACGGATCTCTTTCGGTAATCCCGTAAACCAACCCTTTAATCTGGCCCTTTTGAATCGTTGCTCCGGTGGAAAAGGCAAATTGATAAGAGGCCGACATACGGTTTTTTCTGGAATCTGAAGCTCCGGAACCTATCGTTACCACATAGGTCGCATCGTGTCTTAACGTATCCTGCAAAAGCAAGGTAACTTCATCACCACCTGACCACTCGGTTTCAAATTTCAGTGGCGGAGAAATAAAAATGGCACTTTCGACTGAGGGTTCATCCATACGTTCCGAAAAGATAATGACAATTTCGTTCAATTCTGTTATTTGGGTAGAATCCGGAATCGGTTCGGTTGAGATAATTTCGGGCGGAGTCCGGTCGACAGGCCCACCGCCGGGTACACCGCGTGAAGCGCAGCTCATGAAGGTAAAAACCGATAAAAACAGAAATAAAAAAGTAAGTAAACGGCAGGTCAATTATTTCCTCGTAAATAAATTATATTATCGGAAAAATTACCAAATCCCAAGAATAAATTAACCTGGTACATTCTGACCAAATCACACAAATATGACTTAGACCATAGAATATTAATGTCTTATGGCCAACAATTTTAAATTTTTACAATGTATTGTGTCATGATTTTTCTACCAGATAAATTTAATCTAAAAAATCTGTTAAATTAATTTTTAACAGTGTTTTATTCATATATCGGTTCTTAAACATACATGTTATTTTTAACAAAAAAAAACCGCTTTGGGGCGGTTTATTTTTCAGCAATTCGGGCAGCTTTACCACGTAATTTTCGCAGATAGTACAATTTGGCACGACGCACCCGCCCGATCTTTTTATTTTCGATCTTGGCGATACGCGGCGAATGTAGCGGGAAAATCCGTTCAACCCCAACACCGTTCGATACCTTATGAACCGTGAAAGTCTCATGGATACCGCCGCCTTTACGGCTGATACATACCCCTTCAAAAATCTGGATTCGTTCTTTTTCCCCTTCAATAACCCGGGCATGCACACGCAACGTATCACCAGGCTTAAAATCAGGAATATCTGTTTTGAGTTGATTTGCGGTAACAGTATTTATAATATCCATTTTTTGCACCTATTTTTTATATTTATTTGTTTTTAAATATTTATTAAAAAGATCAGGGCGTCTGGCTCTGGTAATTTCTTCGCGTTTCTCATGACGCCAGTCCTCTATTTTAAGATGATCTCCCGACATTAAAATCTCGGGGACCTTGACATTTTTAAAATTTTCCGGTCTGGTATAATAGTCACAATCGAGCAGCCCGTCTGAGAATGAATCGGTGAAAGCCGAATCGATATCGCCAAGCACACCCGGGATCAGACGAACAACCGCATCAGTCAAGACCAATGCGGGTATTTCCCCACCGGAAAGCACATAATCACCGATCGACACTTCCTCGATCCGGAAGAATACTTTTATTCGTTCATCAACACCCTTGTAATGACCACAGACAATAATAATGTGATCAAGCAGGGACGATTTTACGGCTTCGCCCTGAGTAAACGTTTTTCCCCGAGGTGAGGTTAGAATAATTTTAACCGTTTCACTGTCAGCTCTGGTAAGATCGGTTAAACAGTCATAGAGAGGTCCGATCTTGTAAACCATGCCGGCGCCTCCGCCGTATGGCGTATCATCTATGGTTCGGTGCTTATCCTTTGCCCAGTCCCGTAGATCATGAACTTTGATCTGCACCAATCCTTGTTTCAAAGCCCGTCCAATGATACTTTTTTCGATAGGTCCGCTAACCATCGACGGGAAAGCCGTAATTATATCTATTATCATTTCAATGAACTAATCCAGTAATCCATCAAGGACCCGGATGGTAATTTGTTTGTTTTTCAATTTAATTTCCCGGACAACTTCACGGATCGCCGGGATGAGCACTTCACGACCGTCCGGGGCGATCAATACATAAATATCATTACTGGTATTTTGCATGATCCCGGTCAGTTTACCAATCATATTATTCTGCTCATCTACCACACGGCAACCGATTAAATCATGTACAAAATACTCATCATGTTTCAGCTCAATCACATCTTCATCCCGAATCAAAATTTCAGCACCACGTAAAATCTCGGCATTGCTACGAGAATCGATTCCTTTGAGCTTTAAAAAAACAAACCTATCCGAAATACGCACCGATTCAACCAGATAGGTTTCAGGCGTCTCTCTTTCAATAAATATCTTTTTCAGACTTTTAAACCGTTCGGGATCAGGAGAAACAGATTGTACCTTTAGTTCACCTTTTATCCCCTGCGGTTTTAATATATACCCTACCAGATACATTCCGAGTGGAATGCGGACTATTCAAGGATTTCTAGAACTGCTCGTTTCCCGGCTTTCGCTGATGCAGCTCCCAAAAGGGTCCTTATAGACTTCGCCGTTTGACCATGTTTTCCGATCACTTTTCCCAAATCACCTTCACCGACGCGAAGTTCATAAACAGTTACACGTTCTCCGTCAACTTCAGTTACCTGTACCTCGTCAGGTTTGTCGACCAGATGTTTCGCAATGTACTCGACAAATTCTTTCATTTCATTTCCTCCTCATATCCGGTTAATACGGAACTGTAGCCCTTATTTATCGCTTTTTGTCTCAGATTCTGTATCCTCATCAGTGGAAGACTGTGTTGGTTCATCACCCTCATGCGCTTCGAGCATATCTTCATCAGCAGGTAGTGCTTTTTCTTCTGAATCGGCCTCTGCCGCCGGCTCTTTCACTTCCTTCTTTCCTGATTCCTCTGTTTCAGCAGAAGAGTCTTCTGTCATCGATTCCGGTACTTCAATTTCAGCGGCAGGTTCTGTCGCTGCTACTGTGTCTTCGGCAACTTCAGCGGCAGGTTCTGTCGCTGCTATTGTGTCTTCGGCAACTTCAGCGGCAGGTTCTGTCGCTGCTATTGTGTCTTCGGCAACTTCAGCGGCAGGTTCTGTCGCTGCTATTGTGTCTTCGGCAACTTCAGCGGCAGGTTCTGTCGCTGCTACTGTGTCTTCGGCAACTTCAGCGGCAGGTTCTGTCGCTGCTACTGCACCAATGGCAACTACCGCTGCAGCTTCTTCTGCTTGACCTTCTGTTTCAGCAACGACAGCCGCTTTTTCTTTTTTCGTATCTTTAGGCGCAGGTGTCGGTTCTGCCGCTTTCTTTTCCGCATCTGCTTTCTTTTTTTCAATCCTGGCCTGACTTTTAGCAGCATCTTTGCGTTTCGCACGCTCTATTTGCAGTAATTCCCATTTTTTCATTTCTTCTTCAATTTTTGCGGTATCCAATCCACGTTTCTGCATGTCCATTTGATGCAGAATTCCTTCCTGGCGCAACAGATTTTTTACGGTCTCGCTCGGCTGGGCACCCTGCTCCAGCCAATAGGAAATACGATCTCTCTTGATCTCAAGATTTTTTGAAGCCGTCAATGGGTCATAGAATCCAAGTGATTCAATAAATCTTCCATCTCGAGGAGAACGCTGATCCGCCGCTACAATCCGGTAAAACGGTCGTTTTTTTCGCCCCATGCGTCGCAATCTCAGTCTAACAGCCAAGTTAATATCCTCCGAATTATTCTATTTTATCCTAAACCTATTGGTAAATTTTTCATTCCACCAAACGGCACTTTTTTGAATCTCTTTAACATTTTTTTCATTTGCTCGAATTGATTCAGCAGACTGATTCACATCCTGTACTCTTGTCCCGCTGCCACCGGCAATACGACGTCTGCGGCTGCCGTTTAACAATCGCGGATTCCGTCGCTCCTGGAGTGTCATTGAATTGATGATAGCCTCAATTCTGACGAAAGCCCGGTCATCCATTTTTACATCTTTGACCTGCCGGCTCACTCCGGGAATCATTCCTATCAGCTGATCCAGCGGGCCCATTTTTTTTACCTGTTGCAGTTGATCAAAAAAATCTTCCAGTGTAAAATCCTGCTTCAGCAGTTTTTTCTCAAGCTTCTGCGCTTTTTCATGGTCGACGACTTCCTGAGCCTTCTCAACCAGCGAAACCACATCCCCCATACCGAGAATGCGGGAAGCCATCCGTTCAGGATAGAATTGTTCCAGCGCATCAAGTTTTTCACCGATGCTGATAAACTTGATCGGTTTTTGTGTCACCGCCCTTATAGAAAGTGCCGCACCACCGCGTGTATCGCCATCCAGTTTGGTAAGTACAATTCCATCAAATTCCAGGCGATCACAGAATTCTTTGGCCGTATTTACCGCATCCTGTCCGGTCATACCATCAGCAACAAATAAAATTTCCTGTGGCCTAACCCTGGCTTTGATCTGTTCAAGTTCCACCATCATCTGCTCATCAATATGGAGCCGACCGGCGGTGTCAAGAATAATAAGATCACACTCTTGCTGGCGGGCGACACCAATGGCGTTAGAGCAAATGGCAACCGGATCTTTCTGCTTTTCACTATATACGGGAAGGTTCAGACTCTTACCGACGATCTGCAACTGTTCCATCGCTGCCGGTCGGTACACATCCGCTGCAACCAGCATCGGGTGCATACCCTTTTTGCGTAAAAAACTGCCAGTTTCCCGGCAAACGTCGTTTTCCCACTGCCCTGTAAACCGGACAACATAATGACTGTCGGTGGTATTCCGGCGGTTTTCATCTGGCTCGTTGTCTCACCCAGTAATTTCACCAGTTCGTCGTGTACAATTTTCACGATCATCTGACCTGGGGTTACACTGCGTAAAACATCCTGGCCAATTGCCCGCTGCTCTACGGAAGTTACAAAATCTTTTACGATCTTGAAATTAACATCGGCTTCCAGCAGCGCACGCCGAATCTCCTTCATCGAGTCGGTGACATTTTTCTCGCTTAATTTTCCATAACCGCGTAGCGTCTTAAATATGGATTCAAGACGCTGAGAAAGATCCTCGAGCATTAATCCGCCATTTATTTATAGCCTTGAAATTTAACTAAATATATTTGTCTTGGCAATATTTTTTGTATTTGTCAGAATACATCTAAAATTCCCTGGATCTGATTATTCTCACGGCAAATGCACCATCCATTTGATGAATATGCGGAAATGTGCGTATGGCATTACCTTTGCCCTGAAATCCGGATAAAAATTCCGGCGGTTTTATGGTCATAAACTTTCCTTGCTGTTCGTTTAAAAAACCGGCGATGACTTCTTCGTTCTCACTGGGATCAATTGTACAGGTGCTATACACCAGCAAACCATGATCAGAAAGCAACTGAGATACCCCGGTCAATATTTCAATTTGCAATTTCTGAAAAATATTTATATCCTCAGGTTTTCGGCGCCATTTTATATCCGGGTTTTTCTGTAACGTTCCGAAGCCGGAGCAAGGTGCATCGACAAGTATTTTATCAAATGTTACTTTGAATGGGGGGGTCCGTCCATCGCCACACACACGATAACATTTTGATCCGGAATCCGCGGCGCAATGATCTCGCATCAATGATATGCGACGTTCATCAACGTCCAGCCCAATCATCGAAATTCTATCCGGCAACAATTGGCGCATAACATTTAGTTTACCACCCGGTGCGGCACATGCATCCAGCACCCGGTCTCCGGGAACAAGTTCAAGCATTTCAACTGCCAGACGTGCACTCTCATCCTGGACAATACAATATCCTTCCTGAAACAGTTTTAGATTTTTAATTTTCTGGATATCATGGAGTTTGACGATATCCGGAAAATAATCCGAGTATGAAAATTTTATTCCATTTTCCACCAGAATTTTCTCGAATGCATCCATGCGGATACGGTTTATATTTATTTTTAAATCGAAGATGGGCTTAGCATTGAACATCGCACACATTTTTTCCGTATGCTCGGCCCCCCACAAATCCAGCCATCTGGTTACAAGCCACTTTGGGATCGAATATTTAAGTTCGATTTGTGTCGCAGGATATTTAAATTTTTTTTCCGGATCGAGCTGTTTTCTTTGGCGTAAATAATTGCGCATAATCCCGTTTATTGTGCCGCCCGCCTTCTCTGTAAGTTTTTTTTTAGCCAAATTCACATATTCATTTATGGTTGCGTGTGGTGGTATAAAATCAAGAAAATCGACCTCATAGGCAGCGAGTCTTAATATCGTTTTCAACTTATGTAATGCCTTATTCCAATCTCCATGGTACAAACTGGACAGCCGCCAGTCCAGCAGGGAAAGATTTTTTACGACACCATGGGTCAGCGTGGTGATCATCTTTTTATCACGATCAGAATGTATATTTGCGTTGAACGCCTGACTTACAAGATCATCCAGACGGGTTGTTCTTGTGACGAATTCCAATAAGATCAGAAATGCGGTTTCCCGGGCACTGAAGGTTTTATTCCTTGCTTTCATCGATTTAAAACGTCTGGTCTGAAAATTTGAGATAAATTTAAAACGAAGTTTGAAACGTCAACGCCGCTGCTCCGACGTACGGATTATAATCAAAGTCCAGGCGCCAGCCCAGTTCTTCAATTTTCCGATTATGCGCACGAGCGACGCGCAATGCATTAATTGCGGACACAAGATGATTTAATATAAGCCCACCAATGATGTATATTTTTCGTTCATCTATCTGGCGTGTCTCAATCCGATAGGCATCATAATCCAGTCGGTTGGTCAAATTATCCCACTGCCAGAGGAATGTCGTATTCTCAGGATATATGGCGTCGATATCACGATCTCTACGCCGTTGTTCATTGTACAAATACAGGTTATCAAATTTGCCAATATCTATCCAATACTGGTCTGGCTTCTCTTTTCCGGCCAATCGAGCATGCTGGACTGCATAATTTTTATAGTCCTCTTCTCTTTTATTTACATTGATCCGGTTCGCAATGAATAAACCCCAACCTACCACCTCAATCGACATAAATATTTTTGTATATACCGTTTTACCGACATATGCTTCACCGGTTCCGGGTAATAATAGGCTGAGAAAGAAAGACTTTTGATACTGATTTTTTTTCAATTGGGCGGGAGGATATATCGATCGTCTTCTCCTCTGCTCCGTTTTGATCAAAAGCCAGTTTCTCTCTCGAGAAAACCGGCACACCGGGAACTTCCTGTGCAAAAATATTTGTACTTATCCCGAAGATCAGTATAATTATATACCGTTTACCAGACAATGTTCACTCCATACATTTGGACCCGTTCCCCATTATGTTTTTTACTATCGACCCTGAGATTCACTCGAATCGTGCGGTTAAAACTATGTGTTGTCCAGGCAGCATCGAGCGCGCTCAGAACATGATTAATAAGAACGACGTTGGCAGCCGTTTTAGCCGTATCGTAAAATTCATTCATCTGATTGCGCATATCACGGTATACAAACATATTCTGTGTAAGCTGATTGGTATTCCCATAATATACAGTATAAAAATCCGCATCATCCCAGGCATTCCCGAACTGTGTGGCATATTTATAAATCATTTCATAGTATTGTTGTGTTCTTGTCTCGGGCAATTTGTGACTGTGTCCGAGTGCCTCCTCGAGAAAGCGCAAACTCGTGACCACATCGGCATTATAAGTCTCAAGCATATATCCGCCGTAGGTATCATCTTCAACCAGGGTATAATCAGGGAATCTTTGATCACTGCGAACATCCTCACGAAGCGTACCGTTGTAATACAACCAGGACCAGTACCTTTGATCTATCCAATGTCCATTAGCAAATTGGCGCATGTCGGTATCCTGTGTATCTCCTTTGCCTTCATAGACAAAATACGTTGTCCAGGCAGCGACTTCGATACCGGCAAATAAGGCTGCTTTCCATATGGAACCTGCATAGAACTGACCGGCACCCGGTAAAACTGCTGAGTAGAGGGCTGCCCGCATAACCGATTTTTCTTCCGTATGTACCTGCGTCAAAGAGTCTACATGCTGAAAAGATTTTTCAAGCAAATGGTACCTTTTAAGATTCAGCGGCATGGGATCAAGGGTCTCCGGTTCTTCACAAATTCCAACAGAAGTAAGAAAAATTAAAACACCTACGATGCCTGCTATTTTCATAATATATTCTCGGTTTAAAAATATTTGAAAATCTGTTTAAATCTTTCTCTGATATCAAAATCGAAGAGTATGCCAAAATAATATCGCCAGTCATTATTATAGGTCACATTCTCGAAATTCAACTCATCAATCGGGTAGACCGCTTCCCAAAATATTCGCGTTGGAAACAGGTAATTTGAGAATGTATCCAATCTCAATTGGAAACCAACACCCCGTTTGAAATGAGAAAAATTTATCGTATCATCGGTCCAGGCGTTACCATAATCATAAAAAACACCAAAATATAATTTATCAAGATAGATATTGAACAATTGCCAATCAATATTGGAGATAATCGGGAAACGGTAGGTCACGGTTCCGATAAGTTTTTTTGTCCCACCGATGCTGAAATAGGAATATCCCTTCATCCCGATCAAACCTCCGGCAAACAAATTAAAGAAATCATCCACAGGACGATCAATATATCCGGCACGTAAACGAACGGCCAGGGAGTGATTTTTGAATACCGGCATACGAAAATATTCTTCCCAATCCAATTCAAACCTGAAAAACTTATATAGTTTATATATTTCAACACCAACCGAGGTTCCCGTTTTAAAATCCTCCAGAAATTTATTTTCCTCATAGCCATACTTAAAAAACACCAGACGTCCGCCGGAAGGATTGATGTCGGTATTTTTATTGCGTTTCACCCCATCATACAGAATTGAATTCTCCAGTGCCCAACCTGTCAGATACCGGTAACGGAATGTAAAAGGTGCTTCGTAAAAGGGATCGATCCAGTTCAATCTTGCATTATAAAGGCTCAGAATATAAGCAAATCGCCAATACAGACTGTCTGGGCACCTGAAATGAGACACCGGCCTGTACTTCGGTCAGGTTAAAATTAATATCCTGATCAATAATTTCGGTTTCCTTGCCTGTCCGTACGCCGAGTGTGTCTGTAATATTGGCGTTCATATTATAACCTTCCAAAAACAGGGTCGGTCCGAGTTTCCGATATTCAAAAATTCCAAAGAGGTCATAATCGAACCTGAAATTTGCATCAGCCCCGGCAAAAAAATTCATTTTATCCAGAACATCGGTCGCAAAAAGATACAAACCCGGTTTGATGGTTCCATAATCAATCAATAACCTTGGCAGGATATGGACACCGGTAAACTGCTCTTTATAAGGTGTTACCTTGTGGTCTGGCAGTTTTGAATCATCAAAATTTTTTATCGGAACAGAATCCGGATAATCCCGTTCGTAGACAGCATCTTCCGGATTTATCGGAACATGGTTATTAACAACATAAATTTTATATCCCATACTGTCATAACAGGCATACACAAGCTCATTCTGATCATTAATATCCGGCATCATAGCACCACCAGGCACATTGGTCAGAAGTGTTTTTGCACCGGTATCAAGATCCTGACGATATAAATTATAAATACCCGTTTCGCTGGAGGCATAATAGATGCTATGACCAGACGGATGGAATACGGGATATCGCAATTCTTCCCTGCCCGCTACCAGGATTGAAAAAGAATCGGTTGTCAAATGTATAAATACCGATATTTCGGCCATAATCTGTTGCCGTATCAAAAATTATGCGGCTGTCATCCGGTGCCCATTTCGGGTGATAAATCTGACGTCCATCCTGAAAGGCCAGCAATTGCTTTGCTTCACCCAATGCCCTGGCGTTCCGTATATAGGGTGATTCAAATCCAAGATCATTGATCCGGCCGGTCTCCGGATCGATAAGGTAATTGGTCCATGCGGTGGAATCGATGTCCGGGCCTAATTCAAGCACATATAATTGGTTCAAACCGTTTGTCTCAGATACAAAGGCCAGTTTTGTGCCTTCTTTATTCCAGTCTGGATTTTTTGCTCGCATTTTGAGCGTAATCAAGAATTCATGTTCGGCTTGCAGATCATATACATAAAGATCATTGTATGTTGAACTTGGCCAGATTCCACCGGTAGGACGGGAATAGGCCAGATAACGGCCATTGGGTGACCAGGAAATCGAAGAACTGATCTGTGAAGCGATCACCTCTTTTATACCCGTTTTGCGGTCCATAACAATCAAATTATTTTGTGAGAAATAATCATTTCCCTTATTACTGATGTATGCAATTTTTGAGCCGTCCGGTGACCAAACCGGGTAAAGGTTCGAAAAACCGTCTGTTTCGATCGGTACCCCCATCACTTCATTTCTTTTGATCCGGGACAGTTTTTGCTGATAGGACGCTTTAAGAAAGTTTTTCCATTGCTTGTAAAGAGAATCAGATGGGACGCCGGTACTTTTTTCAAGCGCCTGATCAAACGTAAATATCCCTATCTTGGCACTATATTTGGCAATATTGGTTAACACCTCAGGTCCGAATTTTCCGGCGATAAATTCCACAAATGCATAGCCTTGATTATAGGCCGATTCATTCCCATGACTGTCTTTCCCAAATACACCCATTTCGTTATAAGTTAGCAGCGCGTCATGCATAACCCTGTCCCGCAGAATCATTTCGCGATGGGGATCGCGGTAATCGTATTTTGCACCAGGCGCCTGATACTGTGCGGTACCCTCGGCAAACCATACCGGAATATTTATGGAAGATAACGGATATGACACAATCGAATTTGGAAATCCCCTTACGACGTCTTTGCGTCTTTCCGGCTCATAATTAAAGAACTGTAAAAAACCGTACGGAACAGTACGTGAAGTTTTAATCATGGCCTGAATGGATATCATGTGGGTAAACTCATGGGTAACCACGTCCCTCAGCCAGTTTCGTGTTCCGCGCATTACATAATCAAGATTTTCAGCCCAGATCTCTATTTTGTTATCAAAGAAAAAGGCTCCGCCATTGGAATAATCGTCGGTATCACGGATAATAAAATGGATCTTGCCATCGGGTTGGTATTGATATAAGGAAGTGATGGATGGGTAAATGTCTTCAGCGATTTTAGCAACGATGAAAGCTGTTCGTTTTGTACCCTGATGAAAATGAATAACAAAGTGTTCGGTATCAAATGACTCCCAGTTCAATTCGGGATAGGAATAGGAACTGGGATCCTGGGCGGAAACGATCACAAAAGAAAATAAAAGAACGGCGAGTATATTTATCCTGAGAGGGGTCATACCTACTTGATCACCATAATTTTAATCAACTGAAAGGCCTGCTCATTTCCCGAGTCGGCTTCGATACGGCAGAAATAAACTCCGGTGGAAATTCCATCCAACTGCCAGCGAATTTCATTGTCCATAGCCCCAATCCCCGGGCCTTCAAAACGTGACACAAGATCACCGGCAAGATCAAAAATAGTAATGTTTACACTGGCGTCCCTTTTCAGAAAATACCTGATGTTGGTAAAATTTTCAATGTTTGGATTGGGATAAACATATGCCTTTGAAGCCGGAAGTAACTCTGGTATACCGGATATTTTTTGTTCAAGAAACCGATTAACCAACTGATTATTCGTGGGATCTGATGTCGCCTGCACCCACCAGGTTAGTTCATCTTTACCCGAAACATCGAGCTGCCATGCAAATAATTCCAGTCCGTTACCCGCGAATAATTCGATTTTTTGATCCCCGTCGATATCACCGGCGGTCAGTGATCCCTTTATCGGAGCACCCGTTGAAAACGGGAATCCATCCAGTAGTTGCCCCTTATGATCATAGGCATAGATTTGTCCCGCGGTCGTAACCAATGCAATATCACAAAATCCATCACCATCTAGATCCAGAACGAGAGGTGTTCCGGTAATTTCTTCTCCCGCCTGCAGGACTGGAACCAGCGGAAAATTGTTTACATATGCCCCATTGAACTTATAGGCATACAGCGCTTTACCGGTTGATAGAAATATTTCGTAATAGCCATCCTGATCAAAATCACCGAACGCCGGCAAACCGGTTACCGGAATATCCAGGTGTATACTTTTATTCAATGAGGAGGAGACAAGTCTCATTTTTTTCTCGGTATCAAAGTATATCGTATCCTGTAATCCATCACTGTCCAGATCAATCAGTATCGGTGCAATATAGGGCCGGTCAACAGCCACAGGTAGTATCTTAAGTTCTCCCATATCCAGCACCGTAAACCCGCTCAGGCCAATCCCGGTTTCAATCGTTTCTTCCAAGGTTCCTGCAAAATGCAATTTGAAGATCTGCCCGCTTTCTGTTCCAATATATAAGTATGGATATCTCACGACAGGGAGGGTGTTTACCTCCCTGTTCAATTCCATGACAAATGATGAGTCGGGTTTACCATCCAGATTCTGATCACTCAATCGATATCCCGCAATACGCCCCTTTTCTGAAACGGTAAAAATCATATCATAGGCATTGTTGGTATTTGTATCTGCAAAAACGGTAAAAAATTGTCCTTTTTCGCTCCCATCAAGTATTTTTGGATTCTGATTGTCAAACAATCCTCTACCATTAGCGGAAATCGCAAATACATCTCCCTGTTCATTGTGTGTAAATATTGCCGGTCCGTTAATCGATTCTACAGATACAAAATACAGATCATCCGTTAAAGATAATGGTCCTTCCATGTTGAGGTTTACCGGGAAGCCGCTTTCAAAAAAATCACGTTTGTAGCTAAAAGTCATCGTTGTATTATTATTAGCTGAGAAATCGATTAGCATAATATTTGACAAAGCATAATTCCGATTGCTGCGTGAGTTTGGGGAAGACTTTGCGGAAAATTCATTTTGATATAATGGTGAAGGATTATCCGCAAACCAAAAATCAAGCCAGGTTCCCAGTTCAGATTGAAAACCCGCTTCAATCAAGTGTAGATAAATCCTATATCCTGGGATCCGTCCGCCTCTTCCACATCAACAGCGCGGTTGGAACGGTCATCATTAATCCGGTTCGCGGCTCCTTTTTCGCTGATTACCGATTCATCGATATGCCAGATTAATATTCCCGCACCCGGAAGACCCCAATCATAATTATCAATTTCTAAAAGCACCCCGGTGGAATCGGATATCCTGATCCGATCCGGCAAATACGTACGCAAAACCTCGAGATAAGTTGGCAACTCTTCTCTTCCGGCAGCAAGTTCAAACAGGACACTATCAACATTGATCTGTCGTTCTCCACGATACTCGAGCAGATAATATTCCGAACTGTTAATCGGAATACTATAAATCGTTGTCCCCTGACTGTTTTCTCCTTCAAACCGGTTGATTGTTATATTCGGTTCCGGTGCCGGTAGTGGTGCCGGTGAATCCCAATTCATCAGTTTTCTTGAGAAGGCGCTGGGGATTGCCGGTGACAAGCCAAACATGTTAAATAATCCGGAATCCATAAGACCAAATACTCCAATTCCCGACTGTTGGGAAGACGGACTGAACAGATCATACAACCCGATATGGGAACCGATGTTAGCAGCAAAGATACCAGTTAGCGCCAATTCGAGATCCTGCTGGCTCTCGGTTTCAGGGAGCAGCGCAGCCCGATTAATGCGGATCGACCCGCCGTCAACTTCAACACCCTCGAATGTTGGACCGAGCGACCGCTTCAGAAATTCAGGTGTGATGTACAGAGATGGTATATCCTGTGGAGTCTCATCGAATCCGAGATCTATGTCCTTACCGACACCAGCGTGAAAAATGGCTACCATATCATAGTCGGAAAAACGCAGGTCCGGATCGGCATCGGCAGCCTGGATCGCGTCAACAAAGAGAATCGCGAGCTGTTGATCATTTTCCTCATCGGTCGTATTTGGGCTATAAAATCCCATATCATTCGGTAGTTGATAAACGTTCTGCTGATCAAGCGGGTAGACGGTACCGTTTATTTCAAGGTTCCCCTTGGAAGCGGCGAGATAATAGTTTTTTACTGCAATAAGTTGATCCTGAAAATAACTTCGGTTGTGTGGAGGTGGATCGATGGTGTTTTCTGTAACTCCGGTAATATCATAAACAAATTTGCCATTACCGGTCGTAAGTTCGTTATTATCTTCCTGAAATTCGACCCGAATGATGCAAATATTGAGTTGATCCTGCGCAGCAGATTCCGCGACGCATGTAAGAACGACTAAAAGAGTGAATAATATTTTTTTAACTGGCAAGAGACTCAAACCCCATCCGCTATTCAAAATCGAATTAATTTCTCCAGATTCTAGAACTGTACCAGGAACGAAAAGCGCATGGTATCCGCGAGCGGATGCTCATCATTGGCTGAAATATAACCGAAGTCAATACCAAATATGTAGTATTTCAGTCCACCGCCAAATGTAAGGAATTTTCGGTCGCCATATTTCACATCTTCGTAGAAGTATCCAGCACGCAAAGCAATCAGGTCACCGTACCAATATTCTGCACCAATCGAATGGGTAAACCTTCTCAGAAAATCATCCTGTGTCCAGGCAGAATAGAATACGGCTTCAAATACATTATCTGAACCTTCTGCATCACGTGCGACCAGCAATCGGTTGGTGTCATATACAAGGGTAATTTTATTAAACTCATCGTCAAGTACTTTATAAGAGAGTCCCAGGCGTAGATTTGTCGGGAGTGGATCTGCCTGAGCTTCATCGACATAGGTCATTTTAGGACCGAAATTGGATAAGTTTGCACCTAATGATAACCGGTTATCGACAAACTCCCAGGCTGGCCGCCAGAGTACGCCAACATCTACAGCAAAAGCTGAAGAGCGTCCATCCCGGTTTTCTGAACCGACCTGAATTATATCAGTCGTCAGATTGCTTTGAATGAACTTTAGGTTAAATCCCAGTGATAGATTTTCTTTAAGCTTGGTGGCGTAGGAACCTGTTATGGCATACTCGAAACTTTCGAAGTTTCCCAATAGGTTCCCATTCTCATCTGTCGCCTGGTTTGTGCCCAGGTTGAGATAGGTTAAGCTCATTCCAAACATGCCAAGATCCTCAACATAGTAGCGGGCAGCCAGAAAATCGTAAAACAGGTCATCAAAATTAAACTGAGGCAACCATTTAACGTGCATCAGTGACACCTCACCCTTCGAATCTTTTGAAGAATCTTCATACTGGAAGGCCAGGCCGGCGGGATTCCAATATACGGCAGTAGCATCATAAGGATTGGCGACACCTGCTTCGCCCATGCCACCTTGCCGTGCACCTGGGGCAATTAAAAGAAACGGTACGGCCGCATCACCCTGGGCAAAGACTATTGTTGCCGGCAATAGAAGTAACGCTATAAATCCGAAAAGAATTGACTGTTTTTTCATTCTAAACCTCCTTGACACAAAATAAAAAACCGGTTATCCAGAAAGGTCTGACCTTCGCGAATAACCGGCAATAACCTCACCTCCATAAAATTTGCTAAGGCAGAACAATCTGTAACATATGTCGAATACAAACCAAAAGTCCTTAACAAATTTTATATAGGCGGATCTCCTTGTAATCTTTATAAGCTTTCGGAATTTAAAACCCTGAAATTATTATGTCAACATTTTTCTCATTTAAACACCAGGTTCGTGAAGATGTTCCCCATTTAATACTTTTTTGCTTCATCGATCAGCATAACAGGAATATCGTCTTTTATCGGATAAATAAGGCGACATGTTTTGCAGACCAGTTGATCTTCATCGGGCCTGTACTCCAGGTTACCTTTGCATTTAGGGCAAGCCAGAATATCTAATAACTCTTGGTCCAGCATATTTTATTCCTTTTTTGTTTATTCCTCCCAGGATCCCATCCGGGAAAACTTTTCCACCCGCTTTCTCAGCAATACGTCAACCGGTAGTTGTGATAATTCATCTAAAGCACTGATTATATATTCCTTAAGAATCGTTGCCGCGGCTTCTGAATCACGATGTGCTCCACCATCGGGTTCCGGGACGATTTGATCGACAACTTCCAGTGAGAGAAGGTCATTGGCTGCCACTTTCATCGCCTCTGCTGCCTGGGGCGCATTTGAGGCATCCCGCCAGAGTATTGCTGCACAACCTTCCGGGCTTATTACGGAGTACCAGGCATTTTCCATCATCAAAATTTTATCGCCAATCCCAATTCCAAGAGCACCACCGCTGGCACCTTCTCCTATGATGACTACGACGATTGGAACCGGGTATCGTGCCATTTCAAACAGATTGCGTGCGATCGCTTCTGCCTGACCCCGCTCCTCGGCGCCCAGGCCAGGATAGGCACCTGGCGTATCGATCAGTGTGATAATCGGTTTATTAAATTTGGCGGCCATCTGCATCAGACGTCTGGCCTTCCGATAGCCCTCAGGATTCGGCATCCCAAAATTCCGATATAAATTCGTTTTTGTGTCACGCCCCTTCTGGTGGCCGATAATTACACAAGAATAATTATCGATCATACCGACACCGGAAACGATGGCTTTGTCGTCGGCAAATGCACGGTCTCCGTGAAATTCCTCAAAATATGAACAAATTTTTTCTAAATAATCCAGCGTAAATGGTCTTTGCGGATGGCGTGCCAGCTGAACATGCTGCCAGCGTGTCAGCCGGGTATATATTTCCTTACGCAATTGTTCGGCTTTTTTTTCGAGTCGGAGGATATCATCGCCAAGATCAACACCGGTCGATGCGGCGTATTCGCGCATCTCGTTTATTTTCTTTTCCAGCTCAATGACCGGTTTTTCGAAATCCAGAGCAAATTTGATCTTTTCTACCGCCATTTATGCCCCTAATTTAGCCTTCCGAGTATGCTTCTGAGTTTAAGTTTCCAGACCATCAATATGGCTTCGCGAACTATTTTCTTGGACATTTTTGATTTACCAATCGCCCGGTCAATGAAAATGATCGGTATTTCTTTCAGTCTGAACTCTTTTTTCCAGGCTTTAAAGTTCATTTCGATTTGGAACGAATATCCCCCGGAATGGATATCATCAAGATTAATAGCCATCAGTACCTCGCGTCGGAAGCACTTATAGCCACTGGTCGAATCTGCCAGAGGAAGGCCGGTAACAAAATGGGTATATTTATTTGCAAAATAACTCAATAATAGACGTGATAAAGGCCAGTTTACCACATTTACACCTTTAATATACCGGGAACCTATCACCAGATCAGCTTCATTCATTGCCTTCAAAAAATTCGGTATTTCTTTCGGATCATGACTATAATCGGCATCCATTTCAAATATATAACCATAACCATTGGCAATGGCATGCTTGAACCCAACGACATAGGCGGTGCCGAGTCCAAGTCTTACCTTCCCGCTCGATAAGAAAGAGATTGGGATCCGCTTTTTTTAGCTCTTTTACCCGTTCGGCTGTGCCATCGGGAGAATTATCATCAATCACAAGAATATCTATCCCGGAATTTATGGTGCGGATTTCCCGGATAATTTTGTCTATGTTATCAATTTCATTATAGGTCGGTATGATTATCAATATCTTTTCTTCGGTCATAATCCCAACTGTAGCTTTAACCTGGTCAATGATTGTTCAATATTTCCCGGTAACCAGTCGATTGTATTTGCCAGTTTATCCATTATGAACGATGAATTCATTGGACGTTTGGCCGTCTGGTCCAGTTGCACTGTTCTGATCTCTTCGATTAGTGATTTATCAAGATTAAAAATCTTGGCAATTTTGATGGCAAACGCATAGCGACTGCAGATTTCGTTTCCTGCGATGTGGAAAATACCATATTCTTCTTTCATTATCAAACGGAAGATCGCCTCCGCCAGATCTTCCACATAAGTCGGGTTTCCGATCTGATCATTCACAATCCGGATTTTTTCCCCCTGCTTCAGTTTCTCAATGGCCCAGGTCACAAAATTTGGTCTAACTTTTATTCCTGTTCCATATAATATTTGCGTTCGCGCAATGATGTATTCGAGTTTTCCCGAACGTATGCTTTTTTCTGCCGCCAATTTTGAGGCCCCATAATTTCCCAGCGGTTTTGGTGTATCCTGCTCCCTGTATTGTCCGGAATCACCGTTAAAAATATAGTCGGATGAAATTTGAACCAGCAGCGGATTACTCTTTTTACCTGCCTCTGCAATGATTTCCACAGACTTTGCATTTATGTTCCAGCAGATTTCACGATCTTTTTCACACCCATCGACATTGGTATAAGCGGCCGTGTTGATAATAATATCCGGGCGCACATCACTAAGAATGCCTAAAACATCATTCCGTCTAGCGAGATCGAGTTTGACATAGTGTGGTAGTTTATTTCCAAGATAAGCAGAATCAGACAAATCGCATCCATAGATTTCAAAATCATTATGGAAATGCTTAATGACCGCCTGCCCAAGAAGTCCGTTTGCACCCGTTACCAATACTTTTTTCATAGGATACGCTGTTCACTTTCTATCTTTTGCACCTGTACGTTTCTGATGGTTAGCCACTTAAGATAATGTTTAATATACAAAAATTTTATCTGCCGGAAAATGTAACATCGTTTACAACCGGGCACCCATAGTGCGAAAAGTTATTAATTTTTGCTCCAGGTCCGGACGCTGGAGAGATAATATTTCCGCTGCAAAGACACAAGCATTGCGCATACCGGCTGTACCGACCGCAAATGTGGCCACCGGTATACCGGCAGGCATTTGTACCGTTGAAAGTAAGGCATCCATCCCATCCATAATCCCGCCGGGCAATGGTACACCCAGTACCGGCAAATCGGTATGCGCAGCCACAACACCTGCCAGATGTGCCGCCATCCCTGCACCGGCAATGATGAGCTTATATCCATTTTGTCGCGCATTTATTGCAAATTCCGCAACTTTTTCAGGATTTCGATGTGCTGAAATAATCTTCAGTTCCCCAACCAGTTCAAAATATTCCAGATATTTTTTTGACTCATCCCAGTATTTTTCATCTGATTTACTTCCTAAAAGTATTGCAATTTCCGCCATGTTACGCTCCTGAAGTTTTTATGCTTATGTTTAAAACCTTTTCTTGCCCGGTAATCTGCCGAAAACAGAGAAAAATTAAATCGACGGCGATTTTTGCATTAACGGGCAGGAAAAAAGAATTAATATTATCCTTATTCTCATGCCTGACACCGCCAAGTGAACCTACAGTTTTGAACAGTTTATTGCTCAAATACTCTTTGTTCATGTCTATTTGTATCTTTTTTTCCGGCACTGAATAAATAAATTGTATCTTTATTTCGGGATGATTCCGTGAGTGACATATTAGCCATTGAATCTTTTGACTTTCAAGTTCTCCGAGGGCATTTCGCAGTCGACTTTCGAAAAGTATACGCTCATCTGTATACAATTTATACCAGATTCTCTCACGTATCTGTTCAATCCGGTATTTTCTTACGGACTGCTTCAAGACATAGTAGAACATTATCAATATCCCGGAAGCTGCAATAACGATCAGCGTCGTATAAAAATTTTTCATCCGGGTTGTGGTTACAAATTAGGATGCAAATCGGAAAGATCTGGCCATGATCTCAAGTTGATCCATAAATGGTTTTTTTCTTTTTCCAGGTGCTGTCACTGTCAAATCAATGAGATAAACAAACTTGCTTTGCGGATCAAAAAAGGCAAAGGTCTTCAAAGGTCCACCGATTAAGAGCTGATGATTTTGCCAGACACCGATCATTTTCACGGCCGGGCGATCCTGAAAGTTTGTACGCACCAAATATGTGTCTTCCCGGTCAACTTTATCCGATTCAAAATAAACGGCTGCGAGGCTGTCTCTTAGTTGAATCAACCAATCATCCCCCTCGGGCAGCATATCAGCCTTAAACCGGTATACGGTCAGATTGCGGTCTGGCTTAAAACGACGGAACCAAATAAAATTGGAATCATCAGTTTCTTTCACGATGGAATAATCATGCTGAATCCGTATACGCCATCCCAGGTTTTCGGCGAGGTAGTCCTCCAGCGCGGTCTGCTCCCCTCTGAGAAACATGATTTTTTCCATACGCTGATAATAATAATCTTCCAGATTTTTATAAATCCTGTCTTTGTGCTCGATAAGATTCTGTCGCAACAATTCCAGACTGGCTGCAGGAAAGATAATGGCCATCTGGTCTTTGGCATAAAAGTTCTCCTGGAAGATTTCAAAGAGTCGGCCGTTGCGTATGGCGCTTTTAACATCGGGTGAAAGCGCATTCCCGATATAGGCTGAAACAGGTTCGTCCTGGCCAAGAATTGTCAGAAAGAGCAGATTACGCCTTCTCTCATAGGCTTTAAGATCATCTATCGGATGAAGTTTCCAGGTAAAAGTCTTTTTTCAGCGTGCGGCGTATAGAGATAATTATCAAATATCTGTTCAAGTTCAACCCTCACCTCGCGGTAAACTGTCGAATCGGCAAATACATATATCTTCTCAAAATCGCCCAGACTGTCCGGTTCATAATTACAGGCGGTAAGCAGTAAAGTCAGAATAATTGCCGGAAACGTTCTCTTAAAGACCTTTTTCAACAAGTTCTATCGCCTCCTTTTTTGGTGCTTTTTTTTGCATCAGAAAAAGCACAGCCCCGAAGATTGAGATCAACATCGGTACCAGCACAGATAGAAATGAGATAGATAAGGCCGCGGCTTTATTGATACCAATGTTTCCCAGGAGAACAACATATCCACCTTCGCGGAAACCAATTCCATTTATTGAAGGCATCATAGATAGCAAAAATGCTATCGGGACTGCAAAAAACAGGTACCCCAGAGATACGTCAACCGAAACCGAGCGCGCCAGGAAGAAGGTCATCAGTATAATCATGGCCTGGGCGAGCATAGATATCAGCAGAATTTTTATATAAATAAATTTCGACTCCCGATAAAATCTCAATGCATCAAGAAATTTAATAACTCTCTCTCCGAGACGAAAAAATTTTATTTTTGTTACGTTTCGCAGACAGAAATTCATGAAATGATCATTAAAGACAAGAACAAAAAACAGAATAATAAACAGGAGTAAACAAAAAGCGATATAGAGAATCATGTAATTTCTGAACATATCGGATAATGCAAATATTGAAACGATGGCAAAAATGAGTGTAGCCGTTACACCCATCAGTCTTTCCGTAAGTACGGAAGAAAATCCATGGGTGCGTTCTCCGGTCACCTGAATGAGGTTATATATCCGGAGTACATCACCACCGATGCTGGTTGGCAAAAAATTATTAAAAAACATACCGATGAAATAAAACTTGAATAAGAGCCAGTTTGAAACCGAATGTCCATACCCTTTAACCAGGATCTGCCACCTGATTGTCAGCATGTATACGGAGAATACATAAAATCCCACAGCAATGATCAAATCCGATATTCCACCCTGATTCCAAATACGGCTCAGTACAACCAATATTTTTGCCGGGTCTGCCAGATAAACCAGGTATCCCAGCAAGCCCAGCGAGATGAGCGCTTTTAAAACTGTTTTGATCTTGGAAGACATATCATCTCTTCATCAGCTTTTTGATCTGAATGTATCCAGACGTTTCCTCGCTTCGGCATCTCCTGGATTTCGCTCCAACCATGTTTCCAAATATTTTACCCCTTTTTCATAATCCCGGGTTCTCTCAAGGCACCCAATCAGTAAACTCAGGGCCTGCACATTATTTGGGTTATTTTGAAAAAGAGTTTCACAAATGAGCGCAGACTCCGCAAACCGGTTTAAACGGAATAAATTATCGGCAATGACGATCATATCCCGTTCAGATTTCCCTTCGGCGATAACCGAATCAACCTGCGAGGGGTCAAAGGCAATACTATATGAATCACGAATAAGACGGAGATAACGATTACTCCAGACGATCACATCAGACGGTATCCGTTTTTCCATCTCATCCATCAGGTATTTTACCTTTTCCAGATCCTGTTCACGGGCATAGTATTCTGCCAGTTGTAAAAATGCTGTCCGGTAATTTTGAAGTAATCCGATAATATTCTTGTCATAATATACGGTTGAATCCTGCAAACCACGATATTTATATATGTCGATCAGATTCTGTTCAAGACGATCCGGAGATATGCTCCAGTTTTTAAACGGTACTATTTTGTAAGCCAGGCCGTCCATACGCATGTATTCCTGCAATTCCGAAAGCATATTGCTGCGCGCTACAGTAACCGCAAAATAAATCGGTTTTTTCCAGCGATTTGTGCTAAGATGCGTAAGACCATATAGTCCTGAATGCGTAAAGCTGACCCGTATTGTGTTTTCAATGCGGGTTCCACACTAAACGAGATCTTATTCGGTACATTGATGGCCATATTCCTAAATCCGGTCTGAATTCCTCTGCATGTTCTTCGCCAATTGATTGTGGGAACACTCAATGAGACACTGTCGTGTTTCCCATGGAATCAGTCCGAGTTTATCGACTTCATCATCGCTCATCTGTATCGGAACTTTGGGTTCAAGATCACGTAATTGCTGGATATACCAATCGGTATTGAGCAAACTGAGATTTACAATTCGTACATCACGCCGGACACTGTCAACTTCCTGAAATACCACAAAGGGAAAGTATCATTGTCACCGTTGGTAATCAGAATTGCATTTGGTTCACATGATTGCAACATATTGTAAGAATAGTCCCAGGCAATATATCGTCCGGTCGCGACTATGTGTATCATAGTTTCGGGCCAGCATCAGTACCGGTGAGGCGAGCAGAAGCACAACAAATACAGCAAATCGCAAGTTGTTCGCTGTTATTCTGATTACTTCTTCTTTTTCAGATTTCCCGCGTATAAGTTCCATAATACCGGCATATCCCAGACCAATCCAGATCGCAAAGGCGAAAAATGAACCCACATAACTGTAATCCCGTTCCCTGGGTTGCGGATCCGGTTGATTCAGATAAAGAACGATCGCCAATCCGGTCATGAAAAAGAGGGCCAGAACGGCCAGAGCATGTTTATTGTCATTTTTAAATTGCCAGGCCATACCAAACAACCCCAATAAAAAGGTATGGCATAAAATTGGTTGACCGACCAATCCCGTTCATTTTCATCCATGCCGACATATTGCCATAGAAAATACCTGATGTACATATGGTCGATCTGGTATTTCCAAAAATACTCACCGGCACTTTTGTAATTCTTACCATTCGGTGATTCCCGCCAGACTTTCGCCCGATCCGTAATACTATGATCACCGTATTGCTCCCGGTTCAGATATGAAATAAATTTTTCAATTGTCTCCGGGTTATTTTCATCAATGATCGGGTCAAGATTTGAGCGGATAAATATCATCGTATAGGTACTGTATCCAACGATGATCAGAAATATAGACAGGGATGCGATACTGGCTAGTTTTTTATTGTTATTTATTGACCACACCACCGCAATCAATATGGCAACAATAACCACCGCCAGACCAAATGCACCGCCAAATTCGGCAGCATGCGGTAGATACTTTAACGATACCCGGGATAAACAAATAACGATCATCGCAATAGATATGGCCGTCATTGCGTAAATGTCTTGAAAGTAAAATTCAAATCGTTTATAGTAATAAATCATCGTGACAAACGGAAGCGCCAAAACATTGAGCAAATGCACACCGATGGCAAGTCCGATCAGATAAGAAATCAATCAACAAATATCTTTCATTACCGGGCTCTTCCGATTTTTCGGCCCATACCAGGAGTCAATACATCAGTAGCGCTGTAAATAACATTGAGGGTGCATAGACTTCCGATTCAACCGCATTAAACCAGAAACTATGCGTAAAAGCAAACGTCAGAGAGCACCAATGATCACCGGAAAATATAGCCGTCTGCCAGTCGGCACTGTTTTTCAGTCCGCCTTTCCATTCACGTACAAGATGGACAATGGTCAGATAAAGCAACATGATGGTAAAAGCGCTTGAAAGTACCGAAATAATAATTTACGCGCAGGCCAATATCATCGACAAAGGGGATCATCGAAAAGATACGGCCGAGTAAGAGGAAAAAGGCGCACCTGGCGGATGCGGTACCATCAGGCCATAACTGCAGGCAATAAATTCACCGCAATCCCAGTATGAAACAGTCGGCGCGACGGTCATTGCATAGACAATAAACGTAAACCCGAAAATCAACCCCGCGGTGATACGATTTGTTTTTAACCAATCCATCAAAGATCCCCTATATTAATCCTAAGCAATTTGTTTACCGATAATTATCCGCTAAAAATTCAACAAGCCCCTCGCGCCAGGGCCGCATTTGATTCAAGCCGAGTGTTTTCAAACACCGGTTTTCAAGAACACTGTATAAAGGACGCTTTACCACCATTGGAAAATCGGAAACTTTGCATGGCTCCAATGGGGTATCTAACCCAAGTTGTTCAAAGATGACCTGTGCAAATTCGTACCAGGAACATTGTCCCTCAGCGGTCATATGATAGATGCCAAAATCCTCCTGCATAATCAGAGATAAAAGATTTCCGGCAATATCAGACTACCGGTGTGGGTGTGAGAATTTCATCATCCACAACACGGACAATGTCTCGTTCCTTAGCAGCACGCTGCATCGTCGTTATGAAATTACCCCCTTTGGCACGGCAAGCAACGGATCCGTATATACCAGATACCCGCACAATATAAAAACGTTCAATATAATTTTGAACAAAATATTCTCCGGCAAGTTTCGAAACTGCGTAAACATTCAATGGATTTGGTAAATCGGTTTCAATATAGGGCATGCCCTTCCGGCCATCAAAAATATAATCGGTGCTGATATGGACCAGCGTGATATTCTGGTCACCGCATATCCGCGCCAGGTTCAGTGTGCCAATCGCATTTATCCGCATTGCCTGATCAGGATATTCTTCACATTTTGGCACATTGTGATAGGCTGCCGTATTTATGACAATCTCCGGCTTAAATTTATCAATCTGCTGTTTTACCGAATCCAGATCACCAATTTCAATTTCTGCGTGTGTCAGGCCAGTGACCGTTGCCCGCTTCGAAAATCGCTTGGTGATTTCCGAGCCAGACTGCCCGTTGCTGCCTATGATAAGCACCTTCATATAAAATCCATCCAGTATCCAAGACCTGATTGCGTTTGCCGGAATAGGTTATAAGATCTAAATCTTCAGGCCCTTAAAAACCTGGATATTGTAATATTTTTCATTCGTCATATCTTTGAAGCGGTCAAAATTTTCAATCAGATCTTTAACCGTGGCATCTATATCATAATGGGGTTTAAAACTAAGCATATTTTTTGCCTTGTCGATGCTGACCTTATAATTGCGATAGTCCTGTTTATGTTGAATATCAAGTTCAATATCCTTATTCAGATGATCTTTTAAACTTGTCCGGACCAGATCCGCTACTTCCCCAACGGTATAATTGCCGGATGCCACATTGAATATTCCGGATATCGTGGGATATGCCTCAATCGCCCGGACATAGGCGGTAACCGCATCTTTAATACTCAAAACAGGCCGCCATATTGCAGGATTATTTACGGTTATAACACCGTCGGTCATGGCACTTTTAAACATGGTGTTCACGATCAGATCAAGACGCATCCTCGGACTGTAGCCGCTGACGGTTCCCTGTCGCAAACAGATCACTGAAAAGGCAGGATCCTGCATCTGCATCACCGCCTGCTCACCCTGCAATTTGGAAATTCCATATGGATAGTTGGATACAGCGGGCGATGTTTCATCGTATAATTCGTTTTCAGTATAGCCATAAACCGAACAGGAGCTTGCATATACAAATCTCTTGATCCCGGCGCGTTTGGCAATATATCCCAAATAGGCCGGAGCAGCTGCGTTGTGAATAAAGTTTAAACCCGGTGAATATTCGGCCATTGGATCATTTGAAAGACCGGCAAGAAAAATGACCTGCTCGTAGTCTTTTAACTCCTTTTCACCGATATCCAGTATGCCCTTTTTAATTCTCCCGACATTTTCCGGCAGGTAATCACCAAACCAGAACAGGTCGACAACATCTATACCGTAACCGCGCTCAAGCAGATGCGGTATTAATTTACTACCAATATACCCGGCGCCACCTGCGATCAATATTTTCATTTGCAAATCCTAAATCTTTATATTTTCATTTTCGTCATAGATAAAATGATCCGATGTTTCGGTACTCAACCACTGCTTCAGAGTTTGGGCCTTCTCATCCTTGACCGAGAGGAGAGGATGCTCAACCGGCCAGTCGATACCTATCTCCTGATCGTTCCAGAGAATGCCGGACTCCCCTTTATTGTTATATATTCCCGTACATAAATACTGGATCTCGGCATAATCAGACAATACGCAGAAGCCACGTGCAAATCCGGCCGGAGCCCAAAGTTGTTTGCGCTCTTCAGCCCTGGTTCTTACCCCAAACCAATTACCCATTGTTGGTGAGTTTTTTCTTATATCTACGGCAACCAAAAAAGCCTCACCGCGAAGTACACGCATCAGTTTTCCCATTGGTGGATCCCACTGAAAATGCAGACCCCGGAGAACGCCACGGATTGATCCGGAATGATTCTCCTGTACAAAATGTGTTGGCAATCCCAATCCTTTGAATTGGTCCGCCCTGAATTCTTCCACGAAGAAACCTCGTTCATCCTGAAATACTTCTGGTGACAATAACGCCACTGCACCCAGGCTTATGGATTCGATTTTAACATGCATATGTTGCCTTCTTATACCAATTTTCAGATAAAAGGTTTAGGTTTAAATTTCAAAATACTGAAAGTTTTTTTTCTTTGAATAAAATATTTCAGAACGATGCTTCCGGGATAAACAAGCCTGAATACCTGCCGATCCGGTACGGTCCGGATATGTTGCACCACCCGCCGCTTTCGCAAAATCAATCCGAAGTTTGCGACAAGCCAGAAGTATGAGCTTATAATGGCAAATGAATGGCGTAGATCCTGACGCAGCAGTATTGCCGAAAATATATTTATGAAATCCAGCAATACCCGGGCAGGCAAAAATAAACATATATTCACCAGTTCGAGATTTTTTATCATCATAAATATATTGTTACGATGATTCCAGTACAATTTCATATAACTGTCTGTTTTTATGGTGGCACCGGCATAGTGCCAGATCACCGATTTTGGGACTACTTTTAACCTGAAACCGGTCAGGTGCAAACGCCAGCATAGGTCGATTTCCTCCATGTGGTGAACAAAATCCTCATCAAGATTGAGGCTTTTCTCGATTGCTTCCCGGCGCAGGAACATCGCCGCGCCACTGGTCCAAAACACTTCCTGCTCGTCCTGATACTGTCCCTCGTCCGGTTCGATGGTAAAGAATATTCGGCCGCGCAAAAATGGATATCCGTACCGATCAATGTATCCACCCGATGCGCCTGCGTATTCGAAATGATTTGGTTCCAGCATTGACAATATTTTTGGTTGCAGAGCGGCAATATCCGGATCGTTCTCAGCGACATCGACCATGGGTTTTAGCCAATCAGGATCAACACGAACATCATTGTTTAACATGACAACATACTTACCCTGTGCATGATTAAACGCAATATTATATGCCCTGCTGTAACCGGCATTTGCATGGGTTTGCACAATTCTGACATCCGGATAATGCTCCTTTGTAAACGCAATACTGTCGTCGGTGGATTTATTATCAATCAGCAATATTTCCGTAGATTTATATGTGCCGGATTTCAAACTATCAAAACATTCCTGCAAAAATTTTTTACCATTATAGTTCAAAACCAGAACGCTTACCAGCGGCAATTCCACAAAAATCTCCCTTGTCGTCTCAAATCAGGTTAAAAGGATTAAATTTGAAAATAAATCCGGTTAAAAGCAACCATTTGTCGTCCACACGCTCAATTGATTACCCAATATTTATCAGTCTGATCCGATCATTAAAACGGTTGACCAGGTGATTTCGGACGGGTGCGTGGTCAGCGTGTCGGAGGAACGGATCCTTTTTTACCATTAAAAAAGCATCGTGGCGGGCTTTTTGCAATATTTTATAATCTTTTATTGGATTTGCGACCTTGAACACGGGTATACCATGCTGACGCGTGCCAAAAAATTCACCCCAACCCCTCAAGCGCATGTCTTCCTCTGCAATCTTAAACCCATCATTTGTCTGACACAGGATATTTATTCGATCTCTGGCAATTTCGCCTATCTTTTCCGGCGTTTTCAGAATGCAGTAGGATTGCTTCCTGCCACGTCCTACCCTCCCACGTAATTGATGCAACTGGGAAAGTCCGAATCTTTCGGCATGTTCTATCAGCATGATCGTGGCATTGGACACATCGACGCCCACCTCAATGACCGTAGTGGCAATCAGAACATCTATGCTACCCCCGGTAAAGGAACGCATAATCTGGTCCTTTTCGTCAGATTTCATGCGTCCATGCAATAATCCTACCCGCAAATCGCTGAAAACATCCTGTTTAAGTTTCTGATAATTTTCAGTGGCTGCTTTAAGATCAATCTTTTCAGATTCTTCTACAAGCGGAAAAACGATATAGGCCTGTTCACCCTGTTTGATACGTTTTTGAATAAAATCGTATATCTCAGGCTCCTGCCGATCTTTGCGCCACACTGTTTTTATCGGTTTACGAAGTTTAGGTAATTCGTCAATTACAGAAACATCAAGACTACCATAGAGCGTTAATGCCAGCGTTCGGGGGATGGGTGTCGCCGTCATGACGAGCATATCTGCAGATACACTTTTTTCGGCAAGATTTGATCGCTGCATGACCCCAAACCTGTGCTGCTCATCAATAATGACCAGTCCAAGCCGCCCAAAGTTTACCTTTTCTTGAATCAGGGCATGGGTACCGATAACGACACAAGGTTCTCCATTTTCCAACCTGGCAAAAAGAGTTTTTCTATATTTTTCGACGGTGCTTCCGGTCAATAAATAAACCTGAATTTCCATTTGGGATAAAAATTGCGAAATGACAAGATAATGCTGCTCGGCCAGAATCTCTGTCGGTGCCATGAATGCAACCTGAAAATCATTGTCTATGGCAATAAGTGTGGCCATCAATGCGACCAGAGTTTTCCCGGAACCTACATCACCCTGGATCAAACGATTCATCGGGTGTGCCTTTTTCATATCAGCGCGTATTTCCTTCACGACACGTTTCTGTGCATCGGTCATTTCAAATGGTAATCGATAAAACAGCTTCTCCAGATGCTTACTGGATTTTTCAAAGGCAATGCCGGGCTGTTTTTCTTTTACCTGCCATTGCTGGAGTGCAAGCATAAGCTGCGGAAAGAAAAACTCCTCGTACTTGAAACGATTGAGGCTTTTTTGAAGTTCTGACTCCGATGCGGGCAAGTGTATTTCTTTAAAACTCGCCGGACGTGCCATATACCCTTGTGATTTCACCAGTTCAGACGGTAATGTTTCCTTAATTTGATCAAAGAGTTTTTCCTGATTTTCAAAAAATATTCTTCGGATCGTATATGAATTCAATCCGGCTTGTTTGAATTTTTCCGATCCCGGATATATCGGTAGTATACGACCGGTGTGGATGAGATTTCCCGGTTCACCTTCTCCGATAAAGTCAAAATCCGGATGTACCATTTGAAAATGCCGGTAAAACGTGACCTTGCCGGAGAGGGATATCCAATCTCCGACTTTGAAAAGTCTTTTATAATATTCCGCGCGGTTAAACCAGATCACCTCCAGAATGCCACTTTGATCAGATACAATCAGATAAAATATTTTTTTTCGCGAATGACGGAATCCAAGTGTTTCGACTTTTCCAATGACGGTAGATTCTGTATCCACCGCCAACCCGGATATCGGTTGAACCGATGTTCGGTCAAGGTATTTACGCGGAAAAAACTCAAGCAGATCTTCAACGGAATGTATGCCGATCTCGGCGAGGGCAGTTGAACGTCTGGGACCGATTCCTTTTAGATATTTTAGATCATCTTTCATTTCCAAAGATCAGTCTGGTTTGTCAGAAGGGAAAAGAAAAGTCAGTATCGAGTGATACAATCAGCTGGCGCCGGTCTTATGAATGGATTTAATTTTCCCATCTTCCATATCGATAACCTGCGATGCCTGGGCTGCCATCATCTCGTTGTGTGTCACGATTAAAAAAGTCTGGTTGAACTTTTTATTCAGCGATAAAATAAGCCGGTACAAGGCCTGACTGTTCTGTTTATCAAGATTTCCGGTCGGTTCATCAGCCAGAATCAGTTTTGGTTTATTGATCAGTGCACGCGCCACCGCGACGCGTTGCTGTTCCCCACCCGAAAGCTGAGACGGTTTATGTGTCAGGCGCTCAGAGAGGCCGACTTCAGTGAGCAAATCACGTGCCCCCTTTTCAATTTCAGTCAGATTAGTCTCATGCATCATACCGGGTATCATAACATTCTCAAGTGCGGTAAATTCAGGCAGCAAATGGTGGAATTGAAAAACAAAACCGATATTTTTATTGCGGAATACAGCCAACTCTTTATCACTTAGTTGAAAGATATCCTTGCCGTCAATCAATACCTCACCCGACGTCGGTTGATCCAGACCGCCTACCAGATGCAGGAGGGTACTTTTTCCAACACCGGAAGGTCCGACAATAATTATAACATTACCTTTAGGTATATCGAGGTCGATACCTTTTATGACCTCAACTTTTTGCGGGCCATTCTGATACGTTTTATACAGATTTTTTACGGTTAAAATATCATTCATAGCGAATTGCTTCCACCGGATACAAACGTGATGCCTTAAAAGCCGGATAAACGGACGCCAGAAAGCACAAAATCATAGCCACAGAGGATATTGCAATAAAATCGATCAGATGCATTTGAATGGGTAATGCATCGATGATATAGACGTCCGACGGTAATGAAATGATTTTATACTTTAGTTGCAGAAAACCGATGACATACCCCAGAATACTTCCGGTAAGGGTGCCGATCAAACCGATCAGGACCCCTTCATACATAAAGATTTTCATGATGCTCGCAGAAGTAGCTCCCATGCTTTTTAATATCCCGATCTCCCGGGTTTTTTCCATAACGATCATAATCAGAGAACTTATGATGTTGAAAGCAGCAACCATAATTATGAGACTCAGAATCACGAATGCACCCCATTTTTCAATTTCCATCCAGCTGAACAGCGAGCGGTTCAGTTCAAACCAGGTTTGTGTGGTATAGGGATAACCCAGTTCCGATTCGAGTTCCTTGGCCACCTGGTCAGCGATCTCATAATCTTCCACCTTGATCTCGATCCAGGAAACCCCCTCCGGCATATCAAATAACCGTTGCGCTGCATCCAGTGATATGAATGACGATATCCGATCATACTCATAGTAGCCGAATTCAACGATCCCGGATACATAAAATTTCATCACCCGGGGTTGGGTTAAAATTCCGCCTTCTTTTGGCAATGTCATGAGAATGACGATATCATCTATGTTTGTCGCAAGCAGGCGATCTGCGAGATACTTACCCAGCAGGATCGGCCGATATATTTCTCCGTCGATTTCTTTGTTGGCAAAGGTCAGTTGACCAAGTATAACTTTTTCTTCAATATTGGAAACATCCCGGAAAGAGACAGAATCGATGGCTTTGACACTGGTGGGGCGCTGCACCATCCTGGATCGGACCATAGCGACTTCATAGATCGTTGGCGAAGCGCCGGTGACCCGCGGATTTTTTCGCGCTATATTGAGCAGGTGGTCCGATTCCCGGATCGTTTCTGTGAAATATTTGCGCAGGCGGATGTGTGCATCTGCATCGATGAGCTTTGAGCGTACTTCATCCTCAAAACCGTTCATTACCGATAACACCAGTATCAATGCGGTGACCCCAATGGTTACCCCGGAAATTGAGACAAGTGTTATGATCGATATAAAACCCGTGCGCTTTTTTGCGCGGAAATATTTTTTTGCGATAAAGGTTTCAAATGACATTATTTTTCAGGCCTCATCTGTGGAAAGAATATCACATCGCGGATACTGGGAGAATCGGTTAAGATCATGACCAACCGGTCAATGCCAATGCCCAATCCGGCCGTGGGCGGCATACCGTATTCCAGAGCGCGCAGATAGTCTTCATCAAGGATTTGTGCCTCTTCGTCACCCATTTCACGTAGTTTCAATTGCTGTTCAAATCGTTCCCGCTGATCAAGCGGATCGTTGAGTTCGCTGAATGCATTCCCCACTTCCTTCCCGCCGATAATGGGTTCAAAACGTTCCACCAGTTTCGGGTTTTTACGGTGTTTTTTAGCCAAAGGTGACATTTCGACCGGGTAATCCATGATGAAGGTTGGCTGAATCAGTTTTGGCTCGACACACTCCCCAAAGATTTCATCGATGAGCTTGCCGTAGCCCATGCTTTTATCATCTTCAAGACCCAGTTCACGGGTTGTTTTGCGAAGTTGATCTTCATCCATAGTGCGTATATCAAATCCGGTATATTCCTGGATGGCATCGAACATCGTCAATCGCCGCCAGGGTATCTTAAAATCTATTTCCTGACCCTGGAATTCAATCTTTGTATTACCATGCAAGGAACGGACCACATGTACGATCATCTGTTCTACAAAATCCATCATCCAAAGGTAATCCTTATACGCTACATATAATTCGACCTGCGTAAATTCGGGATTGTGAAACCGGTCCATACCTTCATTTCTGAAATCTTTTGCAAACTCAAATACACGATCGTAGCCACCCACAATCAATCGTTTTAGGTAAAGTTCATTCGCTATCCGCAGATATAAATCCATATCCAGGGTATTATGATGGGTAACGAAAGGCCTGGCCATGGCGCCACCATAGATGGGTTGCAGAATGGGCGTTTCCACCTCCAGACATCCATTTTCGACCATAAACTGACGGATCGCCGAAATGATCTGACTCCGTTTGACAAACACATCACGCACTTCCGGATTTACAATGAGATCGACATATCTCTGCCGGTAGCGCATTTCCTTATCGGCAAACTGATCATAAACAATCCGCTCGTCCCCTTCGACTTTTTCCTTTACAATAGGAAGTGGCCGGACCGATTTGGACAAAAGTTGGAAATGCTCTGCAAGAACGGTTGTTTCGCCCGTCCTTGTTTTAAAAACCGTTCCCTTTACACCGACCAAATCACCGATATCGAGAACTTTGAAAACATCAAAATCTTTTTCAGCAACCTTATCCTGTCGGATGTACACCTGCAACTTACCCTGGCTGTCCTGCACATGAAAAAACGCCGCCTTGCCCATCAGACGTATGGACATCATCCGGCCGGCAATTGCGACGGTTTTATTTTCATATCCGGTAAAATCGGTCAGAATATCATTTGAAAAATCAGATTGCTCGAAAGCATGGGGATAGGGATTCACTTTAAGGTTTTTGAGGGTCTCCAGTTTGTCTCTGCGAATTTTAATCAGCTGATTCAGTTCTTCCAAATTATACTCCCAATATACAATAATTAGAGCGATACCAGATATTCTTTGATAAATGCATCAATATTTCCATCCATCACCGACTGGATATTGCTGGTTTCATAATCGGTGCGATGATCCTTAACAAGGTTATAGGGATGAAAAACATATGACCTGATCTGACTTCCCCAACCAATATCCTTTTTTTCATCCTCCATGATCTGCCGTTTTTTCCGCTGCTCCTCTTCCTTTAGTTTATAGAGCCGGGCAGCGAGTATCTTCATCGCATTGGCCTTGTTTTTATGCTGTGATCTTTCATTCTGACACTGCACGACAATCCCGCTCGGAAGATGTGTGATCCGGATCGCAGAATCGGTCTTATTTACATGCTGCCCACCGGCACCGCTGGCTCGGAATGTATCGATTTTCAGATCGACCGGGTTTATCTCAACATCATCCTCCTCATCTATTTCCGGTAAAACAAAGACCGAGGCAAAGGACGTATGTCGCCGCTTATTGGCATCAAAGGGTGAAATTCGCACCAGCCGGTGGACCCCCGCCTCTGCCTTCAGATATCCATAGGCGTATTCACCGGTAACTTCGATCGTAACGCTTTTGATGCCCGCTTCCTCCCCGGCCTGAAAATCCAGCGTATCTGTTTTGAAATCGGATAATTCACAATACCGCAGGTACATCCGCATGAGCATCTCAGCCCAATCCTGCGATTCCGTGCCACCCGCACCCGGATGAATGGTCAGAATGGCGTTCTTTACATCCAGCTCGCCACTGAACATTTTCCGAAATTCGAGTTTTTCGATATGGGCTTCCACCTGCTCAAGCTGCTGCAGTATTTCCGGCTCCATATCTTCCGAGGGGCTCTCCTCCTGTAATTCACCCAGGATTTCGATGTCGTCGATGATCGATTTTGGTTTGTTCCAGGCATCGATCCAGTTCTGACGTTCATTGATCTTTTTCAGCACCACCTGGGCTTCTTCATTATTGTCCCAGAAGTCCTGCTTGTTGGACAATTCCTGTAATTGGATTATTTCATTTTGTTTTTCATCTATTTCAAAGATAACCTCGTAAGGTAAGCAGGATTTCCTTCGTTTTTTTTATACGTTCTTTCAACTCACTGTTCACTACAACCTCCACAATTATGGTAATAATAAACAAATCTTACATTTTTATAAAAAATGTCGACTTGTCGAACTACACGTTTTTGGGGACCCCGCTGTCCTGAATCCATTTCAGGTCACATATACCGTAAAAAAAATATTTCCTGCCCGGTCCGGAGTAATCTTATTATGTGATATATTATTATTGATTTCCGTTTGATATTCTTATCACAAATCCTGAATACTATAATTATATAATTTACCTCAATTGCCAATTCTTAGCAAGCCGGGCCCGAGTACCTCCGGGATTTATTTCTAACGGATACCCGAAGATAAACAGTACTTTTTTTTATGTCGGGACATTCTGATGAGTACATTTAAAATAGCGTGAATTGAAATCTTCCGGCTAACCGGAAAAATTACAAAAACCTGCTAGAAAAAAATACGCTTTGAAACTTCGTGCTATCCTTCAATAGAGCCCGGGAAAGAGGTACGACAGATTTTGAATTTGGGGAAAGATGGTTTTTGGGCGGGGCGGAACAAAAAACTATTCGGGTTTGCTTTCACCTTGCAGGTTATCCTTGATCTCCCGGATATCCTCTTCGGTGGTTTCGCGCGTTTTGCGCAGCTGCACGACTTCTTTTTCCACTTCCTTTGATTGCTCTTTTTGTCCTTCGATCATATCATAGAATTCGGTAAGTTTCCGGATCTGGCGGTTGTCGTAATCGATCAGCGAATTGCGGTCTTTTTGCGAACCCATGGCATAGAATGTAAGGTTTAGGTGCAATTTCCAGGGCGGATAGTTATTCAGCTCCTTCAAGGGAGAATCGATTTCGGGAACACCGCTAGTTCTGTTGCGTTTTGCGGAATTCATCCTGATATCGACACCCGTGGTAATTGTCAACCATTTCACCGGTCTGTATTCCAGACTTGGGGTAAATACAGCCATATCTTCACCGCTGTAGACAAAACGATCCGGAAGACTGGTAAAAAGGTAGCCGTAAATTTCAAAATTTAGGATAAACAGAGGCGATAAAGGTTGCTTCAAAGCCAGCCCCAGCTCAAATTTTGAGGCGCTTTTTGTTGCTGTTTGCGTCGTACTATCCGGAAGATCGATCTCTTTACCCTTCTCATTATGATTCCACCATCCGGTATTAAAATGGATGCTGGTTGACCGATGGGGCATATAGGGATCCAGATAGTAAGAAATGGCCCCTTTCAGTCCGTATTCAAAGGACCCGCTCGCGTATTCCGCAAAGGGGTAATTGTGTACCTCACCGGTTGGGATCCTTGTACCCAGGATA
The DNA here is from genome assembly GCA_963712885.1 of Calditrichia bacterium. Lineage (GTDB taxonomy): Bacteria > Calditrichota > Calditrichia > JAJRVZ01 > JAJRVZ01 > CAVQJT01. Next base: position 59,255 of record CAVQJT010000019.1, read on the forward strand.
AATGCACCGGAAAACCGTCCCTGTTCAAAGGTTAAATTACCCGTTTTAAGGGAGATGAAAATATCACCGGGGACGTTGCTCTTATTCGTATAGACTGGTTGTCTGATAGACCCTGAGTGCGGCAGTAAGCCCCAAATTTTCAAGAATGCCGACCGAGGAGGCCAGATTATTGGCCCATAGCCAGGCATTTTGGCGGGAATAGAAATTGGTATTGACATAGAAATTCAGCTGCCCCGGCCGGAGGCTGCGACCTTCATGGTTATGGATCAGGCCAAAACTTCCGGTAGTACCCGGGTTTTGTCCGAATGCCGCCTGTGAAGAGAGCAATATAAAAACCGTACCCAGTATCCGAATGAAATTACGCATCTAATTCTTTCCGTAGATCAATCAGGTTTGACCAGAAACCGATCAGCCTTCCTCTTCCAGGACCTGTTTCAGTTCTTCCAGTTCCTTTTCGGCTTCTTCCCGTTCGCGTTTCAGACGATCCAGTTCTTCCTGGACTTTTTCAGCCCGTTCGCGCTCTTCGATGATATTCTGAAAAAAGTCGATCCGCTGGTTAAACCGGTCGCGCTCGACCTCTTCCGGTGTCCGATCACTGCCGCTAAGCGGCAGAATTGTAAAATTCAGGCCAATATAGGCCCGCCAGTCGGCGTATGCCGGCAGATCCAACGTAAGTCTTGGGTCAACTAGTGGTGGCAAACCAGAAGTTGTGACATCTTTTGAAGATAAACTTATATCGACGCCGACATCTAAAGAGAACCAGCGATACGGTTTATAACGTATGGCGGGGGTCACATACATCCAGTTTTCACGGCTGTAGACCATCGTATCCGGTTGCTGGATATAATTGATGCCGTTTAACTCCAGCATAAAATCAATCTCACCGACCGGGTAGATGAATCCCAAGCCAAACTGCAATTCGGTGGCATTAAATCGGGCTTTTTGTTCGATTTTTCGTTTGTCATTTTTATATACAACCTGACCGGCATCATTGTGGGTGTACCAGCCGATATTTAAATGGGCCGAAAAATCACGTCTGGGCAGGTACTGATCCAGATAATAGGAGAATGCTGCCATCAGGCCGTATTCCACCCCGCCGCTGCTGTACTCCTGGAACGGATAATTGGCTACCTCACCGGTCCCGAAGCGGAACTTTATGATTCCTGCTCCATACATATGGCGGTCGGCAAAGGCAAAAGAGCCTGCCTTGATATTTAGAAAAATATCATCCGGCAGATTATACTCGTTAAAATAATGGGTATCCTGATAAAGCCTTACAGCGGCCGTTACATCAAGATTATCAATAATCCCGTATGTCGTCACAATATTATTTGAAACCAGCCACCAGTTCGCGGCAGCAAAATTTGTCGGTGTGGAACCCAGAAACTCACCGAGCTTGGTAAAAAAACTGATATTTGTATTGGCATCCAGGCGGCCCTTGGTAAAGGTCCGGGCGGTCTGGGTGTGCAGCAAACGCATGCTGCCATAAGTCTGTGCAAAAGCGGTGCTTGAAAATATGATGATCAACAGAAGCGCAGCAAGCCTCTTCATTGCGACCTCCCAAGAATTATCAAAATCTATTAATAAATTATAATTTATGCATATGTCCCATTGCAGTCAAGCAAAATACGGTAAAACTAAGTACCGGTTTGTATTATACTTATATACGGCTGATCAGATAAATTGCATTGGCAATGATGGCAATATCACGTACGATACCCAACATACGGGCAAAAATATCCCCCACACTTCCCGAGACAACGATCGTATCACCCGGGCGTAAAACCGGTAAAACACTGCTGTCACCGGTTTTGATGAATCGTTCCACGTCCACACGCAAGACCTCCTGGTTGCTGCGCACAATACGCACCTCGCTCAGACGGGCGCTGGTCAACGGGCCACCGGCCGATGAGATGAGATCAATCAAGCCATAGGTACTCGGAATACTGTATATCCCGGGCCGCTGAATATGCCCCCATAAATTGACATTGATCAGCAGGATATCCTTCCCGCCAAGAATATACTGTGCCGGCCGGTCGCTATAGACTGACGGCTGCTCGAAATCCTGGGCCAGCAGCGATCCCGCCAGAATGAGAATAACAAAAACAGGATACATAAATTTCATGAATAAAAATCCTCTATTGCGCCGTAAAAATCCGCCATTGCGATTCGGATCCGCTGTATAATGAATCCGGACCGACCGTATCCAGCCGCCAGCGGTAGGTAAAATTCGGAATAAACTGCGGCGGATCCGTCACCTGACCCAGATCAAGCACCTGATCCTGAAAATAATCTATCACTTTAAACTGCCGGGCCAAAACAATCCGGTTGGTAAACTCTTCTTCGATCCGGACAATATATTTTTCGGGAATCTCCGTAAAACTCCAGTACAAAACCGGTTGTCCCACAACGATCTCTCCATTCGGCCGTGATGTCGTTGATTTCTCGATCAATTTATAATAAACCGTATCCGAAGGTGCCCCTTCCAGATTATCCCGGTTTACCGCCAGAACAAAATAATAATTATACAGATTCAATTGCAAATCGGACGATGCATCCGTAAAAACCGTGTCGGATCCCGGAAAAGCCGTATCAAGATCGATCCGCCGTATTCTTCTGAAATACGTTTCATTTTCATTCTGCCGGTACACATCGTAATAGCGCACACCCGGATCCCGTAAATCATACCACTGCAGAATGATGCCATTTGATTCCGGAATCGCATCGATACCGCGTTCCACCGGTGATGTATCCGGCGAATGTGGAACCATGAGGACTCTTCCCGGTGGTGGCAACTGTGATTCACCGCTATTGTCGCACCCCATATAAATCGGTAATAAACATATAATAATGAAGATTTTTTTCATTTTTTTTAAAAATGGAATGAAATACCCACCCGGTGTGAATTGCCCAGATCATGACTCTGATAGGCATAGTCGGCGCTTAGTTTCCAGTATGATATACCCGCACCGGCGGTAAAATCGCCATCATAGAAACCAAACCGCAACGCCATCAGTTTATTGTAGACAAATTCACTTCCCAGATGCCAGCTGCCCTCATATTTCGTGTGTATATCATACGTAAATAAGAACTCACTGTCAATAAACAACAGGGGTTGGTTGTAGGCAAATCCAAACCGCCATTCCCGTTCGATTTCATCTTTCTGTTTGGAATCGGTATCCCAGGTGATTGCCGTTTTAAAGATATCCTGGATACTAATCCCCATACTTAAAAGCCCAAAATTCTCATCGGCAAACAGATCGTCCAGACCGGTCGCAAGCCGAATCCCGCCGTCAACACCAAGTCCCGACCCTGATCTATTGTCAAGCCCGATGTCGATCATTTTGAAATTGAGACCGTAGGCAAAATCAATGGGCAGCTCAAAATACTGCCATCCCAGGTCTGCTTTCCAATGATGTATTCTGGAAAAGGTAACAAAGTACGCATTGTTCGCGAAAGTAAAACTTCCACTCGGACCGGCCCTTAACCCGCTTCCCTCGGGATCCAGATATCGTTCATCGCGCTCCTTCAGCAGATTCGGATCGTAATAGCGCGGAATGTCTTCAACAGCCAGCCGGATCCAACTGGCGGAAACCACCGCATTTCCAAAAATCGGCATAGCGACACTGACATATCCATGGTTTTCCAGTGAGTTAAACAGATTGGCGTACATCATTGAAACGTTCAGCGAAGTCAGAAAGGCCGTTCCGGCCGGATTCCAGTAAAATCCGGAACCGTCATCGGCCAGCGCCACATACGCGCTTCCCAGGGCGAGGGCGCGGGGACCTATGCCCAACTCCAGAAAAGCACCGCCGTATTTTGTATTCTGAGCGTTTAATCCTGAAGCAAAGAGAAGAAGAACGCTGATATATTTAATCGATCGCATCATCATTTCAATTTGGCCAGTTTGAGCGTTTGTTCCATCGTTGTACCCTTAAATTTGGCCGCAATGACCGCAAAATAGACACCGTTTGCCACCAGGTTGAGATCTTTATCCCGGCCATCCCATTTTACCTCATGGTAACCCGGCGTCCAAATTTCATCCGGGTATTCTTCATTTCGTTTGATTTCACGGATCATCCGGCCTGAAACGGTGTATATGCGCACCGAAAATTCCTGCACAACCCCATCCGCAACGATTTCAAATGAAATGATTGTGTCATCGGTGAACGGATTCGGATAATTGCCATACACCTCTATGCCGAATGTGCTCGCTACAGCAAAATTGATCGTTTTTGTTGCCTGATTTCCATTTACATCCTGTACACTGACACTTAGCGTATGCTGACCTGCGGAAAGATTTGGCGTCGAAAGGATCGAGACGGCATTGGCGTTTTGCAATGAATCGGGCATATTTACCACATCCGATGGGAGTGAATCGTTATCAACCAGTATATTTAATCCCCGGGACAAATTAATGCCGTTCTCATCCTGTAAGATAAAAGCCAGATCCGGATTAGAGGGAACCAGCATATTCTCATGCAGTTGGCGGCCATTTACGGTGATTTCGATAACCGGTTTCTGCGCGTCGCTGATATGGAACAGAGCAAAAAGACCGGTATCCTCAGGTTGTGCATAAATTTTTACAGCTTTCCGGCTTGTCTCCAGACGAACCCAGCGGTTTAGTTTAGCGACGTAGTGGCAGATATGGATGTCAGTGATGTATTCGGGTGAATATTTTGTTGTATCGATATTAAATTCAACGTAAAAAGGATTGTCTAGGGTACTGTTCGGATTTGACAGATCTATTTCAATCAATTGATGACCGGTTTGATCAAAGAACGGCACATGGATCAGTCCGGGCTGGGTTTCAATCTTCACCAGATCCGGCCTATCCCGCAGATCTATTTTCAGAACAGAAGAAGCGGTGATACCCTGACTTGCAATATGAAGGCCAATGATTTCCGCCAATCGCAGGGTATCATTAGAAATGCCATCCAACGTGGAACCGATCTCCCGGGGGATATTGAACAGTCCATCCGGAAAGGATAACATCTGGACATTATTGGTCTCATCCTGCTCGGTGATAGCCTTATCGTGGTCAACCACAACAAAGAAACGCCTGGCAGGCTGCAGATAAGCCGGCGCCACAACCTGTTCAAGATATTTTATTTCTCCGGGTTCCAGTGATATCAGGCTGGAATCATAGGCCGGATTATCGGTGGGATAGGTATCGGTAAAATAGGATATTTTTACATCTGAGAATGTCTCCGAAGCACGGTTCTCGATCTTATAGGCCAATGCTATGTCACTCTCACCGCCAAAAACAAGACTGTTGCCGGTCAGACGCAGATCGGGCCTCGGATCACCGATCAGCATCCGGACACGTCGCAGCAAATGACTGGTGCCCCCTGCTTCAAACACCTGCACATCAAAATGAACGGTATCGGCATGGGTGTAGGGACCAAAGCCATCCTTGGATTTCCAGACCCCCTCAGCCTGTTCAACAAGATCGAGGGTATAGATCGTTCCCAGATTCCCCTTCAGATGGGTGATCTGTACCCGTTCGATTTCCAGCGGAGAATTGATATAGACAAAAAAGTTTATATCTTCACCGATAAGCGGTAGTTTTGGCACCGTAACGACCGAATCGATGAGCGTACTGTTGATCGCCAGATCCAGACTTCCGTTCGCATCCTGTGTTCCGCCGGAGGCTGCTGCATACGCCTTTATAAAAAGCCGCTGATCGCCCAGATCCTGCGGCAATGTAAACGAAACGTTTGCAGTTGAATTTGTCAGACTGAAAAAGTTATTTTCGACCGGTTCATGTTTCTGATTGGCCAGCTCGATCACACCCGAACCGTTGCTAAACGGCGCCGAGATTGAAACCGTAATCGTGTCTCCCTGGTTGAGTTGTGTATTTTCGATTGAAACTTTCAGCGCACCCTGAGGCCGTGCAATTTTTATATAGGGATCACCCAACAGGTTGTAGTGGTTGACCATCGATTTTCGCAGGCTGTTAAGGCTGGGTACCGCTGTGTCATATTCATCCGATACATAGATATTATTGGCATAATAGAAGATCTTGCTGAACAGGACCGCTTCACCCATCGTGAGGTCGTAATTCATCAGCATTTCGGTCAAATGCCAGCCCACCGCAAAGTCATTGTACAACCATCCGACGCCCGATGCCGCCAGTAAACCGATGGCCCCTTTTCGGGGGGTGAGCAGGAGTTTATCGGCCAGACCATTGATGCTGGCATTCTCGAAGGCTCCGGTGAAACAGGTCATACTCTGGATAAAGGGCAGCCGGTAATGCTCGCTCAGGCGATCGATATCATCGGTATTCATCAGTTGTACGTCGGCCCAGATACCGCCGCCACCATGCCCATAGAAATTCATCAGCGAGAGACCGTCATCAAACTGATCGATCAGATCAATTGTTCCACCGAAGTTCGGATCAACCCCGCCGCTCCCGGCATCCCGGATGGTATTGAGTTTCCGGGAGAAATAGGCTTCAGGGAGCAACATATCGATCAGGCGCTGATTCTGAGCCCGGAACACCGGTAATCCGGTGAACAGCTCATTCACGGATCCATCATTTCCGCTGATAAACAGCGCTCTGTTGCGCCAGTCGCCGGTATTATCCGGTGCTTCATATCCTTTTATTTTCTCGAAATAGGCGGTAAGTTCGGAGTTGTCATTAACCGGAATCCGACTGACAACGATATCCGGAATATAGTCATCACCCGATACCAGGCTGTAAAGAAAATCGCTGGCTGCAGAGCCGTATTTTTGTGTTTCAAACAAAAATGTGGGTACCAGATCCCGCTGAGAAGAACTGACCTGCTTATAATCAAAAGAGGCGTTTCCGATCAGGACCACATACATCAGTTTCCGGGACTGATCCCAATTCTGATAAACGTATTTCAGAAAATCCTGTATGCTTATGGGAGACTTTATACCATAATTAAACTCATCGTAAATATCCTCGACTTTTACGATACCGACACGCAAACCATTTTGTTCACGATAGGCTTTCAACTCAAGCGCGGCATCAGCAAATAGTGCGTCGGTAACAATCAGATAGTCGGAAGCGTTGGTATGATCATAAAGTGAGGCATTGATCACGTCATCCCGCCAGGGTGTATCCGGAACGATTGAAACCGGTTTTTTCTTGGCATCGCTGGTCAGGGCCACATATTCGATGTCCGGATAGAAGATATCATCCTGAAAGGATATTCGATAGGAGGTATAATTGTCATCATCTGCGGTGATATAATCAATACGGTTATTGACCAGTTTGCTTATTCCCAGTTTATAGAGTTCGATATCCTGTCTGGTAAAACCATCCACCTCGAACTGATATGTATACCCCTCCGGAATATTTTCCTGCCGTTTAAAACGGATGACATTATTTTCAGCGCGATACCGGCGTTGATATGTGATCTCAAACCAGTTTAAGAGTGCAATATCGGTCACACCGGCCTGATCCATAATAATGCGCAGATCATTTTCCCCATGTTTAATCGCACTCTGCGATATCCCCAGACCACCGATGTTGGTGATGGTCTGCAATCCCTGATCGCGCCAATTTCCCGAGGTGCCGACCTTTGCATCGTTCAGCCAGACTTCGGCCAGATGGAATTCAAGCGGATTCACCGGACTTTTTTCGGACAGGCCGCGCATCAGAGCTTTGACAAATACGGTTGCCGAGCCAAAACCGCCGAATGGCCAGGGCAGATAGGCCTGATAGGTTCGGCTGCCGACGGCGCTGACCCCCCGGTCAAAGAACCAGTGATCGAGCGTATATCCGGCGCTGTCTATCTTTGCGGTAGGGTGACCGAACCGGACAAACACCCGGTCTTCTTCAAAATGTATTTTTTCTGTATACGCATAGGGGGTTATATATCTTGAGGGATTGGATATGGTCAGTGCACCGCTTTCATCCACCATGCGCAGTCCGTTGGTTGAGCCAATTTCAAGCCAGTAGACATTGACATCCGAGAAGGGATCATTGTATATATCTTCATATTTCCGGGTCAGGTCGGACCGGTTCTGCTCCCCCCAGAACTCAAAATAATCTCCCGTATCGAACGTGCCGTCACCTCCGCCTTTAAAATAAATGGGAATTTCCTGCCCGCGGTTGGTCAGTTTCAGGCGTCTCGGATCAAACTGATCGACCGGGATATCATATTGTGCCAATAACTCGTAGGTGATTTTGTAAAGTCCGGTCTCTTTTATATTTATTTTATACCTGTCTGACTGATATCGTTGGCCTGAAATATTCATTTCGATCTTTGAAAGTGACTGTGTTTCGGGTAAGACCATCGCGCTGTTCAGGAGTATCTTTGACGTGGTGGAAGGTAATCTGACGGAAGAAGTCGCGGTCGGTTGGGTGGATTCCGTTTTTTTGTGATCTGTACTGAAAATTTCGAAACGGATCTGGTTTACCACCTCGACTGCACCGGAAACAGGGTCCACCTGAACCGGATATATTTTTAGGGTAAACAACGGCAGATCGCGGTACAGTCCCAAATACTGCACATCGATCAAGGGAGTTTTCCGAATTGGTGTATTTCTTTCAGATATGTTAAATCGGTAAGGCAAACCGGTTTGAGTATCTTTCCGGATTTCCAGGATTTTTACCGTTGCCTGCCGTCCTTGCAGGGCGATCACATCTGACAGGAACGGTACATAGGGGTAGCCGGTTTCCGCGACATTTTGCAGACCGGCCATGCTGAAATACAGGAACTTTTCGCCCGATTCAGCGGGAACAGTCTCTTGAGCAACCGGAACCGGAAATTCCACTTCCATGGTTATGCTGGTGCCGGTCTGCCGGATTATTTTTACATCAGGCTGTAGAGCGAAAAGCGCACAGTCTGAATGTCAGAAGTATTGTGAGTATAACAAGATAAAATTTTCGGTGCATTGATGTTTATAGTCTTCCAAACCTATTCGCGTTTTGAAACTAAAAATAACGGGGCTGAATAAGCCCCGTTATTATAATCGAATATTTTGCGTAAATATTTAGTGATGTCTATTTCAGAAATATCATTTTTCCGGTTTTCTGAAACGCACCGGTCGAGAACCGGTAGACATACATTCCGCTGGACACGGGGCGTCCGGCATCATCGGTGGCATTCCAGGTCAGGTCATGCGCACCGGCTTCAAATGCCTGATTGAACGCCAGTTTATTAACCAGGTTCCCGCTTATATCGTAGATGAACAGGGTGACCTCACTCTGTTGCGGTAACTGGAATCGTATCCTTGTAGACGGATTGAATGGGTTGGGATAGTTCCCCTCGAGGGCATATTCGGTCGGAACCGGCATGTTCACTTCGATGGTCTGTTCTGCCACCCGTACACCGGCATAGCTAACCGATTCGAGCATATATTCATATTTCTGTCCGGCGGCTACGGCCCGGTCGACGAATTCATAATTTGTTTCGGAAGAGGTATTTCCCTGCCCGGCGATCAGCTGCGGATTGATCCGGTTCCATTCCTCGGCTGCTGACATGCGTTTGTAAAGGTTGAAGCCTTCATTCTGCAGTTCCGAGCTGGTTTTCCATTTGAGGGTAACATGGTCAAAATCCAGATCGGCCGAGAAGGCGCTCAACTGCACCGGCAGGGAATTGTCCGCTATACTCGTCGTCGCCAGGGTTAGATAAAGGGTCTGTGCAGAATTTACGCTTTGATTAAATGTATTTGATACGATATCCACAGGTAAACTCTGTGGTCGTGTATCCGGATCAGATGTCAAGGTACGTTCACCCCATGTACCACTTGTTCCAACAGTTGTAGCTAGGCGTAAGGTGGTATTCGGATTCAGGTTTCCAACCCCGTCATCGTTGTTTACACGGAGTGCGGTAATTTCCGTAAATTGTGCGGTATTACCTGAATTATCAAAACTATAATAACGAACAAGTGAAACGCGTTCCAAGTTTGGATCTAAATTCGTAGTTACATTGGTCGCATCTTGATTGACTAGTGAACCAGTCAAAACTGTGATTCCTGTATTTGCAGAACCGGTTAATTCAACTTTTCTATACAAGCCATTATCACCAAGAGGAAATGTTTTTGTAGCCGATGTGGTATTATATGTGTTGGCGACATTTCCATTGACATAAGAAGTTGTTCCACCACCCGTAACACCGGCACTGACACCTAGCGAGAACGTGTTAGAGCCTGTTGTAAAAATACCGCTTGTTAAATTTAAGCCACTACTAATATCAACATTTACATTACCAGTAATACCACTTCCATTATTGATGGTGAGACTGGTAAATAAAGCTGTGGTTGAACCACCGATCGTCTGTGCGGCCCCTCCCGAGAGTGATACCGATCCAATGAAACTACCACCATTAATGGTTATTGTTGGTGAATTAACAGTCATCGGACCATCAAGCGCACCACTGGTCAGTGTAAAAATACTTCCGTTTACTGTCAGACCGCCATTAAAAGTGACGTTACCAAGCGTATTTGTATAATTGCCGGTAACAGATACTGCATTTGCAGTTGTAAATGCAGTACTGTTTTGTTTTGTTAAGTTTTTTCCTACCGTAATATTTCCAGATCCAGTTGTGCCAGTAGCGCCATTTATAACCAAACTTGAATAAGTATCGACCGGTACTAAACCCTGCTGATATTCAACGTTGCTATCGATCCGCATATCAGTGCGGGTGGGTTCATAGTTTCCGCCGGCACCAAATTTGATGCTATCGCTGTTATTAAAGATAAGCGTCGCATTTTTGCGGACGATTAATGCAGTGGATCCCGCATTATAGATTGTTAAAGGATCTGTTGATGATGTTGTGATATTCAGACTCGTTGTATTAGCACCATCCCCTACGGTAATGGTATTGACCTCAGTGATCCGGTACCGTCAACGCTCACCGCAACATTGCCGGCAATAATTACATCATCCGAACTGGTCGGCACGGAACTTCCACTCCAGTTGCTTAGGGTAAACCAGGAACCAGAGGCACCACCCACCCATGTTACTGTTGTACCTTCATCGCCAAATACGATAAAATTGTTATCAACTGGGAATACACCAAATGTACCCGATTCCACCGTATTAGCCGTGGTATTAATCGTATTCGTAGCAGCACGTAAATAACTTGAGGCGGATTCTACCAATGCCCGGTTACGTGTCTCGGGATTAAAATTAGCATCCTCAAAAGTACCTGTGAAATTATAACTAATTACGGATGGGACTGAACCAACCTGTCTTAAAATATAATGGCTTTGCACATCGATTGAGTTTATCGGGGTTGTTGGAGATTTAGGTGTAAAACTGGCAGTTGAGAATGCAATTTCAACTGTACTTGTGCCATTGAATGTTGTTCCCGAATATTCAAAGATCGCTGGTCTGTATTTTGTACCAGATCCGATCGGATAGGTGAATAAGGCGTCGGTAGTAAAATTTTTCTGCAATGGTCCAACAACCATTGCCGTACTATCAGGCGTACCCGATGTCGTCGCTAGTACTCCCAGTCTTAAAATATTTGATGAGGTGGTAGTAATTAGGCCATCGGTTAATACCAGTGCTGTATTCACGGTCAAGGTGCCTGAACCTGTCTGAACGCCGGCACTATTATCGACCTCAATAGTTCCAATTGAAATATTTGTTGGCATTGTTTCAATTGAGCTGCCACTAAATACCACGCTACCACTCGATAGAGAATATGAATTAAAATTAGTTATATTCACACCACCGGTACGAAGTTTACCGTTTGCACCGATTAGAAGAATATGATTCCCAGTTCCGGCGCCCTGCCGACTTAGTGGGTTGACTCATTGAACACAAATGTTCCTTGGGTAATATTAAATGTACTGTTGGCTGAGCCACTACCTTTATCTAATTTCAATATTCCGCCTGAAAGAACGGTTACAGCTGTTGTGCTGCTGTTTTTGCTTATTGTTAAATTACCCACGGTAAAGCTCTGAGCAATGGTGATATCTGATGGATCTGAACCGTTCAATAAAAGTGTACCACGGGTTGAAACACCATACGTGGCGTTTCCACCAATGATATTACCACCAACAGTCAGCGTTCTTCCGGCTTCACTATGTATTAATATTCCCTGCGTAAGGGTCAAATTGCCTGTTATTATTCTATTTCCGGCTGTACCGGTACCTGCAATTTGTACCGTGGTTGGATTATTGATCTTTAAATTCGCCAGATTTGTAATTAACGATGTCCACTCAACATCTGTTGTTTGTGTTGAGGTGCCATTATATTCTAACGTTGCACCACTTGCATAGGAGATACTTTCGGTTTGTCCGGAAGCCGAGAAAACGAATTTTCTACCAGTAAGGGTTAATCTGTTGTTAAATCTAAAATTAACGTTTGCATTTGATGCGAGTAAAGTGACATCAGCATCTTTTACGATGCACTTATATAAATCGAGAATCGAAATATTATTACCATCCACGGTTACGGTCTTCGATGTTGAACCCTGAAAAATAATTGTAGAGGTATCTGTTGTAGCATCGAAAGAAGTACCGTTAATATTAAAGGTGCTCCCTTCTAGAATAATACCTCCAGAGCCTAAGGTGAAACCACCTGCGGATGATTGTAAATCAAGTCGATTAGTAACCGTGATTGGTGAATTTCCGGACACCAGATCTCCTGATCCAGAGTGAAATAATCTGTAAAAAGTAGCACTTCCCAAAATGCTCATGGTTCCGGTGCCATTGAAATCAAAATAAATGAAATCAGGTCCGGCACCACTTGTAACCAGGGTACCGGAAATATTGTTAAAAACACCAGCAATACCGATCGTATGAGCAGCAAGATCCCCCTCATCAAGATCAATTGCTCCGGCGTTTGTCAATTCATTTGTAATAGTCAGCGTATAACTACCAGAAGTACTTTCAAATCTTAATGTACCGCCGGATTCAATACTCAGCGAATCGACAGAAGTAGATAGATCAACAAGAATGGTGTCTCCATTCTGTATTACAGCTCGTGTCTCCTGCTACAGGTATACCTGGATTTCCACCTCCACCTGATTCATCATTCCAGTTGGCTGAATTATTCCAGACTCCGGTGGTATTGACATTTGAAAACCAGGTTGTCTGTGCAGAAAGAGAAGTAACTAGCAAGGATACCAAGGTTATAATTAGAATTTTCAGGATATTGCTTTTACCATAATATTTCCTGGTCGAATAATCCGAAGCAAATTTCATAGAGCCTCCAAGTGCCGCAGGGGACTGCAGTCAACTATTTATTTTTATTTTTTTTATATACTTTTGTAATACCGCGTCTCAGGGATACTGTCTGGAGAATTACGTTTCTGTCGAATCCCACCACCAAGACTTATTTTTACCTATCGTTATAATTAACCATTTTTCAATTAAAAAACAAGCGAAAAGCTTGGTTTTAAACGCTTTTACGTTTCCAGGTATTCCCAGTCTATTCATCACATAACGGACTTCTCTATTTAAAAATTTCCGCTTAATCCAATGCGTTTTTCCAAAACAAGTTACTCGTCGGCGGCCAATAAATTAAACCGCCAGCGCTTCCGTTCCTTCGGAATCGGCGCAAAGGCCTGCTGCAACCGCGTGCGCAGCATGTCCTCGGTCAGACCACGGACCATCTTTCCGTCCTCAACCACCGAGATCATCCCGCTTTCTTCCGATACGACCACCACGATCGCATCGGTCTGCTCGGATATACCTACCGCAGCCCGGTGACGCGTTCCCAGCGCCGGATCGATCTCGGGACTCTGCGATAACGGCAACAGACATTTTGCCGCCAGGGCAATATCGTTCCGGATCACCATCGCACCGTCATGCAGGGGTGAACGGGGGTTGAATACCGCCGTGATCAGCGGTTTGGAAACCTGCGCCTGCAAAATGACACCTGTTTCCAAAACACTTTTTACCCCCATGTCGCGCAGCATAACAATAATCGCGCCAAAGTTCTTGTTCGACATCTCAATCGTCGAACGGATCACATCCTCAATAAACTGGGGCTCCCCGACCTTGACCAGGGTCCGGACAATCCGGCTCTGACCCAGGTAGACCAGCAACCGCCGCAACTCGGGCTGAAAAATGATCACAAAGGCGATCACCCAGACTGTTTTCAGATTGGACATGATCCAGGACAGGGCACTCATGTTCAGCAGATCGCCAACCAGGGATATCAGTAATATCACCACCAGACCCATGAACATCCGCGCCGCAATACTGCCCCGCAAAAACTCATACAACTGGTAAAATACAAAACTCACCAGCGCGATATCCAACAAATCAATGACGGTTACCGGCAGAAAACCGATCTTGACTAACATTTCCGCCCCTTTTATTGAGTTTATACCGAATATACAAAAAAAGATGTGACGAATATCATTTCAGGTTGACATTTTCTGCGATTGACTTGATAATTTTTAAGGCATTTTTTAACGGCCGCACCTCGTGGGTGCGAAATATGCGTGCCCCCTTCTGATAACACCAGATATTTGCTGCCAGCGTGCCCGCTTCACGCTCCGTCACCGGTTGTCCGGTAAGCGCTCCAATAAACGATTTCCGGGATACACCGATCATCAGCGGATAACCGAATTCGGTCAGCTGCTCCAGATGCCGCAGTAATAGAAGATTGTCCTCAAGACGTTTCCCAAAACCGATGCCCGGATCGATGATCAATCGGGTGATTCCCATTTTGTCCAGATTTGATATCCGCTCTCTGAAGAAAGACTTCACCTGTCCGACGACATCATGATATGAAGGATCTTTCTGCATGGTACGCGGTTCCCCAAGCATATGCATGATTACAACCGGGCATTGATGCTGCTTCACCACATCGGCCATCTCCGGATCAAACCGTAAACCGGAAATATCGTTTACCCAGTTCACCCCCGCCTCAAGCGCCGCCCCCGCCACCTGCGCTTTGCATGTATCGATTGATAACGGCAAATTACAGGTTGCCCGGATTTCTTCAATTACCGGGACTACCCGATCCATCTCCTCATCTGCCGATACCGGTTCCGCCCCGGGCCGGGAAGATTCGCCCCCGATATCAATAATATCCGCACCCTCCTCGATCAGCCGCAACGCATGACGCAATGCCTCATCGGGTTTTGTATAGCAACCTCCGTCTGAAAAGGAATCCGGGGTTATATTAAGTACCCCCATGATCATCGGAGCATTATGTAAACGTGCTTTTAAATCGGAATAGAGATCACTGTTTTGGCTTGCATTCATGGATCATTACTGTTCAGCATTGAATGGGGTAAAGGGTAATGGGCAATGGGGCCGAGCAGTTGGCGATTGGCAGTAGCCAGTTGGTTTTTGTTTAAAAATTGAGGTAAATTTTAAATCTTTCATCTCTTAAAGCATCTTCCAGCGTCATAATCCGTAACACAATTGTTTATTACCCTGTCAGCCATGAGATGCAAATATGGAACTGTCTATAGCCAATCACCAACAGCTCACAGCTTTGTGCCTTTTGCCTTTTTCCTTTTACCTTTACCCGGATATTATTCACTCCCCACTTCCACCCCAAGTGTATCAAATCCCAACTCGGCACGGACGATCCGGACCTGACGCATGGCTTCCTTGGCATAATGGTCATCGGGGCCTGTTTTGCGCCGGATCCGTTCGCGGAAATATTCAAGCGCGGTTTCAAGCTGCCCGCGTTGACGGTATATTGCGCCCAAATAAAGATAGGCGTCCAGCTCTTCCGATATTTTGATCGCACGTCTGAAACAGGCTTCGGCTTCGTCCCAGGATTTCAGCTGATAGAGACTTACACCGAGATTGTAATTATAGGCCGCTGTATCGGGATACAGACCAACCAGTTTACGATAGATCTGCATGGCATCGCGGGTGAACTTGGTTTGCAGATATATTCTTCCCAAAAGATTCAGGATTTCCGGTTCAAGAGGATTGATTTTCAGATAATTTTTAAGCGTCAGCAATGCCTGCTGCGTACTGTGGCCGGTAGCCGTACCGGAACCGGTGAAAAAATACTCATCGCCCAGCAAGAGTGCTGCAGCGGCATAGCCGGGATCCAGCTGCACCGCATATTCGAGTACCTTTTTACGGTCTTCAAATCCATACTCCTGAATCCGGGATTCATGTAAAAAACCGAGATAGTAGTAGATCCGGGCATTGAACCGATCCTGTGACAAGGCTTTCTCGAGGCAGATTTCCGCCATTCCGTAGTTCTCAAGATGCAGATACATCCGCCCGAGCAAGAGATTCATCTCTGCGGTATCGCGGCCTTCGCGGCTATAGGGGATAAGTAGTTTCTGCATACGCTTAAAAGCCGGGTTGTTATCCTGAGCCACTAAATTTGAAACCTTTGCCTGTCTGGGTTTATGTTTGATTCCGTTATGAAGCAGGATATGTGCTCTTAAGGTTACGGCATCGATATCTTCTCCATTTACCTCTTCAATTTTCAGTGTCTGATCATTATCCAGAAGGCGTTTCTTTAAGCAGGCGTTACGCAGTAAATCCGGAATGTTTACCAACGGCTCAACCGAGTCGGCAAATTTGCGGGTACGCTCCTGTAGTCCGGCAATGAGCATGATGACGGCCTGATCGATGGAATTAGCCTTTACGGCAAAGGTCTCTTCTCCCAATGGCTGCCCATATTCACAGGTTATTTCAACCTGCGATCCTGATTCATGGATACCTCCGGTAATCAGGAAATCAATACCCAATCGTTGTGCCAAGGAGTCCCGGTAAACAGTATCCCGCAAAGAATCCTTATTCGCCGTCTGGTAAAACCATTCCCAACGATGGCGTACGAAATTCTTGTCAAAATTTTTGGTAAGAGCAGATTGAAGCGCTTCACTGACCCGTATATCAATACTATCGCCCTTCTGAAAAGGCAGAATGGCATACCTGGGTGGAAGTTGAGGCGGGCGGAGAAAGATCCACAGAAAGACATAGACCGCTACAAGAAGAATATTATAGCGGATCGCCTGGCGCCGGTATACATCCCGGCTAAAAAGTTTTGAACTTCTGAAGAAAAAATAAAGGGCGACGTTTACGGTCAGCAGGACAAAGGATAGAAGCAGAAACCCGCCCGGCACATAACCTGACAGCCATGTGTATAATGCTTGCATTTTATTGCTCCCGAGATTGTATTATCGCAGGTTTATCCGGCTTCGGGCACAAAAGTAAATGATTATTTGCTGTCCTTCGTCTCTTTTTTCTTGCGTGTTACACGTTTTTTTGTTGCCGGCTCTTCAGCTATATCTTTCTTACGGGGCAGCTTTTTTCCTTTCAACACCATATCAATTTGTTCGCCATCGAGGATCTCATGCTCCAATAGGGCAGCGGAGAGACGGTGCAGTGAATTCAGATTTTCAGACAGTAATTTTTCAGCCTTATCCATCGCGCCCAAGATGATGCGCTGGACCTCTTTATCGATCTCCTGTGCCGTGTTTTCGCTATAATCCCGGTGCTGGGCGATTTCTCGTGCCCAGAAAAATTTCTTCTTCTTTTTTACCAAAAGTTACCGGGACCGAGAGTTTCACTCATCCCCCATTCACACACCATTTTACGGGCAATATCAGTTGCACGTTCGATATCATTACCGGCGCCGGTGGTAAACTGATTGAGTACTATTTTTTCTGCCGCCCGGCCACCCAGCAACTGTGCCAGCATCGATTCCAGATAATCACGGGAATAATTATGCTTTTCATCGATCGGCAGATAGGAGGTTACCCCCAGGGCGCGACCACGGGGAATAATCGTTACTTTATGGACCGGATCGGTATTTGGCAACAATCTGGAAACCAGCACATGTCCCGATTCATGATAGGCGGTACTCTTTTTTTCATCCTCACTGATCAGCATGGTTTTGCGTTCCATGCCCATCATCACTTTATCTTTGGCTTCTTCGAAATCGGTCATGACGACACTTGTCACGGTTCCTGCGCGCAGCCAGCAATGCCGCTTCATTGACCAGGTTGGCCAGGTCAGCACCGGATAATCCGGGTGTACCTTTGGCGAGTACCTGCAAATCAATATCGGTGGCCAGCGGAATTTTCCGTGTATGTACTTTAAGTATGCCTTCCCGGCCGCGAACATCGGGACGATCGACAACAATCTGACGGTCAAAACGACCCGGACGCAGGAGTGCCGAATCGAGGACATCCGGGCGGTTTGTTGCTGCGATCAGAATCACACCTTCTTTTGTATCAAAACCGTCCATTTCGACCAGCAACTGGTTTAGGGTTTGCTCACGTTCATCATGACCACCACCGAGACCGGCACCGCGGTGACGGCCGACTGCATCCATTTCATCAATAAAAATAATACAGGGTGCATGTTTTCGGCCGGTTTCAAACAGATCACGTACACGGCTGGCACCGACACCGACAAACATTTCGACAAAATCAGCACCACTCATACTCAGAAACGGCACACCGGCCTCTCCGGCAACCGCTTTGGCCAGCAAGTGTTTTTCCTGTTCCCGGAGGTCCCAGAAGCAATGCACCTTTGGGAATTTTTCCGCCCAGACCGCTGGAACTTTGCCGGATCTTTTAAAAATTCGATTATTTCCTGTAATTCCTGTTTGGCTTCATCGGCACCGGCGACATCAGCAAAGGTTACTTTTGTTTTATCCTCGGTCACCATTTTGGCACGGCTTTTGCCAAATGAGAATATACCACGATTTCCACCGCCTCCACCCTGCATACGGCGGGCGATAAATATCCAGACCACCAGAATCAGTATCCAGGGAAGTGAATTAAACAGGATGACTGTCCATTCATTGGAAGGTGTTACAAATTGTATGTCTACATTACGTTCCTCCCATTCACTTACCATTGATATCATCCAGATAGGGCAGCATTGTTTTAAACCGTGTTACCGAACGGGTTCTTTTCCCCGGATTACCGTGATCGGTTTTCTGGTCTCACCGAGGAGAATATTGTCTTTTACAACAACTTCACCGCTGGCCATATTATCATTTTTTAGAATTTCCTGGTATTCTGTGATACGATATTTTTATCGCCCCTTCTTCTGCACTTGGCCAGAAGGTACTGAAAAATATTGCTGCAATCAGTATGGCAATCCAGATCAGACCTGTTCTTGATGCTTTTTTCCACTGGAATTCATCATCTTTCCGCTTTTTATTTGCCACCCGGCTTTATCGTTGTGTTCATCCATATAAATTTGCCTTTCAACGCTTTATATATTCTATTGATTATCAACAATATAAATTGAACGAAGGTTTCGTTTTATCTGGCGGTCATCCAGCCCGTAGCCGATTACAAATTTATCTTCGATTTCAAAACCGACAATATCAATTGGTATATCAATCTTCATCCCGCTTTTTTTCGTGCAGCAGTGTTGCCACCCGCAAGTGATGCCGGTTCAAAGGCCGACAAGCATTTTTTATAAGAAACTGCAGTGATAACCCGGAATCGACAATATCCTCAACCACGACAACATGCCTTCCTTTGATATCTGCACTCAGCGGTTTCAGTACCTTGATATGACCGCTGGATTCTTTTTCATCACCATAACTGGAGATTCTGATAAAATCAATTTCACAATCAATATTTATATAGCGGATCAGATCGGCCAGAAAAATAAAACCACCGTTCAGAACCCCGATCAGGATCGGTATCTTGCCTTCATACATCCGCTCAATTTGTTCACCCATTTCCCGCATCCGCTGCTGGATTTGGGCTTCAGATATTAAAACTTTATAGGATAGTTTTTATCCAGAATTTTTTCTGGTTAACTGTCAGTCATTTGTTTGCCACCGTTTCCAATTTCAGTCTATAAGACATCTTTTGTTTTTTCAGATACTTTGAAACTATCGTCGAGCCTGTATCCCGCTACCCAGATGATCTGATCCTCACGACAGACGATGGGAATTTCTTTTTTCAACACTTTGCTCACTTTCAGATCAATAAAAAAATCACTTAGTTTGCGAAAATTTCGCATTCCCAGCGGTTTAAATGCATCCCCCTTCTGCCAGAACCGAACCGTCAGAACTTTACCGCTTTTATCACCATCAATATACTCAACATTTTTATCGTTGTGAAATTTAACCTCCGATTTATCGGCACGTGTCAGCGATATTTTATACCGGTCATGGATCAACAACGGTTTTCCAACCGTCAGACTGTATGTTTCGCTCCGATGATCCGGTACGTCACCGAATACAACATGCAATCGTTCAGCGAACGCCAGACCATTCTCAAGAAAGGTCATCTTCTTCCCCGGAATGTGCCTCCGCAATATAGATATCCCATATCTGCAGATTTCGATCCGAAACTTGAATAATTTAACGGATAATACGGTTGAAATACAATATTCAATCAATCCCCTCCGTATTACCGTGCCATACTTTAAGTAACGTTTTCGATGCAGCGATATTCCAGCTTTTGTTCGTTTTGTGGCGTCAGCAATTGCCTGCTCAAGATTTTGTTCATAAATAGCGAGATGGCCACCCATATCATGCATGACCCGGCGCAGATTGGTGATAAGATCGGGTTCAAATTCCTTCTGAAGGTAGGGAATAATGTCATGCCGGATCTTATTCCGGAGTATCTGTTTATCGTAATTGGTCTGGTCTTCTCTGAAGTTGATATGATGACGGTCGGGCATAATCTATGATTTCCTGTCTGGATACATCCAGTAAGGGTCTGATAAATGATCCCCTTTTGGGATTAATGGCCAGTCAAACCGCGCAATCGTGATCCCCTGACCAGACGCATCAGAAATGTTTCAATATTATCGTTAAGATTATGTCCGGTGGCGATCAGAGCGTTTTCATGACCAGCAACAATCCGGCTAAAAAATTTTAACCGCTGTTCTCTCAGAAAGGTTTCTGAGGTATTTTTGATATCCTCTTTAATCCGACCGCTTTGGAATTGCAGTTTGTATTGCTCAGCAATCGCTTCAACAAATTTTTCATCGGCCATGCTCGCCTTTCCCCGAGTCTGATGATTAAAATGGATCACCTGCAGCCGATATTCGAATTTCGGCTGCAGATGTTTGAGGACATCGAGCAATACAACACGAATCGACCCCACCTGAAACCGCAACAAATATGGTCTCCGTGGTTTCAGGAATAAGATCATTGCTTATTGATAAATTCTTATATTTTTTCAATCATAGAAGAGGGATAGTAAGGAAGACGGGCTAAAATAAGTAAAAGTAGCGGCGCAGGGATTCGAACCCCGGACACGTGGATTATGATTCCACTGCTCTAACCAACTGAGCTACGCCGCCATTAAAAAAAGGTGGCTGATATAATCATACCACCTTAATTTTAGTAGCGGGGGTAGGATTCGAACCTACGACCTTTGGGTTATGAGCCCAACGAGCTACCAGACTGCTCCACCCCGCGATCAAAGTTCTATAATTTAATTATGAATAACACTTTTGTCAATATACTGGTGGATGGTTTGCACCAATTTTTCCGGATTGTGCACGATGATCTTTACCCGCAAGGCACACACCTGAACGTCCTTAAAATCATTCCCCGGTAATTTTACCAGATCTTTCTCGGTGGTGATAATATGGCGGCATCCCAATTGCTTCGTCGTCCCGATAAAATCTGCAAGCCATTTACCCTCGTAGGTATGATGATCGGGTAGCGCGCTAAATTTTTTTATATTCAGTCCGATCTTCTCCAGTTCGCGCCGAAAATCATCCGGATTTGCGATACCGGCAAAAGCCGTGATATCGTTTCCACGCATATCAGTCAATTTGGTCATGGGCCGCATCTGACAATCAACAATACAATCAGCCGTATGTGCGCTATGAAACACCGGCCCCGAAAAGTATTTACTCAGATTTGATTCGACGCTGTCCTCCGGAGGTAAATCGGCATGGGTATACACAATAAAAGACGCCCGCTTTAAATTTATAATCGGTTCCCTTAACTTACCGGCTGGCAATAGATGTTCCTGATCAAGGGCACGGCGGTGGTCGATCAATACAATATCACAATCCCTGGCCAGATAACGGTGTTGAAAAGCATCGTCGAGGATAATCAGATCGGGCTGGAAGGAAACGATTGCTGTCTTTATACCAGATACCCGTTTTTCTGCCACCAGAACCGGAACATGTTTGAGACGTTTTGCCATCAGAACCGGTTCATCTCCGCCAATTAAAGGATCCAGTATTTTCCCGGCCCCGTCCGAAACGACCTGAACTCCTTTCGACTTGCGACCATAGCCACGACTAATAATCACAATCCTGCTGAAATCAGTGTGAGCCTTTCGGTCAGCCAGATGGTGAACGGTGTCTTTCCGGTCCCCCCTGCGGTGATATTTCCGATACTGATTACAGGCACAGAAAAGGATGTAGTGTTCAGTAAACCCAGTTCAAATAAAGTGTTGCGGACCCAGATGACAAATCGGTAGGCGGGTGTCAGGAGGTGTAAAAGTACACGCATAAATAAATACCTATGCATCGGATTATTCACGGTTTATTTCGTACGCGGATCTTTGCCAAAGACCGGCGTATGGCCATCTTTTCTTCCTGTTTAAAAAAACCGGAAAGGACAATGATCAATGGGAAACCGGCAATAATGAGCAGACGCGTCATGATATCAGGTGATAGCTGGTAGAATATGATCATCGCGCCGATTAAATATGTGACAATAATTCCAATCCTTTGATATTCATAGCGAATCGGATAAATCCGCTGGTTTAAAATAAAAATCGAACCGGCCATGACCAGATAGGCGAGCAATGTCGCAATCGCTGCACCCATCATACCCAATCGGGGCATTAGATAGAAATTACTGATGATATTGGTTAGCGCTGCAAGGCCGGTGAACACGCCCATCCAGCGACTCATTTTCTTGATGTATATCCCAACGGTAAGATTGACATAAACACCATAAAGCATATAAGAGAGTAAAATGATCGGAATAATAAACGTACCGCCCCAGTATTCATATCCGAGCAGGGTCTTACCGGGATAAATCGGCATCCGAACCAGGTATTCTACCAGGTAACCGCCGGCAAGAACGATAAAGGATGCACCAAGAAAATAATAGGTCATAACCCGTGCATAAATATCCTTGGCCTGCTTTTCATTGACAATTTTTAAAAAGAACGGCTGCCAGGCGGTGCGAAAAGCCGTGACCAAAAACAGCATCAGCGTGCCAAATTTATAATTTGCGGCATATTCTGCCAGCGTATCCTTATCCAGAAGATATAACATCAGATAACGATCGCTCATCTCTACCACCAGATAGGCCAGGCCATTTGGGATCATCGGCAGACCGAAAAGCAGCAGACTCCTTCAATACGTTCGAAGAGAAGGCACCGCGTATGAATTTCAATTGATACGGTATCAATATCATAAAATTTAATATCGCAGCGATCAGGTTTGCATAGAGGATGCCTTTAACTCCCATTTTCAGCATCACAACAAAAACAATGTTTAGACCTAATTCCAGAATAAACCGACCCGTTCTGATTGCCGAATAGGCGATTGATTTTTCTTCTGCCCGTAATATCAGATAGGGGATGTTGGCAAGTGTATCGAAAAAAAGTATGGCGGCTGCGATCTGGACAAAAAATTCATAACCGCTATCCCCAAAAATCCAATATGATAAAGGACGCGCAAATAAAAAAATGATACCCGAAGTGACCAGGCCGGAGAAACTGAGTAACCGGATCGCGGTGCTATAGACATCCTTACGCTGATGTTGTCCTAAAAAAAAATAGCGCATAAATGCCGAATCGATACCATACAGATACAGGACATTCATAAAAGCGATAAAGGTGTAGATTAACACATAATTTCCATAGAGGGCTTTGGTGGCGAGATAACTCGTGTCGGTAAGGATAGGCAGCATGATCAAACCCTGCGCCCGCTGGATCATTGTACTGGCCGTATAAATGGCTGAGTGCCGTGTCAGGTTTTTTACCGCCGTAAGAATCTGCATTGTTTTATTTTTCTTTTTTCGAAAGGCGCTGCACCATTGCCTGGATGGCCAGTACGTAACTGAATTTCCCAAATCCACTGATCGTACCGACTGCAACCGGCGAAATTACCGAAATGCGACGAAAATCTTCCCGGGCAGCAATGTTACTCAGGTGAACCTCGATCACGGGGAGGATGCAGGATTCCACCGCGTCACGCAAAGCCAATGAATAATGTGACCAGGCACCGGGGTTGAGGATGATCCCCTGATATGTTTTATGGGCGAAATGCAGCTGGCTGATCACTTCCCCTTCTGTATTGCTCTGAAAAAATGCCAGATCCAGGTCAGAAAAAGTTTTCCTCAAATAATTATTGATTGCATCAAGCGTATCGATGCCGTAAATCTCAGGTTTGCGAATACCAAGCATGTTTAAATTTGGTCCGTTCAAAACAAGAATCTTCATATCCTTCTCCCATCGATTTCTAGTATTAATCCATCGTATGCAAAGGCAATACGATCCGGCAGATATCGACTGTGTCTTTCATGATCAATTTCATGGCTCATATGGATAAAATAGGTCTGTTCCGCATTTATCTTTTTTGTTTCATCAATGGCCTGATCCAGCGAAAAATGTGTCGGATGCTTTTCTTCCCGCAGAGCATCCAAAACCAGTATCTTTAACCCGCTAAGTTTTTGATAACTCTCATCCGGAATATTACTGACATCGGTGCAATAGGCAAAATCTCCGATACGAAATCCCAGTACGGTTTGTCGGCCGTGATATAGCTCAATGGGTTCGATGGTCAGCTCCTCCACGCTGAATTTATCGCTGATCTCATTGGCCTTTAAGTTTGGAACACCAAAATTTAATTTTCCCTCACCGAATGCATAATCAAACAAACCGGTCAGACGGTCCAAGGTTTCCCGGTTTGCGTAAACCGGGATGCGTGTTCTTTGTAAAACATTGAACCGGCGCAGGTCATCAATGCCATAGATATGATCCGCGTGCGCATGGGTGTATAGCACCGCATCGATTGCAGAAACAGGATTACGCAGCAATTGCTGACGCATGTCGGGTGTTGTATCGATGAGAATCGTCGTCCGGGCATTTGCCACCGTAATGGAGGTTCGCAACCGTTTATTCCGCCAATCGCTTGAGGTACATACCGGGCAGTCTGCAATTGATCAACGGAACCCCCTGTGAGGTTCCGGTCCCTAGAAACGTGATTTTTAAACTGCCCATATTTACTTTTCTTCAAGTACTGTCTTAAATGCTTTTTTCAGAAGCTCTGTATCCTTGATCGGTTCCATTTTTACGTTTCCGACGGATTGCACCAGTATGACGTTTATGATTCCATCCCTCACCTTTTTATCATTTTTCATAATATCAACCAGAGCCGAAGGATCAGCATCGTGATAGTCCGTTGGCAGCGGAAAGGTTACCTGCCTGATAAATCCTGATCAGGTCACCGGCCATACTTTCTCCGATCATTCCCAGGTATAAAGAAAGGTACACCGCACACCGCATGCCCAGCAATACGGCCTGCCCGTGTTTGAGACTTTGATACTTAAAATAGGTCTCCAGGGCATGGCCAAAAGTATGTCCAAAATTTAGAACTGCCCTTTCGCCTGATTCCTGTTCATCACGGCTTACAATCCCGGCCTTCATAGCCGCACAAGATTTAACAATTTGAATCAGTTTTTTGGTATCCGTTGATCTCAGCATGGCCAGCCGACCATCGAGATCTTTATACAATCCCTGATCACAAATAATCGCATATTTTACGACCTCCCCCAGCCCACATATGAATTCCTCCGGTGGAAGTGTTTTGAGGGTAGAAATATCAGCTGAAACAAACCGGGGCTGATAAAAGGCCCCAATAAGGTTTTTACCCCGCCTGTGATTGACACCGACTTTACCACCTATACTGCTATCTACCTGTGCAAGCAGCGAGGTGGGTAGATGCACAAGATTTATCCCACGGAGATAGGTCGCCGCAACAAACCCGGCCAGATCGCCCACCACGCCACCTCCCAGGGCGAGTATTGTACTGCCCCGTTCAAAACGGTTTTGGATCAACCAGGCATACAAATCATCGGTTACCGGTACTGATTTGCTCTGCTCGCCATCGGGCACATCAT
Organism: Calditrichia bacterium; assembly: GCA_963712885.1. Classification (GTDB taxonomy): domain Bacteria; phylum Calditrichota; class Calditrichia; order JAJRVZ01; family JAJRVZ01; genus CAVQJT01. The sequence goes on from CAVQJT010000019.1 coordinate 85,209, forward strand.
AATGAAATACATCCCACCGGTCATGCAGGCTCTTTCTGACCGCATCAAGATAATACCGGGAAACCGGTGGTACTGAGATTACCGCCACCTGCCGTCCGACCTGCTTTTCTGCGAGCAGGTTACCGGTATGCCGGAGGGAATCCTCGCCGATATGTATGGTATAGCTCACGTTCCCCCAAATCAACACTGATGTGGTTTTGATTTTTCATTTGATCTGCTGACTTTTACCTGTATGAACCAGACCGGGAAAATCCCGTCGGATCATTTCAAATAAGTTTACTGCCACGGCATTTGCATCCAGTTCATCCCGGTCATAGACGATATCAGCACCGGTATAACCTTCAGACTCGGACTTTCATCAGATCCTTGATCCGGCCGAGCGATTCTTCCTCGGTCAGGTGTTCATCTTCACCCCGAAAAAGAGGCCGGCGTGTCGAATGTCTTATCCGGTGATATATATTTTCCGGGCGGCTGTAAATATAGATCAGCAATGCTTTTTTTCGCACCAGATCACGATTGGAAGATTGCATTAAGGCACCGCCTCCGAGTGAGATGACTTTTTTTTCGGTCGCGCGGAGTTCCCGTGCGATTTCTTCAGATTCTCGCCGGCGAAAAAAATCTTCCCCTTTTTGCATAAATATTTCTTTCACGGACATCCCTTCCTTTTGCTCAATCTGATCATCGGTATCAACAAAAGGAACCTGCAGGCGACCGGCAAGAATTTTTCCAATGGTGCTTTTTCCCGATCCCATAAAGCCGGTCAGACAAATATGTCTGATTTCTTTTTTCTCATCCCTCATTTGGTTCAGTCTGAAAATAAATAAGTCGCAGCCGTAATATTATTGGAAAGTTTATACGGTCTCAGCCGAAAGGGTTTGCAAAAACTTATCGTATACCTGTAAAAAATTTGCACAAACTTCCTGCGAATAGGGATTGAAACGAAAAAAATCCTTAAAAAGTTGTTCAGAATCGTTCATCACCACCCGGGCGATACTGTTCAGTTTGCTCAAACTATCCATCATAAGCGGGACACGTTCCAGTTCCATCGTATGAAATGTTCTCCCCAGCAGGTGTATCATACTCAGATTATAGGCCATCAGACGATCATGTTGCTCAGGGCTGAGATTGATCACCTGCAGAAACAATTCCTGCACAAAAATATTTACCAGTTTTTGATAGCGGTCAAATGGTATTTTCCCTGGCATGAGCATAATTTTGTGTCCATTCAATCCATGTCGGGCAGAATCCGGTCCGAAGAGCGGATGACAGAGTGCATAATAAACATCAGGGGGCAAATATCTGGAAAACCAATCCGCCACTCTGATTTTTACGGAAGCACAATCGAGTAAAATACTGCCGGTTTTGATCTTCTTGGCATGTTTATCCAGAAACGGTGCAATTTCGCTAATCGGGATGGTCAGAAATATAAACGACTGGCCCATACAGGTCTCAAGATCCACCCAATCACCAATCCCACTGATCATCGTCCGGCATTGCTCGTCCGTGTCATAAAATTTGACCGGATGATATGCACTTAATGCTTTTCCCCAAAACCGTCCAAATCTGCCGCTTCCAACTATCCCGACCGTTTCCGGCATCAATCTTGCTCCTCCTTTTGCACACGATAGGATTCTTCCAGGATCAACTGCCATATACGATTTATAAATTTCTTTTTTAGTAAATCATCATCGGTCAGTGTATTCAGCCGCTCACCTAGATTGGATTCCCGTTGGGGATCGACAACGGGCAGATTATTTTCCTTCTTGAGTCTGACCAATCTCCCGGGCCACTTTAAGGCGCTCCCGTAACAAGTTGATCACCTCGCCATCGATTCGGTCGATGATGTTACGTAATGCAATTATTTTCTTTTTATGATCCATAGTTTTGCAGAAAAGGTTTAGTTTGACACATTTAAATCCTGCCAGAAGGCCGGATAAGACTTATTCACACAATCGGGAGAATCGATTTTGATACCGGCAATTTGTGTTCCGGCAATACCAAAACTCATCGCAATCCGATGATCATTAAAAGTTTGAATCAATGCCGGACGATATCTTTTTTTTGGTATGATTGTCAGATGGTTATCGGTATATACAGTTTCACCGCCTAGCTTAGCGATATTTTTTTGAATAGCGGCAACCCGGTTCGATTCTTTGTATTCCAGATGTTTTATGTGCATTAATTTGAACGGTTCCGGCGCGAACATGCCCAATACTGCCAGTGCCGGGACCAGGTCGGGTATATCATGACAATCGAGAACCAGTCCTTTGTCAATTCGGCCATCCATTTCCAAGCGATCGGTAAAAAGCATAATCCGGCCTCCGACCATTTCGGCAATCTCGAATATTTTTTCATCACCCTGCAAAGAAGGCAGTGTGACACCCGGTAGAATAACTTTGCAATTGTTTATCAATCCATAGAGTACCCAGTATGACGCAGCAGATAAATCTTTCTCCACCCTGAAATACCAGTCCAAATAGGGTCTGATCGCTGCGACGCAGATGTTCTGTCCCTCATACGTGACCTTCATTCCAAGTTGTTGCATCAGTTGGTAGGTCATACGAATATAGGGTAATGAGGGGGTTTTATCCGGCAATATTAAGGTCAGATCATTTTTCATCCATAACGCTGCCATCATGAGCGCGGTTATAATTTGTGAGGAAGGCAGTTGACCGAACCGGATTATGCCACCATGCATTTCCGCCGGCGAAACCGTAACCGGCAAGGTATTACCTGAAGCCTCAAATCTGGCCCCCACCTGATTTAAAGCCGTGAACAACTCTGCAAACGGTCGTTCATGTAAACGGGGTTCTCCGTAAAAATAAACCGGAGCGCTGGTGTAGGAGGCCAGGGGAATCAAAAAGCGTGCGGATGAGCCGGAATTACCCAGATAGACTTTTTCACGCTTTCTCGACCCAATGGGCTTTGTGAATCGTAAACCGTTCTCCGTTGCGGTGATTTCCGCCCCAAAGGCGATCAAAGCATCACGGGTTATCCGCGTATCGTCGGCATCCAGAAAGGATTCAACGAGGCTGGCCCCGGTATTGAGGGCTGCAAGAATGAATGCCCGGTGGCTGACACTCTTGGATGGTGGCAGATGAATGATCTTATCCGTGGAACTCGGCGACATTACGTGCAACTTCCTTATTATTCTTTTGACGCAGGATCAGGATCGCTTCGCGTAAGGTGCGCCAATCGGTAAGCAGTTCTTCCAATTGCTGGTAATTCAGAGATTGATTGCCATCAGATAAGGCCTGGAACGGCTTTGGATGAACTTCGACCATAAATCCGTCCGCGCCGGCTGCAAGACCCGCTAATGTTACGGGGGTGATCAGATCCGTCCTACCGGTTGCATGGCTGGGATCAACAATGATTGGCAGATGTGATAAATTTTTAATCATCGGAACTATATTCAGATCAAAGGTATTGCGGGTATATTCGACAAATGTGCGGATACCGCGTTCACACAGTATTACCTGTTCATTACCTTCCGAGAGGATATACTCTGCACTCATCAGGAACTCGCTAAGGGTGGCAGAAAGACCCCGTTTCAGGAAAACCGGTTTGTCGGATTTACCCAAACTTTTGAGCAGTTTAAAATTTTGCATGCTGCGGGCACCTACCTGAAAAATATCGATCCAGGGGTACAGTGTATCGATATCCGCCATTTCCATAACTTCCGAGATCACGGGTAAACCATATTCTTTACCTGCGGCATGTAACCATTGGGCGCCCTGAACCCCCAGACCCTGAAAACTATACGGGCTGGTGCGTGGCTTAAAAACGCCACCCCTTAGAATATGCCCGCCCTGGTGGGTAACTTCACGGGCAATGTCAAAAATCTGCTCTTCGCTCTCCACGGAGCACGGACCGGCCATAATCACCGGTTCCATATCTCCGATATTTACCTTTCCGACCCGAACGATGGTATTCTGGGGATGGAATTTTCTTGAAGCAAGTTTATAGGGTTCCAGGATCGAAATGACTTTTTCAACTCCCGGCATGGCTTCAAGTGCACTCTGATCCAAATCCCGCTTATCACCAATGACACCGATAATACTTTTTTCGATGCCCTTTGACTCATGTATTCGTGCGCCACGATCGATGATATATTTTGTTAAACTTTGATACTCTTCATCGGATATCCGGTTATTTAAAACAATGATCATGTTTATACTCCTGTCACCTAAATAATCTTCTGAATAAATGACCTGCGATGCATAGGTGTTGGTCCGAGCTCTTTGAGTGCCGCGATATGTTTTGCCGTTCCATACCCTTTATTGGAATCCAGGGCATATCCGGGAAAGTGCCGGTGTAACGTCATCATCATCTGATCGCGCACTACTTTGGCTATGATCGACGCCGCTCCAATGGTGAATGATTTGTCGTCCCCTTTGATAATGGCCTTTGCCGGAACAGAAAAATCAGGGAGTCATTACCATCGATCAGAATAAAGTCCGGTGTAACTTCCAGTTTTGAAACAGCCCGTTGCATGGCGGTAAATGACGCCTGACGGATATTGCGATCATCAATTTCCCCCGGGCTTGCCTGTCCAATGCCGATCGCTACAGCTTCCTGACGCAGCATCCGGGCAAGTTCAAGACGCTTACCGGATGAAAGTTTTTTGGAATCGCGTACCGCCGAGTGAAAAAATTTGACCGAAAAAATTACCGCACATGCGAGAACCGGCCCGGCGAGAGGACCGCGTCCGACTTCATCCACTCCCGCAATAAATCGATACCCTTTCCGCCAAAGTCGTCTTTCAAATGACAACCGATCGATCTCGAGTACCCCTTCCTGCAACAAATTGTGTAAAATTAAGGATTTGGGGTTATGAATGCAAATGGGGAAATAGTGCTTTCCGGCCTATTTTGCGGGGCTTAAAACTTCACGGATTTTCTCAGACATGGTTTGAATGGAATAGGGTTTATGCAGGAAATGAATTCCCTGATCCAGTGTACCACTGTGCACAATATGATGGTCGGTATATCCGGAAGTAAATAATATGTGTGTATCCGGGTAAGCTGATTTTACATTTTCGGCTAATTCTTTACCGCCCATTTCGGGCATAATCACATCGGTGATTAACATATCGATTTTATGGTTATTTTTATGAATAATTTCAAGTGCTTCACGGCCATTTACCGCCTGAAATACCTTATAACCCAGCATTTTAAGGGCATCAACCGTAAAATCCCGCACGTCATTATTGTCCTCAACATAAAGCAAAGTTTCCTTACCCCCTTCAACAGGTGTACGTGCATGGGTACCGGGCAGGGATATTTCCTGATCATCAATACCGGGCCAAAATACTCTTATACTTGTTCCTTGATGGGGTTCACTGGAGACGTAGATACTTCCGTTATTCTGTTTTACAATTCCATATACCGTAGCGAGGCCAAGCCCTGTACCCTGAATTTTTTCTTTGGTGGTAAAGAACGGTTCAAAAATTTTGGTTTTGGTTTGCTCATCCATTCCAATACCGGTATCACTGACCGTTATACACACATGCTGACCGGTTTGGCTACCAGGATAGTCAAGCGTGAATTGATTATCCAAGATAACATTGCTCGTTTTAATGGTTATACTCTTCTCACTGGCGGTTTCGGTTTGCATATTTATGGCATCGCGTGCATTGACCACCAGATTTACCAGTATCTGTTCAATCTGCCCCGGATCGGCTTTAATCTTCCGTATATCCGGATTCAGTTTCATTTCGACATAAATATCTTCACCAATTAGTCTGTGCAACATCTTTTCCAGATCTATAATCAGATGGTTTACATCAACCACGTGTAATTCGATCATCTGTTTGCGGCTGAAAGCAAGCAGCTGCCTAACCAGACCTCCGGCCCGTTTTCCGGCTTTCAGGATACCGGTCATTTCTTTGAACAATGGATTTTTTGGCTCCATGCGTAAAAGGGCCAAATCCGCATAGCCATTTATGGCGGTGAGAATATTATTAAAATCGTGGGCAATACCGCCGGCGAGCTGACCAACGGCTTCCATTTTTTGTGCCTGCCGTAATTGTGCTTCGAATTTTTTTCGTTCGGAGATGTCACTTGAGACACCCACCAGAGCAAGTTGTTTGCCGGTGGGATCCAAAATAAGCGAAGTGGATAGAAATATGGGGAATTTGGAGCCGTCTTTTTTGCGGTTTATTAATTCGCCCTCCCATCCCCCTTGTCGTGATTTATGGTACAATGTATCTATTAATTCCGAATTATTTTTATCCGCCCGTAAAACGGTAATGTTTTTCCCGATCAGTTCGTCGCGCCGGTATCCATAAGTTTCCAACAGGGCATCATTGACAAACAGTATGCGGTCATCGAGATCGGTCACACAGACAAATTCACGAACACTCTTTACGGTTTGAGCAAGCATATAAACTTCCTGCTCAATTTTCTTCTGAACGCTCAGATCTCTGAAAAAAACCCAAAAACCAGCAGGTTCATGATCGTTATTCCGGATAAGATACATCCTGGCTTCGGCCGGTATTCTTTTTCCGGTCCGGCTGAGGTAAACCATCTCATATAAATCTGAATACGACTGCCGCAATACCTGTGTGGCAATAATTTTTTCTCCAGCAGGGATATATTCCTTTGCGGTTATATCCTGCCAGGTCCGCTGGTGAAGTTCTTCTTCGGTATATCCCAGAATCTTACTGAATTGCGGATTCCATTCGAGAATTTTGCCCTCAAGATCGAAAATGAAAACCGATTCGCGCATATTTTTATACAGTTCACGGCTACGTTTTTCAGATTTCTGTAAGGCCAGTTCTGCCTTTTTACGCTGGGTTATATCCCAGATATATGCACGGGTCCCGGTAATTTTATCCCCTTCCCTGACCGGAGCCACATCAACCTCAATAAAAATCGAAGATCCGTCTTTCCGGACACCGTGAAAGTCGTAAACCGACCTCGCGCGCATCCCTCTGAGCCGCTCGCGATGATACTGGAGAACTTTTCTCACCTGTGATGGATGAATCAGATGTGAAATATTCAGGCCAGCCATCTCTTCCATCGTATATCCAAAGAAATCGGCACAAGTACGGTTAAAATATTTGAAACTACCATCTGCATTATCGATGAGAATGCCAATATCCGCTCTTTCGACCAGATCACGATATTTTTCTTCTGATTCGCGTAAGATCCTTTCTGCTTCGTGGCGGTCTGTAATGTCACGCATAATGCCCTGGATAGCAGTCACTTTTCCATTTTGGTGTAATGGCACCGCATTGACTTCCATCATGATGTTGCGATCATCTTTGCTTTTTTGCATGAGCTCAAAATTGTGCAGCGATTGACCGGCAAATAAGGCCTTGAGAGCCGCTTTTACCCGGGGCATTTCCTTCGGCGGTGTGCTGATTTGCAGAGATTTACCGATCAATTCATTCGGCGTATAACCATATTTTTCGGTAACATTCGGACTTATAAAATCTATTTTTCCGTGGTGTGATAAACGGAAGATTAAATCTGTGGAGAGCTCGATAAGTTTGGTTATTCTTTCTTCAGATTCAACGAGTGCGACTTCATGTTCCCTGTGCTCTTTTATTTCCTGCTGCAGTTCCTTATTGGCCTGGCTCACTTTTTCTGTACGCTCCTTCACCTGATGTTCCAGTTCACGGCGATACTTGTCGAGTTCGGCCTCAACTTTTTTTCTTTGGGATATATCCCGGGCAACCCCCAAAACCATTTTTTCACCGGCAATTTCAATTGGTTGGGTGTGGATTTCAACATACAATCTGGTCCCGTCCTTCCGGCGTAACTCAAATTCTTCCGGTCCGGTGGACCTGCCCTTTAAGTTATTTGAGCGTGTTGCAGCCGCTTTGGCAATCTGATTTTTTGGTAATATTTTAATTTTTAGAAAATTTTTACCGATGAGCTCTTGCTTGTCATAACCCAGCATTCTAGCCGCAGCCAAATTGCCGTCAATGAATTTACCTTTCAGATCAATGAGATAATATCCATCCGGTGCAAATTCAAAAAGATTTTGGAGCCGCTGTTCAGAACGGCGTAGTGATTCAAGCTCATCCAGAAGCTGATCGTGCGACTGATGCAACTGTCGATTACGCAGGCGTTCCTGGGCCAACTTATACTTGAGTGTGTCCTTTCGGCGGTTGGAAATACTCAAATCAATCCTTTGGATTATAATCGTTATCAGTACTATAATCGAACCGGATTTTAGAAAATTAAGAAATCAGGAGGATTTGCTTCTAAAACAGATGCCTTTAGTGGTAAATCGGATGTACCCGTCGGGCGTGTACTATAAGGATCAGAACAACGATGGGAGGCTCTAGCTCAACACAACACGACACGTATTATTCCTTAAACCCGAGCAGGTTCTGATGTTGAGATGAGAACCAACTTTATTCAGAGGCGCTAAAATATATCCGATTTCCTCAGGATTGTTTCAATAATATGGCATTAAACAATAGTTTATAGGCAACCGGGGTCGAAGCCCGGAATTGGGGATTAAACCCGAATAAGACCAGTTGTCCCCTTCCTTTTTTTAACCAAACCATGGCGACTTTGTCTGCAAGCTTTTCCTGATTTTCGCAGTATCCACTCATCAGTATATCGGTTTCCGGAAAACTTGAGATCACACGACGATCCATGTCGAACCTGGGAACCGATGTTTGGAACACCGGTTTTCCCCTGAAAAAGACACCTATTTCCGGCGGCATACCATAGGTAAGCGGATGATCCGCCAGTAATTCAATACGTACCAATGAGCCAGGGCAATACAGCCCCTCTTTTCCCAGTTTTTCCGATATATCGTTAAATGGCAGCTGATACGATTCTGTTTTTTCGTTGCCCAAATCACGTTCTAATGTACCACTAAATAGACCGCAGGAGCTACCCCAACTGATCACCTGTCCTCCCTGCTCCAAAAATTTTAGCAATCGCTGCATGCCTTTTTTCCCGATGCCTTTCGTATATTCCGGCGGATAACTGCTGATATAATAATCATCTTCTGATTTCCATTTGCCTTCCATCAGGATATTTTTATCTTCATCCGGAAATATAACCATATCAAAGTTACTCGTGAAATCAGTCTGCTCAAACTCTCCCGGGCGGATCACTTTATATCCTATGCCATAGGTGTCAAATATGAATCTGGTCCAGCCGGCGTCCATATCATGAAAATAAGATTCAACCAGCGCAATCCGCGGCATTTTTAACGTAATTGTGTTTGCCTCCGGGATTTCATTCAGATATACCGGAGATACTGTGCACGTTTTCAACAGATTCTCGACTTCACCACCGGATCTGATGATAAAGCTTCCGGCCGGTACTTTGCCAAATAATGAGGATATCCTTGTAACCTCGATGCCTTTACTAAGTGCTTGAAAGGCCACCTGATAACTCTGGTTCTCATTGGCAGAAAACGCAATAGCCCGGTAATCTGATGGTCCAGGTTCTTTCAATATAAATGGCTCGGCAATGGCTATCAGGTTTTCCCTGAAATTGTCATTTTGTTTCTTTATCTCTTCTGCTGCGACACCTTTGTGCAGGGGCAGGGACCAGGATGTGATATCATAAGGTTTTATGATTTCGCCACCCGGTGTGTAATGACGGACGGGATAAATCTGTTTTTCCATCACTTCCTTTATGAATGCGCGGAAGGGTTGTTCGAGTGGAATCACAATATCCCCGGCGCTGTATGTGCGTCCTTCAGAAATCGTTCCGGTTTCCAGTTGATATACCTTTACTCCGTGCTCGACCAAAAGGTTGATTAGCGCAACCAGTTCGCTCCGATCATGTTGCTTTAATGGCATGATATAATAGAACGGGGCTTCAGTCTGACCTTTTAAAACCTCTTTCCGGCAAATATCATTGCGAAATGTAAGAATTTCCTGCCGATGCAATGAGGCCGTCTTTAGTATTGACCGCGTGGATACGATTTCATATTCAACGATATCCGACAAGCGCCACCATCCTCCCGGCCAGACCAAGGGCATATTGGTGCTCTTCTTGTACTCGGACAAACCCTTGCCATAAACCCGCAACTCATTGGATTCGACAAATACCGGTGTCGCATATTTAACGCTCGCGGCCTCGGTCAGAAACCCGATCACGTTTTTCCAGATGCAGGTTTCGGTTGAGCCTGGCCAGTAGTCATCAAAAAGATAATGCTGTGAAATACCCGACAATCCTTCTGCGGTCATATCCTTGATCATATTCTGTCCAAAAAGACCCGCCCAATTCCAGATACCGGCGTCAATATTTTCAGCGATCGGGTCATGGTTTGGAGGTACAAAATATCGCGGGCCGGTTGACCCCATTTGATGCTTTTCCACCATCACTTGCGGAAACCAATCAAGATTATATATACGGGCGATGGCTTTGGTATCGGATTGAGAGAGGATTACAAAATCACGATTGTTGTCATGCCCGACATATTTATGGTAGATACCGGGCATGCGAGCTGCCCTCATATTTCGTGCCCAGATATTTTTTATAATGCGCGACCGTCATATCCATACCATCGGGGTTGTGATTCGGAACGATCATCAGAACCACATCACTGAGCCATTTAAGTACGGCAGGATCTTCCGAAGTCACAAGATCGTGAGCGATCAACGGTGCAGCCTGGGATGGAGCGACTTCCCCAGAATGCATGGATAGTGTCGATAAGAAGAAGACCCGGCCATCTCTGATCAGAGCGTCCCGTTCGGCATCAGCGATATCCGGATCAAGTGCAAGACGACGGTTTATCTCTTTCAGACGATCAAGATTATTCAGATTTTCAGCTGCGGATATAAAGGCGATATACATTTTCCGCCCCATGGGCGATAAACCGATTTCCTGCATTTTCAATTTTGGTGACTGCTGATCCAGCTCAAGCAAATAATCTATTAATTTTTCATAGGTAAACAGCTCACGGTCGCTGCCGGGTTTAAATCCAAAATATGTTTCTGGTGCAATCGGCTGAGCAGATATCTGAGAGATCGTGAATATCAGAATAAATATGCAACACACTAAACACCAGCCTCGGACTATCATTTTTAGCTCCTCGATTTGAAATCGGTTTTAATTGGAATCCTTAAATATAAACCGGTAAAAAATAATGTGCAATTACTATGGATTGTGGTGTCCGGGGTAAACTCGTGGCTAAGCAATTCAGTTGATACACGATTGACTATTTAACATAAATAATTCCTGAATTCTGGAAATGATGTTATTAAGTTATTGCTTTTTTTGAATATTACGTAATTCGTGTTATTCCGAACCCTATGATACCTCAAGGCAGGCTTATTTCGGAATCTAATGAGAGATCCTGAACCAAGTTCAGGATGACATTGAACAGACAACAGTGAATCAAGCCTGCCATGGCGACAGGCAATGGTTCAGGATGACGACCTTGTATACATTTTTATGAATTTATTAGGTTGAATAGATTAAAATCTAACATCGCAGATTCGTAAATCGTCCCTGCAATTTCAATTCCCAATTTCCGATTGCCATTGCCCCTTCACACAATATATATCGCTAATATTGTTTAACTGTTACCCTTCCATCACTGGCCGATAAATCGATTCTGCCTTCGCCAGTACCCAGTATCGCCCGAAGGTATTTTTTTTCATCTTTTTCTATTCTGGCCTTTTCGAAATTTGTGCGAATGGAACCTCTGCGGGCGTTGATTTGCAATTCCGCATTGATTCCCGACGGAATCTCCAGATCGATACTGCCATCCTGACAAACTGCGGTAATCCGGGGCGCGGATATACCGTCCAGATGTATATCGATATTGCCATCCTGTGCGCGCAGATCAAGGTCTTCGGCCGTCATATCGGATATCCGGCAATTTCCATCCTCCAGCCTAATCCTAAATTTACCTTTTGCCCGGGTGATCTTTACCGAGCCATCCTGATTTCCAATCTCCGCAAACGGTGTATTGATATCCTCAAGGGTAACATTACCGTCTTGGCAATCTACGGATAGTTCTCCCTTCAGATGGCGGATATGCAAATCACCATCCTCAAGATCAACCTCAACAATATTCGCTTTTATATGATCCAGATCAACATTGCCGTCAGACAGATTTATTGAGACATTATTCTGCCAGTCAACGACATTTACATCCCCATCATCACCCTCAATATCGAGGAAAAGATAAGCAGGTCCTTTTATCTCATAACGATACTCAAATATACGGCGGGCATTGCTCACCCAGGATTCATTGAATTCCTTTGATACGATATATATTTTTTGATCGCGCTGATCAAAATCCACCCGAAAGGTCTTGTCATCGTCCGCATCTCCAGCCGCTCGGTAATATACGTCAACCTGCAATTCATTTTTATCCCACGACGTAACAGTCACATTACCGTCACCTTGACGCAGATACAGTTTTGAACCTTCGCTTACTTTAAACGTCTCATGATATTCTTTGGAAAATTCGGCATAGACATTTATCCCAATAAGAATAAGCATTACAAATAAAAAACGGGGAATCGTTTTCACATACAGCATGGGAAACCTCCTTTGGAAAGATTAACACAAGAAAATATACGGGTACTTCGATGGCTTGTTGCATCTGATTGAAGAATAAAATATGTATTCAATGAACGGATTTATGCAAATGACACATAATACGTTTTATCGGACAGATACGTATGTGAAATCTTGTCTTTAATAATTTTTTATAATTTCCAGTCGCTCAAGTTCGCCATACAGGTCTTCGGTCCTGGTAAATTGTATGGCCTGCATGCCGGCTGTGATCGCTCCCCTGACATTGATCTCACGGTCGTCGATAAACAAACAGACTCTGGATGGCCATATTGATATTGGCGGCTGCGGTTTTATAACAGATCTCCGCCGGTTTCAAGGCACCGATCTCAAAACTCAGCGCCGGCTTTTTGAAAATATCAAGAAATGTGTAATTTGTCCGGCAATATTCCCAGTGCAGCGGATCGATATCCGAGAGGAGTCCGACTGGATAATTTTCGGCAACCTTGCGCAATAGAGATTCCATTCCTGCCATCGGGGTAAAAATATTTGACCACTCCTGCACAAAAGTCGGATAATCAATGGGTAATTTGTATTTATTCTTTATCAACCCGAATGTCTCCCTGGGAGAAATCCGGCCGGTATTAAAATCCACAAACACCTCATCTGCAAATAATTCATCCAGTAATTCCTGGTCACTTTTTACCCCTGAAGAATCCCGATAGCGAAACAAACCACGTGTGAAATCAACTTTGATCAGAACCCGCCCCAAATCAAATATCACCGCTTTTATTTTTGATGCCATTTTATCCTCAAATAAATCCTAACCGTAAAAACTAAAATTGTTAACCCGCCTTTTTCTGGTTTAGAATCCATCATCGCTCACCTGTAATCTCTGCCCTTAATCCGCCTGCCGCGGCTTTTTATTTTGAGATAGATTTTGTACCACAAGACGATATGAATCATCGATCAGACTGAAGGATAACCGGTTCGGGAATACTGCCGTCAAGTACGATTGTATTCCAGTGCTCCTTATTCAAATGATAACCCGGCAATATTGCCTGATGCATGCCACGCAGTGTTTCTGTGTCTTCCGGATCGCATTTCAAACTTAATTCCGGGTGATTTTCATCGGTTGAAAGCAGGGCAAATATTTTCCCGCCCACCTTATACACAAAAGGTTGTGGTCCGAAGGGAAAGGATTCAATGGCCCCGGGCAATTCAAGCATGTATTGCTGTAATCTGCTGACCATATTCAAATATACATATGAGAAAAATTATATACCACGAAGAGAATCATACTCCGGTGGTTTTATCGGTCATCATTTTCGCCAGTTTATTTTTTCAATATGGTCCGGAAATACGCGGAGCACAACCGCCCCGGTATGACTGGTACGGTATAATCTTACGTGCCGGCCGCCAAGCCGTTCAAGAGTCTTTGGGGACGGATGTCGGAATTTATTTCGTAAAGCAACCGGAATAACCGCCATCACTGGATTGATTTCCGCCAGAAATGCATCCGATGTAGACGTGTTACTTCCGTGATGGGCGACTTTTAGGATTTCACTCTCAAGAAATCCCCCGTATACCATTACTCTGGGTTCGGCGGATTTTTCAAGGTCGCCGGTGAACATGATACCGTTATTGCCATACTGAATCTTCAATACAATCGAACTGTTGTTACATTCCGATCCGCTGAAATTATTTGCGATATTGCAGGTCGAATCGGGGTGCAATATATAAATACGGCAGGCTGGATCGGCATGAATCCGGTCACCACGACCGACAACAAGGGTTGATATATTTCGCTCAAAACATGTATTCTGTAATACGGTATACCTTTTTGAATGATACGGATAGGCACTCATAACCATTGTATCTATCTCAATTTTATGCAAGAGAGGTAACATACCTCCGATATGATCATCGTGGGCATGGGAAGCCACGATATAATCGAGTTTAAGCGTGCCCAATTGTTTGAGAAACGGTAAAATCGTTTCCTGACCATGATTTGTCCCTCCCGCATCGATCAGCATAGTCTTGCCATTCGGAAAACTAATATGGGCCGCATCACCCTGACCCACATCCAGAAATGTAATCTGAAGCGCTTTATCGTTTTCAAATTCCGGAATGATCAGCAGCAACAAAATGGATGCACTTAACAGTGCAAAAATACGTCGTACCCGGGTTTTTTCTATATACAACAGGCTTAAAAAAGAAAATGTCAGCAGAATCACCATTATCAAGGAAGGATTGGTCACTTGTATCATCGCAAACGGAAGATCCGCAAACAAATCAACAACCAGTAACAATAGATTATGAATGAGGTCGATTATCTCGCCAATGCCTGTCGTTAGAAAACCGCTGAACGGCCTAAGAATCAGCATAAAAAGAGCCAGCATCACAATTCCGGCAATCAGGGGTATGACCAGCAGATTGGCAAAGAGCACAACCACGGGTATCATTCCATAGTAATATGCCGTGAGCGGCAGGGTACCCAGCACGGCAGCCAGGGAGACCAACAACGGCATCCAGATTATATTGATGATCAGCCTGGGAAAAAATGTGGAGGAAGATCGTTTCTGAATCCAGAGTCTTAAAGGGATCCACTGGTCAAATTGCCCGGCACCATGTAAAATAGCTGCAACGGCCACAAAAGAAAACTGAAATCCTGGATTAAATAATTCCTGTGGATTCACAATCAGAATGATCAGTGCAGCGCCGGCCAGCAGATTATCGGCAACAGGCTTTCGTTCGAGACGCTCTGCATACAGGTAGAATAGGGCCATCAGCGAAGCCCGCACGACGGGTGGTTTGAATTGAACCACTGCACCATAAATAAACAGGATAACTAAAAGCAGCCAAAACCGCAGCTGCCTGGGTATGCGCAGAAGAGAGAAACCGGTCATTGCGAAAATAACAATAAAACCGACATGCAATCCCGAAATGGCCAGGACATGAACCACCCCGACATTTTGAAATTTTGTAATTTTTTCCCGCTCCAGATCCTGCTTTTCCCCAAGCAGAAGGGCCTGTACAAGCGCAGCACTCGGTCCATGGAGAAATCGTTGAAACGTTTTCTGACCGTATCCGGATATCGGCTGAATAAACATCGATTGAAGCCAGTTCCCGCGACTCTTTGCAATTACTAAAGCAGAATCGGGATGAGACCAATAAAACCGGTGGTAGATTCCTTTTGCAGCCTGATATCTGCGGTAGTCAAATTGTCCTGGATTGCGTACGGGTGTAATTTTTTCCACAGGACCGCTGAGTCGTACCCGATCGCCATAGACCAGTGTTCTGGAATGTTTGCGAGCAAAGATGACGATATTTCCACTGACTTTTTTCTGCAACCTGTGTGTATAGATACTGTCCAGCTCCAGAACATACTGATTATGCATATCCCGGGAAATATGACACGCTTTGATCACACCGACAACGGCCAACACGCTGTCCACAGAGGTTAGGTTTATATGATCTTCAGGGATCAGATCCCGGGTGACATGTAACCGCAGAGAGCCCCCGGATATAAGGACAATTATCAGAATATAGGGTTTTTGTTTATGGGGAATAAAAGGAAATATTAGCAGAAAACCCGACATAATCCAGAGATCCAGAGGAAACGGCAGGATCATGTTGCCGGAAATAATACCGCATATAAACACAGTTACGGCGATTATGAGTGGGTAGCGGGCCATTAAAATTTGAAGTTTGTACCGTCCCGGGCAAGAGATATAGATCCGTCAAAGTTTTTTCCGGCTTCGCGTTCTGCGTCAATTGCCTCAACTTCCGGATACATATGGGTTAAGACCAGGACTTTTACCCCGGCCTCCTGTGCTATTTTACCGGCAAGTGCTGGTGTCAAATGACCGGCAACTTTTGTAACCTCTGTATTCGAAGCTTCAAGAATACACAGATCCGCCATAGAGGCCTGCTTAATCAGGTTACGGTGGTAATCGCTATCCCCTGAGTAGAAAAGGACCTTCTTGTCGGACCCGGTGATACGATAACACAGGCTGGCATCGGTATGGCTGGTGGGAGCCGGGGAAATATGATAGCCATTTGCCTTAACGGGTCCGGTCAATTCAGTTAAGCTAATCCGCATTGTCGACACCCAACTTCCGGCGACGGCTGAAAGTTGCCGGAACCACTCTCTTAATCCCGGTGGACCATAAATTTTTAGTTCCGTTTTTTTAGCCTTTAACAACAAGAAACGTGCCAGAAGAAAGGGCAGCAGATCAGCAACATGATCCACATGAAAATGGCTCAGAAAAATATAATGTAAGCGGTCTGCAGTCAAACCGGAAGCTCCGAGTGCCTGCCATACACCCGGTCCGCAATCGAGCAGGATGACCCGGTCAATCAGATATCCCGAGCAATTGCGCAGGTATTTTTTTTGCAAAATCGTACCTGAACCCAGTATCAGACATTCCATTTCAATTTCTCCTTTAAATTTTTGTTTTTTTTTTTAACTCCATCAATAATATGACGAATATTTTGGTATCATAAACCGGCATGAGGCAAACAAATGTTAAAGAACAAATTATTTCAGGGCGTTTTTTTGTTTTTCACCATTATGGCCTTAGTCTCCTGTGGTGGAAGCCAGTCTGAAGATGCCGAAAGTGCTTATCAGAATGGCAATTATAAGCTGGCGATTCAATTATTTTCAGAAGCCCTACAAAAAGATCCGGGCAATCCTACATTCAAGGAACGTGTGGCCGTCTGCTATATGTACCGCGGACTTGAATTCTATAATTCCACGCGAAATGTCAAATCTTTCAGCGGTAATTTTGAAAAGGCGCTTGATTTTGTGCCCGAGGAAACTTCGCCGGAATTTAAGCAAATTTACAGCGATATGCTTTTCAAACTGGCAGAAGCCTATATCAGCACAACCCCTCAAAACGAAATTGAGCGGGAGGATTTTTTAAACAAAGGCATCACATATCTTGATGAAGCCTTATTCCAGAACTCAGAAAATCGATCGGCCGACAGCCTTTTGGCAAAAATTAAACAGGATAACTTCCAGAAAATGTTTGATAAGGGTAATAAATTTTACAACGATGCGAAAAAAAGCGGAAAAGACGAATTGTATTTTTCGGCGGAATATTACTTCAAGAAAGCCGCAGATTTCGATATTTACAATAAAGAGGCAAAACAACTCCTCTCAAAAACCCGGGAAAAATCCCTTTCGTTGATCAATGTGAATGACGATCTTGCGCTTGCCGTGGGCGACTACACCTATCAGGATAACCGCCTGATTCTGGATCTGCGGATTCAGAACTTCTTAACGACTCCCCTGGCAGTAAATATCAGTAATTTTGTGCTCGTCGATGCTGACGGAAAATCCTACTCCCCGGATAATGAAACCATGAGTGGCAAACTTAAGGGCAAAAGCATTAAAAACGGAACACTTGATCCCAAAAAAACCTATATGGATGGATTGGTGGTTTTTCCGGTTTCAAAAAATACAAAACTCGATTATCTGACCTACCGTTCCGACCATGGAAAGGTTACCAAGAAATATTTTCCGTAAAACAAAAAGCCCCGCCGAATCAGCGGGGCTTTTTGTTTACACAACTGATTACAAATTAAAACACAAATTACAAATTCCGACTTCCAAATAATAATCACATACCAACCTGAATCATTCACCACAGATGACTCAGAGTGTAATTAATTTATAACTGATGAATATAAGAATTAGTACAGGTCATCCATTTTTTATTCGGTTTTTTATTTTTTGTAAATATAATAATTACTTGAAGTTAACTCTGTGCCCTCTGTGGTTTATGGATAGATCGGACCAATAAACAAAACGAATTTTTATGGAAATTGAACTCTGGCTTTGATATCAAAATTGAGAATTTAAGATTGGAATTTAAAGATGCAGGAAGTAACGCTTCGAAAATTAATCGGGTTAAAAAGCCGAGAAACCGGTAATATTTTCACCAACAATCAGGGTATGAATCTCGTGCGTACCTTCATAGGTAAACACCGTTTCTAAATTTAACATATGGCGGATCACCTGATATTCATCGACGATGCCGCTGGCACCCAATATACTCCGCGCTGAACGTGCAATCTGCAAAGCCTGATATACATTATTGCGTTTTGCCAGTGAAACCTGTGTGGCTTTCATCTTCTGGTTATCTTTAAGTCTTCCAAGATGATAGGCGAGCAATTGTCCCTTGGTGATTTCGGTCAGCATATCAACCAGTTTTTGCTGGGTTAATTGATAGGCCGCGATAGGTTGATCAAACTGCACCCGTGTCTTTGCATAGCGTAACGCTTCATCATAACATGCCATGGCTGCCCCCAGGGCCCCCCATACTATGCCATAGCGCGCCTGATTTAGACACATGAGAGGTGATTTCAGGCCATCGCTCTCCGGTAAGAGGTTCTCTTCCGGTATTTCGCAATCTTCCAGAACCAGTTCAGCTGTATCCGATGCCCTCAGAGAAAATTTGCCTTCAACCGGGTTTGTCCGGAAACCTTTTGTTCCCTTTTCAACCAGGAAACCTCGGATCCGCTCATCAATCTTGGCCCAGACAACAGCGATATCTGCCAGATTACCGTTGGTAATCCACATTTTTGTTCCATTCAGGATGTATCCGTCCGATGTCTTACGTGCAACGGTTTTCATCCCGGCGGGATTTGAACCGAAATCCGGTTCGGTCAGTCCAAAGCAACCAATCTTTCGCCCCGTAACGAGTTCGGTTAACCATTTCTGCTTCTGGGACACATTTCCAAAAGTGAAGATGGGAAAAATAACCAGTCCACTTTGCACCGACGCAAAAGAACGAATGCTTGAGTCCCCCCGTTCAAGTTCCTGCATAATCAGGCCATAAGCAATATTATTCATACCGGCACCACCGAACTCCTCCGGCATTGTTGGTCCCAAGAAACCAAGATTGCCCAGTTCAGGAATGAGATCAACCGGAAAGGTACCGGCACGATGATGATTGGCGATAATCGGAAGGTATTTCTCCTCTATAAATTGACGACAGGTATCCCTGGCCAATTTTTCTTCATCGGATAAAAGCTCATTGAGTTGATAGTAGTCGGGTGCGATATACATGCTTAAAAAATCCAGTTTATTTCACCGCCGAAAATTAATCCGGTATACGATTCATTGATGTTAAAATATTCCGGGCCATATTCAGGATCGGCGATGATCTCGAGGGCCTGCTCGGTTGAATATTTAAATTTACGTGCATCGGTCCCGGTAATCGCTTTAAATGACACCTGATTGGTGAAAAAATATTCCAGAGAAATCTCACCAATCACTTGCCAGTAATTACTCAATACGTCCTGGACACCGCCATTTTTTGCATCATTAAAAATATAAGAAACCGTGGTTTCCAGTTTAAGTTTGCCTGGTACAACATCCCACCGGTTGCTTTCGTAAATGTAAAAATTCTGATTTTTCTGACCATCGGTGAGTTTCAACCTACTGTAGACTGCACCACCTGAGATAAATGAAAAGGATGATATAGAGGCATAAACATTATAACTGCCGATAAATTGTTCTGTGCCAAGCGGGGTGCCATAGGAGACGAGGCTTTTGTCGTCAAGGTCCAGATAAATAGCGGACAGGGACATCCGGGTGTTTTGTATCGCAAATCCAGCACGTCCTTCCAGTTTTTGGGTAAATTTATCTGTTTGTAAAGGATTATCTTCGGAATCAAAGATTTCATCGCTTTTATCGATTCTTACACCGACCGTGATGGCCAGCTCCGGCCAATCGGGATTGAGGGTTGTCACACCCAAGTCAAATATTTTTGTGTCGATTGTGGGCATGTCCGTCCTGCGGTTAAGATTATCTCTATATACCTCAACTTTTCCTGAAAGCGAGACTGATTTCGGAAAGGCATATGCCAATATCCCTTCTATGCCACGTCGGTCATTTTCCAGGAATGGATATCCAATTGTAAAGTAATCGTAACCATAGTGATAATACATGGCCAACAGCTTGAAGGTTTCATACCGGAGATCAAAACCGCCCGTATAAGCCTTATCTTTCACTAGTCCCAGAGCAAGGGTATCTTTTTGACTATGTAAATATTCCCCGAACAAACGTAAATTCTGATCCCAAAAATACAGGCTGAAATTGCCGCCGATGACTTGATTGGAAATCGGATCATTGAGCGATGAATCTACCGATGATTTCTGATCTTTGCCCTGCAAATATTTTAGTGAAATATCGAATACACCCCGCTTACCGGCCTTCAGATTACCTCCACCCAGCCATCGGCGATATTGGCCGGCATTTTCATATTGCTTGTTGAGGTTGATCAGATGATCCCCGATCGAAACGGCCCGTTGCACAATTCCACCCAATATTCGAAAATCGCCAAAAGAACCATCCCCAAAAAGGTCTTCTGCGATGAATGCATATTTTGCACCCCGGATTTCACGGCTTTGAATATACGTTTCCCCAAGCGATTCAAAAAAATCACCCAGAATAATCTCGTGCTGGGCAACACGCAGATTAAAGGTCAGACGGGATAACCGATTTAGATTTCTAACCTCAAGCCTGTTCCAGGAATTGTTAGCGAGATCTGCGAGGAGGGTCATATCGAGGTTCTGGGTGCGGCCGAAAATTGCCAGATTTAATGATTCCTGGAGACCAGGAATAAGCGTGGTTTTACCGTACTGATCATCCGGGATAGAATCGGGTTTGATCGGGGAGGTTTCGTCATAACTGACATTTTGGACGCGCATCGATACGCGACCGGTTACATCCAAACCAGATTGGGCCCATAGCCCACTGGCAAGGATCGCGATCATCAAACCGGATCTTAGTGCGTTCATTTTACCCCCACCGCCAGCCGTTAGGGCACCCTAACCACGTGGGCATTATCACGCATAATATTGCCCGCCATGTCTTCGATTTCAAAATTAAGTCTGTTTTCCCCTCGAATAAGCGGGATGGTCGTTGTGAAGGAACCATCCGAACGGGGCTTGATCTCCTTGCCGTTTAAAACCAAGCGCTTTATTCCTGAAGAAGGTTCGGGATCGATTATTATTCCGCTCACATTCTGCTCTATCTTTACAGCACGTACACTTGGTGGTGGGGGTGGTTCACGACGGTAATGAATCTGTTTTACCGGTTCTGTTATGGTCAAGATGGGCTTTACTGTATCTAAAAATAATTTTTGAACAATCTCGCTGGTGTTACCGGAACGATCTATGGCGATAATCTGGATGATATTTTCACCTTCCTTGAGAATTATCGTCCGGTTAAATGTGCCCCGTCCGAGGATCTCGGCCACGTTCTCCTTATTTATGGTAACCTTCACCTTATCCCCGGGGGTTGGATCAAACACACCACCGCTCAGGCTGTAATCGCGGCGGTTATAAAACCCGGCCACTAAGGGCGATGAAAGACGAATCTCCGGTTTTTTGGTATTTACATATACCTTTATCTCTTTTACCTGTTTCTGACCATTAGCGGCGGCCGCAAGATCGATTTTATTTAGTCCTTCAATAATCCGAAGACGTGCATTAAACGAGCCGTCGGGATTTACCGGAACCGGCTGCTGGTCAGCAAACAATTGCCCCCCAGCAGGGATCCTCCCATTTACAAGCAAGCCTGAAACCAAAGCACCGGGATCAGTAATGACCACCGATGGCAGATTAAAATTAAATAAAAAGGCCCCTTCGGAATCGGGTTGGCCATCCGGCTGCGCACGAAATGCTCTGGGTTCGCTTGGCACCCTGCCCCTCGCGACGAAGGTTTCCTGGTTCGAATTAACAGTTACCTCGCCTGCAGCATCTTTTGACGTGACGACGACCGTTCCTTCTTCCACCCGCACCCGTGTTTCCTGATTCTGGTCAACCTGTATCTCGATCGTTGTACCCCGAATGGCCACCACAGCACTTGGACTTTCTATCCTACGCTCCTGGCGGGTGGTTACGAGCTTCGTGAATTTAGCCCATATATTTCCGGCCCAAACGGTAAAGGATTGTTTATCTTCCTGATCCTCCTCCGGTGTTTTGATCTCATTCACGTCAAAAATGGTATTTTCGTTTATTTTCATTTGGGTCCCATCGGGCATTTCAAGTTCCACTCTGGAATTCAAAGCCGTTTTGATGCGGTCACCTTCTTTGATTCCTGCATTCAGGGTAACCTTCTGCCAGGATGTCTGCTGGCTGGATTGAACCTCCACCTCCCCAATAACAAACGTTACCACTGCCTGTTTTAGCGCAGTTTGCAGGCTAAATCCAATAAATAAAAAACACATTAAAAGTAAAATAGCGGGAAAGGTATATTTGAGTGATGGCATGTTTTTCTCCAGAAAGGATCGATATGATTTTTATTATCGGCTCAGAATGCCTGAGTTTAAGCTATAATTTACATAAGTTGATAAATATTCGCTATTTGGGATAATAAACTGGGAACGATTTGACACATAAATTTGTGCCGGCATCGATGAAAAATTGATTTATAGTATACGTCACCACGGAAAACTCAGCGGGCATTACACGATTAAATGACCGATCGGTAGCACAACCGGTTCCGGAGATCATTTTTTTTGATGGGATTTTAAATATTTTATAAGTATAATAATATTATGAAATTAACGCTGTTCGATTTATGAAGGTCGCCGATTTATAAATATTTCGGTTACATCATAAAGCGTTAAAATCCAAATACATTGAAAAGATTTTAAGCATAGACACCACCTTTTTAACCCGATAATTTTCTTACGGTGGTTTTACTTTCTTGCTTTGTCCCTTCGTCTCCCTCCTTTAAATATTGACAGGTAGCGGTCTTTGGGTCTTTTTTCACGCCCGTTTTATATCACCGGCAGGTGTTGGTCGCGTTACAAGATTTTCTGATATACTTCGTACATCTCCCAGATTCTATCTACATATGTTATCGTTTCATTGAAACCATAAAAATACCCGTGTCTTGGCTTTCCCATCGGCCAGACCTGAAGATGTAATTCCCAGTCGGACGTTTTTAATTTTGGAAGATTTTGCCGCACGGACCGCCATTTATTGGGAGGTTGATTAAAATACCGGGTAATATCCTGGGCATCGAAGATCCTCCCGGCGCCGGCATTATAGCTGGCCAGACCAAGTTTCAACCGATTTACCTGATCCGCATTGGGAAAAAACTGGTATTGTTTTTTCAGATGATAAATTCCCGCGGCGATATTCTCACGGGGGTTTTTCATGATATATTCCACATCCAGTTCACGCGTGATCTCTTTTGCCGTTCCGGGCATCAACTGCATCAATCCCCGTGCACCTACCGGGCTCCGTGCTTTTTCACGGAATTTTGATTCCTGCATGATCTGGGCAACGATCAGACGCCAGTCGAATCCGTATCGTTTGGCATATTTTCGAATGGTAGAGCGGTATTTCAGCAATGAATTGTTATAACGGCTGTTTTCGAACTCCTTTTTCAATTCGACAACGCGTTTTTTTTCCTCGATAAATCGCTGTACCTGCGTTGAGAGTGAATCAACGGAAGCATTCTGATCGACTGTCTGATTTTGCCTGTTGCAAGCGCAAAAAATCAAACCAGCCAGAATCATAAGAAATATGCGTACTCTCATATGTCAATTCAAGCTCATGCCAATAATCAAACCGACAATCAGTCCGATCATGATAAAGATACCACCGACAACGATACCAACCGCCAGATTGCCTTTTTCCAGTTCATTCGGGATATCAAAACGGGTGGTCCAGTTTATCAGTTTATATGTCAATACGGAAGATATTATGCCGACCACCACACCAAGAATGGCATATAAAAAATTCCTTATCATGATAACATCAAACCACTCTACTTCCATAGGAGCTCCGATCTTTGTTACACGTGTCATAAAACTGAAGTTATAATAACTATAAAACAAAAATTTGTCAATCTCTTTCTGTTGAATGAACCAGCGGGCAGGATCTGCAATCATCCTTCCGGCAGAAATGATTTAAGGTATGCAGATATACCTGATCCTTGTAAAAACGGAACTTGTTGTTATAGACAGATTTGAAGGTCTTCAATTGTCCGTATTTGTTTGCTCTTGGCAAATTGAAGTAGAGTTCGGCAAGATAATCGGCAAATCCATTGCTTCCTGTTGTAAGGGATTCAAAATACAGGTAGGGTAAAACAATATTGCCGATAATTTCAAGTGCCTGTCCTTTGCCCCAACCCTGGTTTTCCTGTGAAATATGCAGGTGGATCAAATTTGTTATGGCGCTTGATACCGGCAGGCGTTGGACAAGCAATTCATGCCAGATCATATAAAGCGATACGGATGATGACCGGGAGATAAAATGAGCGAGACCGTACAACCGCTGGCCGGGCCGGTTGGACGGTCGTT
Organism: Calditrichia bacterium; assembly: GCA_963712885.1. GTDB lineage: Bacteria > Calditrichota > Calditrichia > JAJRVZ01 > JAJRVZ01 > CAVQJT01. Next base: position 109,999 of record CAVQJT010000019.1, read on the forward strand.
GGCCCCCCTTTATCCAGACATCCGTTTGAAACGGAAGCGAAGATAAAAGCCGTTCTTCCGGATGCCCGGTATCGCAAGGCGCAAGGCCGGCAAGCCGCAGAAATATATAGTGCCAACCATCGACCGACATATGATAGTTTTTGCGCAAGTAAGTGATATCGCGCCATGTCATAACCTCTGCCAGTCTCAGAAAAGGTAGTCCATTCTGTGGCTTGCCGATCAGGTAGAGCAACTGCTGGTAGAGAATCTGATCGCGGGTATTGTATGCCATACGTTTTGTTAACGAACGTCCCTGCTGAAGAAACCGATCGGAAGCAAGATTGTAAAGCGCCAAATTATCGGGCTGCTTATGCAGATGGCATCGTTTTGCCGGAGCGGTGTGCCGGTATGGCGGGAAATTTCTAAAACTGAACGTCGGGATTTCCTGCCCACGACTATTATAAACCGGTTTACCCGGGACCTTTAAATCCTCCCAGACGAGATGGAGCATGACCCGGTCATATTTTGGATCGAGATGATGGCCATGGGCATGCCAGTCATTAAATCTGACGTGGATCTCGACATCACCGCGATAGATTCTCCCATCCAGCTGGAACTCGGCCGATTCAAAATCCGGTCCCTCTATGGTATTCATCCGCCCGGGATAAATCCCAATGAGGCGTTTATTGTCTGAATATCTCCGCTGCTCCGAGAACGATCGCCACAATTGATATAGTTCATATTCTTGCATGTGTATCATGCCATTTATTATATTTATAACAACCATAATATAACATATGGCATGAATTATTACAATTGTTATTTACACATACCGGGGATATATCAATGGAATATTTCAATCACGCAGATGTTGCCGGCAGAATCCGGATCATCATGCGGAAGCTCGGACTCAACCAGTCCGCTCTGGCCGGAGTACTCGAAATAACACAACCAGCGGTGAGTAAATATCTTCATGACCGCATGCCTCCGGCAGATGTATTATATCGGTTGGCGGTTCTCGGTGAGGTCAGCGTGGAATGGTTACTGACGGGTGTGGAAGGTTCGACCGGTAAGAAGGTGGCGGAACCATTGACCGGTTTTTATCCGGACAAATCCACGCAGGATCAGATCGTACGACTACCCGGACGCGTTCAGGAGGCGCTGCGCGTGATCATCGATCATTTAACAGCAGGGGAAAGATGACGTTGAATCGTTGCACTGTTGAACCGGATTAGGGCAGGTCAGGTGTTTTAAGCGATCGCTGCTCGGTCACATTTTATTTTTTTTGTACCATTATTTATCAGGTCTCATCAGGGCAACTCAAACACGTCGAGCAGTGACCAGCGTGCGCTTTCGACTTCATGATTTCTTATAACAGCGCAGATACTCGATATGCTGCTGGATAACCCAAGAATATTGATGCCGGTTTTACCCAAAACCTCGCAAAATCTGGCCGCCAGGTTCGGTTTCTCCCGAAAATGGGGTCCATAAATACCAAGCACACTGACTTGCTCAATTTTTGTAATATTCAGTCTTTTCCTGATTTCGCTGTTTTCACTTAAATAATCATCTATCCGTTCGGTCATGGCGCTGTTTACACAGATGGCCATTACCGCCAACCCTGCCGTCGTGCTGGATTCCGTAATATACTCCAGATTTACCTGTCTCTCGGCAAAGGCGTTGAGAACTTCTCCCGCGGCACCAGGCTGATCTTCGATAGCGGTCAAATGGTACATGGTTAAATCCAGATTTTCGACCAGACCGCCAATTTTAAACTTTGTCATATACCGCCTCCGGCAGACGGATTTTCGACGGGTAATACCGGCATGTAGACGGTGAACACCGAACCCTGATTAATTTCTGAAGAAACATCAATGCGGCCACCGTAGTTTTCAACCAGCTGTTTGATCAGACTTAAGCCCAGACCGGTTCCAAAACTCAGCATTTTGCGGGCATTTTCCGAACGGAAAAATTCGTTGAAAATGACCTGAATGTCTTTTTCGGGAATGCCAATCCCCTGATCTTCAAAGCGAAATTCAACCGTATTTCCAGATCTGCGGCTGCTAATATGAACTTCACTATCAGAATGAGAGTACCTTATGGCATTTGTGATCAGATTTGCAAATATTTTTCGGAAATCCTGCGCATCCGCATTGATCAGTGGCGGCGTTTTGTCCAGTTTAACCAGCAGGCGTACTTTCTTTACCTTTGCTTCTTCGCTTACCTGTTTGATCATATCCCTGAGGATTAAATTGAGATCAACTATTTCGCCAAGCCGCTGTGTCTGCCCCGTCCGGTTGCGTGTCAGATCAAGCAGTTCCTTCAGGATCTGGAGCATCTGATCTGCTCTGAGCGATGCCCGTTTTAGAATATTCATTCCACGTTCATCAAGGGACCCCGTGTAATTTTTTATTATTCCGTCAATGGAACTCTTAATGGCAATAATCGGAGATTTTAATTCATGTGAAGAAAAAACAAAAAAATTTGTTTTCTGTCGATCGAGCTCAACCAGTGCTTCATTTTTTAGGTCAATTTCCCGCTTTATCCGCCGGTAAATCTGCATAAATGTTGAGCATATATAGGTAGAGACATAAACGGTAACGACAAATACCACCAACGTCAGAATGATTGCAATCGGATTTTCGTGCAAACCCGGGCTGAGGATGCAATAATGATCAATAATTCCATAATATTCAAAGTAGATCAGACCTGCGAATAAAAGCACAACGAATGTTGCAAACGCCAGTGGTACGAGTCCCGGAAAAATAATACTGCTGATCACCACGTGAAATACATAGAATAAATAAACCGGATTTTCAATTCCGCCGGAATAATGAAGGATCAGGGTAAGCATCAGCAGATCAAAAATGATATGAATATGGAGTATGATCAGTTCGCCGACAAAGGATAATTCCTTGAGAAGGCGGGCCATCATAAAAAAACCAAGATTTACCAGGGCTACGACACCCAGAAGCATCCAAATTTTATCATAAGGAACTTTAATGGTCAGACTGTATTTGGCAAAAAATGTTGCCGCCAAATAACCAAGCACCGCTATCCAGCGCAGCCGGATCGACCAGGAGATCCGATAGTGCAGAATAACCTTGGTCAGAAAGGGAAACCATTCAAATGAAAAAAAGTTTATATTCACACCAGGTCCGCGGTTGGTTTCTATTGCCCCAGATGTTTTCGGACGAGTTCGACAAGTAAATCCGGATTTATCGGTTTTTCCAGGAATTCATTAACGGGAAGAAAATCCTCATCCTTGTCCTTATCGAAAGTAAAACCTGTCTCCTGTCCGACAGCGGTGAGCATGATAATCGGTATGTCAGCAGTGGTGCGGTTAGCCCGGATCTGATAAGCCACATGAAATCCCTCATCCTGTGTACCCATCATGACATCGAGAATAACCAGGTCCGGATTTTCGGCACGTACCTTTTCGACCCCTTTTTCACCATCCTGGGCATCGATCACCACAAACCCGGCATTTTCCAGCGTCAGCCGCATGGCCTCAACCAGATCGATATCATCGTCAATGATTATTATTTTTTTTTTCATACTTTTGAATCTCCTCAAAAACCATTTGTATCACAGCCGGAATACTTGACTTCACCGGCGGTGACAATCAGTGTTAAATTCCATGAACCTGGTTCAATGCCGAATACACCGGCAGGTGCCACAGAACCGAGTTTTGTTGCCAACCGGTAAATTTCCGACACACTAAAACCGTGCAAGGATATCAGTTGATCAGTCTGGCGCAGTCTACTCTGAATCCATGGAGAGCCTGCGACCTCACCCGGTTTCTTACCCATCCGGGCACAATCTATTATCAGAATCGGATCCGGTTGTAAAAGATGGTCAAGCACAGCTAAAAGCATCACTTCCCAGATCCAGCAACCTGTATCTGGCAATTCATATCCTGCAGCATGCCAATTACAACTGGCCCAACACCGTCATCACCACGCAGCCTGTTGCCCAGAGCAATAATTTTCATCATAGACTTATTCGATAAATTTAACATCCAGCATATGAACCGAACATGAGATACACGGATCATAAGCCCGGACAAGCATTTCCAGTTTTTTTGTTATCTCCTCTTTTGATTCACCGATAATTTCCGGTACCAGTTTTCTCATATCATCATCGATATTAGCCAGGTTCTGACCAGTCGGAATAATACAATTTGCTGCTTCTATCTGCGCCCTGACGGTTATAGGTATAGTCATGAAAAAGGATACCGCGCGGCACTTCTGTGGCGGCAATGCCACGCCCGTAACGGGTCGGTATCTGGTTGGGCTTTTCATGTTTGATACCCCTGTTCAGCAGATACTCACAACAGTTCGATCGCATCTTCGATACAGTGGACCACCTCAACCATCTGGGCGATGGTATTCAGATATGGATTACAGACAAGGGGCTTTCAAACCCAGTTTTTCGGCTGTCTGCTTTGCTTCAGGCCGCAACAAGTCATGACTGTTATTAAAACGGGCCAGTGCACCTACCATATAGGAGACTCGATTGAATTCGGGATGTTTGCTCGATGAATGGGCTACAACAAATTCATTGGTTACATATCAGATAATCTTCGACCGGATGCAGTCCCGTATCGGAAGAACATATCCGTCCGTCATAGAATCCATATTCCTTATCATATATACACTGATATATTCCGTTCTCGCGTTCAAAGTCAGGAATCTGATCGGCCAGACTTGTCAACCACATCCAGGACAAACCGAGTATCGGCTATCGTCCTTCCTTCATGAGTCTGTCGCGAAGACTCTGCGAGTTCCTTTTCAGTGGGTAACTTGGTAAATCCACCAGGCACGCAACTGATCGGATGGACCGCGCGACCACTGATCACATCACCAATATCATTGGCCAGTCGTTTGAGCCGCAGCGCAGCGAGTACCACATCTTTATGGGTTTCAACCAGCGGAAAGACCGAACCGACCTTCAAAAAATCCGGTGTTGCCAGAAACAGTGCATGCAGGACATTACTCTGAAAGGTTGCACCATGGACCAGGATTTTTCGCAGTACTTCGGTTTGTTCGGATAATTTCAAGTCCCGAGCGCCGCTTCGGTCGCTTTCAGCGATGTCATCTGATGCCCCAGTGAGCAGATACCGCAAATTCTGGAAGTAATGATCGCTACTTCATGAAAATTTCGGCCTTTGAGCATCGCTTCAAAATACCGTGGTGGCTCAACAATCTCCAAGTGTGCGCTTTTCGAGCACCCCTTGTTTCATATTTACGACAATATTTCCATGTCCTTCAACCCGGGTGAGATGGTGAACATCTATATTCAAATCTTTTCGCATAATCTGACTCATCTCTTATGCAATCTCATTGGCACAGAACATTTTCATACGTTTTCATAGCTTCATGTGTTGAGAACCCATGTCGCTTTAGCATCTCGAGCGCACCCTTTTCATTTATATTCGAAACCATACCACGACATCCGGTGCAGTACTGACCATTTGCCGGACAAATCGCACCACATCCGGCCCGGGTAATCGGCCCAAGACAAAACATTCCGCGATCGAGTGACACATTCATTTTCTTTCAGTTTACATTCGACACAGACCGCATAATCCCATTTTTCCGGTTGACGCCCGAGCACCAGGGATTTAAAGATATGTAAATATTCGGGTGTACTCATCGGACATCCACGCACTTCATAATCCACCTTGACAATTGCCTTAACCGGCTGGGCGGGAATTGAAGGAAACAGATACTTATCCTCACCATATACCGTCTCTTTTACCCACTCCGGTGAATGCATGTTTTTCATCGCATTGATGCCGCCAGTTACCGCACAGGCACCAAGGGCAACCAGAATTTTTGTTCGCCGGCGGATATCATGGATCCGTTCAATACATGTCGGGGTGCTTATACTACCTTCAACAAAGGCGATATCATATTCTTCCGCGTGGTCATCCATGGCTTCCCGAAATTCAACAATATCCACATGTGCAAGCAGATCCAGCAACTCGTTTTCAAAATTCAGTTTATTTAACTGGCATCCTTCGCATGATGTGAAATCGAAGAATGCCACCCGGGGTTTTTTCATATTGCCTCCTGCAACGTTTTGACATGCGGATAATTGAACACGGGTCCCTCCTGACAGACATAGACACTATTGATCTGACAGTGACCACATTTTCCCACACCGCATTTCATGCGACGTTCCAGTGACATATAGATATTTTCTTCCGGGATCCGTTTGGATTTCAATGCCATCAGGACAAATTTATACATGACCGGCGGGCCCACAACTGCCGCAATGGTGTGTTCAACATCGAGTTTCAGAGGTGGAATCAGTGTGGTAATCACCCCCACATTTCCCTTCCAGTTATCATCCGGTTTATCAACCGTCATATGAAATTCAATATCATCCGCCTTTTCCCAAATCTCAATATCATGACGGAACAGAATGAGAGATGGATGGCGGGTCCCATAGACGATGATCAGGCGTCCGAATTCCTTGCGACGTGCGATGGTATAGTCGATTAATGATTTCAGTGGCGCCAGGCCAATACCGGCGCAGACAAAGAGGATGTCCCGACCTTTAAAGCTCTCGAGATCAAAGCCGTTGCCGTATGGTCCACGAATACCGATCAGGCTTCCGGCATCAAGCCTGTGCATTTGTTCGGTCAGACGGCCTACCCGTCGCACGGTGAGATCGAATTCCGGTTTTTTTGTCGGGGAAGAACAGATCGATATGGGTGCTTCGCCCCAGCCGAAAATCGATACTTCGACAAACTGTCCCGGTTTATGACCAAGAATGCGATTGTCGGGCAATTGGATTTCAAACCGCTTTTCAAGATCCGTCAGGTTTTCTACCTCAGCAATTCTCGATATAACCGGATTATAAAGGTGTTGTTTTTCAACAACCGGATTTTCCATATCTCAGCCTCCTTTTAAGCGGTCTGTCGCTGCTGCGTGGCTGTAACATCATCAATCAGCGCGTTTATTACTTCGACCAGATTTATACCGGCAGGGCAATATTTTGAACACCTTCCGCAGCCGACACAATGCAACTGACCGGAAAGGCTGCTATTATACTTGAACTTGCGAAAGAGGCGATGGCGGGTGCGGGCACTGATTTTCTCTCTGAAATTTTCTCCGCCGGCTACCTCTGCGAACGGATTGACCATACAACTATCCCAGAATCGTACACGCTTGCCATCCTGCAAATCGAGGCCGACTTCGTCGTTTACATCAAAACAATAACAGGTTGGGCAAAGTAAATTACATGTACCACAACCGACGCAGCGTTCCGCAACACTATCCCAAACCGGTGAGTTGTATACATGTTCAAATATTTGCGGCAGCCGGTTAAAATGGTATTTGATTTTTGTCGGGAATGTTTTCTCCTGAATTTCCAGGTTAAGCGGCGCGTCAACCAGAAATCCCGATCCAAAATTCGACAGTAATTCCCGTCCATCGTCATCGACTTCGAATACCAGAAAACCATTTTCCACGGGCTCGAAGTACAGACAAAAGCCATCGACTTTTTCAATCTCAATGCCCACACCTTTCGAGAAATGCCACTCATCGGGCGTAAAAGAAATACCTATAAACAGTGCCTTTTCGCGTCTTTTCAGATAATTCCATTCCGGATTACCACGTTTAAAATTAAAATCGAGACACCTGATTGCCTGCATCTCATAGGAATGCACGGCGAAAAATATCTGCTGTTCAGAGGGAATCTTTACCTCTGTAAATGAATTTTTTTGTCTGTTAAACTGCAGCAGTTGTTCACGCGGCGGTAAAAAAAACTTTTTAAGCGGTTGTATCGTCCGGTTATAGTCAAATACGACATCGGCAACATTCCGGACTAGATCAAACACAAAGGAGTTTTCCCCTTTGCGATGCGGTGCGACAACACCGGCTCTGGACATCAGAAATTCGATAAACCTTTCGGTTGTCGCATGATCAAAAAAGTATCGTTTCATCTGTCCAAACTTATCATTGGTTTCGCTTTTCATTAAGCACCTCTTGCTGAATCACACTTTGCGTTGACAGATTCAAGAAGTATGCCAAAATCAGACAGACGCAATAAATGATGTGGTATCGCATTAATAATATTAATGTTATATAGATATAGCAGAAGCCCGTTATGTATTTACCGGCATTTTAATGTGATATTTTTCTCATATCCGGTAAAAATACCACTGCTTTTTCACGGATGTAAGAATTAAGATTTTCCGGATGGAAAGTTGAGACATGTTTTGTTGGTAATCCGTTTGAAAACGATAAATATTTTATGCGGTTCTGAGGCTACAAAGCGCGCAGGCAGGTATAAAAATCATTTTTAAACAGGTATGTGACTGTTACCAAGCCACCGATCAGAATTTTGAAAGATCAGATCCAAACCATGTTTTTGCGTATCAGAGTACTATTTTGATGTCAAAACCGGTTGAAAATCCTTTCGAGCTTCCCGGCCAAAGTGAACGGTGAGAAGCATATCCAATATTTATATGCAGGGCCTTAAAGTGGAATCCCATACCCAGACCCATCATAAACCCCCATTTGCCTCCGAAGGTCATACCCGCTCTCAAAGGGACAATGTCAACCGGCCGGTATTCCGTCCCAACTGACAGGACGGCATTGTCACTATATCCGAGTCCTTTACTGAAGGCCTGTTCGATATCCAGGCCCAGGGTAACCTTTTTTGAGGGACGGTATGCAACACCCATATGAAAAACCACAGGTATTGAAGTTTTATATGCGTCGATAGCATAGCTCTGTATCGGTTACACCGGGTTCAAGCTCAAATGACTCTTTATATTTGGCCGAATCGACGGTGAAGTTGTAGTGATAAAATTTTGGATTGGTGTCCCAATTGATGCTTCCCAGGAGGTTGCGAAAAACCGTACTGATGGTCCATTCTTCCCCAATATCACCCGCAGCACCGAAATCCATGCTGAATCCATTACCCCCTTCCGCAGTTCTTGCGTTCACATCAACATCTGCATAAACATAGTCCAGACCCGTATATAGCATCCCGCCGGCATTTTTTATTTCTGCATGATTGATCGCGCGGTAGTAATTAAGATTTATTCCCAGCCCAAATGCCTTAAAGAATTTTTTTAGCGGTATGGGATGAGAACCGGCCAGGGTAAATTTCACAGCAGAAAACTCATCCGCATCGAGATCTTCAAACCGGTACAGATCACTAACGTTTCCAAACAAGATCATTTCAAAAGGTCCCTTTGGCACAAGTCCCTGGGCACGCCCTATCGCCTGTATACCAAATCCATACCGCATGAAAACAACGCCAAGGGCATTGGCTCCAGCCTCACCGTTGACATCGAAACCGTCAGCGGGCACCAGGTCAAACAATTGCTGCTTTTCCTGTTCATCCCATTCACCGCCATGCCCGCTCTGTGTAAAATACCGTTTATAATTATCCAGGCTCATACTTGAATTTGAAACATTGAAATTCAATCCGACAAAGTTAATCTCCAACCAACTGCTGCGCGGCAGCGCCAGATTAGCCGGATTCCAAGTCAGTGATTCAACACCGCGGGCAACACCGCCAAAGGCCCGTCCCATGGCCAGACTGGTTGCATCAAATCCTTGTGCATGAACAGACCCGAGAAGCATAATTACCGCAGGTAGTATATATTTAACTTTTTTTATTGTTTTCATTCGGTTTCTCTTTTCTCATCAGTTGTCATTATTGATCCGGTACCGTAGATGAAATGCGCCGAGCGCTTTCACTTCATCGGTCTGGCGGAACTTCACGACTGTATCCGTATCGTCCAGTTTTAATCGCGAGGCCACATAGACAGAGTCATTGGTAAATAGCTGAGCTCTTCCTTCGTAAGGTATATTCTAAGATCATACTCGAATGCCTGGTCGACAAAACCGTCACCGGTTATATCCGTTCCGGACTCAAGAATGATATCGTCAATGATTATCTTTTTAGTTGAATCGATAATATCGGGGTCAAAGATATTATTTGAATCCACGGCAGCATACAGGGTTAGTTGTGCACCCACCGGCAGGCTATTGAACATACTCAGATCAGCGAATGTCTCGGGAATATCCCCATTTTTTATGCCGTCCCTAAGATTCGATGGCACTTCTCTAAACTCGAGTTTGGATGTATATTTTGCATTGTTTTGTATTTTCACGTAGAAGGGTGAAAAAAGATGATAATCCGACCAAACCTCATCTCCGAGATTAACTTTGCCTACCCCTTCGATCAGCGCCGATCCGGAAGTGATCAAATGGGTCGGCAGGAATTCAATAAACTGGATTATATTGGAATTGTTTTGGTCCAGGACCACCCTGGTCTGTCCGATTTCGGCACCGGGCGGAGCCGGGTCAACCTGAATCGGATTCTGGTCAAATGTCAGTTCAATACTATCGAGGAAGTCGGCCGTATATCCAACCAGGCGCAGATTAACCGCGATACCGATTTCCATTTGGTTATAAATATTGATATCCATGGTCATTTCTTCGAACAATAAACTGCCGTCAAAGCCTTCTGAATCGAGAATATTCCGCTGTTCTTCGGGATTAAAATCAACCGTCCGGCCGGCCAGATACCCGTAAAATTCCGAAACATATACAGAGTCATTTGGTGAAACCGTGACAACGACGGAATCATGTTCGGTCATCTGAACCATCCCCTCGGAAGGGACTGTTTTGACATGGAACGCATATTTCATATAATCCATGAAACTTCCGGGTGTCGGGCCACCATTGTAATCGGTCAGGTACAGATCATCCAGAATTACGGTAAAACTATCCATACTGACCGGGGCGAGCTGGTAAGTCTGCGAAAACACCTGGGTGTAATCCTGATCAGAGTAAAAATTGAGCAGTTCCACGGTTACATCCGCTTCGACATTGAGGGTATTTTCCACGATCAGATTAAAATTTCCGATATCAACCTTTGCTGTGATGATCCTATCTTCACGGTCGGTCATTGATACAGAATCACTACGGGAGAAATTTTGTTCCGGAATCTCCGCTAGTGCTGCACCGACCGTCATTTCGGAAATGGTAACCCGATAATATACATAACCATCCACATCGTCCTGGGTTACCAGGTGGTTTTGCATGGCAGCAATGGTAGCTTCAACCTCAAATTGCAGATGGTTGGAAAAGCGTCTTCCCGCCAGATTTACCGGTTCCGAGGATGCTGTCTCCCCCGGTCCGATCGATTCCGAAAAGACTGCCAAACCGACAAAATCACCGGATGAAGAATCATAGATATTTACCTGCATATTTTCGCGAAAGGTGAGAAACGAACTGTTTACAAATTCCATCTGCAGCGTGCCGGTTTTTACATCCACGATAAATTCAAAGCTTTGAAAATCAAGATAGATCGGGGGTAAATTTACCGCCGTCTCGGGTATATCTACGGTCACTCCAGTTATAAGGGTAAATCCCAGCAGTTGTTCAACAGGAATATTTTCGCTCTTTTCGGTCCCGGGACTGTTTAGTTTGACATCACCGATATCTTTTGAGGTTTTGTCACTCTCCGGCTCAAAACTCAGATCTTCCGGTGAGATCTGTTTGCGCTCAGATGAATCCTTTATGGAGATAGCGATAATATCCTTTCCATTATAGGTGGTATCGATGATCGTAGAGTCATTTATCACATCACTCATGACAAATCCCGGGTTTGGAATCGGCACCGCCCAGTCGGTGAACCAGGATGGCAGGGTTGGTTCTTCAAAAGTACAGGCGCCCAACATCAACAGTATCCAGAGTGTGAGCAAATAGGTTAACTTTATTTTTTTCATATAGTTATCATTTCCTTTTACACGTTGAACAAATCCCCACCTTTGATTAGGTGACCTACATTACTATGTTATCGGCAGAATGGCGTTGAGCTTTATCACAAAAAATCTCTAATGTGACGCAGATCAAAGAGGTTTAATTCCGGGGAAGGATTCAGTTGGCGGGAATGGAAGGAAAAAGGAAAAAGGTAAAAGGTAAAAGGTAAACACGAAATCAAGTCATGACAGATTATAAAATAAATTTAATTTGCTTTTTAAATAAAAGACAAAGAATTCATTTAGTTAATTTCTTTGTGCCTTTGTGCCTCTGTCGCTCTGCTACTTTGTCGCTCTGTTGCTCTGTCACTAGGTCAATCAGACAATTAATTATTACTTCTTTTGTTTAACACCGTAATCATATCCGGCATCGACGGCGCGAATATTTATATCCATGAATCGTTTATGTTTGACGGCTGATTTCAAAGCTTCATATACTGTTTCTTTACTCAGGAGTCCCGTATATCCGATATAGGCCCCAATGACCAGCATATTGGCGACCCGGGTATTGCCCAGTTCATCGGCCATTTTCGTTGCCGGAAGCGGCAGTATTTCAAGATCAGTCCGGCCGGGTTCAATATCGATCAGGGATGTATCATAAATAAGCAAGCCGCCCGGTTTTACATCCGCTTCAAATTTTTCCAGGGACGGTCTATTGAGCGCAATCAGAACAGTCGGATTGCTCACCATCGGTGAGCCGACTTCAATATCGCGAATATTTACGTGACAGTTGGCCGTTCCACCGCGCATTTCAGGACCATATGAAGGCAGCCAGGAAACATGATAATCTGCCAGCATGCCTGACTGTGCCATAGCCGCACCGAGTAGGAGAACTCCCTGTCCGCCAAATCCGGCAATTTTTATTTCCGGATTGCGGTATTTTTCCGGTACAGCCGGTTTTTCAAAATCTGAGTCGGATTCGACCTGAAGATCGAGTAGTTTTTTTATTTCATTTATCTCCGGTTTTACCATCGGCATATGGTAAGGCTCGACTTCGCTTGTCAGATCCCGGTAAACCCCGAGTGGAAATTGTTCCTCCATGGTTTCCTCGATCCATTTCATTGAATCAACCGGATCCATTTTCCAGCCGGAAGGACAGGGCGAGAGAATCTCCACCAGCGAAAATCCCAGATGATCAACCTGATTTTTTATTGCCTTACGTACGGCCAATCGTGTTTTGGCCCGCTGTTTGTTATCATACAGCGCGACCCGTTCAACATAAACCGGCGCATGCAGCTGGCTGATCAGTTCCGCTACCTTGATCGGAAATCCTTCATTGGACGGCTGACGGCCGCGCGGTGATGTGGTCGTCCTCTGACCGATCAGTGTGGTCGGGGCCATCTGGCCACCGGTCATACCGTAAATGGCATTATTGACAAAAAAGACCGTTATACCTTCGCCCCGGTTGGCGGCATGCAGGATTTCGGCGGTACCGATCGCCGCCAGATCACCGTCACCCTGATAACTGATCACAATACTGTGCGGATGCGCTCTTTTTATCCCGGTGGCAACAGCCGGTGCACGACCGTGGGCCGCCTGGATATTTCCGGTATTAAAATAATAATAGGCAAAGACACTGCACCCGACCGGACTGACAAATATGGTCCTGTCAGCAACACCAAAATCCTCCAGTGCTTCGGCGATCATTTTATGAACATTACCATGACCGCAACCCGGACAATAATGGGGCATTTTTTTATCTGCGCTCGGATTTCGCGTATAGGTATCATAAAATGCGGTGGATTTTTGTAATATTTTTGTGCCATGCATCATTCCCTTATGATTTTACAGACAGATGTTTTTTTACCTGTTCAACAATCTCCTCAGTGTTCGGCACGACACCACCCATTCGGTTATAAAATTCAATCGGCACACGTCCCTGAACCGCCAGTCGCACATCTTCCAGCATCTGGCCATTATTCATTTCCACAACCAAAATCTTCTTAACGCTATTTGTCAGCTCGGCAAAATTTCGCTTTGGGAAACGGAAAAAGTGTGATCGGTCTTAGCATACCGCATGGACGCCCTGCTCCCGCAGTTTTTCAACCGCTGTTTTAAGTACCCGGGATACAATTCCGAACCCGATAAGTACATATTCAGCATCGTCAAGCATAAAATTTTCATACATCATTTCATTTTTTTCGAATTTCAGCGTATTTTTCCTGCAGTTTGCGGTTATGTTCTTCCAGTTCCTCCGGATCAAGATAAATACTTGAGATCAGATTGTCTTTACTTTCTTTATCCCCATACAGCGCCCAGTCAAGTCGCGGGCAGATCGGTGACCGGTTCGGGAAATTCAACCGGTTCCATCATCTGACCGATATAGCCATCGGCGACAAGATAGACCGGGGTTCGATATTTTTCAGCCAGATCAAAGCCTTTCATGGTCAGTGAACACATTTCCTGTGCGCTGTTCGGTGCCAGCACCGGACATTTGTAATTTCCATGGCCGCCACCCTTTACAACCTGATTATAGTCCGCCTGCTCCGGAGCAATATTACCCAGACCGGGGCCACCACGCATGATATTCACGATCACGCAGGGCAATTCGGCGCCGGCGGCATAGGATATACCTTCCTGTTTCAGACTGATACCCGGACTGGATGAAGCGGTCATTGACGCTGATGCCCACCACTGGCCGCACCATAAACCATATTTATCGCCGCGACTTCACTCTCGGCCTGCAGAAAGGTTCCACCTACTTTTGGAAAATAATTCGCTGCCCCTTCGGCAATTTCACTGGCCGGCGTTATCGGATAGCCAAAATACAGCCGGCATCCGGCCAGTAACGCACCCCGGACAATGGCATCGTTTCCCTTCATCAGAAATCTGGGCATCAGGCGACCTCCTCAGTTTCATATCCCTTTTTATAAACGATGATCGCCTCCGGTTCCGGACAGGCATAAAAACAAACACCACATCCGGTGCAACCCTCACCAATATAATAGGCAAAATGATAACCTTTGGTATTGAATTTCTCATGAAATTTTAGGACATCCGGCGGGCAGGATTCGATGCAGAGACCACAACCTTTGCAGAGTTCCGGTTCGATCGTTACATTCGGAACTTCCAGGACTCTTTTTTGCCATATGCGCATCCTCTCAGTTGGTGGATCGACTCTATTCGTTTAGAAGGTAACAATATCTGTGCCATCTGTCGAGAGAAGCGCATCCGGGGATAGGTTATTAATTTTTATAGCAGTTACTAATTACACATTCTTATTTTATTTTTAACTTTTCTCCTGTGGTTTCCTAAAAATAGAACGCTGCTTATTATTTATCGGAAGAGTGATTTCCTAGCGGTTACGCCAGATCACATCCGCTTCCCGGTTTGCTTGTTTTCGAATCGTGCCAAAACAAACAGCAGGTCTGACAACCGGTTGAGGTATATCAAGGATATCTTTGGTCATTACGGGATTCTCGCGCATCAGGGTTGCCAGATGGCGTTCAGCACGCCGGCATACTGTTCGGGCCACGTGCAGTCCCGCTGATGCGGAACATCCTCCCGGCAGAATAAAATTTTTCAGTGGTTCAAGTATTGTTTCTGTTTCGATCGATCCAGGTTTCCAGTCGCGCGATACTCTTCCGGCGGACTGCCGGCTGCAGATCATACTTTTCGGGCTCTGTGTGTGGCCAGAGCAGGCTGGATATCCGAAAAATGTCACTCTGGATGGTTACCAATTTTTCCTTTGTCTTCTGCACCGGACCGGAGGCGATAACCAGATCCGAGAATGCTGTTCAATTCGTCAAGTGTGCCATAGACATGAAGACGCAGGTGGTCTTTCTCAACCTCCGCCCCGCCGAACAGTCTGGTTTTCCCCTCATCTCCGATGCCGGTATAAATTTTCATAACCACCTTCATATTCTATTATCTCACGGTAGTAATATATTATTATTCTGAAATATTCCAAAAAACATTTGCGGAAAATAGCAGGTCAAAAGTAGGCAGTAGCAGTAGGTCAAAAGGTAATTGGTGATTCGTAATTGGTAATTGATAATTGGTAATTGGTAATTGGTAGTTGGTAAATGGTAAAATAAGTTTTTTGGGGATATAAAAAAAGGATTATCATCCTTTCGTAATGGAATAAATCATAATACAGTCATAAACCGGGAAGATTCTTATCGCAGATCCCGTCTTGGGACAGCATGACGGTTTTATTTGAAATTGCCAATTTTGCTTTCGACTATTTACACTGGCTTTCTAATAATTTTGTTCTTCTGCCCTTTATGGGCTTTAAGTTATCGGCCTATTCCCTTGAATAAAATCCTGGGTACAGGGTTTTTGAGGCCAATAAAATAATCAAAATATGGAATCGATTGCATTCGATTTTTCTATTTTCAACCTTTTGCTTTTAAAAATTTACCCTGGAAAGGGAAAAAAGAGAGTGTTGATAATAATTTGGAAAGAAGAATATGGAGGCTTTTTTGATGGTAAAAAAAAGGGTATTATCAACACTCCCAACCAACGACCTAACTCACAAATAAGTCCCTACGTATAAAAATACCTGAATGTTTCAAATTATTTTGAATTTTCGGATAATTATGACAATATCTGAATATTTATAGAATATTTGAGGTTTCCAGGATTGAATACACGGGAAGCAGAGGCAGTGGCAATAGGCAGTAGGCAATAGGAGTAGGCAAAGGGACAAAAGTAGTCGGATTAAATCAGGTTACGGTTAAGTTGGTAACTAGATTTGACTAAATTATAAATTTACCGATATATTTAACTACTCACTGTGCACTCATCATCGCGGGCACGACCACGTCGTGTCTATCATTGTTCCCGGTGTATGCACTTTACTCCCAGCTCCACGTCGTCCCATCGGGCTTGTCCTTGATAACGATTCCCTCTGGTAGTTCGTCGCGGATTTTGTCGGAGAGGGTAAAATTCTTTGCCTTACGCACTTCGATTGCGTATGTCCAGCAACAATTCAATCACCGGTCCGAAATCCCGGGATTACCGGTTTTTTGATCTCCGTCGTTCGCGATGATTCCAAGTACATTTCCGGCGGTCCGGTCCATGATCGTTCTTCAGATTATGCAGGTCATCCCTGCCAGCGGTTTTATTATCCAGGCTTTTATTCACTTCCGCAAACAGGTCAAAAAGCGCTGCGAGTGCTTTTGGCGTATTGAAGTCATCATTCATCGCGGCGTGAAAGGCATCAGTATAGGCCTTTGGCGGTAGGGTTTGACCCTTCGTATCTTCATTGGACTAGGCGTCTATGATCCGTTTATAGGTCGTTTGCAATTTTTTCAAACCCTTTTGGGCTGCTTCCAGTGCCTGGTCACTGAAATCGAGTGCCGAACGGTAATGACTCATCAACACAAAGTATCGTATCGCCAGCGGATCATATTTTTTTAGGGCGTCCTTGATGGTGATAAAATTATTGAGTGATTTACCCATCTTAACCCCGTCGACGGTAACCATGTTGTTGTGCAGCCAATACCGGGCAAACGGTTTTTCAAAGACCGCTTCGCTCTGGGCAATTTCACATTCATGATGGGGAAAGATATTTTCCAGACCACCACCATGGATATCGAAAGGTCTCTCCCAGATATTTGGTGGACATGCAGGAGCATTCCAGGTGCCATCCCGGATAACCCATGCCCCACGGACTTTCCCATTGCATCAGGTGCCCTGTTTCGGCTTTTTTCCATAGGGCAAAATCGGCGGGATGTCTTTTTTCTGCCATCACTTCCACACGCGCCCCGGCTTCCAGTTCCTCCACTTTGCGGCCGGAGAGTTTTCCATAGCCGGGAAATTTGTGGACATCAAAATAGACATTGCCATCGACTTCATAGGCCAGTGCCTTTAGCCAGCAGTTTTTTGACGATTCCGATCTGTTCAAGAATATGTCCGGATGCACGCGGGGAGAGATATCAGGCCGGATCAATCCCAGCACGGTCCATATCCTCAAAATAACTGCGGGTGTAAGTTTCCACTACTTCCATCGGTTCCGAGCTGTTCAAGGCGGGCCTGTTGCAGGACCCGGTCTTCCCCTTCATTCTGGTCCCCTAACAGATGGCCCACATCGGTGATATTCTGCACATAGCGTACTTTATAGCCCAGATAGCGGAAATATCGGACAATGACATCAAAACTGATATAACTTTTGGCATGCCCCAGATGAGAATGGCCATAGACGGTCGGACCGCAGACATAGATTCCTACAAATCCTGGATTAAGCGGTTCAAACTTTTCTTTTTTCCGACTCAGTGAATTATATAGATATACATCCTGCATGATTATTCTTCCATTGCCTGTTTGAGAAATCTGACCATTTTATCGCGACCGTGAATTTCGATCACCACAGGGAGTTCCGGGCCCTCGGTCAATCCGGTCATGGCTGCTCTGACGGGCATCCACAGTTCTTTACCTCTGATACCCGTTTCATCCTGTACTTGTTTCATTAATTGCTTAAAACCGTTCAGATCCACCTGATCAATCTTCTCCAGTTCCTTTAATAAAGATTTAAACACGGTTTTGCTTGTACTTTCTCTGACCCAATGCAGAGCATCCGGACTGTATATCCCGATCCGATCTGAAAAAAACAGCCCCGCACGATCGGCCAGTTCCCCCAACGAATTGAGGCTATTACGCACAGCCAGGGCAATCAAGCGGTTGGTCCCGGGATCGCCCGTATCGAGATTTTTTTGTTCCAATTCCGCCCGTGCCAGGTTACAATAGGCCTCTTCGCTCAGATTACGAATATAGATACCGTTCATCCAGTCCAGTTTTTCCCGGTTGAAGATGGCTCCGGCTTTTCCAACCCGTTCCAGGGAAAATGAATCAATCAGTTCCTGACGGGTAAAAATTTCCTGATCATCGCCCCGATTCCACCCGAGCAGGGCAACAAAATTGACCAGCGCATCGGGCAGGTATCCGGCTGCACGGTAATCTTCCACGGCGACATCGCCCTGCCGCTTGCTTAGTTTGCTGCGATCGGGATTGAGAAGCAGCGGAAGATGGGCGAAAACCGGCATAGGCCATCCAAAATAATTGTACAGCAGGACATGTTTCGGTGTACTAAGCAACCACTCTTCCCCACGGATCACATGGGTCACTTCCATGAAATGATCATCGACTACATTGGCCAGGTGGTAGGTTGGAAATCCGTCGCTTTTGATTAGCACCTGATCGTCCAGCTGTACATTCTGAAAGGTCACCGTTCCACGAATTATGTCCTCAACAGATGTATCGCCATCTTCCGGTATTTTCATGCGGATAACAAATTTTTCTGACCTGGACCGTAATTCGGATTCAGCCGAATTTAGTTTCCGGCACAGGCCGTCGTATTTTGGTGTTTTCTTTCGAGCGGTCTGCTCTTCGCGCATGTTCTGAAGACGATGCTCACTGCAAAAACACCGGTAGGCTTGATCTTTGGAGATCAGTTCGGCGGCATGCCGGGCATAAATTTCAAGTCGCTGCGATTGAAAATAGGGTCCGACCGGACCTCCGATTTCCGGACCTTCATCGTACTCAAGTCCGGCCCATTCAAGCGTGGCCAACAGGTTTTCGACAGCACCTTCCGTATAACGGGCCTGGTCGGTATCTTCAACGCGGACAATAAACTTTCCGTTGTGATGACGTGCAAAAAGATAGTTATACAACGCTGTGCGCAGACTGCCCAGGTGAACAAAACCGGTCGGGCTGGGGGCAAAGCGAACACGTACCTGATGCAAGATGGATCTCCAGTGTTTATCTAAATACTTTTCCATACTAATCCTACAATTTATGAATAAATTGATAATGAGGTAAGTGGAAATTGATTTTTGTTTGATTCGGTTAAAAGAGGTGCAGATCAGACAACGGTAGGCGGTAGATGACGAATGGAAATGAAAATCGAAAAAAGAAAGAGAAATAGCCGCTGATTTTATTGTGGGAAGGTAGTCATACGGTAAGCATCTTCCTTATTGCACGTTTGGATTTTAAGGGCAGGAAGATCCCTACGGGATGACTAGTGACTGATACGAAATTTATTATCGATCCTTAGCGCACTTACTTTGTGTCTTCGTGCGGTTGTGTCTCTGCATTTTCGCTGATCCGTTTTTTCTTCCTGAAGCGTAAAATCAGATAAATCATCAGAAGAATTAACAAGACGATAAAGATCTGATTATAGCGGGAAATAATGTCACCGATCAACTGCCAATTCTGACCTAAGAGCATTCCGGCGCTCAGGAGCAGGGCATTCCAGATCAGAGCGCTGAGCGTCGAGAGCAGAATCACCGGTATGGGATGAAGATGAAAAGATCCTGCGAATAGTGAGATCACACTGCGGGTTCCCGAAAGAAAACGATTGGCAAAAATAACCCAATATCCCCAGCGGCTGAACCATTTCTCCACTTTCAGGATATGTTCTTCCCTGAACATCCTGGCCCCATATTTTTTGTTATAAATGAACGCCCGCCCGTAGCGGTAACCGACGAGATACATGGTAAGAAATCCGATTATACTGCCCAGAGATGTGGTAAGATAAACGCCCCAGAAATCGAGTTGGCCGATAAAGACCAGGTAGGCACCCAGGACGACGACTGTATCTCCCGGTATCGGTGGCAGTACGTTTTCCGTAAAGGCGCTGACCAGGAAAACCAGATATGCCATAAAGGGGCTGATATGACTGAAGAGGTTTTCCAGGAATTCCAACATGGGTTTTTATCTTTCTTCCAGCATTGCGACAGCGTAACAGGCAGCCCCTTCACCCCGACCTACAAAACCTAGTCCCTCGCCACGGGTTGCTTTGACATTTACCTGATCGGAACGGACAAAGAGATGTTCTGCCAGATTTTTTTCCATTTCTTTTTTGTATGGGCTGATCTTGGGTTCCTGGAGAACCAGTGAAACATCGATATTGACGATCCTGTATTTCTGGAAGTGGACCAATCGCTCCACTTCTTTCAAGAAGAGCAGACTATTATAATCTTTATACTGTTTTTCGGTATCCGGGAAGTGTTCGCCAATGTCACCCAACCCGGCGGCACCCAGCAGGGCGTCGGCGACAGCATGTGCCACCACATCGGCATCGGAATGACCCTGCAGGCCTTTTTTATGTGGGATGTTGACACCGGCCAAGATTAACGGACGCCCTTCCACCAGAGGGTGGATATCATACCCGAATCCGATGCGCATCAGGCGCTTTGCTCCTCAAATAGTGCCCGGGCGATTTCCAGGTCTTCAGGGTTTGTAATTTTAATATTACGGTAGGATCCTTCAACAATTGCGACCGGATGTCCGCTCCACTCCACGAGGGAGGCCTCATCGGTACCATAGTAATCCGCTTCCCGGGCTTTCAGGTGGGCCTCCATCAGGACTTCATAGCGAAATGTTTGCGGGGTTTGGATCTGCCAGAGATTTTCACGGGGGATGGTCTCGATTATTTTATTATCCAAGGCTTTTTTAATTGTATCCTTTACCGGAACAGCGGCCACGCATCCCCCTTCGCGCAACGCCACTGCAATCGAATGTCGAATGATTTCGGGGGTCACCAATGGTCTGACGCCATCATGGACGAGGACCAGGATGGTATCGGGTACAAGTGCCTGTAATCCGTTATAGACGGAATCCTGACGTTGTTCTCCGCCAGCCACGACCCGGAACCGCTGCTTAAATCCGGGGATATCCGAAAGGATGTTGTAGATTTTATCGATATCTTCCGAGGCGGTGACCACCACACCGGTATTTATCTGCGGTACTTTAAGAATCTGCTCCACTGTCCGGAATATCACGGGTTGACCGGCAAGATCAAGGAATTGTTTGGGAACATCGGAAGCAAAGCGCTGGCCGCGTCCGGCTACCGGTACTATCGCCGCTGTTCTCATATCAGAGGATCAGCATCGCATCGCCGTAACTGAAGAACCGATATTCCTGAGCGATAGCTTTCTCATATCCCTTGCGGGCAAACTCATAGCCAGCAAACGTACAGACCAGAATATAAAGGGTTGATTGGGATTGGTGAAAATTGGTGATCAGGCCATCAACCATTTTGAATTTATAGGGCGGATAGATGAATTTATCGGTCCATCCGCTGGAAGCCTTCACCTGATTATCGGGAATTGCCGCCGTTTCCAGTACACGAACGGTGGTTGTACCAACAGCAAAGATACGTCCCCCGTTCTTTTTTACATTATTTATCTTTTCCGCTGATTCTTCGGACATTTCATAATATTCAGAATCCATTTGATGGCGGCTCAGATCTTCCACCTGCACCGGACGAAAGGTTCCGAGACCGACATGTAATACGAGCGGGATAATCTCCACCCCTTTTGCTTTTGCCTGATCGAGGATTTCATCGGTAAAATGCAGGCCGGCGGTAGGTGCTGCGACAGCTCCGGTTTTTTTTGCATAGACTGTCTGATACCGTTCTTTATCAATCGGTTCGGTTTCGCGCGTAATGTATAGGGTGGCAAGGGTGAGGCACCGATTTCTTCAACAAGGTCAAAGAAGTTTTTACCGTTGTCATCAAATTTTACGACACGGCCACCGGAAATGGTATTATCGATGACATCACAACCGATTGAATCGGCAATCATCAACCGGTTACCGATGCGTACTTTACGTGCCGGTTTTACCAGTACTTCCCACATGGTTTCTTCCAGCTGGCGCAGCAACAGAACTTCAACCTTGGCATTGGTCTTTTCTTTAAATCCGATCAACCGGGCCGGAAACACTTTTGTTTCATTGATCACCAGG
This sequence comes from Calditrichia bacterium, assembly GCA_963712885.1. GTDB lineage: Bacteria > Calditrichota > Calditrichia > JAJRVZ01 > JAJRVZ01 > CAVQJT01. The sequence continues at coordinate 132,467 of CAVQJT010000019.1, forward strand.
GCATCGCCGGGATTGAGATGATCTAGGATATTTTTAAAGCGGGCATGACTGATTTCCTCGGATGCCCGATCGAGGATCATCAATTTGGACTCATCCCTTTTTTCGGCAGGATACTGAGCAATCAGTTTTTCCGGCACATCATATTTGAAATCTGATAATTTCATCTTTGCAACCCCTGTTCTTTTATTTTGTTACTTCTCTAAATAAATTACTTTGATTATCCGGCCGGCCGGGAATGGGCAAATTAAAGTGTTCATAGGCCAAGCTGGTCACTTCGCGACCGCGTGGTGTCCGGATCAAATACCCTTGTTGAATCAAAAAAGGTTCATACACCTCTTCAATGGTATTGCTTTCCTCGCTTACCGCAACAGCGATCGTATTTACACCGACGGGTCCACCCTGGTATTTTTCAATAATGGTTAAAAGTATACGTTTATCCATCTCATCAAAACCGCGGGCATCGACTTCCAGTTTTTCCAGGGCAGCTTCTGCCACGGTGCGCGTAATCCGGTTATTGGCCTTTACCTGGGCAAAGTCACGTATGCGTCTGAGCAGTCGGTTTGCCACACGCGGTGTTCCCCGTGAGCGGCGGGCAATTTCGATAGCCCCCTCTTTGTCGATGGCGATATTCAATATTTTTGCCGAACGGTTTATGATATGGAATAAATCTTCGGCCTCGTAATAATCCACCCGCAGGACGACCCCAAACCGCGCCCGCATCGGTGAGGAAAGCAGACCGTATCGCGTTGTTGCACCGATAAGCGTAAACGGATTCAGGTTCAATTTGATCGACCGGGCATTTGGCCCTTTATCGATCATAATATCCAGACAAAAATCTTCCATTGCCGAATAGAGATATTCCTCGACGACGATATTGGTCCGATGTATTTCATCGATGAACAGGACATCGTGTTCATTGAGATTGGTCAGCAGGCCGGCAAGATCACCGGCTTTATCCAGCACCGGACCGCTGGATGTTTTTATTCCGACATTCAGTTCGTTACTGACAATATTGGCCAGCGTCGTTTTCCCCAAACCGGGCGGACCGTGCAGGAGGACATGATCCAGGGCTTCCTGACGTTCCCGGGCGGCCTGAATAAATACCGCCAGATTTTCTTTGAGCCGTTCCTGTCCGACAAAATCGGCCAACCGCTGTGGTCTTAAAGAATGATCAAGTTCAAGATCTTCTTCGATAAGACCTGGGGAGATGAGATCGCGCATATCAGATCTGTTGTAATGCTTTCTTAATAAGTTCTTCCACCGAGCCGGTATTTTCTTTTGAGCGGACCCGGTCGATGGCTTTTTCAACATTTGGTTTTTTATAGCCCAGCGATAACAACGCCATCATGGCTTCTTCTTCAACGGCATTGAATGCCGAAACCGGTCCAGGCTTTTTATCCGGCTCCATATCAAATCCCTGCAAGGCGAACTTTTCCTTAAGTTCGACAATCAGACGTTGCGCGGTTTTCTTGCCAACGCCGCTTATGCCCGTCAGGCGTTGTTCATCACCGTTTCGGATCGCATGCAACAGATCCGTTGTCCGGATTCCCGATAGTATCGTCTGAGCGAGTTTTGGTCCCACACCCGAAACGGAGATCAGACCCCGGAACAGTTTGCGTTCATCGTCACGACTAAAGGCAAAGAGCTGCATATTATCCTCGCGCACATGGAGATAGGTTTTAAGTCTGATCTTATCCCCTTCCGGCGGCAGATCTTCGAACGTATTGACACTGATCTGCAGATCATAACCGATCCCATTATTCTCGAGGATAACATGTGTCGGGTGCTTCGAAGCCACTTTTCCTTCGACGAAATCGATCATTTTGCCAGCCGGATCTCTTTCTGCATCCTGTTGTAATGGCACAGGGCTACGGCCAGTGCATCTGCGGCATCGGCCGGTTTTATTTCCTCTTTCAGGCCAAGGATTTGCCGGACCATAAACTGGACCTGATCCTTTGAAGCATTCCCCCTACCGACGACCGCAAGTTTTACTTCACGCGGGGAATATTCCGCGGGGTGGACGCCCTGATTAACGGCGGCCAATAATGAGACACCGCGCGCTTCGCCCATCACGATTGCGGTTTTGATGTTATCGCTGTAGAAAATATCTTCGAGCGCCACCTCATCCGGTGCGTATGTTTCAATTGCTTCGGCCAAGCCCTTATATATTTGCTGCAAACGCTGCGGGAGTTTTGCTTTACGGTTCGTGCGCACAACGCCATAGTGACACAAACCCGGTTCTCCACGTTTATCTATTTCGATGATCCCGATTCCGGTGATATTTGTTCCGGGATCAATTCCCAGAATGCGCATATGACTCCGGGCATTCAGCCTGCCATATTGGCCATTACCTCATCATCGATATCAAAATTGGCATAGATATCCTGGACATCGTCATGATCATCCAGCATATCCATCAGTTTGATCATCTGTTCAGCCGGTTTCCCTCGAGGTTGACAAAATTCTGCGGGATCATGGTCAGTTCGGCAGACTCGATCTTCACCTGTTTCTTGTCGAGGGTTGACCGAACCTCATTCGAGCATTTCATAGTCGGTATATATCTCATAATATTCCGTATCTTCATTTTTCAGATCCTCGGCGCCGGCTTCAATGGCAAGCATAAACAGTTCTTCTTCGTCATATTTGTCTTTGGGGATTTTAATCAATCCCGTCCGTTCAAACATCCAGGCCACGCATCCGCTTTCTCCCAGGTTTCCACCGTATTTACTCAGCAGATGGCGGATTTCAGCGACGGTGCGGTTTTTATTATCGGTCATGGCATTTATATAGAGTGCGACGCCACCGGGGCCATATCCTTCGTAGGATACTTCCTCATAGACAACGCCCGGTAATTCACCGGTACCTTTTTTGACCGCATTATCGATATTTTTTGCCGGCATATTTGCGCCTTTGGCGGCGGCAATGGCGGTTCGCAGCCGTGGATTCATATCAGGATCACCGCCACCAATCCGGGCAGAGACCGTGAGTTCTTTAATCAGTTTAGTGAAGACTTTACCGCGCTCAGCATCTACCTTTGCTTTCTTATGCCGAATCGAATGCCATTTGGAATGGCCGGACATAATGCCTCCTACAATTATCAGTCGGCAAATTTAATAAAGTTTTCATGCCATTCCAAATCAATCGACTGCGTGTCAGGCCTTTGATATCAATGGATTGAAGCGGGGCAAGTCTGCCGGGCTCTTGACACCCATGGCGCCTTTGCCCAGAACATGGGTATAAATCATGGTTGTGCGGACATTTTTATGGCCGAGTAATTCCTGCACCGTGCGAATATCATAGCCGTTTTTTAGGAGGTGTGTTGCGAAGCTATGGCGGAGGGAATGGCAGCTGGCTGGTTTGGATATGCGGGATTTCAGGACAGCCTGGCGGATATTTTTTTGCAGGATACTTTCGGACAGATGATGTCTTCGTTTTACCCCACTGCGCGGATCATGCGACAGTTGGCAGGCGGGGAAGACGTACTGCCAGGTCCATTCGCGGTTTGCATTTGGATATTTTCTTTCGATGGCGTAGGGTAAGAATACATTTCCGAATCCATCCATCAGGTCCTGTTGATGCAGGATCCGGATTTTTTGCAGGTGTAATTGCAGGGATTCGCTAAATCTTTGCGGAAGCATGGTGACCCGATCTTTATGACCCTTCCCATCACGGACGGTAATGGTAAGGTATTCAAAATCGATATCTTTAACCCGCAGGCGGATGCATTCCATGAGGCGCATGCCGGATCCATAGATGAGACCGGCCATGAGTTTATAGAGGCCGTTCAGATTTAGCAGAATCCGTTCGACTTCTTCAGCGGTAAGGACGACGGGCAATTGCTGGCCGGGTTTAGCGCGGATAAAATCATTGAACTTGCCCGGGTCTTTATTGAGGACTTCCCGATAGAGGAAGACGATGGCATTGAGCGCCTGATTCTGGGTGGAGGCCGATACATTACGATTGACTGCGAGGTGGCTGAGGAAGTTTTTGACATGTTGTGGTCCGAGGAGATTGGGATGGGTTTTGTGATGGAAGAGGACATAGCGTTTTGTCCAGAGAGTATAGGCCTGTTCGGTGCGGATACTAAAGTTACGGAGTCGTACCTGGGTACGCACCTGATCGAGCAGTTTTTGCTTTGACATTGTGAAGTTGTTCCTTATATTTCAATTAAGGCGTTTATTATCGATACGAGGCAAGGATTATACCAGAAATGACAACCGGTCAAAAGACAGAGCACTTATCCACATATGAATCAACCGGCTATGGTTAATTTCCAGATATTAATCTTACAGTGCGCGATAACCGACGTCGGTACTCGAGGGGGGCGTAAGCGTTATTTTTGAGCACATCTGTGCGTTTTTAACACACTTTTTATTTGCACAGACTGTAGCTGACGGGACGGGAGTATAACCAGCACGTGGAATCTCTCCATCCGATTCCATCAACTTATACCTTCTCCCGCTCCACTCACTTTTATGTTAGGCGGACCAACGGAGATGCATGCTAGCTCTGGTAGCGATAGCATGCCGGAACAACATAAAGGAGGTAAATGACCATGGATTATACGACATTCGGACGTTTTGCCGGCCGCGTGACGTCATGCCACCTCGTGACCTACTTCGTTGCGGGCGTGCTCGCCTACACGCTGCTTGATTATGAAACGCTGTTTCAGACCGGTGCGTTCGCGTGTCTGATGCGACCGATCAGTTCCAGGTGGGTGGCGGCGGGCCCTGCGCTACAGGTCATCCGTGGGCTGATCTTCGCTGTCGCGCTGTACCCGTTCCAGAGCGTGTTCCTGAACGGTCGTCAGGGGTGGCTGAAACTGTGGGGATTGCTCGTGGGTCTTGCGATCTTCTCCACCGCGGGCGCGGCGCCAGGGTCGGTGGAGGGCATCATCTACACGAAGATTCCACTCGGCTCGCAGCTGATCGGGTTGCCAGAGGTCTTGCTTCAGACCCTTGCCTTTTCCCTACTTGTCACCACATGGCACAGGCATCCGCACCGGGCGTGGGCGATCATCATAGGCGGACTGATGGTCTTGGGGATTCTGCTGAGCCTAGCCGGAGCGTTCTTGCCGCGGCCGGCAGGACTCGAATGAACCCTCTAAGGCTGGAAGGGCCGCCGCTGAACCGGAGCGTTAGGCGGTTGATTCTTTGCGTTTAAATATGATCATAGGTGAACAAATGGAATATGAAAATGATAAAATTGATGAAATGGTTCTTGCTCTTCTTTATTTGACCAGTTTCGATCAAAAAGTTGTGATACGAGCCTGGAAAAGTCATGATTGGGATGCTTTAGACCGACTTTATGAAAAAGGTTATATCAGCGATCCGAAGAGCAAAGCCAAATCAATTGCTTTTTCTGAAGAAGGATTCAAATTATCAGAAGAATTATTTAAGAAGCATTTTGCAAAAACCGCCTAACAATGGCATCAAGTCGGACGGCTTCAGCTGTGGCATGCGAAACGACCTTGCCAAGGCCCGCCGCCGCTTATGCCTAGCCGTTAGACGCCTCACGCGCGCAGGACCGTTAACTAACTAAAGTTTGGTCTCATGGTAAACGAAGATCCGAAAAGTATTGCGACCAGCAGGTGGACGACGCCGGGGCATGACTTTCGCTTCTGGGGCCAGGCTGCGAGTGGGTTTTTAGGGCTGGGCCGTTGCTATGAACAATCTATACCGGTAACAAAGCACCTCCGCCCCGTCTATCGCCCTGCCCGGTTTATCAGCGCGCGTTCGGTTCGTTCGCAGCACATAGATTTATATTTATAAATGAGGTAATATCTGCTCACCGTCTAACAATGCGATGATTCGGAACGCGGCTGCGGGATGGCCCGATCCGGCGCCCAGTGCCGCCTGCGTTCCGCATATCGCCGGGCCGTTAGGTGTAAATACATATAATTAACCATATAAACGTATTGCTTTTCACATTTCTTCGCGCTATCTTTGTGGCATGAGAACTAAATCGCACTTTGAATGGGATGAAACCAAAAATCGAGATAATCAACAAAAACACGGTATTTCTTTTGATATTGCTCAGTATGCTTTCGCAGATCCAAAACGTATTATTTTAGAAGATTTGGAACATAGTGATAGAGAGAAGAGATATTATTGCATTGGTAAAGTTGATGACGGAATTGTTACCGTAAGATTTACATATCGAGAAAAGGTGATTCGCATTTTTGGTGCAGGATATTGGAGGAAGGGGAAAAATATTTATGAAAAAAAATATAAAATATACTGACGAACCAATTGATAATTTTAAGATTATAAAGGATTTTTTACCGTCACCAGAGGAGTTGATATTTAAGGATAAGACTGTCAAAGTCACAATCTCATTGAGCAAATCAAGTGTAGATTACTTTAAACAGGTGGCTAGATCATATAATACTCAATATCAAAAGATGATTCGACGCTTATTAGACGAATATGTCTCAAAGCAGAAAAAGGCATCATAATAAATTTACACCTAACAATAACAATCAACCGGACGGCCATAGCGGTGGCATGAAGCCGGTCCTGGCTATTCGCATTGCGGGGCCGCCGGTTATTGTTCAACGTTAGACGCCTCACGCGCGCAGGACCGTTAACTAACTAAAGTTTGGTCTCATGGTAAACGAAGATCCGAAAAGTATTGCGACCAGCAGGTGGACGACGCCGGGGCATGACTTTCGCTTCTGGGGCCAGGCTGCGAGTGGGTTTTTAGGGCTGGGCCGTTGCTATGAACAATCTATACCGGTAACAAAGCACCTCCGCCCCGTCTATCGCCCTGCCCGGTTTATCAGCGCGCGTTCGGTTCGTTCGCAGCACATAGATTTATATTTATAAATGAGGTAATATCTGCTCACCGTCTAACAATGCGATGATTCGGAACGCGGCTGCGGGATGGCCCGATCCGGCGCCCAGTGCCGCCTGCGTTCCGCATATCGCCGGGCCGTTAGGGGCAAGTTTATTGCCATTTAATATTCGGTTTCAAATTTTTTTGGGCACAGTCGTGTAGGAACATATTTATCAATACCTGATACGGAATATCGACCTCCATTGCGAGTTCTTTGAAATAGTCTATCGTTTCCTTCTCCAGTCTAATTGTTATTTGTTTCTTTAATTTCCTGGTATAGGGATTCTTAATTGATTCTGTAAAATTATATTCTTTTCTCATAATCTTAGTACCTAAAATAAATTTTACTTTCGTTTTTTGTTGCTTTTCGCGCTGAAATAATGCGAATTAGTTCATCCCGTTCTTTATAAGTATGAATGACGAGTAATATCTTTAAATTCATACTCATTCCAAGAATAATAAATCTGTCCTCTTGGTCTGAGTGATCAGGATCTGAAATTAACCTTGCGTTATTATCATAGAAAACAGTTTTTGCTTCTTCAAAAGAAATACCATGCTTCTTAATATTTGAACAATTTTTATTTTCGTCCCATTCAAATCGGATGTAACTCATAATTATAATATAATTATTATATTCACCCGTTGCAATAGAGTTTTATATTAGACATAAATTGAACATCGCCCCTAACAATACAATCAAGCGGACGCCTTCACGCCTGGCATGAATCCGCAGTTACGGTCTGCACGCATTGCGCCCGGCGCCGCTTATTGTCGGCCGTTAGGTGTAAATACATATAATTAACCATATAAACGTATTGCTTTTCACATTTCTTCGCGCTATCTTTGTGGCATGAGAACTAAATCGCACTTTGAATGGGATGAAACCAAAAATCGAGATAATCAACAAAAACACGGTATTTCTTTTGATATTGCTCAGTATGCTTTCGCAGATCCAAAACGTATTATTTTAGAAGATTTGGAACATAGTGATAGAGAGAAGAGATATTATTGCATTGGTAAAGTTGATGACGGAATTGTTACCGTAAGATTTACATATCGAGAAAAGGTGATTCGCATTTTTGGTGCAGGATATTGGAGGAAGGGGAAAAATATTTATGAAAAAAAATATAAAATATACTGACGAACCAATTGATAATTTTAAGATTATAAAGGATTTTTTACCGTCACCAGAGGAGTTGATATTTAAGGATAAGACTGTCAAAGTCACAATCTCATTGAGCAAATCAAGTGTAGATTACTTTAAACAGGTGGCTAGATCATATAATACTCAATATCAAATGATGATTCGACGCTTATTAGACGAATATGTCTCAAAGCAGAAAAAGGCATCATAATAAATTTACACCTAACAATAACAATCAACCGGACGGCCATAGCGGTGGCATGAAGCCGGTCCTGGCTATTCGCATTGCGGGGCCGCCGGTTATTGTTCAACGTTAGAAGGAAACGTTTAGAGAATACTGTGTCTTCAAATCACAACAAATTCGTTTACATATTTCTTTTTATTTTCCTTTTTATAAATATATGTACCTCAGGAACTTCACTATTTGAGAAGTACGGTCTCAAGATTGGAACAAGTCTGGCAACTCAAAAATGGGAATATCACGATTTACCTCCATATTTTGGAGATCCAAATTTGCCTACCAAAATTCGTTGGGGAATAGATGCTGCGGTCTATTTACAATTTGCTGATTTTAAATTTTTAAGTATAATAACAGAAATCCATTACATTCAAAAAGGCAGATGTGTGACTATTTCGGGAATAACTATTGCGGATAATCCAGACGGTTATGAAGAAACCGGTCCTCATCAAATCACGATGAGTTTTAATTATCTCAGTTTACCTATATTATTAAGAACTAATTTACTCCAATCAAGTTGCTCCCCATACCTATTCCTTGGCCCACGATTAGATTATCTGATATATCATGAGCCATCATCTGTTTATGATAATTTCACTAAAATTGATTACGGTATGACGATAGGATTAGGATGTGAAATGAATTTTGAATTTGTAATATTTTTAGTGGAAATACGATATAGTCCAACATTAAACTATTCATATCAAAATCAATATCTCAATGTTAAAAATGAATGCGCAGAAATTCTTATAGGTATTCAATTGTAGTTCAGTTAATAAGAAAAAAAATAAGTCAAATATGTTTCCTTCTAACAATACAATCAAGCGGACGCCTTCAAGTCTAGCATGAATCCGCAGATTCGGTTTGCACGCATAGCGCCCGGCGCCGCTTATTGTCGGCAGTTAGATTTTTCAAATTAAAGTTGTTAATTAAAGGTAAAATTTGATTGCTTATTTTTGCCAATATTTAATGTAAAATTGAAAATGCCCGAGATTCATACCACTTTTATTAGACCAAGTATTTCAAACTAATATGTACGAAATCAATCTAAATCAACTACTAATCTCGTAAAGTAATGACGAACTACTACGACATGTAATACTTAAAAAGCTAGATGGCTTAACTAACTGGAAATATGAAAAGGGTGTTATCTCATTAAACTTTTGCACAAATTTACAGAATTAGATGATAAAGGCCGTGAAAATATTATTTCCAATGTTAATCGTAATTTTTTTAATATTAAATGGATGTGAAGGTATTTTAGAATTTACCTCAAATAAGTCAACATACAAAATTACCTACGAATCTACTGAAACAGGAAATTGGGAAATCTTTATTATTGAATCTGATGGAAGTAATAAAAGAAACTTATCAAATCATCCAAGTCTTAGATAGGAATCCGAAAATTTCATCTGATGGAAATTTCATCGTGTTTGAATCCTGGAGAGACAATAATTCAGAAATCTATATTGTTGATAATTCCGGTGAAAATCTTATTAATATCTCAAACAATCCTTCCGAAGATATTGAACCAAGTTTTACCCCGGATGGCCAGATAGTAGTATTTACATCATTATATAGAACGGGAACTGAAGATATATTTTCTTCAAATATTGATGGTTCTGATTTAAAAAATATCACGAATAGTGATTCGTTAGAATTCAGTCCAAACGTCAGCCCCGATGGCAAGTCAATTACCTATACTTACCAAGAAAATTATTTCAAAACTCCTAAAATATATACAATGCATATTGATGGTTCTAATAAAAGAAGATTAACGGATCATTCCGATTACATTGAGAGATTACCAAAATATAGTTCTCTTGGAAGTAAGATAATTTTTTTAAATTTCAAAGATTTGTCGAATGGAATCTCTGTTAGAGATTCCAGTGGTGAAAATTTGAGGGAAATTGTACCTCCTCCGTATATAAACTCTCCTGATAATTTCCGGTTTGATGTAAATAAGGATGACAGTAAAATTGTATTTGAAAATGCAGGGGAAGAAAATGGAATACAAATTTTTAAGAAAGATATTTATATCCAAGATTTTGTTTCAGGTTCGGGTAAAAAAAATCTTACAAAATCTCCATCTACTATTGAATATTCCCCATGTTTTACACCTGATGATAATAAAATAGTGTTTATCTCACTTAAGGCTACTTCTTCATCGATCAGTACGATAAATGTTAATGGAACTGAAAAAATTAATATCATTAGTTTTAGTGGTTTTGGTGAATCGCTCAGTGTCCAAAAACAGTAAATTCTAAAATTCAGAATTTTAAATTCTACCCTTCATATTTGGGGAGTGTGTCAAGAAACTCAGGAGCTAAATCAATCTACTTACTATACTGGTGATTTAAATAAATTATTAGAAATAATCTTATTACAAAAGCTAAGTCAGATTTGTTTTACATTTTGAATAATATTCCCTGAAGTGATTGAAAAATCTAACAATACAATAAACCGGACGCCTACAAGCCTGGCATGAATCTGACATTTAGATTACTCGCATAGCGCGCCCGGCGCCGGTTATTGTCAGCCGTTAGGCTGCTAAAACTATGAAACATATATTAACCTTACTTTGTTTTTTCCTAATATCCTGTAGTCATGATATTCGAGTTATAAATCTTGAAGGGGATAGCAATATCCCGCTAATAATATATTCAAGCATTGAGGCTAATAATAGCTATAAATCGAAGTATGATAAAGGTGATATAATTTTAATACCCGAATGTTGTATTTTAGGAGAAATTCCCCTCGAAGTAGATTTTCATAATCTTAAATTTAATGAAAAAACTAAAGAATGTTCTGTTGAAGGAATCGTATCTTGCAGACAAACTGGTGAATATTTTCCTGGAATTCATATTATTTTTGCAAAACAATTGCAAATAACTGATAGAGGTAAAATGGTTAGAATTGAAAAGTCTTTCGTTACAAAAGGATTTGACGGCAAATTTATAATAGACTTAGTATTAGACAATAATAGTTTTCTATATTTTTCAGTACTTGGTTATACAACATCAGAGTATGATATCGTCTCTTTTATAAATTTAATTGACAATTGAATACAATACGCACCCTAACAAGCGCATCAACTCGGACGCCTAAACGCGTGGCATGGGCAAAAGTATAGGTAAGTCTCGGCGCCGGTTATGCGCCAATCGTTAGACAAAATTTATATCTTTTATTATAATTTTTTGTTACATTAGCAAATTCACTAAAAGATTAAAATAAATTGGCTAAATTCTCCAGAATAGAGATAGTATCTACCTTTAAATCTGAAAAAGAACTTATTCTTCTTGCAGGAAGTTCGATAAAAAGTATTACAGCAGTTTTAAAAGGTAAATTTATAACACTGAATATACCTAGTGATGCGCCTCCTGAGCTACCAAGATATGCCATACATACCAGTAACATGATTATTCATATAGGCCTCAATCGAGTTCAACTTATATCAGAACCTCCGGATCATGTTCAGTACTCCATCGAAGAAGCATATGAATATTTACGAGAAACAACATCTATTATTTTAACTGAGATCTACAAAAGTGATCTTGAATATCAATGGACGGGAGTTATTTCTACAATTGATTATATTGATACTTCAGGAGTTAATACACCATTTGAAGCAATTAGCCCAATTACAAAAAAATTATTACGTTTAAATTGGGAAAGAAGTGATTTAGTTTCCTTTAATCTCCAAATAGGGAGAAAAATAGATGATTTTTTCGTTAACTATAATATTCATGGATATGAAAAGCGAAAGTTAAAGTTTAGTGAAGATAAAATTGCAAAGATTGATGAGAATAAAACAGGAAATGAAATTGGAGTTCAAATTCTCCTTGATATTAATAATAAACCAATGAAATTAAAAAAGAGTCCGAGTATTGATTTAGATAATATAATATCAAAACAATTTGATTTGTCGAAATCAATCGAAGATGATCTAAATATAGAGGGTTTACTATGACATCAAATCAAATAGACTATAAAAAAGAATACACAGACGAAAATAATACATCATATAATATTATCGATCTAACGTCATCTACTGAGGCTTCTGAGTCATTAATTTTAAATTTAGGTGACTTACATCATTTAGACCAGATCGCATCATCTCTTAAACCTATAATAGAAAACTATATTTTTAATTATTACTTTAAGTATTTAAAAAGAGTTATGGCGTCTGAAGATAATCCCTTTGATGAAGTATATCTTTCTAAATTCACTCCAGATGATATCTATACAGATGACATAATTTCAATAAAGTCATATCAAAATATTCATGATTTATCTGATCAAATTTCTTTTGATGACGGTTTAGATTAATTCAATAGAATGTACGAATCAAATTCTGATACTAATTTTGATTTACTCTATCAAGGAGATATTATCAAGGATATTCATATCCTTGGTGCGATTAATCTAAATAGTATCCACTACTCTTCTCGAGATTTCGCCTCCATCGACAAAATTACATCCTGGCAAGTTCCAAGCGAACCCAAGATTGGGCATGTAATGGTTTTATCTCATTCGTGCGAGATATCATTAGAAAATGATGTAAAAGTAACAAGTATAATTCTAGCGCCATTGCGAGATTTGAGTACTGCTACTTCAAAAGAAAAGATTAGTGAACTAATATCTAGTAACCTCATTGATCATGACCAACCATCTGGCAGTGCTATTTAAAGTATTTTTATTTAGAGCCAAATAGTGGAATCCCATTTGATACAGGGTCTGTTGTTGATTTTTCTAAATGTTTTAGTGTTAGAAAACAATCGCTTGATAAGCTAGTTAAAAATAAAGTTCTTCAAATAAGAGAAGACATGAGAACTAGCATGTCATTAAAATTGGCTCTGTACTTCCACCGCGCAAATTCTTGAAATAAAATTTTGTCTAACAAGCGCATCAACTTGGACGCCTTTAAGCTCTAGCATGCGTAATGTTCTTGCTAAGGCCCGGCGCCAGTTATGCGCCAATCGTTAGCAGTAATTTCCTCTTGATTTGTTACTATTATGTAATTACATTGTCGCCATGAAAATAAAAATAGTTCAAATAGGAAACTCAAAAGGGATCCGTATTCCCAAAGTTCTTTTGCGTCAAACTGGAATCGATGAAGAAGTAAATCTTGAGGTAAAAAATAATCAGATTATTCTTAAACCCGTTGATCGCCCTGCTCGGTATGGCTGGAACGCTGCCTTCGCATCGATGAGTGAACATGGTGATGATAAACTTATTGATGTGGAAAATCTTGCTGGTGAATCATCATTTGATGATACCGAATGGAACTGGTAGATCTTAATGAAGCGATTTGATGTTTATTTGGTAAATCTCGATCCCACAATAGGTAAAGAAATTAAAAAGACAAGACCTGCTCTGATCATTTCTCCCGATGAAATGAATACAAATATTTCTACAACAATTATTGCACCGATGACGACTAAAGGCAGGCCCTATCCTTCTCGTGTATTTTGTAAATTTCAAGGAAAAGACGGTCAAATAATTTTAGATCAAATTCGCGCAGTCGATAAAACCAGATTAGTGAAGAAACTCGGCCGAATTGATAAAAACACCGGCGATAAAGTTTTATCTGTCCTACAGGAAATGTTTCTACCTTAATCTTTTTGAAATTACTGCTAACATATATTTGTCCTTTAAAGTCAAGAGAAAATAGTACCCCATTACGATTAAATGTCATTTATTCGTTAAAAACATGACCGACCTTTTTTGTTGATCTGACTTTGATTTCAATTGCGGTTTCACAGACGAGTCTGCGGCCAAACATATATAGGGAGTTCGTACTCCGGAAATATTCACGTTACGCTTGACTGTCCTATTCAAAAGATGGATCTTGCGGCTTATCAGCCGGGATCAGTTAGTTTTCAGGTTCAGTCAGGTGCAGACCACCGTCAATGTCGGTCGCTATATATGACCAGCACAGCCGATCCAATCAATACAAGCAGGTTCAGGATCTGTTCATGATCATAGCCTTTCACAAAAGAAATTGTGCACTGAGCACATTTAAATCTGGAATGATCGCGGATGAACTTGTCCAGTGGTGACCTGAGTTAGGCGTATGGCTTCGGCTGTGCGGTCTTTTAATTGTAAAAAGTATTGCAGATCAAACGCCTGTTGATTTTTAAGCATAAAATAGACGGTGCGGCCCAGTTTGTGGGCGATGATCGCCAGTGCCCTTGCTTTGCCGTGCTTATTCTTCAGTTTGAGGTGCAGATCTTTGATTTCCTGTTTTTCGCGGATCAGCAGCAGGGTGGCCTCGGAGAAGGCCCATTTAAGGTAGGCATTACCCATCTTACGGTTACTGGCTCCCCGGACTTTCCCGGCGGATTCTTTTTTGGGTTTGACCAGCCGGGCGTAGGAAGTAAAGTTACCTACCCGTTCAAAGCGGTTGATGTCATGGATCTCATACAACATTACCAGTGCCAGTATTTTTCCGACACCGGGGATCGTCTGCAACAGATACAGATTATTGGGATCGTGTTCTTTGGCATGGCGGGTGATAAACAGTTCAGCATCGTTGAGCAGGAGCTCATACTGCCTTAGCAGGCTCAGGTTCAGTTCGATGCTTTTACGGACACTCTTATCTTCAAAATGATCCAAAACGCCGGCACGGTTTCTTTTACGTGCGATGCATCGGTTGAAATCCGGCAGATTGTACTGGCTTCTGGTATTCTGAATGTGTGCAAGCAGTTCTGATCGTTTGTACATAAAATGCATCCGTCGTCTTAACAGATCGCGGGTGGAACGCATTTGGGGTGGATAGACATAGGCTATGGGGATCAGACCACCCCGCAGCAAAACAGCCATTTTATGGGCATCGATTTTATCATTCTTGGTTTTTGCCCCGTGGATGGCCTTCATATACAAAGCATGACCTAAAACGAAAGGTATATTCCGGCTGCGGCAGAGATCGGCGATCCAGTACCAGGTGAACATGCATTCCACCGTAATGGCGATATCGGGCAGGTATGGTTCGATAACCTGCAATAAAACTTCTGGATTTGCCGGAAAGTTTTTGTGCAACAGGATATTTCCTGCTTGATCGAGGATGCAGATGTACATATTTTTGGTATGCAGGTCGATCCCGCAATAATACTGATGTTGACCGGTGTAAAATCGCATCTTGTCCTCCTTTGATTTGATGGTTGCACGAAGATGAGGGTGTAAATTTTAAAGGACAAGAATAATATCAATACAATGAACCCGACCCCTTCAAGCCTGGCATGAATCCGACGTTCTGCTTACTCGCATGGCGTGCCCGGCGCGGGTTATTGTCAGCCGTTAGGCTTGAGATTTTGGGAGGTAAATTGCGATGCAAAAGCATATCTTTTTACTTTATCTCATTTTCTTTTTGACAGGTTGTCAAGGAATATTTGATAGTTCCAATTTTGAAATTCAGGATAGTCGATCTCTATTTCCCCTGGCGATGGGTGATGAATGGACATACGTGTCTGATGAGTATCAAGGAGAAATAAGATATTGGATCGATTCTGTATTTACATATCAATATCAGGACTCCCTAATTGAAATGTTTTCCGTCAAATTCGATATCGGTTGGACAGGTGAATACCTTATTTTTTATTATAACGGATCATTTAATAACACACTTTTCTGGAATATCGAACCTGAGAATCCAGAATTTTGCTTTAAATACCCAGTTAATACCGGTGATCAATGGATAAATGATTATAGGTTTTCTGAATTGATGCAATCATATTATTGTATTGATACCTATACATGTGATTCCAAATCCAGAATCGTTGTTGTTCCAGCCGGGGAGTTTCGCTGTTATGATTACAAAATAGAACGAAATGTAATCACACCTGAATCATTGACATATTCGCTCAATTACTATTTTTCGCCTGGAATTGGATTAATTGCAATCAAACGTACAGAATCAGATCCTGACAACTCAGATCAATTCATTGAAATTTGGGAACGAAAATTAATATCTTACAAAATACAATAAATATTTAATCTCAAGCCTAACAATCTGCTCAACAGGACGCCTTTAGCTCTGGCATGAAATCAACCGTGGTTAGGCCCGGCGCCTGTTAGCAGTGGCCGTTAGACAGCGATGATTAAAATATGGAGGTTCGATGTAAATAAATTGTTACTTCCTTTCCAACTAAATTGAAGGAGGTTTAAAATGATACGTTTATCTGCTTATCGAACCATGCTTTTTATTTTTATCCTTTCTTTAAATCAACTTTTTTCTGCGGATGATAATCAAAAAGTGTCAGTCACATTATTTTCTTCGAATGCTACAATCACACCACTTCAAATGAATGTTCGTAATATTTTGCATGAAGAATTTAAAAGTAGAAACTTATTAGGTGAGGATTCTGCCCTTTGGAATATATTCATCGTTCTCAGGGAGATTGAGGAAAGGAGCACGATTATTTCAGTTACACTAATGCAATCATTGCCTAAGGAAGTGATAGAAGCCGGGACAAATCACCAAATATTTTATGCAGCATTAGAAAAAGAAAAATCTTTAAATGACTCAGAGAAAAATCAAGAAATCCGAAAATATGTTACTTCAAAATTTTTATCAAATTATAAGCAGGTTCTCGAAAGTGAAATAATGATTGCTCAAAATGATAATATCACAAAAACGTGCAGACAAATAGTAAATAATTTTGTAACCAAGTATGTAAAATAAATGCTGTCTAACCATCGCTTCAAGCGGACGCGGAAGCGCGCGGCATGAATTCGAAGAATTCAGAGGTTTGCGAAAGATTGTGGCGCGCCGCTTAAGCGTGACCGTTAGAAGCACTTTTCAAATAAACGTAGTCAAATTGAATACTTTACTCAGACATCAATCCGATTTTAGCTATCTATTTATTATACTTGCTCTTTTTATTGGATGTAATCAGGTTGGTGTTTTTGAACCGAATCCTGCTCCTGTATTTACCTGGAAGCAGTATTTAATCGATTATGAGGTCTGCGAAAGTCTTGAGGTACGACTTAATGTGGGCAAGTGCCAGTGACGATGTGTATCTGGTGGGTGAAATCACCTGTGCAGATTACGATCTCATTCATTTTGACGGCAGATCATGGGAAAATGTTCCACTTCGTGCTCCCTATACCAGTTATTTTGATGTTCAAAATATTTTTGGATTCGATCAGAACAACATCTGGATATGCGGGGATGCCGGTTCTGAAGGAATACGAGTGGATATGCTGGGTCATTACGACGGATCCGGATGGACCCGTATCCCACCACCTTATATCGTTAGGGAGCATAGTACACTATATTCGATCTATGGTGACCGTCCGGATAATCTGTGGGCAGGTGGTAACTATGGTACACTTTATCACTATGATGGAAGCATCTGGAAACGAGATACTTTGATTCATCCACGTCCGCTTAGATCAGAAGATTTAGTCAATTATGGTATTATGTCAATCACCGGAAATGAAACCCATGGATATTTTTTAAAAACAATGGGTTTTAGATCAGACCTTGGTAGAATTGCTTATTTGTTCAGGTATGATCAGAATCAATGGGCATGCATAGATAGCGGCGGTTATGCAGGCGGTTTATATATGAGTCCGGAAGGCACACTATATATTACAGGTTACAATCTTAGGAGATGGAATGGGGAGTATTGGACTAATCTACACTCTGTCGACTATCTGGTAAACGGTATTCATGTCGAAAACGATCATAAAATTTTCGCGACACTAAATGCTGATTATGGATCCACTATTGCATATTTCAACGGTAAAGACTGGACTGAGTATGACGAGTTAAGGACGACGAAAATTTATTATTTTGATGTTTTGTATATCGAAGGTGAATTGTTTGTTCTCGGACAAAGATGGGAAGGAAAAAATATCGGCGTGGTCTGGCATGGTAAGCCTATACTTTAATTGAAAACTTTTTGTATATTGAAATAAAATGTGCTTCTAACAATCTGCTCAACCGGACGCCTATACGTGTGGCATGAATCCAATCCGAGTTAAAGGCCGGCGCCGGTTAGCAGTAACCGTTAGGGGCAAGTTTATTGCCATTTAATATTCGGTTTCAAATTTTTTTGGGCACAGTCGTGTAGGAACATATTTATCAATACCTGATACGGAATATCGACCTCCATTGCGAGTTCTTTGAAATAGTCTATCGTTTCCTTCTCCAGTCTAATTGTTATTTGTTTCTTTAATTTCCTGGTATAGGGATTCTTAATTGATTCTGTAAAATTATATTCTTTTCTCATAATCTTAGTACCTAAAATAAATTTTACTTTCGTTTTTTGTTGCTTTTCGCGCTGAAATAATGCGAATTAGTTCATCCCGTTCTTTATAAGTATGAATGACGAGTAATATCTTTAAATTCATACTCATTCCAAGAATAATAAATCTGTCCTCTTGGTCTGAGTGATCAGGATCTGAAATTAACCTTGCGTTATTATCATAGAAAACAGTTTTTGCTTCTTCAAAAGAAATACCATGCTTCTTAATATTTGAACAATTTTTATTTTCGTCCCATTCAAATCGGATGTAACTCATAATTATAATATAATTATTATATTCACCCGTTGCAATAGAGTTTTATATTAGACATAAATTGAACATCGCCCCTAACATATATTTGTCCTTTAAAGTCAAGAGAAAATAGTACCCCATTACGATTAAATGTCATTTATTCGTTAAAAACATGACCGACCTTTTTTGTTGATCTGACTTTGATTTCAATTGCGGTTTCACAGACGAGTCTGCGGCCAAACATATATAGGGAGTTCGTACTCCGGAAATATTCACGTTACGCTTGACTGTCCTATTCAAAAGATGGATCTTGCGGCTTATCAGCCGGGATCAGTTAGTTTTCAGGTTCAGTCAGGTGCAGACCACCGTCAATGTCGGTCGCTATATATGACCAGCACAGCCGATCCAATCAATACAAGCAGGTTCAGGATCTGTTCATGATCATAGCCTTTCACAAAAGAAATTGTGCACTGAGCACATTTAAATCTGGAATGATCGCGGATGAACTTGTCCAGTGGTGACCTGAGTTAGGCGTATGGCTTCGGCTGTGCGGTCTTTTAATTGTAAAAAGTATTGCAGATCAAACGCCTGTTGATTTTTAAGCATAAAATAGACGGTGCGGCCCAGTTTGTGGGCGATGATCGCCAGTGCCCTTGCTTTGCCGTGCTTATTCTTCAGTTTGAGGTGCAGATCTTTGATTTCCTGTTTTTCGCGGATCAGCAGCAGGGTGGCCTCGGAGAAGGCCCATTTAAGGTAGGCATTACCCATCTTACGGTTACTGGCTCCCCGGACTTTCCCGGCGGATTCTTTTTTGGGTTTGACCAGCCGGGCGTAGGAAGTAAAGTTACCTACCCGTTCAAAGCGGTTGATGTCATGGATCTCATACAACATTACCAGTGCCAGTATTTTTCCGACACCGGGGATCGTCTGCAACAGATACAGATTATTGGGATCGTGTTCTTTGGCATGGCGGGTGATAAACAGTTCAGCATCGTTGAGCAGGAGCTCATACTGCCTTAGCAGGCTCAGGTTCAGTTCGATGCTTTTACGGACACTCTTATCTTCAAAATGATCCAAAACGCCGGCACGGTTTCTTTTACGTGCGATGCATCGGTTGAAATCCGGCAGATTGTACTGGCTTCTGGTATTCTGAATGTGTGCAAGCAGTTCTGATCGTTTGTACATAAAATGCATCCGTCGTCTTAACAGATCGCGGGTGGAACGCATTTGGGGTGGATAGACATAGGCTATGGGGATCAGACCACCCCGCAGCAAAACAGCCATTTTATGGGCATCGATTTTATCATTCTTGGTTTTTGCCCCGTGGATGGCCTTCATATACAAAGCATGACCTAAAACGAAAGGTATATTCCGGCTGCGGCAGAGATCGGCGATCCAGTACCAGGTGAACATGCATTCCACCGTAATGGCGATATCGGGCAGGTATGGTTCGATAACCTGCAATAAAACTTCTGGATTTGCCGGAAAGTTTTTGTGCAACAGGATATTTCCTGCTTGATCGAGGATGCAGATGTACATATTTTTGGTATGCAGGTCGATCCCGCAATAATACTGATGTTGACCGGTGTAAAATCGCATCTTGTCCTCCTTTGATTTGATGGTTGCACGAAGATGAGGGTGTAAATTTTAAAGGACAAGAATAATATCAATACAATCAAGCGGACGCCTTCACGCCTGGCATGAATCCGCAGTTACGGTCTGCACGCATTGCGCCCGGCGCCGCTTATTGTCGGCCGTTAGGCTGCTAAAAATATGAAAAATATATTAATCTTATTTTGTTTTTTACTAATATCCTGTAGTCACGATATTCGAGTATTAAAACTTGATGAGGATAGCGATATCCCTGTAATAATATATTCAAGTATTGAGACTGATACTAGCTTTAAAGAGAAGTATGATAAAGGCGATATAGTTTTAATCCCCGATTGTTGTATTTTAGGAGAAATTCCTCTCGAAGTAGATTTCCATAAACTTTCATATAGCAATAAAACGAAAGAATTTTCTGTTGAAGGAGTTGTGTCTTGCAAACAAACAGGTGAATATTTCCCTGGTATTCATGTAATTTTTGCAGAGCAATTACAAATAACAGAAAGTGGTAAAGTGGTTAAAATTGAAAAGTCTTCCGTTACAAAAGGATTTGACGGTAAATTTGTACTAAATGGCTTATTAAACGATCATAGTTTTCTATATTTTTCAGTAATTGGTTATACAACATCGGAATATGATGTTGTGTCTTTTATTAGTTTAAATGAAAATCGAATACAAAACGCACCCTAACAAGCGCATCAACTCGGACGCCTACACGCGTGGCATGCGTAATATCTTAGGTAAGGCCCGGCGCCGGTTATGCGCCAATCGTTAGGTGTGTTCCTTAAAAGAGGCATAAAATGAAAAAAGATTGTTTTATCCTTCTATCATCTTTTTTCCTCTTCGCTTTTAGTTGTATTACTTCTACCGACTCCCCCATTCCTGATGATGAAATTCCGATTACTCTGGAAAACACAGAATCCTATAATTATAATACAGGTATTACAGGTGATGAAGATGGTGCATCCATTATTGTCCAGGCAAAACATTACGAGATCAGTGATATTGTTCGCAATGTTGAGACAAATTGGGAAGTTGTTTATAAATACAAACCAAAATCAGGATTTATTGGTACGGATTTTGTCGAATTAGAACTTAGCACAGGATCGGACGGAGCGAGTCCATCGAAAAATATTGAGATAATTAAAATAAAATTTATTGTGCAATAGGAGCACACCTAACCATCGCATCAAGCGGACCGGAACACTGTGGCATGAATCCGAAGAAGCCAGTGGTTTGGAGAAATTTCGGCCGGCCGCTTATGCGTGACCGTTAGAAGCACCATTTATTCACGAAATCTGCTTTAACTGAATTATATTATTTTTAATTTGTTAATAATTATACGCCTTAAATAAATATTCTTACAAAAATCGACAGTTACGATCTTAAGTAATATTATTTGTGAACATCTTCACCACCAGATTTTATTTATAAATTGGGAGGTTTTTATGAAAATTATATTCAACTGTCTTTTTTTACTGGGTACCATATTTTCAATATATGCCGCTGATGAACAATCCTCTGATACCAATCGTCATCTCCCATGGTGTGGTGGACCCGGTGATCATGTAGCATCTACAGACTGTTATGGATATGCTTGTGCATTGGCATACAACAGAGGTGACAGTCATTTAACCTGCCCTTCGTTGACTGCTCCTTTAGGAGGTTCGATGAGCGGTGAGTATTTTCAATGTATTTATCTCCCGAAAAATGGCAATGTTGGAATTACTACTGCTGAACTAGATAGTTTGGTTGGCATTGAAGAATTAGTAGCAGGCACTCTTTTAAGATTCAATGACCATTTAACTTATGTCAAGTCGATAAATCCATCGGCACTACCAATCGAGTCAGGAATCCTGCTTAGGGAGAAACCGGATGTGACTCAAGCTCCAGGAGATAGTTATCTTGATGATTGGTTAGATAGCCACTCTGGACAAATCATTCAAGCTCTTTATGCAAGAACTGATAATTGGGATGTTCTAGTACATAATAGCTTTGATGATGGCCATATTGGATTTAAAGCCAATAATTCATACCTAATCTATAATAATAATCAAGTAACATCGAATCACGAACTTATTTGGGAGGGAACTTTTAATCTATATGCTGTTCATAATAATCTTGTATTTGAAGATTATAAGCGTATATTTTGGTTTTGGTGGTGCTCAGATGGAGGAGACTACGATTACGAAGTTATATCTGAAAACCATCAAGTAATCCATCGAACTCACACCGAGAGACCGACATGGACAGCAGAGTACAGAAAGGAATTAAATTTTTCATTCGCTAATCACTTTGTTGGTCGCAGTGATATTGGAAAGATGGTTATAAATGGCCAGGAATATGCTGAAACTGCTCTCTCTGGGACTGTATTTCACAGAGTCCAAGATATCCAAATTCCTTATAATTTTAATGCGTTAGGCCATCAGTATAGTTCAATTAATTATAATTTTGATCATTGGGAGACGAATCCTCCTAGTGCTACACAAAATCCATATTCGATGTATCAACAAACTTCAAATAATCAACACGTTTATTATACAGCCCATTTTGTTGGAAAACCTACACAAGTTCAGAATTTACAAAATATTGGCAGTTTGAATATGCCTATTCACTTGGTCTGGAACATTCATCCAAACGTAAATGTAAGTTATAAGATCTGGCGCCGGGTCAGGGATCAATGGGGGAATGAAACTGGACCGGATTTAGTTGGGACACGTTCACATTATAGCAATTCATTTGTTGATTATGATTTTAGTACAGCAAGTAGTTACATTCTTTTAATTCGATATGATGTCCGAGCATATTATTCTATTGAAAATTCTTCAGTTGATGAACACTGGTATGGTGTCTTTGGGAATTATCTTCTTAAATCTGATTCAACTTATATAGGTTCAAACTTATCCTTAAAAAATATTATATCGAAACCAGAATTAGCAGTATTTCCAAATCCATTCAATCCTGAGACCAATATAGTGTGGACAATGCCTGAATCAGGCAATATTACTATAAAAATCTATGATGTTTCGGGACGTATAGTTAAGCGACTTCTTGAAACTTTTTGACACAGAGGGTGTGCACATGATTAAATGGGATGGAAGAAATGATAGTAGCGTTCGTGTGCCATCCGGGATTTATTTCCTTATCATCTGCTTGCCAAGCACCACTTTGAAATATAAATTAATAATGGTCAAATAATAATTATGAGTGTATTATTTTTGCGATTAGCTTCCTTTCTAATATTTTTAGTATTCATTTTTCACGGTTGCAGCGAAACTGGTATACTAGATTCATCATTTGCCCCAGCATTTACCTGGATTAAGTACGAACTTAATGATGATAAATGTGATTCTCAGCCCTATCGAATCTTATGGGGAAGTTCGGAAAGGGATATTTACATTTTAGGAAATCTAGCTTGTTTCGCAGAATATGATCTTATGCATTTTGATGGCTGGTCTTGGCAGCCTGTACAGGTTAGTAAATCCAATGAAGCATCGCTTTCGGCAAATTGTATAATCGGTTTTAGTGCAAATAATATCTGGATGGCAGGAACAGCCCCTATCTCAGATCAGAATTTAGTTGATATGATCTGGCGATATAACGGCATAGATTGGTCTAGGCTTCCGCCACCATATTTAATTAGAAGCAACGGATATCTCTCTACGATGTATGGTGACCGACCTGATAATATTTGGGCAGGTGGAAATTACGGCACTCTCTATCATTATAATGGCACTTTTTGGAGCCGGGATTCTCTGAACATACCGAATCCACTCCCCCTGGAAGAAGCAGATAAATTTGTGATTACTACTATTACAGGCGATCCAAATCACGGATATTATCTCAAGGCGAGTGCCCGTTCCTCCGCCGGTGGTGTGAAGGACTACCTCTTCAAGCATGAAAAATTCCAATGGTCCTGTATTGACAGCGGTTGGGATTACCGAGTAGGTAGAATATATATTAGTCCGGAAGGGACACTGTTTGGAGGTGGAAATAACATATATAGATGGGATGGGCAATATTGGCGTGGATTCTATGGTGGGATGGATAACTATGTGAATGATCTGCATGTTATAAATGATATCAAAATATTTGCAACGATTAATGGACCTGTTTCCTCAACTCTGGCATTTTATGATGGCCGGAACTGGGTGGAATATGACGAATTGACCGTTACAGGAATATGGTATTATGATGTGCTCTACATCAACCGGGAAATATTTGTTCTTGGTCAAACCGAATATGGCAAGATATACAGTATAGTATGGCATGGCAGACCATCACAATAATTTTAGAACCTTGTGCAACTAGAAATAGCAAGGTGCTTCTAACATATATTTGTCCTTTAAAGTCAAGAGAAAATAGTACCCCATTACGATTAAATGTCATTTATTCGTTAAAAACATGACCGACCTTTTTTGTTGATCTGACTTTGATTTCAATTGCGGTTTCACAGACGAGTCTGCGGCCAAACATATATAGGGAGTTCGTACTCCGGAAATATTGACGTTACGCTTGACTGTCCTATTCAAAAGATGGATCTTGCGGCTTATCAGCCGGGATCAGTTAGTTTTCAGGTTCAGTCAGGTGCAGACCACAGTCAATGTCGGTCGCTATATATGACCAGCACAGCCGATCCAATCAATACAAGCAGGTTCAGGATCTGTTCATGATCATAGCCTTTCACAAAAGAAATTGTGCACTGAGCACATTTAAATCTGGAATGATCGCGGATGAACTTGTCCAGTGGTGACCTGAGTTAGGCGTATGGCTTCGGCTGTGCGGTCTTTTAATTGTAAAAAGTATTGCAGATCAAACGCCTGCTGATTTTTAAGCATAAAATAGACGGTGCGGCCCAGTTTGTGGGCGATGATCGCCAGTGCCCTTGCTTTGCCGTGCTTATTCTTCAGTTTGAGGTGCAGATCTTTGATTTCCTGTTTTTCGCGGATCAGCAGCAGGGTGGCCTCGGAGAAGGCCCATTTAAGGTAGGCATTACCCATCTTACGGTTACTGGCTCCCCGGACTTTCCCGGCGGATTCTTTTTTGGGTTTGACCAGCCGGGCGTAGGAAGTAAAGTTACCTACCCGTTCAAAGCGGTTGATGTCATGGATCTCATACAACATTACCAGTGCCAGTATTTTTCCGACACCGGGGATCGTCTGCAACAGATACAGATTATTGGGATCGTGTTCTTTGGCATGGCGGGTGATAAACAGTTCAGCATCGTTGAGCAGGAGCTCATACTGCCTTAGCAGGCTCAGGTTCAGTTCGATACTTTTACGGACACTTTTATCTTCAAAATGATCCAAAACGCCGGCACGGTTTCTTTTACGTGCGATGCATCGGTTGAAATCCGGCAGATTGTACTGGCTTCTGGTATTCTGAATGTGTGCAAGCAGTTCTGATCGTTTGTACATAAAATGCATCCGTCGTCTTAACAGATCGCGGGTAGAACGCATTTGGGGTGGATAGACATAGGCTATGGGGATCAGACCACCCCGCAGCAAAACAGCCATTTTATGGGCATCGATTTTATCATTCTTGGTTTTTGCCCCGTGGATGGCCTTCATATACAAAGCATGACCTAAAACGAAAGGTATATTCCGGCTGCGGCAGAGATCGGCGATCCAGTACCAGGTGAACATGCATTCCACCGTAATGGCGATATCGGGCAGGTATGGTTCGATAACCTGCAATAAAACTTCTGGATTTGCCGGAAAGTTTTTGTGCAACAGGATATTTCCTGCTTGATCGAGGATGCAGATGTACATATTTTTGGTATGCAGGTCGATCCCGCAATAATACTGATGTTGACCGGTGTAAAATCGCATCTTGTCCTCCTTTGATTTGATGGTTGCACGAAGATGAGGGTGTAAATTTTAAAGGACAAGAATAATATCAAACCAATGTAGCCGACGCCTACAAGTCTGGCATGAATTCAGACATTGTCACTCCCCGGCGCGGCTAATTGGAGAACGTTAGGCAAACCTAGGGGAGGATCTATGAATAGGCACTTTTTTCTCTCCATTATACTTCTATCTCTATTATTATTCAGTTGTTCAAATCTTTCTGAACCCAAAGATTCATCATCTCGATATGCTAAGATTTACGGATATGTGTTTGATTATATCATCAATACGCCAGTTCCAGAAACTAATATAATCATTGCCCAGAATGGTTTTCAGACAAAATCAGATTCTGCAGGATTTTTCCAAATTGATAGTCTTGATCCTGGTTATTACACCTTATTCGCAATTCGTGCTCATTACTACAGTGATTCATTAAATATCTACCTGAAATCATCAGAAGTTTTTCAAACAAATCTAACAATATCATATATCGGATTATATGCGATCACTGATTCGATTGTCTACTCGATTGCAAATAATCATTGCGATGTGAAAGTGAAAATTGTCAACAATGCGTCATATCATCATTATTTATGGTGGTGGTGCGATATTATGTTCGGTTCATACAGACTTGTGGACAATATTTGGGAAAGTTATTCAGCACGACCATGTTTACAAATTTATGCCCCAGAATTGATTGAAATTGCTCCAGGAGACTCAATTATCACTCAGATACCGATAAGTGACGAAGGAAAGTTCTATACAAAATTTCCATATAGATTATCAGCACAGGATTTGGATAGAGAATTGTACTCAAATGTTTTTGAGGTCACCAAAAAATAACATAAGGTTTGCCTAACAATACAATCAACCGGACGCCTTCACGCCTGGCATGAATTCGCAGATTCGGTTTGCACGCATAGCGCCCGGCGCCGCTTATTGTCGGCAGTTAGAGGCACCATTCATCAGATTTTGAATAAATCAGCGTGTGAACCGATACGTGCTAAAATCAGATATTCATCCTCGATTTTATAGATGAGCAACCAATCTGGTGCAATATGACATTCTCTATATTTTTTCCATTCACCAGATAATGGATGATCCAAAAATCGCTTGTCTAATTTTTGTTCTGAAAGTAGTATTTCAATTAACGACTGGAGTTTTTTTATATTTTTATTCTGCTTCTTTACTTTTTTGTAATCTTTCTTGAATTGCGAGGTATATTTGATTTTCAATTATTTAACTCCTCAAACAATTCATCAACGGAGGAGACTTCTTTCAGATTTTTACCTTCTTCAATATTCTTTAAAGTTTTTATGGTGAGTTCATTCGGAATTTTTATATCGAAAGGTATACCTCTGTGTAATGTTACCTGAGTTAAATAAAGAGAAATGGCTTCTGACATCGAGAGGTTCAACTTATTAAGTATTGCCTGAGCCTTTTTCTTCAATTCAGGATTTATTCTTGTCTGAATAGTTGCGGTTTTGGACATTGTTTACTCCATTTTTGTATTTACATTTACATTACAATGAATTTACATATATAAACAATAATTGCAATAAAAAGTTCAAATATTACCGAATGGTGCCTCTAACAATACAATCAAGCGGACGCCCTGGAGCCTGGCATGAATCCGCAGATTCGGTTTGCACGCATAGCGCCCGGCGCCGCTTATTGTAAGCCGTTAGAAAACCAATAATGAAAATATGAATAGTCCGATTAAATTAATTCTAGGTATTGTCATTTTTTTGTACATCTCAAAATTGTCTGCACAAATTCGACAAGATTTTAATATATCTGATTCAACTAATTTTCGATCGGTTGCGGTAGATTCGAGAGGATACTTACATTCGGTAGAAGAAACTGATAAGGATCTATATTTTGGAAGTTATGATTCGCTGGGATATATCATTAGAAAAGTCAAAATCGCTCAAGGCTCTTCTAATCAGGAAGCAAGTATATTTTTAAATGATGATTTTATAACCTTCCTGTGGCGTCAAATTACACCTGCATTCAATGATTATATCAATTGCATAGTATACGATCGAAAGAAGCACCATCTTAGTGAAATAATTCGGGTTAATGATGCTTTTGGAGATGCCAATCGCTTTCATCCGCATGGATGTTTTATGAATGATACAACATTCCTTGCCGCCTGGTCTGGATACGGTCCTGATGGTATTGGGGTTTATGGTCAAATAGTTACCACTTCCTTGAAATTTATTGGTGAAAAAATTGATATCAGTGATCATATTGATTTCGATACGCGGCATGGTGATCCTAAGATATTAGCATTATCTGAATTAAAAAAAATTATCATATTCTGGCGGGATAACTCTTCAGGAATTTTTAATATTTACGGTCGGATTTTTTCATATGATGGTGTTCCTCAGGATTCATCTTTCAGAGTGAGTGAGGATTCAACGCTAACGGATCTTTGGGATTTTGATGTCAAACAAATTGATACCGCGAGAATTTTAGTCGTATGGGCAGCTGAGAAGCAATCTGACTGGTACTTACAGTGGCGCCTGCTTGACAACGCCGGCGATTTTATTTCCGATTCGCAGACAATTTCAGATCTCATATCAAAACCTGTCGGATATGCAACCGCCCGTCTGGAAGTCCTGGATTCAGGGAATATAATTCTTTTTTATGAGGGTCAATTTGGTATTGAAAAATGCAGGATCTTCGCCAAAAAATACGATGAAAATCTCAACGCTGTTACGAACGATCGACTTCTCAGCCAGGAACCAGACTCCAGTTATCACTTTATCAGCAGTACGTCATCCTTCTCCTATAAATTTTATGTATTTTGGTTCATCGGGGGTATGGCCTATAATACCTGGGCTGGAATTTATAGGTTCGATTACCTTCCTATTCGCCCCACAGAGGATTCGGATCAAATGTTGTCCGTTCCGACTCTTTTTCAGAATTACCCGAATCCGTTTAACAGTGAGACTGTTATAAAGTATCAAATAACTAGTGAATCGAAGGTTAACCTGGTTCTTTACAACTTATTAGGTCAAAAAATAAAATTATTATTCTCTGGTATAAAAATGCCGGGATTGTACAGTATTAAACTTAGTAGTTCTGGTTATCCATCAGGCATATATTATTATACTCTTGAAACTGACAATTACAGCGTATCAAGAAAATGTCTAATTTTAAAATAATCTTACTGGTTTTCTAACAATACAATCAACCCGACCCCTTCAAGCCTGGCATGAATCCGACGTTCAGCCGACTCGCATAGCGTGCCCGGCGCGGGTTATTGCCAGACGTTAGAACCCTTAGAATATTATTTCACTATATGAATCTTATAAAATAATAATATGAAAATTTTACATCATATTTCCATACTTATTTTATCCTTCTTTATTTTCCAAA
>CAVQJT010000020.1:0-154179 GCA_963712885.1 Calditrichia bacterium
CAAAAAAACGGTTCGGGTCAAGTGGCATGATTTAAACCTTTTCTTTTAATCTACAGGTCTGACAAAATACCATTTTTGCGTGTAATTCTATATTTATGTACAGGTGTGTCTTAGAAATGCTCACACCTAGATTCAACAATTCAGCACTTAAACGATTCAACACGCATTGCCGATTACACAATTTTCCGTTCAATCCCGTTCCACCGGACCTGCCGCTGTTCCCGGTATGATTTGGTGGCCATATGGCAGGCGATGGTCACCTCCACCCCCTTTTCTATCGGTACGCTGACCGGCGTACCATAACGAATGGCATTGAGAAATTCCATCAGGTGCAGATGGGTGGTATCCACCAGCCGGCCGCGGTGATAGGTATAATACAATCCTCTTGAAGCATAATATTTTTCGCTGGCGCTGGTAATAGCATCCAGCCGGTTGCTGCCCGGATTATAGGCCAGCATAGGCTGACCCGTATCAAAAAGACCTTCCGCAATCTCTTGCCGGTACCGGCTTGATTCACGATCAACGGTTATTTCCAGATCGTTACCGAGGCGCATGGTGGCGTCATGTCCCATAAACAGCCGTCCCCGATCGTGATTACTGGCCAGAGAAGCACTGTACATAAAAGTCAGGTCCTTCCTATGATATTCAAAAAGGGCATTAAAAATATCCGGTATTTCTCTTCCGTCCTTGTAAAAGTAAATTCCTCCGGAAGCATTACAGGTATCCGGGATCCCGAGGTCAAGCAGACTGACTGGCCGTGTCAATCTCATGAGACATCAATTGTCCCGAAAGTCCCGTGGCATAATCCCACCACAGGGTCCAGTTATAATATCTTTCGAGATCGAAGGGGACAAAAGGCCGCAAACCCAGCCATTCCTTCCAGTCAATAGAAGCCGGGCTTCCCGGTTTGAGATTCCCATTACTATCTCTATGACGGACCCATGCGCCGTATGGTGAATTCCGGTTTGACGTGCTTTCTATGAGGGTGACGTTGCCCAGAATATTTTTACGGATCACATCCCGTGCTTTCGCAAATGCACCGCTTTGATGATTTTGATGTCCCAGCCTGAAATACCACCTTGTTCTTTTTCACCGCCTCCTCTACCGCAAACACTTCATCCTCTGTCCGCGTCATACACTTTTCACAATAGATATGTTTCCCCGCATTTGCGGCATCAATGCTCATGGGTGCATGTTGAAAATCGGGGGTTGCAATCAGTACAGCGTCGATCTCGGAACTTTCCAGCATTTCCCGGTGATTCCGGAATCTTCTGGCCTTTATCCGGGTGGGACGAATTTCGCAATCCGATATCTCAATACCGCGGTCTGCATGTTGATCAAAAACATCACAGACCCCGGTGATTGCCACATGCAGATCTTCCTGCGCCAACCAATCTTCGAGGCGTTTATCTTTGAGGCGTGCAATCCAGTCGGGGTGGCCATAACCGAGCGCCTGGGCCAGTTGTTCACCACGGTTCCCGATTCCGATAATGCCGAGACGAATCAGATCACCCCGGGACTCTATAATTGCGGCACTTTTTTGCTCACTGGTATCTTCCGAAAGTCCCAACCGCTGCAAAACCTGCGCTTTTCGTGCAGCCTTATGATCCCATTTTTCCTGTAATGCCAGAAAAAACACCCCAAAAACCGGGAGGGTCGCCAGATTTTTCAGAATTTCCCGCCGCTTAATGTTTTTTGGATTTACGGCAATTTTATCTTCCTGCGGATCACTCATATTTATGATTTCATCCTCCACTTTATAATCATGGCATCAAGCCCGATAATTCTGCCGGCCTTACAGGCGAATAACAAATACAGACCGGCCATTTCAATCAGATTTTTATCGATCAGTAAATACTGGTCACCTCCCGGGCCGGCCAGACCGCCATCAAACAACGGGGGATGTGCCAGATAATAAAAACCCAGCAAGACCATGCCGGCGATGGCTGCGGGGCGCGTTAAGAATCCTGCGATCAGGGCAATACCGATAATCACCAATCCGGCCTGATTCAGAAAATCAACCAGGGATAGCAGAACATTGTTTTCGGCCAGCCAGGTAAAAAATCCGGCCAGGATCCAGGTTGATGATTTCAGGAAACCAGCAGCTGACCATTCCGGATCGGCCCATTTCATAATCCCTTCGTACAAAAAGTGCCAGCCGATAAAAACGCGCAGGACTAATAATCCGGCTTGCTGGCCGCGGTTTAATCCCTCGGGATAATTAATCTGCTTGTTAACCATAATATTGTTCTTCAAGTTGACTCCAAAATAAATCTTGTTCAGGTATATCCATTCCAGATTTTTCTTTACCCTCCCCTGGTCCACCATTGATGGCCGTTCCCCTCCCTGCGCGCAGGGAGGGGAGATAGGGGCGGGTTGGCATAGCGATTTAACTTTCCTTTGCCGGCATGGGCAGCGGTGCTTTTCGATCAGGCATCGCCGGATAATCCGGATAGCCGACATTTTGTACCAGGTCCTCTATGTGTACCGTACTTCCTGATTCAAAACAGCGGTTGGCGGCAATACCGGTTAATATCGACCAGGCACCGCCCCGCTGGTCGGCCGCCCGCATATATTTATCCACCTTTTTTTCCGGCAGGAACAGGTCATCCAACATAACTTTATCGCCACCGCCATGGCCCCCTTCGCCGGTCCAGACATCAACTGATTTGGCCGGTCCGCGCAGCGGGATAATTTTCGTTTCCGTTCCTCCTTTTTTGATTCCCCCCTGCTCCGTGTCGGTACCGCTGACATAGATCTTTTCCATCACCCGGTGTTCGAGCCGGCCTTTTGTTCCGTTGAATACAATATAATACCCTTCCCAGGAGTTAAAGGCATTCAGTGAATAACACATGGTAATATTGTTATCATAGGTTACCAACACATTCATCGTATCTTCGATATCGATATCCGGTCTGAACACACAGCGGTCCCGGTAGTAACCGTCGTATTTTTCATTATCAAGATAAAGTGCCTTGAGACTTTTATCGTTGCTGAGATCGAGCTCAAATCCGCACTTATCCTTTTCGGGACAGGTGTGGCAGCGTTCATGATGGCTGTTCAATCCAAAGCGTTTGGCCATACGCGGGGTGTAGAATTCACGTTTTCCGGTGGCGTGAACGGTTACCGGTATCGCCGAGAGCCACCAGTTGACCAGATCAAAATGGTGGGTGGCCTTATGGACCATTAAACCGCCGGAAAATTTTTTCTGGCTGTGCCAGCGCCGGAAATAGTCCGCACCATGGAAGGTATTCAGCATCCAGTGAAAATCGACCGAAAGGATCTCACCGATAGAATCGTTCATCAACAGGTCTTTTACCTGGGTGCGCGGTGGAGAATAGCGGTAATTGAACGTTACCCGGCAATGCCTGCCGGTTTTCTGCTGTGTATCGATGATCTGCTGGCATTTTTCGGCAGTGTTGGTCATCGGCTTCTCGGTGATCACATCACATCCGAGCTCCATCGACCGGATAATATACTGATGATGGAAACCGTCGACGGTCGTCACAATGACAATATCCGGTCTGGTTTCAGTGATCATTCTATCAAATTCGTCTGCTTTAAATACCGGTGGCGCCGAACCGATGTAATCCCGTGATCTTTTCTGAGCCAGTGCCAAACGACCTTCATTCACATCACACAGCCCGACCAGTTCGGCAAACCCGGTATAATCCTTTTGAATTGCCTGTTGATACATACGCGAACGTGAACCGGTACCTACGATCGCGTAGCGCTTTGGGGGCAGATCGCCCGCGAGAACATGGGCGAACGGTCTTGAGGCAGCCAGTATCCCGAGTCCGGCCGCAGAGGTGGTTTTGACAAATGTTCGGCGTGATATGGGAATATTTTTGTTTTGAGCCATTTCAAACTCCTTTGCGTTTCGATACTCCTTTGTATGACAAATCCAGTCAAATTAAACATCGATCGGTGTTTTCTCCTTCGATGACCGATAAATCGCCTGTACAATTTTCAGAGATTCAAGACTTTCTGTGCCACTGACCGGTGGCTGCGTCCCATTATGAAGGGCATGGACGATATCCTCTAGACTGTCGTTGATGGGATTCTGTTGAAAAACCCGCCAGGGGGCTTGAACCGCCGGTTGCAGGCGCATTCTTTCCTGATCCGGGTGTATCGCCTTCTTTCATGATATGGAGAAAATCCCCTTCCAAAAGCGCCGTCCCATTTTCACAATGAATTTCCAATCGCCGTGGCATGGCCGGAACGATTGACGTCGACGCTTCAATCACACCAACGGCCCCGTTATGAAACTCAAGTGCCGCCACCGCGTTATCCTCGCATTCGATCCGGCGATGGGTCGAGGTACGAATTGAGCCCATTACGGTTTTGATCCCGCCGGCAATCCATTGCAACAGATCGATCGTATGGATAGCCTGATTGATCAGCACACCACCGCCTTCAAGTGCATGGGTCCCGCGCCATTTATCGGCATCATAATACGCCTGCGTCCTGAACCACTTGACATAGGCGCTGGCCATAAATATTTTTCCCAATCCTCCATGCCGCACTATTTCGCGCATCTTCTGTACTTCCGGCAGATATCTGTTCTGATAGATCACCGCCAGAGAAACTTTACTCGAAGCACAAGAATCGATCAGTTCCCGGGCTCTGCTGATGGTCACTTCTATCGGTTTTTCCACGATCACATGCCTGCCCGCCCGAGCGGCTTTTCGGCCGTAATCAAGATGTGTCCCATTCGGGGTACAAATTATTACTGCATGGAGATTGGGATCATTAATAAATTGTTCCCAATCGGTGTAACCTTTTACATTGTATTTCCCGGCAAACAAACCGGCTTTTTCACGATTCCGGCTGAAAGCAGACACCAGTTTACCCTCTGCCATCTCCTGAATCGCGGCAGCATGGATATTGGCGATGATGCCGCAGCCCACGATGCCGATGCCTGTCGTTCCTTTAGCCATAAGTAAAACCATAATTCAACTGACGTAGGCTAGCGTCAAATTTTTATATCCGGATCTGATCCGGTTAGAAGTTTATTCTTACCGGATCATCCAATTTTGATATTTCCGCTTTGAGGTATTGCTCGAATTGGGCGCCCGAGACAATTCCACCCGGTTCTTTTTCCCATGCTGCCAGAAAATAAAATCCAAGTTCTCCGTCCGTCGGCTTGAGGATAACCGTCTGATTAAGATCATCTTCGGTTATATCAATGACATCGGCGTTCTGGAATAAAACGGCCATTCCCAGAGAATCACCCGCCAGACTTTGCAGGCCATAGGTGGCCAGATATCCCCAGGCGGAGGATTCATCCGTATATTTCATCACTTTGACACCTTCGTGTTTAACAATACCGGTGCAAAGCGTCTCAATACCGGGAGCGATCTTAACGAAATGATACGTTTTCCGGTCACCGGCAAGAATCGACATACTTGAGGCCAGATCGATTTTATCCGTTCCGATTTTCCAGCCGTAGTAGGTTGTCAGCACTTCCGCATAAACCGGCCCATCTGCTGCAATCGAACAGATAACACTATCCGTTTCAGAAACACGTAATACCTTTTTGCCGTCCCAGTAACCAATCCCCCCAATGCCCAGTGCATCACCCACTTTCAGGATATCCATTCCCCAGTCACTCATTTCGTGGTATGAATCAAATCCGTCCTGGCCGACATTTTGCAAGACCGGCTGCGGTATTTTTTTACCGAATATATCGGTGGCATTACGCCAGTCAAGATAGAACCGGTATCCCACCTTATCGGATTCCCAGCCAGGACCTTCATATTTCACATAGAAGGTATGATCGGTGTGCTCAGGCGGGACCCGTAGACGGGTGACGTTCTTAAACGCACCACCCTCATAAACCATTTTACCATTGTCATTCTTTACAAATTTACCGCCAAATTTGTGTGCGAGTTCGGCCTGTACACGCTTTTTATAGGTCCGCTCAATCTGACCCTCCGGGGCATAAAAAAGATAAATGGTTTTCAACGCCTTACCCGGCAGCGACATGATCAGGACCAGCTGATCATATTTCCCATCGCCATCCAGATCGACCATTTGACCCGGTAATTCCTGACCATCAGAGAAAGCAACCCAGGCCCCGGCATTAAAATTCGGTTCCGTATTTTTCAGGACTTGCAGGTCGATGACCACCGGCGCATCGGCAATGGCGTTGTTCAGCGGATTTTCGATGGTGACGGCCACCTGTCCCGGATACATTTTTTGTATCGCATCCGGTATATCGGACATTGAATTACATCCTGCCATCAGCATAAACAAAACCGATAACGGGATGAGAGACCATTTTTTCATGGAAACCTCCTAATCATCAAGGCTATATTGTAAATGGCATAAAATTTCTGTTAAGTCTGGATTCAACCGATCAAATGACCGGCTCCCAGCCCGGTTCATACTCACGTTGCCAGAGTTTGGCCGCTTCCGGATCATTCAGGATCATTCCTGTGTTTTTATCGAGGTTAAGCACCCGGTTATACTTCCAGGCAATATTCGATAATTGCAACATGGTTACACTCACATTTCCCTCATCGATCGGTGACCGCAATTTATCGCCTTTGCGGATGGCATTGATCAGATTCTGAAAATGCATGTCGGTCATGGGTCCACCGCCACGTATATCCAGGGTGGCATCTGTTTCCGGCTTGAGAAATTCGAGCACCTTCTTATTATCCAGATCGTAGATCTCATAGCCATTCCGATCCATCAGGACCGTTCCCTCGGTTCCATGGATCGCTACCCCTCGTCCGCGTCCAAAATAGGGCATATTCTGACAGCTTTTTCCTTCCCAGGTGATCATTTTATCATCATATTCAAAGCTGGTCACCAGGGTATCGTAGAATTCCCAGTCATCTTTAAAATGATACCTGCCGCCGGATGCGGTGACCCGTTTTGGGAATTGCACGTCCAGCGCCCACATACACAGGTCCACTTCGTGTGTACCGTTGTTCAGGGTTTCCCCTGTACCCCAGTGCCAGAACCAGTGCCAGTTATAGGGATGCACATTATCTTTGTAGGGTCGGCGCGGAGCCGGTCCCTGCCAGAGTTCCCAGTCGAGATAATCCGGAACAGCGTACTTCTTTGCCTATACCGATAGATCTGCGTTTATTGCTGTACCAGGCTTTCCCCATATAGGCTTTCCCGATAATGCCTTCATGGATCTTCTGGATGACTTCGCCGGTATGCACCGATGAGCGCTGCTGATTGCCCATTTGCACCAGTTTGCCATATTTCTTTTGCGCGGTTACGAGCATGACCCCCTCCGCCGGGTTATGGCTGCATGGTTTTTCGACATAGACGTGTTTACCCGCCTGAAGTCCCATAATGGCCATCGGGGCATGCCAGTGTTCCGGCGTGGCAATGGTGATCACATCAATATCCGGCGATTCCAGTAGTTTCCGGATATCCGTGTCCATTACCGGCGCAGATCCAGTGAGCTCTTTCACCTCCATCGCCGTACTGTCAAGTTCCCGCTGATCTACATCACAGATATGGGAGATTACCGCATTCTCGCATGCCGCAATCGAGCGTATATGTTCCCTTCCGCGACCATGTAGTCCGATAACCGCAAAATTCATACGATCATTCGCACCCATGATATTAGCATATCCCTTGGCTGTAAACATATTTATACCAAGCGGTACAGCCGCTGTGGTCAGGGCGGCATTTTTCAGGAATACCCGTCTTGTCTGATTTTTTTTCATACTAGTTCAATACCTTTATTTTAATATTCATAAACTGGACCTTATCTCCGTGATCCTGGAGCAGAATATGCCCCTTCTCTGCTTCACCGAATGCGGACCAGACATTATATTTACTGCGCGCGACCAGAGCCTTCCACATTTGTGTCCGGCGTTCGTATTGCACGACCTTAATACCGTTCAGATAATGTTCAACATGATTGCCCTTGACGACGATGGTAGCCCGGTTCCAGTTATAATTATTTACCCGCTTCACCCGCTGTTCATTCGGCGCATAAAACAACGCATTGGCCGGGATCAGATCGTACAAGGAGGCCAGCGTACGGTTGCCGTCGGCACCGGCAGTTGCATCGGGGTGTTTGGCGTCATCGAGGATCTGGTACTCGCAACCGATAGCCGAACCTTCTCCCTTATTCAACTCCGGATCGACAAAATACTTAATCCCGCTGTTCGCACCTTCTGTATATTTAAAATCAAGTTCCAGTACAAAGTCCCCATACTGCTTCTCGGTAATAATATCACCTCCGAAGGCCGACTCCGCTCCATCACTTGCAACAACGGAGAGAATACCATCTTCGATCTGCCATCCTTTCGCCGGAAAATCATGCTGTTTCGCCCCACGCCATCCCCGGTTGGTTTTTCCATCCCAGAGCAACTGCCAGCCTTCCCGTTTTTCCCGTTCCGTCAGGATATTGGTAAGATAACTATTCTGTGGAATTAGATCGGTTTCGGGTGTTTTTGCGGCATCCAGATTCTCCGTCAGAATGCGGATATTTCGAAATCGGACCATTTTTCCGTCTTTCGCCCGGTCATCACCAATGCTGTGCACCTGCAGCGCAATTACGCCGCGGGCGGTAACATCGTCAATAATATCAGCAGTTGGAATATTATTCAACCATACACGGATATTTTTTCCGATTGCCTCCACCCTGAATTGATTCCACGCCTCTGTTTTATACGCTTTTTTCGCCTCAGGATTACATTCCAGATTGTACAACCAGCCCCGGCGTGATTCATCATAGATTCCGCCTGTCCAAGCCCGGGGTGAGGCATCCAGTTCGACCTGATACCCATACAGCTTTCCTTTATTATAATCAGGATCACTCAGGCTGCGTATCTGGACTCCCGAATTCAGACCGTTATCCAGTTTAGCTTCATATTCCAGAATAAAATCTCCGAACTGGTCCCGCGTG
The DNA here is from genome assembly GCA_963712885.1 of Calditrichia bacterium. Classification (GTDB taxonomy): domain Bacteria; phylum Calditrichota; class Calditrichia; order JAJRVZ01; family JAJRVZ01; genus CAVQJT01. The sequence continues at coordinate 8,888 of CAVQJT010000020.1, forward strand.
GCCAAAAAAGTATTGGGGGTGTTTAAACGACTGATGCCGATAATCATATCGTCTTCAACGCGAAACTCGGCTGTTCCGTCGATCACCTGCCAGTTATTCAAATCCTTACCATTAAAAAGATATTGCCAGCCGTCCTGCGCTTTTGGGTATGATATCATACAGATTAATAGCAGCACAATTTGGTTTCTCATAAATGACCTCGATGTATTTAATTCAGGGAAAAATAATTAACGGATTGCAAGAATCTATGAATTGCACGGATGTTTTGCAAGACCGATCATTTGAATCACGCACACAATTTGATGGCAAACCGGCGGCAATCTGATATACATACTTTTTAAATAAAATCTTCTCAGTTTCGCAGATTTGGAGGTGAAACAATCCCCTTATAATTACGTTCCAAAGAAACAGGCAGACTGAAGGGAGAAAAAAAATGATGATAAGAGGCTGGTTTTTTATGATGCTAACGGTGCTGCTTTCAATTTCCCGGGCACAGACCTGGCCAGATTTTCCGGAACTGAATGGCCCCTATCTCGGTCAGAATCCGCCTGGCGATAAGCCGGAATTGTTCGCACCGGGGATTGTCAACACCGGAATGTATACCCGCGATATGGCCATAAGCCCAGCCGGTGACGAAATATATTTTTGCATTACCCTTCCCGGCTTTAATTTTGCGACCATCTTGTTTTCCCGTTTGAAGGAGGGTAAATGGACCGCACCGGAAGTTGTACCTTATATGGATGATCCGCACTACTTCTACTTTGAGCCGCATATTTCCCCCGACGGACAAAAATTTCTTTTCCTGTCCAATCAGCCGGATATTGACGCCGGCGATTCGGAGGGGGGTGATGAGGATATCTGGGTAATGGACCGGATTGGCGACGGCTGGAGTAAACCATATAATCTGGGAACACCGGTCAACAGTGACGGCTCCGAATTCTATCCATCACTCACCCGCAGCGGTACACTATATTTCACCCGTCAGCAAAAAGGCGAACGCCTGTCCTACATTTACCGCGCCCGACTCGTCGATGGAAAATATACCGAGCCGGAAAAGCTGGGCCCCGAAGTAAACGGTGGTCAGTCGCAGTATAACGCATTTATTGATCCCGATGAGCGGTATATTATTGTTCCCATGACAGGACGCGAGGATTCGTTCGGTGGCGCCGACTATTATATTTCGTTCCGTAGTCCAGACGATTCCTGGGCAGGTCCGGTAAACCTGGGAGATATGATCAATACCAAGCGCGGTCAGGAACACTCTGCTTATGTTTCTCCGGATGGTAACTATTTCTTTTTTATGTCGGTCCGAACCCCGCTGGATGATCCGACATTTACCGATAAAACCACCTATGCGTTATTAAAAACATTATATATGCAGCCACAAAACGGTAATCCCAACATTTACTGGATGCGTGCTGATTTTCTTGAAAAATTACGGCCGGAAAATTTTAACAAAAAGTAAATGGCATCAGATCGGAAGTTGACTTTACACCCTATATTCAGAACTGAAAAAGATACCCTAAAGTGATGAAAATTTTAAAGCCGTCGATTTCGGAAGACAGTCCCGGATATTTCCCCTTACCCATATAACTAAAATAATCACTCGGGAACTCGCTGATACCGTTGCTCAATGAACTTTCATCATGGGAAGTATATATCGGAGAGGAAACTCTTGCGGTGATTAAAAAAGGATATTTTAACATACCGGCCATGATACCCAGATCGATCGAGAGATTTGTCTCTCCCCGATAAACACCATCCAACGGACGTTCTTCCGGATCAAAAGAAACATAGCCGGTTTCCAGTCTTGTCTTTTTGGTAAAATAAAAGGTAAGTAATCCGTTAAACAGAAACGTACCGTCATAATATCCCGCGTCCAGATCGACAAAGGGGCTGCTGATATCAAGTTTAAATTCCCGCCGCTCGCCATTGCTGAAGCCGGCCTGATCTTCTGCACCGACCTGGTACATACCGACCATCATGGCATAATTGAATCGGTCAAGATGCCGGTATCCCACCCCCCAGCGCCAGCCAACCAATGTTGACATCCCACCAAGAGAACGCACCAGAAAATTCTGATTATAGGCGTTGTAAGTTGTGGTAAAATTATCCAGATCCGCTGAGTTATGAAACATACCTGCCAGGGCGATTTGGAGCTGGATATGATCCTGTGATATCCCTGCTTCAGAACCACAAAGCAGAATTCCGATAATCAAAAAACCAAGCGTGTACTGTCTCAAAATTCTCATCCTATTTAGATTTAACAGATGCCTGGCCATTTAAGAGCATATAAAGGATAAGATTTGTCACGTATTAAACCACTGATACACACAGAGAAAAATTATAAAAAGATGAATGATTAAAGCACAATTGTACCGAATCTACTTCTTACTGCTTACTGTCAACTGCCTACTGATACATCACTCCTCGATAATTCCTGCTTCCCAATTGTCAATTTCTTATTTTATATCTCTGCGTTTCCGATGGTTTAAAGTTCCCGGAATTAAAACTTCATAATTGCGAATTTACAAAGTCCCAATTGACCAGGTGATCCATAAATGTCTTCAGATAATCGGGTCTGCGATTCTGATAATCCAGATAGTAGGCATGCTCCCAAACATCAACCGTCAGAAGTGGTTTGATATCGTGCGCGATGGGGGTATCTGCATTGGCCGTCTTCATGACTTCGAGTACACCATTTTTTAATACCAGCCATGCCCAGCCACTTCCGAATTGAGTCGCTCCGGCACTTTTAATCTCATCACTAAATTTTTCAAAGGATCCGAAGGTCTCATTAATCATTCCGGCAATTTTGCCCTTCGGCTGCCCACCGCCGTCTGGTTTCATACACTGCCAGTAAAAAGAGTGATTCCACACCTGGGCTGCATTGTTGAATAAACCGGCCTTATCTGGTTTACTTACCGTCTGGCTAAGGATCCTGAACAATGAATCACCAGCCATCGGCGAATTTTCAATCAGCTTATTGGTATTGGTAACATAGGCCTGATGATGCTTACCATAATGAAAATCGAGCGTATTTGCACTGATATAGGGCTCAAGCGCGTTTTTTGGATAGGGTAATTGGGGGAGTTCGATTGCCATTTTTACATCTCCTTTTAGATTATGTTAACGTATGATACAGACAACTATCGTAGATGGTGAACATTAAACCTGGGGCTATTTCAGAATAATACATAATCAATATACGAAAAAATTCTTGAAAAAAAATATCCCCAAAATTCAGTGGAAAAATGACCCCACCAGATGGTATCATGGTTAATTTTCATCATAAATGGGGACCGGACCGGACAACCGATCGTTCTCTGATAATTTGACATCCAGAAATTTATTTCCACCTTTCACGGTTTATATGAGGATTATCCACTTACCCTGTTCAGATTAAAGGCATTCTATGATCCCGAAAATCCGCATTCCACATGTATTTGTATTGTTGACAATGATTACATTGCTTGCCAGCCTTACAACCTATATTATTCCCTCCGGTCAGTATCAGCGGACCGTTAAAGATTTTGGTACCATGCAGCGTACCCTGGTCGTTCCGGGTACATTCCGGGAGATCCCAAAATCATATTCCGTCGAGGGGTTAATATTTCCCGAGGAAAATACGCCGGACCGGGCGTATCCGGTGAGTATGCTTCAGTTCCTGAGTGCTATTCCACGCGGCATGAGCGAAGCAGCGGATATCATCTTTTTTATATTTATCATCGGTGGTGTGTTCGGAATTCTTCAACAGACCGGTGTGATCAGCGCCTTTCTGACCCTTCTGCTGAAGTATCTGAGTCACTCGAACACCCTGCTAACCATCGTCATTATGGTTGTACTTGCCATAGCCGGATCGATGCTCGGCATGGGGGAGGAATTTCTGCCCCTGGTCCCGTTATTTCTGATCATCGCTGACAAAATGGGGTTCGATCGTATTTATGGTCTTGCCCTGGTGATGCTATCGGCAGATATCGGATTTGCCGCTGCCACAACCAATCCATTTACTGTGAATATTGCCCAGAGCATTGCCGAACTGCCGCTTAATAGTGGTATTGGATTCCGGGTAATTTTTCTGGCCTGCTGTCTGATCATCACGATATTTTATGTCATTCGATACGGAAAAAAGGTGATGAAGGATCCGGGATCATCCCTGGTCGCTGATATTGAACATGAAACAGATGAAGCACTTTTGGATCCCGTAACCTTTCGTGGAACCCATCTTTCCGTATTGGTTTCCGGCATGGTATTGTTTATTGCGATTATCTATGGGGTACAGGAACTGGGTTGGTGGCTGCCTGAAATGAGCGGTATGTTTTTTCTCCTTGGGATCCTTGGTATCATTATAACACGTATGAACCTCCAGGAAGCCAGCAGGATTTTTGTCAAAGGTATGGAAAACATGGTGGTGGCTGCGCTGGTTGTCGGATTTGCCCGCGGCATTCAGGTTGTTTTAATCGACGGTCAGGTCCTGGATACCCTGATCCATTCAGCCTCCAGTGTGCTTCAGGAATGGCCGCTATTTCTCGCCGCCGAAGGGATGTTTATTTTTCAGACCTCATTGAACTTTTTGATCCCCTCGGGATCGGGCCAGGCAGCGGTAACCATGCCGCTGATGACACCGCTGGCCGATGTCCTGGGATTGTCCCGTCAGGTTGCTGTTTTTGCTTTCACATGCGGTGATGGATTTTCGAACACCATTATTCCAACATCCGGAATCCTGATGGCGATGCTTTCACTTGCCGGAATCCCTTTTACCAGATGGCTGCGCTTTATGTTTCCACTGTTCATCATTCTTTCGGTCGTGGCAGCGGTATTTCTCAGCTTTGGCCGTTATAATCAAATATTGAAATTATCGGCTTTTTGGGTATTTATTCAGGTTTGATTTTTGAGCAATCTACAAGTATCGTCTGCAGCCCATTAGCTTAAACCACAAAAAATTTTACCCCGGGATTTCAAATCCTGAGATTTGGGCATTTGACGATGTCCGTGAATAGCGGGGATCGGCTCTATAACTCATATTCCACGCGTGATTCTGCGTTCTTCTCTTTAAACTTCTGCTGGACCCTTTTGAGATAACCCATTACCTCCTGCGGGGCCACTATCGTCTGTTGTGCAACCAGTTTCAAAATAAAAGATTTTGGTATATATTTTACCATTCTTTTAACGGTTTCCATATTTGACGGATACCACCGGTATCCGATCTCATCCCGGAGCTGTTTCAGGCGCTGCGAAGAAAGGTGTTCTGTTTTCACACAAGCCTCAAACCCGGTATACTTTGAATAATCGCGTAGATTCGTGACCAGCCCTTTCTCTATGAGTTCTTCTCTGATCACCGTACCCGGATGAGGTGTCAGTAGAAAAAAATAAGCGATGTCAACGCCCAGTTCCCTGGCATATTCATAATTTGCCCAGATGGTCCTTTCCGAATCATCGGGATTGCCGAGAATAAATCCCCCTATGACAAAGATACCGTAGGATTTTAATTCCCGAACAACATCAAAGGCATCTGATCGGCTGAATTGACTTTTCTTGTTCATAAAACGGAGTGCTTCGATTGACTCGTTTTCTATCCCGAGAAATACCCATTTTGTTCCGGCCTTGGCCATGGCTTCCGCCAGTCCGGGTGTCTGCTTAATGCCCTTAATATTTGCCTGCACGCTATAGACCATATGATTTAATCCTTCGTCGATAATGGCCTGACAAATATCTCGGTATCTTTTTCCATCCAGGGTTATATTATCATCCACGATAAACAAAGATTTTGTACCGTACTTTTGTGTGGCTCTTATATCACGGATCACCCTTTCAATATCGTATTTACGAAAACTCTTGCTGTACATCTGATGTATGCTGCAATATTTACAGCCGAATACGCAACCACGGGAGGTTTCAATAACATCGGCCTTCAGGCCGGTGAAATAAAAGCCCCGTTTTAAAATTCTGGCATCGCGGTCCGGTAAATCGATATGATTCAGGTCAGCAAGACCCACCAGGGGATTATTAATACATTTACCTCCGGATATGTACGAAATATTGGGTACATCATGTAGATTCCGGTTGTGTTTAAGCGCCCCGATTAATGTATTGAATGCGATTTCCCCTTCACCTCTGATCAGGAAATCGATATATTGCATATCCTGACTGTTTAAAATTTCTTCATGATTTACCGTGGGAAAATAACCACCCAGAACAATTTTTATATGGGGATATGATAGCCTGATATCTCTGGCAAATTCCATGATATTATCATACTGAAACACCATGGAACTCAATCCGACGATGTCAGGTTGAAATTTTGAGATCAGACGTTTCAGATACCTGCGGGGATTCCGACCGGACACCACCAGGTCAGCGATACGCACTTCGGCGACATTTTTGTCAATATTGCCGGCGAGGGATGCCAGGCCCAGGTTCGGGAGCCTTATTCCGGTATCAAAACCCCAGATTGTTTGCGAGCTGGCAACCAGTAATACTTTCATACACCTGCACGATCATTTAGATGATTAGGGTTTATTGTACAGTAATAGTATTAAAATCAGCAAGTTCAGATTTACGACTTTTCCGACCAACCCGATCCTGGTTCCAGATCGTAATTCCGGATTGATGCTCTGGTGGCACATAAACCGGTTTATGATATTCGACCGCTTCATCATGATTTATCTGATACATTGGATCGAGACCAGGAAATGTATTATTGATGTAGAGGGTATCGTTCTCTATTATGGCGCCGGGCAGTGGAATTCTATACATGATCCCACGACGTGCCAGACGAGGCAGTTCTCTTGTTCCGACAAGGTTAATAAACCGGTTCCAATCTTTTTCCCGCTCATTTTTTAAAGCCTTTTGCTCCCATAGGGGCTTTGGTGCCCATGCCCGTTCCGCCATTCCCAGGAGCTTTGGAAAAACAAAATAATGGAGCCGCGCTTTGGAACGGGCGTTTTCGGACCAAATATGCCCCTGCATGCCCATAATGTGTGCTTCAGCATCCGCGTCAAGCGGTTCAAAACGGTCGAATTCCGCCACTTTGATGGGGTGACCCAATAAATCGGTTTCGGCACAATTTCTCACATCCGTCGGTGTAAACTCCCAGGAGCGCCGCAGGCTTACAAACCCACCCCAGTACAACCCTGGTTCATTCGGATGTTTGTTCTCGGCCAAACCGAAGTATAAGTTCGTCACATTGGACAACACCACATCAAAACCCCGATTGGCCAGTCGATAGGCCAGGTCTTCACCACCCCATCCCCAGACACTGTTCCAGACGTATGGGATAAATCCCAAATGGATGAATCTTTCGTTGGGGATTTTTTTTCCGTTTTCAAATTTCATCCCGATCTCTTCCCAGCCGGCCGTGCGGATCTCATATTCTCGTAAGATACGTCCCAGACGATCAACAAAATATTCCAGCAAATCGTGATTGGTTTTAATCTCAGGATTTAACCTCTTTAATTCCTGACAGGCCGGTGAGCCCTCCCAGGCCCCTTCCGATACTTCGTCGCCCCCGATATGCATTATGTTTAGTTTTAGGCCTGCATCATGATACATTTTAGCCATTTCCTCAACCACTTTCTTAAAAAATCGATAGGTGGATTCCATGCCGACGTCTACCGCATTGTTTTTCCATTTCTGGACCGATAAATAATGCGATGTATCCTGCGGATGATACAGCAGATATCCGGTTGCATCCGACAACTGGCCGCTTTGTACAAGGCGCTGATACCTGAAATTCATTGCTGTAATGGCCGCATGCGCATGTCCGGGAAAATCGATTTCCGGAATAACCTGAATATGGCGTACGGCGGCATATTTCAGCAAATCAATAAATGTATTCCGGCTGTAGTAACCGCTTCCCAGTGATTCTTTGTCTTCCGGATACGGACCGCTGCCTAACGACGGTACCAGGTGATCCGCTTCATCCAGGGTATGCCCCCTGATTGCCCCGATTTCGGTGAGTTCAGGTAGTCCGGGTATCTCAAGTCGCCAGCCTTCATCATCGGTCAGATGTAAATGCAGACGGTTTAATTTAAAGCGGGCCATTTCATCGATCAGTTGTTTGAGGGTCACTTCATTATGGAAATTCCTGGCGACATCCACGTGCATCCCTCTGTAGCTAAACCGGGGATAATCAAGAATCCGGCAGGCCGGCAAATGCATTACACCGGATTTATCCACATGTTCAGACTGAAGCGCCAGAAGTGTCTGTAATCCATAAAATACGCCGGTATTGTTATAACCGGTTATTTCAATCCTGTCGGGTGTAATGGTGAGCCGGTAAGATTCTTTCCGTGATGCCGCACCCGCAAAATCCTGCGGCTTGATTTGAAGTGTGATCATCCGCTGAGATTTGCTCCCGGGAAATCCGGGAAGCTGTTTTTGCATCTCCGTTTGAAACCATTCGGCTTCCCGCTGGCATTCCGGTTCATATACCATGCCCCAATCTGGTGATAACTCAACCAGGAAACCACCGAATTCGGCCTGAACCGGTGTCGGCAGAATGGAGGGTGCCTTCTCCGTCATGGGGGTGAATTCAACCTTATCATTCAGAATATATTGATCAGCAGGATTCCATACAGGCATCACGTCCTGCTCTGAACGGAAACATTTTGCAGGATCAAAAGGATATAGTTCAACTGGGACTTTCAGAAACCGGGATTCACCCCTGACCTCCCAGGTGAAATAGGCTCCAGATGGCGCATCGGTCTTATTGATCACATAGTACGTGCCTATAACCGGAAAAGTCACCGATTCACCCGGTTCCAATACCGGAAAATCTTCGGTCGGTGTTATTTCATAAAAATCACCGTTTATGTGACGGCCGGAAATCCGACTGTCCATTTGTTCGGTAATCAACCGCCGGAACCAGTTAAAGTAGAGAGCCCATCCCGTATTGGGGAGAGCCATATTCCCGGTATTGGTTATGGTCATTTCACTCAATACCTGGGACTTCCGGTGATATTGATTCTCAATGTGCCGCCATTGCAACCGCACCGTATCCGGAAAACAGGTGTCATCTTCTGATAATATATTTTGAGCATACCCAATCATTGAGAGCAGACTCCCTGCGATCAGCCCCAGGAGCATATGTTTCATAATTTTTCCTTCATACGTTATTTTGCCTAACCCGTTTAAACCACAGAGGTCACCGAAATAAATGACCCGTTTTTTGGAACTTAACTATTAAACATACAGGTTGTCACTACATGTTTAATGGACAATCATAATACCTATAAATAACGGTGTGCGCGCTTCTGATTGATCCAATCTGATAAAAAATGAGACTTTCCAATGGAAAGTCTCAATATTTGTTTAGCCTGAATTATTCACCGCGGAATTACACGGAAGAACACAGACTATTGAAATTAAGGCACTTGGGCTATTTACCCAAATAAAATAAAAATATTAAACTCTTGGATCATATATAACATACATAAATACAGTAACTTATCCGTGTTGCTCCGTGGTTGACGAATATGTTGTGCAAAATAATTTTATAAATATTATTTGATGCCCAACTCTTTTAAAATAAAATCCGCACCGGCCAGTTTTTCGGTTATGAACAAAACATAGCGGATATCAACCGCGATTCCCCGTTGAAGATCATTATCGTACTGCCAGTCACCGGTCATCGATTCATAATTACCATCAAACGAGACACCCACAACATTGCCCTCTGCGTTCAATACCGGGCTGCCGCTGCTGCCCCCCGTATCATCCAGTTTATCGGTAAATGCCACCGGTACATCTTTTAGTTGCGGATCTGTCCAGTTACCGTAATCTTTTTTTGCTGCCAGTTCCAATACTTCTGCGGGCAAATCGAACGGACGTTCACCGGTGTGTTTCTCGATCGCGCCGGTCAGTGTTGTAAAGGGTTCATACCATACTGCATCACGCGGTCGGTATCCGGCAATTGCACCGTATGATAAACGGATTGTCCGGTTGGCTTCCGGATAAAGCTTAGTGCCCTGCCACGCATACAACGCATCCATATACTGTTTGCGTAATTCGGTAATCTTCGCCCCAAATTTCTGATTTTGCTTAGCCACCAGCTCAGCGATTTCATATAAATTCCGGGACATATTTATGAAAGGATCATCCAATGCCTCGAGCTCCGAAGATGATTTAGTAAACAATGATTTGGCATACTCCACATCTGCCAGCCTTGATTTTTGATATGCCTGGTTCACATATTCCTCGATTGATTTTACATTATCCCTGATGATATAATCCAATGCCGTGACTACCCCTTCCGGATCTCCGGATTCAGCATCGCTTAAGGATTTTATAAGCATCGCCTTATCGGCCGGTTCATAATAACTCAAATAACGGTATTGCAGCGTATTGACCGTTCTCTCCACATTTCGTTCGGAAAAGTTCGGATCACGCTCAGCATCTGATTTTTCGCGCTCTCTCGCGATACCATAGATCTGATTTGCCACGCCAAAGAGCGTACCGTTTAACAACTGGATGCGCTGGACGAAATTATTCCTGATCTCATCTTTTTCTAATATAGCATATTCGGTTTTTATATCGGACAGGATATTTCCGAATTGAGCTTTTAGTTCCTTGTTCTGATCCAAATAAGCCATAAGTTTCTGCTCAAAGTCCATCTTTTTATCTAGAAAATGTGTCTTTTTCATACCTTCGATTTTTCCGACAAAATTCTTTTTTGTATTGTTCAGCTGTTCTATCAGGGAGGCCACCTTGATTTTGCCTTCCGGCGAATTGGCGGTTTCTTCCTCAATCAAATTGATAACCTCACCAAAGATCTTGACAAATCGTGGATACGTTTTGGTCAGATTCCATTGCACCGAATTGGAGGTCCGGTATCTGGTTGTGAATCCGGGATAACCGAGCGAGAAGGTGAAATCACCATTTTTGAGCGGCTTATTTGCGATCTTTAACCAGTACGCCGGTTTGTACGGTATATTATCTTCACTGTACTTGGCGCCCCTTCCATCGGGAGACATATAAACACGCATAAAGGCAAAATCACCGGTATGACGCGGCCACATCCAGTTATCGATATCACCGCCATAATTTCCGATCCCCAGCGGCGGCATGTAGACGATCCGTACATCCTCAAATCGCTGATAAACAAACAGAATGTATTGTTTACCGTTATACATCTCGGCAACGGTGGCATTCAGATCCTCAAATCCTTCTTCCTTCTGGTCGGTGATCGACTGAATTTTTGTATTAATGGCTTTATCGCGTTCAACGGCATCCTCAATATCTTTCGCTGCCGCCAGCACCTCATCAGTAACATCCAGCATTTCGATTATAATTTGGGCGGTATAACCGGGCGCCTCGATCTCGTCCGTACGGGAACGAGCCAGAAATCCATTAGTCAGATAATCGGTTCCCTGTGTTGAAGCTCGCTGAACGGCCTCAAAGGCAACATGATGATTGGTCAGGATCAGTCCATCGGGTGAAACAAATGAAGAAGTTCCGCCTCCGAGAAGGATAATGGCACTGACGATACAGGGTTTGTCCGGATGATAGATGGCCTCATTCTCCAGATTCAGCCCCTTTTTTTGCAACTCAAGTGAAGGGATCTGTGTAAGCAGCCACATACCTTCATCCGCCGGCAGAGACATAACTGAAATCAAAAGTACTGAAATAATTATTAATCTTTTCATGACACACTCCTTTTATTTGGCTGAATTTTATACCCTCTGCAGATTTTGTCTGTCCCGTAAAGGCCGACGGAGCCAGACCGTTACGTGATGGTTCATACGTTCAATCTCGGGACAGGTTGATCAATATAAAGTATTCTAAGTCAGATATAATTGACGCTTTTATCATACTTTTGCGCTGTGGATTATAATTATTTTACGGATTTTTACAAAATAGTTTCATTTCGGGTCTGTTATAAATATTATCATAACATTAACATACCTTTGGAATTGCCTGATTTCCGGTTCCATAAAAACCTGTACCTTGTGACGATCAGCCATCCGGAAAGTATCCCTGTAATTGTCCTGTTTATTCACCAGTGATGCCGGGAATATAAGAGATCGATTGCTGCTTTTACTATATTCATAGCGGGGCTGTTTTTGATCGTTAGATAAAATTTGCAGGAATCAGGTTTGATCATGCGATTCTTTCAGATTCGACTTATTATTTTTTTTCTGTTCACTCATATTTGTCTTCTGGCACATGCTACTCGAGCTAATGGCACAGGAAACATTCCTCCTGTCCGAATCTTGGCGGGAAACCGGTGCTCCCTATCTGAATAACTATACCCCACTTGACTATAGCGCTGATTTTCAAAACTGGTGTATCGCACAGGACCAGCAGGGTATTATTTATGTCGCAAACAATGAAGGATTGCTGGAATTTGACGGAGTAAGCTGGCGTAAAACGCCGGCGGAGGGAATCGGCACTTTAAGATCGGTGGCTATCGGCGGAAACGGCCGGTTTTATACCGGCACCGAGAACGACTTCGGATATTTTTCGCCTGATACAACCGGTAAATTACAATTCCACTCGTTAAAACCATTTCTGGAAGAGAAATACCGGGAGTTTGATGAAGTTGTATGGTACAGGCTAAATGTCGGAGACAAAATCTATTTTATGACATTCAGACATCTGCTGTGCTGGGACGACACCCGGTTAAAAGTGTGGCAGCCTGCCACGTCTTTTGGTGTTGTTTTCGCCGTACGTAATTCTGTCTACGTCCATCAGCCGGGCTTCGGTCTTACCCAACTTGTGGATGATTCACTGCACCTCATTCCATCAGGAGATATCCTGTCTGACAAAAGCGTCTATCTGATGCTGCCTTTCGAACAGAACTCGATCCTTATCGGTACTTTTTCGCATGGATTTTTCTTATTTGATGGTAAAACGATAACTCCCTTTCCTACGTCCGCTGATACTTTTGTGCGTCAAAATAAACTTTACAGCGGCGCCGCCCTGACTGACGGATATATCGCATTGGGAACACAGCGCGGCGGCCTGGGTATCATGGACGGCAGTGGCAACCTGGTTCAGATTATCAACCATGATTCAGGATTGCAGGACGAATCCGTCTGGTTTGTCTGTACCGATCGGCAGGACGGCATCTGGCTGGCCCTGAACAGCGGAATATCCAGAATTGAAATGCCTGCACCTGTATCCTATTTTACAAAATCGGAGGGCCTTGATGGGGTGGTAGAAAAGATCGTTCGTCACAATGGCAGACTTTACACCGCCACGAGCCGCGGTATTTATATTTTGGAATCCGCTGGCTTTGAGAAACAAACAGGGCGATTAAGACACCCGCATTTCAGTTCGATACCCGATATCCGTGAACATTCATTTGCATTGCTATCCACCGGCAATGTGCTCCTTGCCGGAACAACAAACGGTATTTATCAAATATCCGGCAGCCGGGTCACCAAGATCCGGGGGTATACAAAAACGGTTTTCTCGCTGGTTTCTTCCCGGCTGAACCCGGGTATAGCCTATGTCGCTTCACGGGAAGGAATTGGTTTACTAAGACTGAAACAGGGACACTGGGAGCATGGAGGATGGTTGAAAAACGGCGGACCTACGATATATGATATCGTGGAAGACACAAGTGGTGTCCTGTGGGCCGAAATCAGTCCATCCGGTGTGTTACGGATCGAGATGTCATCTGACAGAAACACCGGTTCGCTTTTTCCTGATGTCACTATAACCCACTTTGATACCATGACTGGATTGCCGCCTGAACTTGTAACGGTTGGTCTGATCCGTAATAAAGTATTGCTGAGTAGTCCGCGGCAAATCTGGTATATCGACTCTGACGATACCTTCCGACCGGATCAATCATTTGATGACCTGCCGGCAGAGCATCAATCCTGGGGATTTTTCGCGGTGGAAGATAGTAAAGGCCATGTATTTACTTCCATGCGCGGTAATATGGGTCATGAATTTATAGCTGCTGGTATCCCAGATACTACCGGGAACTACAAATGGAGTATGTCGCAATTTTTACGCATGCAGGAAATAAGTAATGTTAATGACATTTATCCTGAGGACGACGGGGTCGTATGGTTTGCAGACTGACCGGTTGTTCAGATATGATCCACAAATAAAAATGAGTTATCTGGCGGATTATGATGCCCTTATCCGGCAGGTGACAGTTAATGATGATTCAGTGATTTATAACGGATATGAGACAGACTGTTGAACGCCATCTGGGCGATAATATTAGCACCATACGCTTTGTGTATGCGGCGTCCAGCTATGATGCAGCACGGGATAACCGGTATCAGAGCTGATCTGCAGGGATTCGACAGGTCATGGACAAGCTGGACAGAGCAGACCAGCCGGGAGTATACCAACCTGCCGGATGGCCGGTATCGATTTATCGTGCGGGCAAAAAACATATATAACCACCTAAGCCGGGAAGCGGCTTATCCGTTTACAATCGCACCACCATGGTATCGCATATGGTGGGCCTGGTTTTTGTACGGAATTTTTGCTCTTTTAATTGTCTATTCTGTCGTGAAGATGCGCGTAAGACATCTGGAAAAGCAGACGACGGAACTCGAAGCCATTGTTGCGGAAAGAACCGGTAAGATAAAAGAACGAGCTGACAGAGCTTAAAGAACTCGACCGTATGAAATCGCGTTTCTTTGCCAATATCTCGCATGAGTTTCGCACACCTTTGACACTCATTCTCGGTCCGCTGGAAAATATTCTTGCGCATATTAAAGTGAATTCCATACGCGAGGAATTGCACCTGATTGACCGAAATGCCCGGCTAAAAAGATCAGATAAAATTTATTGACTCCAATTTATGTGAAATGTACGATAAAAAAGAAGTTTTGTTGTTTTTTTGAATGAAAAGTGATAGGAGCGATTCAAGTTTTTCTAATAACAAAACACTTTCTCATGAGATTACCAACTGTTCTTGATTATTGACCGTTTTAAAACCCAACTATGAGCAGATTTAGGCTTTAATAAATATTTTATTGTGGTTAATCGTAGATCAACCTGGAATATCTACCACTAAGGCCGCAACGAGACAGATCAGAGATGAAGAATGGAGGAAAAAGCGAGCCTATTTTTTGTGTTTGATTATTTTAAGTGCCATCTTTTCATACCCTCTTAGACCTCAGTGGTTTATGAATCGATAAGATAAAATAGGTAAGAACCCAAAACAGGTGGTCAACCCCAATCGTGTCTGCCATATTTTATGGTCAGCAGCGCCTTTATAATTTTTTGACCAAAGTCCATGATGTACCGGATTCAGAGACCTTCTTAAATCCAAGCTTCTGATAAAGTTTCAAGGCAAAATTATTCGGATCCACACTCAGGCTTAATTTTTTGATTCCATTATTCTTTGCATGTTGAATGGTTTCATTCATCAATCTGGTACCTATCCCTTTCCCCCGGTACTCCTGCAACACCGCTATACCAATCTCAGGGGTGTTCTCATCGATATAACCAAAGACGTGGTTATCATCGGTCCAGAAACGATAGCATACCGATCCGATCCAATTATTTTGATCATCAAGCGCAATTAACGCGAAATCCCCTTCTCTTTGATACCATTCGTGAAGAATCTTTGCAATATCCGGCACCGCAAATAATTCTTCCGCAGGAATCCTTTGGATCGCCGGATCCCAAAAGACCGCTTCATACAGCATGCGTTTGAGAAAGGGGAGATCATTCACATCCCCAATCCTTATTTTATACTTTAGCATATGTTATTTATGGGTCCTTCTAACGATCCTGCATCCACTTGCCGGCATGTGCGTTCATTTCTGCTCAATGGTCGGATTTTTGATTTTATGTCAGGAATGATTCTTCATTGACTATTTGGACTAATTAGTGTGATTCGAACGGATTAAAATCCAGGTTCCATATCGTAAACGAAATTTTAAAAGAGCCATCGGGTTGCTTTTGCCAGATTTGAAAGTATGATCCATAATAAGCCATCGGCCTTCCAAAGTCTTTGGAACTCACCGCCATGCCAAACGTACCCCGCTCAAAAATTTCATCGCCGTGTTGCCATCTTTTTTCAACCATACCTGAAAAGGAATGATATTTGACTCCGTTTTTAATATTTTCTTTATACTGATCAGAAAGTGCTTTTTTACCTTTGATCGTTGGTTGAAAATCGGGCATTACGATCACATCATCGGAATAAAAATCCATCAGTGACATATATTCTCCGCTTAGTGTCGCTTTTACCATCTTTTCCCCAATTTCATTGAGCGTATCATCAACCTCCTTTGAAATATTTTGCGCCAGAAGTATTGAGGATGAGGCGAGCAGCCAACATATAGAGAATATAGCTGATTTGATAAAAAAATACGATTTCATTTTAGGCCTCCCAAATTATATGGTTACGATATTCCAAACAAATAAGAATAGGGTAAATAACACCTGCAATAACGGGTCCCAAATACCCCGGGTTCACCTGATCCCAGGATTAGGCCGTCTGTACAAATGTTCTATTTCTATAGTAAATCCCTGACTCTTTATGTTAAATATGCTGCACCAAACGCAAGCATTCAAACTTGTTAACGAATATATATGGTATATATGGTTTTTTATCTGCCAGAAGAGTCTCCTGCCGGCATTCAGAACTTTTCCATTGGGCCTGAAAAAATATTTGAGTATTAGAAACCGTATCATGAGTGTCCGGTTTAAAATTAACGTTATGTATTTCAAAAAATTCATCTTTTCATGTACATCAGTTGACCCTCCCCTGGCCCCGAACCCCGGGGCCTATCCCCTCCCTAATGGCATTAGGGAGGGGATTAAGGGGTGGGTAATTTCCAGGTATTGCAGATCAAGTCCTTCTTTTTCCAGATCAGTAAAAATATATTTATATTTAGATCAAGCTGTTCCGTAACCCTTTTCAACCGGACACGCATGAAACCGTGTAATAACGAATTGACTCTTCCACTTAAATCAGGACGAAGAAATCATAACCAGTCTTTTCGTTTAAAATAGGCAAGCATGACGAGCGCTACACTGATCATTACACCCCAAAAGATAAAATAACTATATTTAAAATGCAGTTCGGGCAGGTATTCAAAATTGGTACCGTAAATTCCGGCAACAAATGTAAGCGGTATAAATATCGCTGCAAAAATGGTAAGAACTTTCATGATTTCATTCATCCGGTTACTTATGGATGAATTGTAAATATTTAATTGATCCGATAACATTTCCCGGTATGTATCGATGGCCTCTGTGGACTGCGTGATAAGATCCTGCAGATCTTTTAAGAATGGAATTGTATTATCTTTAATGAGTTCCGAATCCAATTTTACTAATTGAATGATGGCCTCCCTCAGGGGTCTTATGGATTTGCGTATAAAATTCATTTCACGTCTGAAGGTGTTTATATTTTCCATAACAAACGGTCTTGGATCCGCCAGTAATTCTTCTTCAATATCTTCAATTTGCTCGCCAAGCCTTTCGATGATCGAAATATAATTATCCACCACCGTATCCAGTAAAGCATAGGCCAGATAGTCGATGCCTGTTCCTCGTATTCTTCCCTTTTGTTTTCTGATTCTTTCTCTTACCGGTTCAAACACATCACCGGGTTGTTCCTGAAAGGTTAGAAGATATGTACCGCCAAGTACCATGCTTAATTGTTCGGCAATAATTTCCTGTTTTTCTTTGTCATAGCGAAGCATTTTTAAAACCAGGAAAAGACAGTTATCAAATTCCTCGAGCTTTGGTCGTTGGCCTGTATTTAAAATATCTTCCAACAAAAGCGGATGTAAATCAAATATATCCCCAATTTCCTGCATCAGTTTTAGATCATGAAGTCCGTCAATATTGATCCAGCTTACCGTATTGGTTTCTTTAAATTCTCTTCCTTTGGATATGTTTTCTAGTTGCGCTTCGGTCAATTTAGATTCATCGTAATCGATAACACGAATTCGAATATTTTCAACTTTTTTATTTCCAATAAAGACCAGGGAACCCGGAGCGAGTCCCTTGTTCTCCTCACGTTTTTTGAAAAATCTCGCCATGAGCTTTCCTCCAAAATTTATGATAAAAATGGGCAGGGCAATGTACAAAATGTGCAATAATTTTTGCTATTACAGTAAACCGATCATGCAATCTTGCATTGCCTGAACTCACCCTTAATTGCCAACTTGATCTGACTCGAAATGGAACCGATGCAGCAGACGATGGAACAGGGGGGCGAGGACCAAACTGAGGACGACCAAGAAAATTATCCCGGAAAACAGTGCATACATGCCGGCAAATATTTTGCCCGCTTCAGTACGAATTTCATTGACAGGCCCCATTCCGCCCAAAATCATTGATGCGTTCAGGAACGAATCCGTGAGAGACAAATTCTCAAAAAAATGATATCCGAGGATTCCAACCCCTAAGGCAAAAATCACAAGCGATGTTGCGCTGATAAAGTAGCGTGCCAGACGTCCAATAAATAAATGGTTGGAGAGTGGTCTTTCGCTGCGATGCTCAAATATAAAATTATTTTTTTTATCCTTTGTATGATGCATACGCACCTGCCTATTCGTTTTCATGTTACAGATTTGTTTTTGACTGTCTTGTCTTAGCTTCGTGACTACACTTTTAATTTAAATTGTGTTTTAGTGCAACGTTATCCTGCCTGTCCCCTTGGGAAAAAGAACTTCCTGGTTGCCGGGGATGGACAATAACTCAGAAAGTTTCTTATCCAATGGTGTCCTTCGGCCTTTTTAAACCTTTAACCGTCCCGGTAAAGGAGCGTCTAAACATTATCAGTTCACGTGGCATTTCCCATTTTGATCTCAAGAATTTTTAGATTTTTCAAATTTATTTTTTATCAGAATATATATGAACACAAGTATCAGGGCGGCAATAATGAAAAGGATTAGATGGTCATGTATCTTTCCCATGATATGAATCCATTCCTGCCCTGCAAAATATCCGATTAAAATAAACGCTGATGACCACAATAAGGCTCCAATATATGCAAATGCAGCGAATTTTATATATTTGATTTTTACGGTTCCAGCTGTAATGGCGGTCAAATGACGTATTCCGGGAATAAAATAACCAAACAAAAATACCCAATTTCCATATGAATCCAACCATTTTTTTATTTTTTCTAATTTCTTATCGGTTCCATGGTAAGACCGTTGCAGTTTATTTAATACACGGATACCCAGTGTGCGACCTAAAATAAAACTCGTGGAAACGCCTGATATACTGCCTAAAAATGAAAAGAGAATCACAGGGATCAAATGTAAATATTTTTGAGAAACAAGGTATCCGGCAAAAGTGAGAATGGTTTCATCCGGAATTGGAAGTCCGACAATCCCCAGCGCCATCGAGCAGAATAAACCCAAATAACCATACTGGATCACTACATGTAAAATAATTTCCTTTATGATTAATACCTTTTAATTTAATTATATAAAATTTCTTTTGAACAATAAGAGAGAACTATTTATGGATTTGTAGCGTGTCCTCAAAATTTTCAACACTTTCTCTTAAATCATATAACAGCCACGCTTTATTTTTAATATCAGATTGTTCATTCTTAAGCAGTTTCAGAAAGCGTTCTATTCCGATCGGTTCATTACCGTTGGCATGAAGCAGAATAATGCTGCCATCTTTTGGACTCTGATTTTTTCCCAACCAGGCATCACTTCCGATGGGGATAAGTCCAAATCCAACAATTTGATTAAATATATCTTTGTCAGAAACCAAACCAGGAAACCTGAAAAATACCGATGGGATTATGCCTTCCTCAATCATTTTTACTTCCGTTTGAAGAACTTCATAGTTCAGATCCGTACCTGCCTCGAGCAGAAAATTATTTTTTAAGGGAAGCGTCTTGCTGGTTCTATGGGTATAGGTGTGATTTACCCAAATTATTGAAATCTCTTTTTTATTTACCAAATCCTTGAGCCAGTTCAGGTCATCCTGATGTTTTTCCATCCAAATTCCCGTAACGGAAATGGCAACCGGCACAGGTTTTTCTTCGGCGACAAAATAATGTATCAAATTTATAAACAACTCACGATCGAGTGGTCTGACCGACGGGCAGAGATCAATTGACAGATTTGCGCCTTTCTCAATTGAGGAAAAATGAGTAATTCCCGCATCTTGAATGACATCGGCATTTTGTAATGATTCCTGGATTGCCTTCATATAGGCCGTCGTATTGAATTTATCAGATATTTCTTCCCAGGAAAAATTTGTGATTATTAATTGGTTTTCTCTTAAGATCGCGGTTGAAAGATCATGCGGATTTACCACCAAAAAATTCAATCCATTCCCGTCCTGGAATTTTCGAATCGCAATATTCGATTGTTGTGATGCGGAAGATTTGCAAATAGCAAAATATTTCTGATAATTATAAATATTTTGTGCATTTGAAACCTCAGAGAAAATGAGCACAACCCAAAGAATAAATATGCAATTTTTTAATTTCACAACCGATATCTCACGCTATATTATAGGTAACAATTATCATCCATTCGGCGTAATCCGGTAATTGCTGCTTGATCGACAATATGACGCGTTGTTTAAAGGTTGTTTCGATAAGTTGACCTTGGCCCGGCCAGATACGAAACTTGACCCGTAAATAACGCCAGTTACCGTCCTTAGTCTCTTTTATTCCAAATATCTCCGGTGGGGTTAAAATAATTGACTTGTGTTGCTGGTGCATACCAAGTCCTATGGATTGTACTTTATCCGTATAATTTTTTCATCAAGTGTTTCTGGCAATTGGATATCAACATAGGCTCGAATACAACCACCCCGAAATCGGCCGATTGAGGAAATATTTCGATTTGGTATATATATCTGTTGTCCTTGCAGGTTGATCAACGTGGTAAATCTTAATCCGATTTTATCCACCCGTCCGACCTGTCCGGAGAGATCAACAACATCACCTATATCCAGCGTATCCGAAAAAATCAGTGTCAGGCCAATGACCACATCCTGAACAAAACCCTGCGCCCCAAAACCAATGGCGAGTCCGATCACCGAAGCGCTGGCTAAATAGGCGGTCAGCGATATATTAAATTCCTGCAGGATCAACCCAACAGCCAGAAAGTAAATGGTAAAGGTTAAGGCACTGACTAGGATTGTCGTGACCGTAACAATTTTCGGGTAGCGTTTTATTAAATTCTCTGTATTAAAATCGCTGCCCGATAATTTAAAAGACAACAGCCATTGGCTAAACCGCCTGATACCGCGCACCAGGAAATGCGCCATAATCGCCAAAACTACTATGGAAACAATTCTGAGCACAATGGGTAAAGCGTTAAATAATTCGATTAGTTCCATCATGGCCCTAACAAAAGTCTCATTATCGGTGCCCCTCCAATAATTTACCGATCAACCTGATTACAATTTATTGATTTTAACATCGATAGATGGCGCTGCAACAACTTCAAAAGTAGCGGACGCAAATTGAATTTTCCCGTTTGTATTATTTATTTCATTCAGAATAAATGTGAACAATTTATTTTTTGTTGATCTCCGTTCTCTGAAATCAACCACATATCGCAATGAAAACTCAAGCCAGTTATCATTGGCAATCATAAAAATAAGCGGTTCAACGCTCGCATCTTCAATTCTGAATTTTTCCTTCATATTCTCCCATTGCTCTTTTGCGGATGGAATAAAACTTGATGTGCATTCCTGTGCCAGCTCTGTTAAAAATATCTCTTGCCAAAGTAATGTCACTTCCATAGCGGATCGGAAGTTTTATTTCATCCCATAAAAAGGGAAAGTCGCCAGAGTAATTGAATACGGAATCTTTGAAGACAAAACTATTTGCTATTCGCACTATTCTGCCGGTGTATTGATCTCCCTGGACCCACTCACGACATTCCATTAAAGTTGTCCTGAGAATTCCGATATCAATTACATCGCCGACGCTGCCGCCAAGTTCAACCCGATCGCCGACTCTGTAGAAGTTTGAAAATGAAATAGCCATCCATCCGGCAACACTCGCGATTACTTCCTGCAGCGCGAAGGCAATTCCGGCCCCAGCCACACCCAGTGCAACCGTTAGTCCGCTGAGTTTATCGCTGAAAACGATCGATATGGTTAAAACAATTACGATATCACTAACCAATGAAATGATTTTTCGCAGACGGTATCTTTGATCGACGTCTTTGGTAAATTTCACCGTTCTTGACCTCAAAAACCGCGATAATGCAATGACAATTAGCACTAAGATTATTGCTGTAACAATCCTGCCAATAGTTGGGTCGAAAATAACTTTTTCTATTGATTCTTCCATTTTCTATTCCTTGCCTTTATTAGCATTGCCAAATAAATCAATACCGAATATTCTGAATGACGGGGCTTTATATTCCTTTGGTAAATGATCTAGTGGTACGGTTGTCTGATTACCATCTCTTATTGAACTGAAATGAGATGACATAATTTCAACACCTGCCTCATTAAATTTATCCTGGATTTTAGCATGGAGCAGTGAATACGTTTTTGCCATCTCATGCGGTTTGTCTGTGTAAGCGTTTATTTGATATGAGACATAAAAATCATCCAGACTGATCTGGAGAACGAACGGCTTGGGTTCTTCCAGGATATATTCGGTCTCTTTGGCGGCTGCGATCAGAAGTTCGTGTACCTGTCTCCACGGCGCATCAAAGCCAATTGTAACAGTGGTATGCAAAATAAGCCCTTTATCATTAGCTGACGAACTGAAATTTATGATATGACTCCCCAATACCATGGAATTGGGGATCGTGATATCTTCATTTTTTATGGTTCTAATTCTTGTTACAAGAAGGGTCTTATCAACCACGTCACCAATGGTATCCGCAATTTTAACTCTGTCTTCGATAACAAACGGGCGCATATAAGTGAGAACAATGCCAGCAACTATGTTTGAAATGGCAGTAGATGAACCTAAAGAAAACAAAACACCAACAAATATTGAAATGCCATGAAAAACGGGAGATTGTGAGCCGGGCAAATATGGAAAAACGATAATAGTTCCAAGAACCAAAACCGAAAAGCGCACAATTTTAAAAGTAGGGATCGCCCAGTCTTTGTGGAATCCGGGAAATGCAAGAGTGTCTTTTTCTATTTCTTTAAAAATAAATTTTATAGCTTTAATTAAATAATTGAAAACAAATATAATGACTATAATGAAAAATAAATTTGGCAAATAATTGAGTAATGAGTTCAGCACAGCCTCAACGGGATTGAGGACATAATCTAAAAGCGTTTTCGACCAGGTTCTACTGAAAGTGAATAAACTGAAAACAATAGTAAGATAAGAATATAAAGCGATGATGATAAAGGCAAAACGGGCTACCCGGGTGATTAATGTAAGAATTCCAATGGTTCTTTCCGCTGACAATATTTCTATTGATCTTAATTTTATTGATTTTATTTTAGTGCCTTTCCATGACTTATAGCTATCGATCAGCACTTTGATGAAGTAGTTTATACCTTTGGTAATTACGATTATTAAAACAGTAAATAAGATAAATAAAGCTATACTTTCTATTACGGGCTGTAAATCCCACTTCCTGGTATAGGGCCAGAGTTGAAGCATTTTTGTGGTAAAAAGATAAAGTGCCAATAGGGTGAGTGTAAACCTTATTCCTTTGATAATAAATAATACTATTTTGCCAACCATTGACGTTTTTACAATTTCCCTGTCTTTGATGCTTATGTCGTCAATCTTTGTCGATGTGAGAATTTCAATCTTTTTGTAAATCCAGGGAAAAACTTTTGTTGCACTCCCTAAAAATATGATCAGGAATGCTGCATAGAGAATCGAATATAACAAATAGTTTAAAATAGCCTTTTGACTGTAAGCTTCCCGGAAATGCTTTAGTTTATCAACAATTACACTGCGGTACATTTTAGCCAAAGCAGTTCGCGTTGTACCGGCAATTTTTGCATCAATGGTGTCAATAGCCATGATCGGTACCATTGCAAATTTCAGCAGATAAAAATCCCCCTCTTTGGCTACTAAGATCGAATCATAATTTATATTGTCATTTTTAACCAAGCTATCCAGTCTGACGTTGATTGCTTTGGCTCTTTGATCGGCCGAGAAAACGCCTATTCCTTCATTGATATAAAAAAGTGTATCAGATTTTAATATTACCGGATACTTTTGAATAGCGTCAGTTCTAATTTGAGCAAAAGTATAATTGCATAAAATCAAAACAAAAATAGCAGCAATGAACTTAATAAAAACCATTCTTGTCTTTTTCATAATATGTCCAAAATTTTTCGTTGCATGTGCAAATATGTCGAAACTTGACGGCTTTATATACGGTATAAACTCTGCATAGCGGGCATTCAAGAACTTTGAAATGTCAGTTCCATATGACCGCCTTTGGCAAATGGCATGGAGTTATAAAGACTAAAAAGAGTTGAAAA
Organism: Calditrichia bacterium; assembly: GCA_963712885.1. Taxonomy (GTDB): domain Bacteria; phylum Calditrichota; class Calditrichia; order JAJRVZ01; family JAJRVZ01; genus CAVQJT01. The sequence goes on from CAVQJT010000020.1 coordinate 33,239, forward strand.
ATATATTATACTTACCTTTGTTTTTTTGCACTATAACTGCTCCGGCCTGGAAATCTAAAAATATTAAAAACTTTGTGGCTTGATGGCTGCGAATTTTTCAGGCTGGTTATATATCTTCCGGCAAAAACAAATTTTTCATAAACAACCCCTAAGAGGACACCCGATTCACTTCTATAATGTATGATCTCATCGTATATTAATTAAACGCTCCTGCAGATTAAAATTCCGGCGCAAGCTAAATGATTAACCGGACTCCACCCAAGTCTGCTAATTTGTACGGGAAATGATCACCTGGTGAGCCTATGAACATAAAGTTTGGTGGAATTTTCCATTCTTTTGACAGTTTTGCAATAATTTCCGGTCCGAATTCGCCATGCATTTTCACAAAGTCGATTTTTATATCGGGATATGCACGGTCAAGCACCTCAATATCCCGTTCAAGTCCAGGACTCACCGAAGCATCATCCGGCAGAATAGTTACTATTTTCAATTTTCGGGTTTGTTCATTTTCAGTTACATAGATCATTACTTTGTTCAAAACTGCTACATTATCATCTTTTGTGAAGAATACAAATTCCTGTTTATTGATATCATTGATCATTTTAGTCAATGTCTGGTTTCCAAACGAAACGATTGATTGTATTTTATCGGAAATGTGTTTCAGAAGGTATAGAAAACCTTTAAGTATAGCCGTGCGATAAAGCATTACAGCGACAATGCCGATGGTCGGGATAAAGTATTCGAAAAACACACCAAGATACACCGGATTCAGGATGGCATTTCCAACAAGTGCTGCCAGTACTGCTGTTATTGCAATAAGCAAAGCAATTCCACCGGCCTTTCAGGTCGGGGTAGTCGAGCCCGCTTCACTTTGAGCAGAATATTTCCAAAACCGAACAATACCATTACCGACAGGAATGAAATGGTATAAACACCCGCCAGTGCCCCCAGTTTTCCCTGTGTAATTAATAGGATTGAAACACATAGAATAAAAAATGCAATCATGATGCGATAGGCTGATTTTCTTTTATTCAATTTAAGTAAAAACTGGGGAAGCGTCCGATCCAGCGCCATACGTTGTACAAGTCCGCCAACGCCAACAAAGGAAGTGAGCACGGCACCACTTAAAACAAAAGCAGCATCAATCGAGATGAACCATGAAAGCCATGTACCGCCAGAAATTTCACCCATATGTGCAAGTAAGGCTTCCTGGTTAACTGCTACATCTGCAATGGGTACGATAGCCAGAGCCGAAAAAGCCATAAGCGGATTAAAAATGCTTACCACAATCCACATATTTCGAAGCGTCTTTGGAAAGACACCCGGTGCTTGTTCTTCGACAAAATTGGCAGAACTCTCAAATCCTGAGATGCCCAGCATGGCTGCCGAAAATCCAAAAAATGAGCGCCATCACCAATCCGCCTTCGACCGGCAAACGATAATTCGCTTCGAGAACACCGAAACCATTTTGTGCGATGTAAAAACCGACCGCAATAACTAGAACGGTCAAAGATACCAAGTGAGTAATGAAATATCACCACCGCAACTCTGGATGATTCACCAATACCAATGATCGTCAGAATCATAAAAAAGGCCAGCAGAATAATGGTTGCTCTATAACCGGCAAGCCATACCAGAGAGCATGTACATAATGCATCGCTTCACTGGCCGAGATTACGGCAGTTGCCATATATGATAGCAAGGGTTAGCGCGGCCGCCAGAGAGGCTATAGATTTACTTGTTGTGTTGAGTAAAGCATTGTATGCACCACCATTCAAGTGGCAATGCGCCAACGACTTCACCATAGATTTTTCGGAAAAGATAAAGGACTCCGGCGACCATTAAAAGTGCAACCCAGGCATACTTTCCGGCATAAATAATCGATAGCGCCGATACATAGAGACAGGAAGAACTGATATCATTACCGCAGATAGCTGTTGCCGGCAATTCTTTCAACATCACCGCACTCGAAGGGGCCTTTATTTCAACGGTTTTTTCTTTAACACGCTTTGGTAATATTTTCTGATCCTGTGCCGTATCGGGTCTCTTATCCATAAATGAAAGTAATATCCTATATTCTTTGTTTTTCAGTCTCTTTAAAAATGATTGGTAATAATTGGATGGTCTTTGCAATCCCTACTTTTATTATATCCTGACAATTATAGAAACAATAATTTGTGACCGACCGAAGGTCTGGAATGAAAATCTGAATTTAGTAAATTCTCCTGATTACCGGTCTACAAAATAATATTAACTTTAATATTTCACAACAGTGGACAGAGCGTATAATTAAATTTTATAAAGTTGACTCTGTGCGCTCTGTGGTTTATGAGTAGATCAGGTTTATTAATAATTTTAATTTAAATGTAAACATCATGTCTAGACAGGACAAATTAAGCTTTACGCTCGTAGAATAAACTGAACGCAATGCCCTGCTTTTCCAATCCTGCGTAAAAACAAGGATCCCCCTGATATAAGCTGTCTTTATGTGATTTTGTCTTTTACACCTTTCATAAAACATCATTCGGTTCTGTGTTAGGGTAAAATAACAGTCAGGTTTTCACTCGCCACAAGGCTTTACAAAAGCCCGGTCATCTCCGGATCATTTTTTTCCCGGGCCACCACCGGTTTACTGTTTGATTATATGAGACGTACGCTTCACCAAATTTCCGCTTCAATGCCGGCTCTTCATAGTAGACCACAAACAGGTGTGACACAACGAAAAAAATACCGGTGTATAAAAATATCTCATAGGACTGATAAAATAATGCAACACCGGAAAGCACAAAGCAAGCTCCAATATACATGGGGTTTCGTACTAAACCGTAAGGTCCGCGAATAACCAACCGGCGGGGTGGATCGAATGGCGCAGGGGTCCCCTTTCCGATCAGAGCAAATGTCACAATGCACGATATCGCCAATATGGCACCTGATATACCAATCAGAAAACCGAACAACTGTTCAGTACCAAACGATTCAGGCTGATTGAGTCCTACTTCCATCAGAATTTGTTTTGGCATGAATATGAGAAAGGAGCCAATAAATATTGATGCGTATGTGATTGTGCGGATAAGTATAAACAAATCATTATCCTTTTAAATATTAAATATACTGAAATACCGCTTTGCAGAAAAATGTATGACCATGATCCGCATTTCATATGCCCTAAGCTGCTTGAAGGGACTTATCATTTCACAACATTAAATTGTCATGCCACGCGAGCATCGCGGCGAAGAAATTGTTCTACCGTTGTTGACCCTCCCTAATCACGTTACTCTCTTTTCGGTTCTGTTAAAATGCTTCCATATCAAGTTGTGGAAGGCGTGAATGCATTTTTAACCCCGGATATCATATTTAATCCGCAATTCAGAAATGTCTGAGTTCGGGCCAAACTTCGAGTATAGGTCTTTTTAATTCCCTGCAGATATAAAATGGCTGATTATACTCTTCATTCTGAATATCAAATGAATTGCGGATTACCCCGGCCTCTTCCACTCGCTTGAAATAGCGAAAGAGATAGTCCTCGGGAAAACCGCCGATAACGATATATATTTCCGCTTCGACGTTTGGACCCCACAAATAGTAACTAACGATACCGCTGGTGGCCCGGGGTAATCCGTATTTTAAACGATAATGATTAATAGCCCCGGCCTCGCCATAATTGCCTGTGAAAACCGTTGTTATTTTTTGATCACTTTCCGGAAGTTTATGGTAAGTTTCGGCTACCGTTTCCACCAACTCTTCCCAGCCGATCATCTCCCGATAATCATATCTGATGTCCATTAATCCGTACTGCTTGCTTTTTTCTATGGGAAGGATAGGCAACCAGACAGGCAATGTTATGATAAAGCTTATCACCAACAGACCAATAATGGACCTTTTTATCCAGATTATTCTCCGGCCCGTTAATAGCGATTCCAGATACACGGCGCCACCGGCAAAAAGGATCGGAAAACTTGGTGACAAATAATAAGACTTGGCCCCGGTAAAAGAGAATATGACGAGGGGAATAATAAATAACCAGACGAGCATTTGATAATGTTTGCCTTTTTTTGAAAAATAAAAAGAGATACCAATGGTCCAGATGGGCAAATTAAAGGGGCTGAAAATAATTATCTGGTCCAGAAAAAAATTAAAAACGGAAAACTCATCCTGAATATCGGAGCTCAGCGCCTGCATATGATCAAATACCGGCATATGATGTACATATTGCCATACGAGGTTTGGAAGAAAAATCAAAAATGCCGATAACACACCCAGCCAGAGCCAGCGATCCGATAAAAAAAATCGCTGCCTGGACAGAAGCAAACCCACTAAAACAGATAAACCAAGAATAAACATCGTGTACTTATTCAAAAACCCGATGCCGATTGTCAGGCCAATTAACAGCCAGATTTTTGAATCATTGGTATTGATTATACGAATCAGAAGGTAACCGCAGATAATCCAAATTAATTGATCGAAGGGGATGGTTTGAAACTGGGTTCCGCTGACGAGATAAACCGGAGAAATAATGACAGCAATCATTGCAAGAGCCTGTGCGAAATGCCCTCCATTAAATTCCCTGACCATTAAACCTGTAAAGAAAACGGCAAGTGCACCGGCCAGAGCCGGAAAAAATCTAACGGCTCTTAATGATTCGCCAAAAATTTCAACGGCGATGCGACCAAAAAAGGGGGTTAAGGGCGGTATATCCGCATATCCAAATGAAAGATGTTTGGCGCAGTCGAGAAAATACAATTCATCACGATGAAAGCCGTATTGACCATTGGTTGTAATATGAAGCATAAAATTAAACAACGCAAAGTAGAATAAATACCGGTAATCCTGGCTGAATTTGTGGTTCATTATAAATATCCGTTTGCATATTTAGAAATATTTCCATTATACGATTATTTAGAATAATAGATACAATTGGATTAAAAATCGGTAATTGTCGGGGGGATTAGATCACGGAATTATTGTTACCAATGGGCATGTTTATCTCATTTTCTATACGTTAAACCAGGCACTCTTTCTTCTGCCCTGGTGCTGATTTATTCAATCGGATTTCTGAAAAACAGGTATAAAAACATATGATGCATTAATCAGAACAAATAATAAGAATATAATTTTCTTTTAGCCTCCCCCGCATCGAAAATCATTTAAACCTTTTATCTGATCTTTTTGAAGTCATTTGTTTTAAAGAATTGGATAGCCATCCGATTCTATACTGATTTACATTTTCCATCTCGGCTATATACGGTTTAATGTCAAGCAGAGGCGTACCATCGATAATATCAACATTTTCAATTTTAAGGATGTTCGCATCGATCCCGATCAGTTTTACAACCGATAGGCCAATTGGATTAGGTCTTTGTGGCGCCCGGGTTGCAAAAACACCGCGTTCCTGATCATCCAAAAACGGGATGACCTTTAAATTATAGGAGTTTGAAAGATGAAGATGATATAATAGCATGATGTGTGAAAAACCGTCAAGATCGCATAAGCCTTCCGCATACTCTTCAAATACAACAATATGCCCTTTAATGCCTTTGGCAGCCGAAGGCTGAATCGGCATGCCTTCCAACTTTGAAAATGGCGAATGGATAATTCCAATTGGTCTAAAGGTTATTTGATTCATTTTTCATGTGTGTCCCGATTAATAACCAGCCACATGGATCGAGGTGTTTCAAAGCTTCTCCACCAGTAAACCTTCTATTTCTTTTTCAAGATCCCGGGCCCATTTTTTTGAGTAGCCATATCCGTTACGGCTGATAACAACAGTTCCGGAGCGATCAATCATGATTTCTATCGGAAGCCCTTCGACATCAGTGACCATTGGCAATGCGGTTGAAAAATCGGATGTGGCACCACCATCAAGTATCAGATAATTTATCTTGTGTTTCTGAGAGAACTCACGAAGCCTTTCTTTTCGGGCATGGTCCAATGTATCGCGCTCAAACGCAATTCCTACTACAATAAGGCCGTCGTCCGCGTAGCGTTCTTGAAGGTTGATAAATGTCGGAACCTCACTCTGGCAGGGAGGGCACCAGGTGCCCCATAATGTAACCAGCAGGACCTTATCTTCAAATAGGGTATCTGACGAAGAAATAATGCGACCGTCCAGGTCGGAAAGTGTAAAAACAAGCCGATCGCCCCTAACCTGCGGTTCTTTTGCATAGAGGGCCGTGATACCGGTTAATATTGAGATCCCCAAGAACAAATAAAGTCTGCTGCATACTATCATTTTAATTCCTCTGTACATGCGTTAACGGTCAGCGCTTGCTGGAACAACGACAGCAGTGAGCTGTTCGAATTAGCGCATGGTTAAGCTGCGGGTTGAACCAGGTTAATGAGATTACCACAGGTATCCTCAAATAAGACGGCCGTAATCGGACCCAAATTTTTCGGTTCGCCGCGGAATATGACTCCGATATCTTTCAGACGTTTGTATTCAGCATGAATATCCTTTGTAATAAAAGCGGTGGCAGGAATACCAGCTTCGAACAGGGCTTTCTGATACGCCTGAGCCGGTGGAAAATTCACCGGCTCAAGCACCAGCTCGACACCCTCGATTCCATCCGGTGAAGTGACCGTAAGCCAACGGAACTCTCCCATAGGGATATCGGCCATCTTTTTAAAACCTAACATCTTTGTGTAGAATTGAAGTGCTTCGTCCTGATTTCTCACCATTAAACTGATAAATTTTAGCTGCATGAATCCCCCCTTAAATTAATGCGGTCCTGAAACCGATGTAAAGCGGATAAGTCCGTTACAGGACATCTATATGAATTCGGCCACCATATTAATTTGTAATATGGTAACCTGACCTGTTCACAACGCCGCGAAGCTCCGGGGCAAAAAAATTTCACATTACAAATAACAAAATCCAAATAATCTACAATTTCCAACGTACAAATAATCCAAAATAATTCGAGTGCAGGTATAAAAATTGTGATTTGGAATTTTTTAATATTTGTGATTTTTCATTTGTGCGTGCAAGAACTTGGCAATAATCACAAAGTTTTTGGCGGTCATAGTACAAACCACAGAAGCCACAGAGAGAAATCATACGCTAGTGAGATTGTGCAGATGCAACTGCATCCCACTTATTGGCCGTTTTCTCATAAACTTCAAGTCTTGCTTCAATGCCTTCCCATTCTTTAGCCACCCCAAGAGAATCTGTATAGGCAATGACAAACTTTGTTTTTACAGCCACCCATGCCATAGTTCCATCTGATGATACATGTATTACCGGACCATCAAGGTTCTCGATTTTAACGAATTTTCCTTTTTCCAATAATTTTCTGTTTTCTTCATGCGACTGAACCCCTGTTATCCTGCTCATATCGCCTTCGCCAACACTGATAAACTCAAAATTCAAAGTATCATCTTTACTGATACCATCCAGAAGTTCCTGGTCATTTGCGGCTAAAATTTTTAATATCTCAGCCTTCTCTGCCTCAATATCTGTTTTTTTAACACAACCAACTAAAAAAAGCAGTAAAAAGCAGAACAGCAAAACGGTAATAATTTTCATAACGTTACTCCTTGGTTTATTTAAAGGGTTGGAAATCAGAACAACTAAGGATTCATATGATATCTGCACTTTTTAAAATTATCAAAGTAGTTGTAACTAAGCCATACCGGTAAATCGGCCAGACAATTATCCGCCCGCCATTGTGCCGTGCTTCAGAATTCAGACGATCATTGTAACATCAAATTGATAATGATGTATTTTTCCGATTTAATAAAATTGCAACCGCAGGGAAGAGGATCCACGGGATTACATAGTATATACTCAAAAACCAGAAAATAAAAAAGAAATTAATGCCAAATCCAAGGTATAGACCACAATATATGGTGTCGTAAATTGCCAGTGGTACGGTGAAATAAAATGCGTACCAAAAAGCAACCGTCAATCGTTTTTGCGGCTTTAAAGGTTTGAACACCATAATGACAATTATGGATATTGGAATTAAAAGTATCGTTACAAAAACGATCATTTTTTGATTTGAATACTGTAGATAATAATCAGGCATACCGGCAAGCAGAAATATAAACCATACAATGGTGGCGATGATGAAAATACGGATGTGGTTCTTTATCCTCATCATGAATCTTCTGATTTAATCACTCAAAAATAACGAAATTGCAGTGTCTGATGGTCCCGAAATTGGTCGCGATACCGATTTTTCTCTCCATCGGAGTCCTTAGAACAGATAAAAAACAGTTATCGGGCTTCCTTATCCCTTGAACCTTTGTCGCTCTGTTGCTTTGTTGCTTTTTAATCTTTTATCTTTGATCTTATCTTTTACAGCCAGACGCCTGTTTTTTTTATTTTTCATTTTTCTCAACGGTCTAGAGATTTTACCTCTGTTGATACGAATTGATTCCTTCCGCATAGAGATAGTCACGCGTCATCGGGCGTTCGTTGTCGATACCGGGTGTAATGATGAGCTGGTAGAGTTCGTTCCCACCGTACCTCATTAACGCGACGCCGTGGCTGAGGTAAATGCGGAACACCCGGACGAGTTGCTCATCGTACATGTCACGGATCTCATCCACATGGGCCTCGAATGCGTTCAGCCAGTGCTGGGCAGTGTAGGAGTAATGCAAACGCATATTTTCGACATCCTGGATACGCATTTCGAGTTTCGAAAGACACTGGCTGATCTCGGCCAGTGTCGCTGTGTACACGCCCGGGAATACATGCTTGTTGCCAAAAGCGAGGGGGGCTCCGGGTTTCACCTTCCCGATGGTGTGCAGGACAAATGTGCCATCAGGTTTAAGTGACTGTTTGGCGATTGAGAAGAAAAGGTCGTGGTTCGCTTTACCGATGTGCTCCAGGCAGCCCACGGAGACAACTTTATCGAACACGCGGCCCTGCTTGGGCAGATCCCGATAGTCGGCATGTTCTACGTGGATCCGGTCCTGCAGACCGGCAATCTTGATCCGTCGGTTCGATTCTTCCGCCTGTTCCTTTGAGAGGGTCACACCCACACCGCTGATCCCGTAATGTTGAGCGGCATAAATCAGCATACCTCCCCAGCCGCAGCCGATGTCGAGCAGGGTCTCGCCGGGTTTCAGTCGCAGTTTTCGGCAAATCTGCTCGCGCTTCTGTTCCTGCGCGAGATCAATGGAATCCTGCGGCGTCTTAAAGTAGCCACAGGTATACTGCATGTCTTTGTCCAGCCATAACGCGTAGAATTTATTGCCGAGGTCATAGGGTTCTGAGATAAATCGCTTATCGTTCTCGTACGTATGTCGCTGGTAGAGGTAATTCCAGAACACGCTCGCATGGCTCGGCAGGTGGCGGAGGATATTGACCGGATGATAAACGACCTTGCGGAACGCGCTCAACAGGTCCGTGGTCATGACCATCGTCATCAGGTCCGTCATCTTTCCTTCGAATTCGATGTCCCCCAGCATATAGGCCTCACCAAAACCGAGGTCGGTATTGATGAGCATGGCGCGCATCGCCTTTTTCGTTTTAAAAATCAGGTTGAACTTCGATTCTCCCGCGCCTCCGTATTTGACGACAGTCCCGTCGGGGTATGTGATACTGAAAGGCATACCATCCGCCTGTGAAAACAATTTGTGAAAAAGTTCTTTCATGGTTAACTCCTATTGGTCGATTGCATATTTTCGATTTACCTGCTGGCTATCGCTAACGGCCGACAATAAGCGTTGCCAGGCGTTAGGTGCCGAAGGCGGAAAAGTGTCCGCGACATTGCATTATTATACGCGATTTCTACTGTTAAATTAAACAGTAACGGTTAGTTTCAATATAGTAACCGATTGCGGAGTGCTGTATTGTCTAGTTACAAGGACTTTGAACCGTGCTACAAGACTATATATTACTAATATCATGGCTATTGTCTTAATACTTTGATATGCGTAATTTTTTATTTTTCTTTCAGTTTGTAGTTGCCAGTACTTTCATCCTTTATTACCGAATATCCGTCGGTAAGTTCAAGAGTCCAACCATCTCCACTTATATATTTATTCTCATTCTTTAAAGGTATGGTTACTGAAATTTTGTCCCAATTAGGACTCATTAGCGCTCCATTCTCAACTGTAAGAATTCCCCATTTATCGGTAACTCTTATATTCGGATAAACGGTCCCCTTGTCTTCGATAGGCATAATATTTCTTGGGTCAAATGATACATCCATTTGCTTAAAATTAAGTTCGAAATGTGGTTGGGTAATAAATTTACTTTTATATTCAGTAATCAACTTTTTTGTTTTTCCTTCTCTAATTTCTTCTTCTGAAATAATTATCTCACCATTGTATTGATTTAAAATTAAGTCGGTCGTTCCCTTTAAATCATTTGGTAGAGATATATCAAATGCCATTATAAAATAATCAGTCAGGTTTGTTTTAGTTGTTACTTCTTTGTTCCAACCTTTTTTTGTATTGGCAAGCTGGTAACCGTAGATGGGAATTGTTTGATATGCAAATGAACGAACAAATGTAGGATTGCTTAAAAAAGTATTTATGCTTTGCACAAAGTGTTCGGTGGATTGTTTTTTATTTCTCCCGCTAATTATCGAACCTGTGTATTCAGCAATTCCTTCGTTTAGTTCTAATAAGTTTTCGGTAGAGTCTGCTCCAGGATAAAGCGAATATCTATATTTTCTAAAAGTCAGGGCGTTGGTTAGATGCGTTTTTCGTTCAGTTTTATTGGTTGTCTGCACAGTCTTTTTTAATGCTTCTAATTCCAACCGCAAATAAATTCTACCGGTCTTTTGATCAAGGTGATTATTTTCAGTATTGAATAATTTAAATCCTAATGAAGGTTGAAATAAGTGAAATAACTCATGGGCAAGTAAATTTATTCTGTCCTGTTTATTAATGGGTAATGGAAGCATAATCATGGCCCACCGTCTGCCGTTCCAGTCGATAGCCGTATTTGCAATATTAATTTCGTTTGGTAAGATTCCAGAATAAATCTCACCAACTTGCTTGAGAATACCAGCCGAATCAGAAAAGTTTGCAAATAGTTGTCTTGTATTCGGATTGACTAAAAGCATTGGTCCATATAAATCTGTTGCCCATAATTGTTGATGTTTCTTCGTCTCAAAATTAATTTCATTGAAAATAGTCGAAATACTGTCCTGACAGTTTGAAATTTTCTGTCCAAACGATGATTGAATAAATACAAGAATCATTGTCGTAATGTAAAATCTTTTTATCATATCGTCGTCTTTAATAAATACATATATTGATTGTGTATATTTATTATGCGTATCCTACCAAATTAGTATGTTAAGCGCAATTATTTATATTTCTGTTTTATAAATTACTAAAATTTTTCCAAATCAATTTTACCTAAGCGTATAACGGCTGGCAATTAGCCGTACCGGTGATCCGCCACCGATGTCCGGAAGCGTAGGTGTAGGCGGCGGCTTCATTTAATTGTTAGTTGGCGATTAATTTGTTTTAACCAATTATTATTTATAAGTATCAAAATAATGCAATCCCTATTGCCATGCCCACACCAAAGAATAAATGATTAGCCAGACTGGAAAGGGGACTCCTGAGACCTTCGGGTGATCGATTACCTAATACACCTAATCCCATGGATGGATAAATAAAGAAAAAAGAACCCAACGTTGTGAATAAGCCATAGGCAAGCGCCCAAGCAGGAGACGCGGGTCCACCGACAAAAAGATTCCAACCAAGAACAAATGGAATTGCAAATCCAACTCCGATAGTATAATGGGCAACATAGCCATAGAAAACTTCGTTATCAACTTTCTTTATTTCATCCGGATGACTATAGCAAAACCGACCATGTGTCCAACCAGCAGCCATCCTTCCGAGCATCCCAACGTCGATTTTTGATATCATCCCTGTCCTTGCGAAGAGGTGATTCAATAAATCCATCACTAAGGTTCCCAATACCCCGGCTATAATCCCAGAAAATATGATACTCATCATCTCTCCAAATTGATCACTTCATCTATACCTCTATGAGCCACCTAACGACTATGCATAAGCGGCGGCAGTAATACACTTGATAAACCATAAAATTATTCGTGGATCACGACGCATTCTCGTGTCCGCTTGATGCCATGTGTCAGAATTTATTTATTCGTAAATGAAGATTTTAGATGTTTAATTATAATATTCTATCACTATTAACTTAATTCCACTTAATCCAATTTTACCGCTGAGAATACCACTACTATCAGGAAGATAGATAAACTCGTCCACTTTGAAATTTCTAATCTCAAGATAAATCTTATCTTCTAGCGATTTGTACCTTTCTTCTGATAAATAATCTTTGATTATTTGTGTTTCATTTAAGGGTAATTGGTGAACAGACCAAGCGGTTGTATTGCCAGAACTGCAAATTATTGCTTGCATAAACATGCTTGAGATTACAGTCCAGAATAGTAGAACCGGAACCGTTTGACCAGGTCTGTTCTTACCGGATCCCCCCTGAAATGTAGAAGGTTCCAGTACGCAATAGATAATGCCTTTGCAATAGCAGGACTACTTTCTGTTAAATTATGATAAGATATTACATCGATGCGGAGAATATATTCTGAATATATTGAAAACAATTATTATACCAAAATATATATATAAGATAAATACTATAATTTCAAGATGTGATACCATTTCTCGATTGTTATAGTCACAGTATTGTGATTTCGGCTGAACTGTAATTTCGTGAGAACGCCGATTCTCATAATGCTCAATCCGTACCAACAACTTCAGAAGAGTCCTTATTCAAAGAATTCGGAATAGTCAGGCGAACGCGGGTTGCCCGGTTTCCCTTTACTTCCACGACTTCTGCTGTAATTCCATTATCCAGTTCCACACATTTTCCGAGGCTAAGCATTTGGCCAACATGTTCGATCAGCAATCCTGAAAGTGTATCCATTTCCTCAGAGTGGAGATTCAAGTCTAATTCGTCATTTAAATCTTCAATTAAAGTGCCGCCAAAAACAATGAACTGCCCCTGTCCTTCGGGAACGATATTTGGAAGTTCGGCATCAAATTCATCCTGTACTTCTCCTACAAGCTGTTCCAATACATCCTCTAGGGTAACGATACCAACAATTGTGCCGTGCTCATTCACAACAAATACCATGTGCTGATGGATATTTTGAAATTGAGTGAGCAACTGGCTGAGCGGCATGCTTTCCGGAACGTAGAGCGGTTTACGAGCGATTTTGGTCAAATCAAATGGCTCATCCGAGTATATACCAACAAGGTTTTTAAGGTGAATTACGCCCATAACATTATCCAAAGATCCTTTGCACAGGGGCAATCGAGTATGGTGGCTTTCCTTTGCAATTTGTAATATTTCCGGATAAGGTCGATCAATATCGAGGAATTCAACTTCAACTCGCGGTACCATGATTTGCCGGCAAACCATATCATCAAATTTAAATACTGCATTTAGCAAGCGGTGTTCATTTCCGGAAAGCTCGCCGGCGAAATGTGCACGACTAAGGGACGCTCGAATTTCTGCTTCGCTGAAAGACGTGTCGTGCTCATCCGGGTTTTTGATGCCGACTTTGCGGAGGAAGAAATAGAGAGGCATTATTCAACAAAACCATAAAAGGGTAGAAAACGATATAAAATACTTTTAGTGGTCCTGCACACCATAAAAATACAATGCCGGGTCGCCGGATGGCATAAATTTTAGGCACCTGTTCCCCTATAACAATATGAAGTGAGGTGATGATGGAAAAAGCTACTGTAAATGCAACGGTGTGAAGAACGACTTCTGATGTTATTCCTATCGTCAGAAATGCTGGTTTTATCAAGTGCGCCAATGCCGGTTCCCCGATCCACCCCAGCGCCAGTGAGGCCATCGTAATACCAAGTTGGCAGACCGAAAGGGAAAGATTTTGACGTTTAAAAAGCCAGATTGCAGTATTAGCAAATGGCTTATGCTGTTCCTTTAATTCCTCCAGTCGACTGGCGCGTACCTTAACAATAGCGAATTCTGCTGCAACAAAAAAACCATTTAGCAGGACAAAGATTCCCGCTAAGATAATATTAATACTATCCAGTATATAAATTGACATGTCAAGCCCTGCCTCTTCGTTTCATTATATAATAGCCTTATAATAATAGCCTTGTAGCTAAATTTAGGGTTTTATGATGAGTGTTACCAGTTTTTACATAAGTGTTTAATAAATATAACGGGGTGCCATCTTCAAAGAGATGTTGATTGATAAACACAATTTATTTAACAAGGAAGTAAGTGGAATGTGTGATAATATGAATCTTGGTGATTCTTGATCATCAACTTGTACATCCCGCTGAATAATTTCCACATCGATCGAAATCCGGATTTACGAGAAACAGAACTGGAAAATGAGTTATGATTATATATGATCTCTTTGGGCATGGCACGCCATGCCACTACCCAATTCATATTTTTCCCTTGACCTTTGTCGCTCTGGTGCCTTGTCGCTTTGTTGCTTTTTAATCTGTAATCTTTAAACAATCTTTTGCTTCTGTCTACCGGTAGATATATATTCTAAAATAATTTAGGGGTATATGGGGTGACCTGTCCGGTCTGTAAAAAATCGATGATTGTTTTGGAATATGCGGAAGTGGAAATTGACTACTGTCCGTCCTGTGCCGGCTGCTGGCTGGATCAGGGTGAACTGGAGCTGATTCTGGATACTTCGGAAAAACTGTACGATCTCTCGAGGTTCAAAAAGTCCCCAAAAAGTAAACGACGTTGTCCCCGCTGTCAGAAAAAAATGCACTCGGATCTTTTTCCGCACACACAAATACAGGTGGATATCTGTCCGCACGATGGCGGTATATGGCTGGATCGCGGAGAATTAATCGCCATTGCCGGTCTGGAACCGGAGGGTTCCGCAGCAGGAAAACTTAAAGACTATTTTAAAGAACTGTTCAAAGAATCGCATTAGGTGCAGGAGGTGATACATGGTCTTGATTATTGTACTCGCAATTTTGGTGATCATCGTTTTTTGGGTCTTCGGTATGTACAACGGTCTGGTTCGTTTGCGCAATCAGGTAAAGAATGCCTGGTCTCAGATTGATGTTCAGCTAAAACGGCGTCACGATCTGATTCCCAATCTGGTCGAAACGGCCAAAGGATATATGAAACACGAGCGGGAAACGCTGGATTCGATCACGCAGGCCCGCAGCCATGCCCTGGAAGCAAGCGGCGTAGCCGATCAGGCTAAGGCAGAAGGTGAACTTAATAATGCGCTTAGCCGTTTTATGCTGGTGGTTGAAAACTATCCCGATCTCAAAGCCAGTCAGAATTTTCTGGCTTTGCAGGAAGAATTGTCCTCCACGGAAAATAAAGTCGGTTTTGCCCGCCAGTTTTACAATGATCAGGTGCAAGCCTTCAATACAAAAATCGAAAGTGTCCCCACCAATATTATCGCCGGGATGTTTAATTTTAAACAGGCGGAATTTTTTGAGATTGAAACGCCGGCTGAACGGGAAGTTCCAAAAGTACAATTTTAAAGACTCGAATACCGGCACAATTTGAGTAGAAAAAATAAATTGGTCCAATGTGGGAAGAAATCCGCAAGAATAAAATAAAATCGGTCTGGCTGATTATCTTAATGGCTTTAACACTGTCTTTTCTTGGCGGAGCGATCGGATCTTATATACTGGCAGATAATCCGCAGGAAGGTATTTCGCTCGGCATCCTCGTGGCCATGATCGTCTGGGTGGTGATGCTGCTGATTCAGTTTTTCCAGCGGGGACCGGATATTGCTGGCCACTGCCGGCGCCCGGGAAATTAGCCACGATGATGCGCCACAATTGTACAACATAGTGGAAGAGATGAAAATTGCTTCCGGTTTACCCGCTATGCCGCGTGTCTTCATTATCGATTCCAGTGTGCCCAACGCCTTCGCCGTGGGTATAAAAACGGAGAAGGCTGCCGTCGCGGTTACGACCGGATTGATGGCCCGGCTGAACCGTGATGAATTGCAAGGCGTTATCGCGCATGAAATCGGACACATTTCCAATCGGGATACCTATTTTATGACCCTGGCTGGGGTGACGGTTGGTGCGGTGGTTATTCTGGCCGATCTGTTCATGCGCGGCATGTGGTACAGTTCCCTGGGTGGACGGCGATCTTCCCGGGACAGCGGCCAGATCCAGCTGGTCATTATGGTGGTCAGCATTGTTACCGCCATTCTGGCCCCGATTCTAACCCAGCTGCTCTATTATGCCAGTTCCCGTCAGCGCGAGTATCTGGCCGATGCCAGTGCAGCGCGTTTCACCCGCTATCCGGAAGGTTTGGCTTCGGCGCTGGAAAAAATCGCCGCCAATCAGAGTGAAAATTTCAGCAAAAGCCGCACGCTTGCTCCAATGTATATCGTCAATCCGCTGGCGGCAACCGGAAAACAGCGCAATCTGTTCAGCACCCATCCTCCTACCGAAGAACGTGTCCGTATTTTGCGCGGTATGACAAGTAGTTCTTCGTTACTGGCCTATGAGCAGGCCTTCAAACAACTCCATGGTAATCAGGGTATCATCGGGACGGCCAGTCTGAAAAGCTCGGAGGAACAGGGCATCCGGCAGGCAGATGCACCCGCTCAGAATGTCAAAAAGGGTATGCGTGAGGCAAAAGATATTTTGCAGCGTGTTGCCGGCTACGGTCTTCTGACCTGCAGCTGTGGTTTGAAAATGAAAATCCCAAAAGAGACGGACCACAGCAAAATAAAATGTCCCCGCTGCGGAAAAACCCATGAGATCCCGCTGGAACTCTTGAGTGCTGCAGTCATTGCTGCGGGGCAGAGTCCGGCAGCTAAAAATCCTTAGCGAGCACAGCGAAGCCGTGCGAATTCTCGTTCAAACCGCGACTCGTGATGTTATGGCAAGACTGCATGAGATTTAAATTCGCTGGAAATCTATGGTTCTTTTTGTATCATGATAAAAAGAGCAGATTATCCTGTGTTTACCAATAAAATTGCCGCTCACACCCCTTGAGCTGATGTCGTAGACTTCAGGCCCGGATAATCAAGCGGGTACAATCATAAATCCGAAATAACCATACTTGACAATTTTTTATATTTTCTTATCATTTTTTTAATTAATTCGATTATAACATTACGCTTTATTTTTAGTTGCTTATAAATAATTTTTATTTGGTCAGAATTTCGTCAGGCATTCTGCTATCAACCATACGTAATTGTGCTGCCTTTCTTTATTTTGTAGCGGGAGGCTGATCACGGACAGCCAAATAATTTGATTTATTCCGGATTAATTATAGGAGATTGAGTTATGCCTATTGAAAGCAACGGTATTTTATATTATGCATTATCGGCTTTGTTATTCCCTATGTATTTCCAGGAATCATTTATCCTGTTTGCCTGGGGTGCCGGGGATGTATTCTGGCTGATGCTGGCTAAAAGAATATTTTTACTGTTACCGGTTTTTGCAATAATTTTTGGATGCTGGGTAACCATCGCCAGTATTCTAAGCATTATTATTCGACATGACCGGCGTGGATTTGTCCTTTCATTGTTTATTAATTGGTGGGATCTGGGCAAAGCTATCGTGGCTTTTTGGGGTGGAGTTTTTAAATTTCTGTTCTATCTGGCTGCGGGTCTCCTGGGATTTCTAAAAATATTTATCCTGGCCTTATGGGCCATGATCCAGGAAGTCATCTTTATGCCCTTCCGGTTACTAGGGAGTGCCGGAAGAGGTCTGGTGCGTTCATCTATACCCTGGATCGCGGTTTTTCTTACCATACTCTGGTGTCTTTTAGAAAGTGTTATCTTTACCTATGTTATGACGCCATTGGTTGTGGATACATTCTCAAATATTACCGGCGAACAATTAACCGAGGGTTTTGTGCGAATTCCGCTGTTTATTTTTCTGCTATTTATTATTTTGGGCAGCTATGCCGTTTTATCAAACATGGTTGATGCAATCAAAAAGAAAAATGTCTCAGCCATCATCGGAATCGGCGTTATCGAAATTGTTGCACTTTTTGTCGAGGTGGTCTTTTTATATCGCGAATTTGTTGACTCATTGGTGCCCTGGTTCGCGCAATATTCTGAAAATTTTGAACTGGGCATATTCTGGACATTATCGATTGCGGTATTTGCCTGGTTTGGTATCCGCAGTTTGTCATGGTTTCTATTTGCCGAGCACGGTACCCCAACAATTTTAGCCATCATACAGGGTAAGGGACTGGCACTGTCGAAAGGTGAAACTTCGACCCGGAGCAACGGATACATGGCAATATCCTCTGAATTTATGGGTAAAATCAAGGAAGATACCAAATGGCTGCAGGCCAAAGGAGAAGAACTGCTTGCTTCTTTTATGTTGCCCCCGTTACAAGTGGTGGCGGCAGCCATAAATTTTGGCACGGTGCTGATTACATCACATAATATTTTTAATATCCCGTTTAAAACCATGGATGATATTAAAATATCGAAAGAGTTGGTGGGAATGATGATAAAAAAACCGGAATTGGCAAAAGAGAGATAATCGGGCAGGAGGTTGCAATGCGATTACAGCATATCACTAAAATATTATTGATACTTATAATATGTTTTTTCGTTACCGGATGTGGTGATAAAATCGGCACTTCAAAACCACGTCTTTCATTGTTTGTTGGGGTGGATATCAGCGGGTCTTTTATCAACGGAAAATATTTTGATGATTCCATTGATTTTTTAGCTCATTATTTAAATGCTCATTTGAACGGGTATCACGGGCTCGATGAACCGAATGTACTGTTTGTCAGTTCGATTGGCGGCGCCAAGGCCAATGAACCAAAAACATTTTTTCCGATTCAGACATTTCAAAATAAATCAATTGCTGAAATCAAAGAAAAATTGCGTGAGATATTTCCCAAAAAAACGGTGAATCCATTCACGGACTATAACGCATTTTTTGAGCAGGTTGCGCTGACGGTTAAAAATAAAAACCTGGTGTTACGACCGATTTCAATCGTCATGTTGAGCGATGGCAAGCCGGATGTAAAGGTTCAGGGCAAAACCGATTTTAGCAGCATTGTGATTAAGCCGCTGGAGCAATTGGCACGCAGTGTGACCATCCGTTTGATCTATACCGATGCGGTAACCGGACGTGATTGGCAAACCAAAGTACGCCGCAGCCGGGTAAAAATATGGACGCAGGATGCACAGGTCATGGTTTCATGGAAAGACCCGGGAATTTTGTTGCCAAACACCGATTTTCCCCAGCAAAAAATATTTTTTAATTGGGTGAAGGACAATGTGGATTTTGGGGTGCGCTCGAGAAGGGTTGATTAATAATCCGGCCCGGCGTTTTTGTGCAGAAAAAAGCCTCGAGCCAAACGAACCTAAAGTCGGTGCTGATTGAGAAAAGAACACACGATTTTATTAAACCCGACAACATTGTCCTCATGCATGATATGCGATGCAGCGGAGATCTCAGCCCGTTCTGTGCCGGGTATCAGTTCTTCCAGCCGATCGGCCAGATAATAAAATACACGCGGACTCGACACCGCGGTGAGCAGCAGGGTGGGAACCCCGATTCCGCGTAATTTTTGAGCCTCGAGCGGTAAAAAGCCCGAACCGAGAAATTCCGCCCGAATGAGATTGACGCGTACCTGTTCTCTGCGTTCTGCAGACATCCGGGTAAATGTTTCCTGCCCCAGAACGGCATTTCCAAACAACCGCATTACTTGCTCCATATCGCCCTTTTTGGCCGCGGCCGAAGCCGGTTTCAGACCGGATGCCCCTAATTTAATGATGGATAAAGCCGTACGGGGTCGTGTAACAAGGAGTTTCAGCAGTTCTGAGGGCCTCGGAGTGTTGCTGACAAACAACCTGATCGCTGGCGGCTCGGCCAGCACAAGGCTGCGGACGTGGTGAGGCGATTCAACGGCAAGCAGCAGGGCGACCAGTGCTCCATAAGAATGTCCCACAAGGTGGGCCGGCCCGGTATTCAGCGCGTCTAGCAGCATCTTTAAATCTTCAATATGTTTCGTCATCGCATAATCCATTCCATCCACAATCGGCTGATTTGGCCAGTGGTAACGACGGCTGTATGCGATTGTGCGAAATTCCCGGCTGAATTCATTCAACTGGTTCTGCCAGGTCCGG
Organism: Calditrichia bacterium; assembly: GCA_963712885.1. GTDB lineage: Bacteria > Calditrichota > Calditrichia > JAJRVZ01 > JAJRVZ01 > CAVQJT01. Next base: position 53,299 of record CAVQJT010000020.1, read on the forward strand.
TAGTCACTCGCTGAACCATGAATAAACACGACGGGTTTACCCTGACCCTTTTCAACATATTCAATTGCGGTTCCGTTTACATTGATGTTTGCCATGTTGATACCTGTTCTTTAAAATCACTGGTTCTGTATCGGCTGACGGCCGTCATTCAACTGTAAGGGCGGTAAAGATCCTGATCTAAGATGACATACCTACCGCCCGAGAAAACTTACATATGCGTTTAACGTCAATGCAGTCGATCTAAAAGATTTCAACGCATTTTGCCGCTGATAATTTCACTCAATCCAACAGACTTCCGTTCACTCCGGGAAGTTGGTCAGAAATCCAAATTTCGGGATCATCGTCTAAACCTCCAAAAGCGTCTTTAGATCCGGTATCATGTTTGGTGCATCGCACAAAAAATTTTCGTTTGTTGAATATCGGAATTGGGCTTACCTTTGCACATCACGGAGTTCAGATTACAAATGTACGAATATCAACAATCCGGGCGCTATTTTGCACAGGTTGCCGATGATATCAAAGATATTGCCGAAACGGAAATACACGAACTTGGCGCCGCAGAAACGAGCCATGCCTACCGCGGTTTGTATTTTAACGCCGGCCCGGAATCGATTTACCGGATTAATCTGCATTCCCGGTTGATCAACCGGGTGTTGGCTCCGCTTAAAACCTTTGATTGCCATTCGGATAATTACCTCTATCAGGTTGGAAAACAGATCCGATGGGAAGACTTTCTGAATCCGGAACAGACGCTGGCCGTCGCTGCCAACGTGACCCAGAGCAATATCAACCATTCCAAGTTTGCCGCGCTGCGCCTCAAAGATGCGGTCGTCGATTATTTTCGGGAACGTTATGGGAAGCGCCCTTCGATTGATACACGCCATCCCGATTTGTGGCTGAATCTTTTTATCGAGAAAAATGTGGCCGTCATCAGCGTGGATACCTCGGGCGGTTCCCTGCACCGCCGTGGCTACCGGCTGGAAACCACCCCGGCACCAATGATGGAAACTCTAGCGGCGTCGATCATCCGTTATTCCGAATGGAATGGACAAACGCCGCTTTACGATCCCTTTTGTGGATCAGGCACGCTATTATGCGAAGCCTATCTGGCCGCCACAAAAACGCCTTCTGCTCAATGGCGCAGTAAATTTGGCTTTGAACACCTGCCCGACTTTGATGCTGCGTTATGGGCCAAGGTAAAAAAAGAGGCTGAAAATGGCATACAACCGTTGGGCAGTAATCTGATTCAGGGCAGTGATATAGATCCAAAAGCGGTGGCGACCGCGCAAAAAAATTGCACCGTTATTGATCCGGCCGGACAGATAAAAATTATTCACAAAGATATCTTCGCGATCGAAAAACTGGAAAATAAGATCATTGTTTGCAATCCACCATACGGGATCCGTATGCAACATCAGCAGGATCTAAGCGCTTTCTACAAAAATCTGGGGGACTTCCTAAAGAAGCGTTGCAATCATTCGACCGCTTTTATCTATTTTGGCGATCGCAAATACATCAAGCACATCGGTTTAAAACCAGGCAAAAAATGGATTTTGAGTAACGGCGGCCTGGACGGCAGACTGGTTAAATACGAAATGTACTAAATTTTAAACAACCGGCGGCGGTAAAATTCAGATTAAAGTGCGGGTTAGGCTTACATTTTTAATAAAGGTTGGTAACTTTCCCGGTGATAATAGGCTACAAAGGAGTTTGCTAACACTAGAAAAATAGCAACCGGTAATCCTTCCGGACTAAGAAAAACATGAACCATAAAAATATTTACGATAATGGGAGAAATCAATACCGCTGCAAGGGGAACAAATCTTCCCGACAAAAAAGCGATACCACAAATCAATTCAATTATCTTCACGGTCGGTAAGAGATATACCGAGGCATCAAGTCCGCTGCTAAATATTTTCATCGCACCGGTTAGCTCAGGAGGTGTAATGAGTTTGAACAGAAAGGTGATTGATGAGAATATGAACAAAAGTCCCATTAAACTACGTACAATGACTATGGCTATCTTCATTATTTTAACTACTTTGCGTTCGTTTATATATCGAAAATAAGCAACTTTGGAATCGATTGCAATCAAGCATGCCACAATTCAGTAAACTGTTGAACATCCGGGTGAGGCCTGACGAGGAGGCATGGACGGTCCTCAGCCTGGCGCATCCAAATTGATGGGATAGTTGGAACAAAATTTAATTTAATTTGCCATAATATCTGCACACCATGCCAGCCGTTTCGCGTTCAGTGCGTCTGCTGCAAAAAGTGGTCATTTTAAAAAGTTATAACAACATTTCCCTTTTTGTGTCCCTGATCGACATACCGGTGCGCCTCGGAAGTCTGTTCCAGCGGATAGCGTCTGTCTATGACCGGTCTTATTTTGCCTGCCTCGAAAAGCTCTTTGAGGAAGATCAGATCTTTTGTCTTGTCGGCAGATGACCGTAAACCGGTGAACGCTATCTTAGCCTTTTTGTTACCGATGATCGAAGTCCAGATCATCTGACGAATAATTGCCGCTGTAAGGACCGTTGAAAGATATACACCGCCCTGATTGAGTACCTTTTTACAATGGGAAAATGGACGTTTGCCTACCGTGTCAAAGATGATATCATAGGTCTCACCGCTGATGGTAAAATCCTCCCTGGTGTAATCGATGACCTTATCGACACCCAGAGATTTGACCAGTTCCAGATTCGCCGTACTGCACACCCCGGTAACTTCTGCACCAAAGTATTTGGCCAGCTGAACGGCTGAGGTTCCCACCGATCCCGATGCGCCATTGATAAGCACTTTTTGTCCGCTCCGGATTTTTCCGGTATCTCTTAGGAAAGGCAATGCGGTTAATACACCACCACATACGGCAGCGGCCTCCTCATGGGTCATACCGGCCGGCTTATCTGCCAGCGCGGCGTCTTCCGGCAGACAGATGTATTCGGCATGGGCGCCAAAACCGGCATCGGTAGATCCGAAAACCTGGTCCCCGGTTTTAAATCGTTTCACATCTTTACCAATAGCCTCAACTTCACCGGCCAGCACAACCCCCAGTACAGATCTTTTGGGCTTTAATAAACCGGTGGCAAATCTGGCAATAAACGGTTTCCCCTTTCTAAAAGTGCAGTCTTCTGACGTAACGGTTGTCGCGTGTATTTTAATCAGAAGTTCTCGGTCCCCCGGAACAGGTTTTTCTACTTCTTTAAATTCGAGCACATCGGGTGAACCATATTTGTGATAAAGTACAGCCTTCATCTGTTTGTCCTGTTTTTTGATTAATCAAAAATATTTAAAAAGTAAATCCAGACGGAAAACCTCTTCAGATGTATACAATTATCGCTTCCTATCTTTGTCAAACATTGTAATGAATCTACTTCATGATTTTGTTTCGGGTATTTTACTGCCTTTAAATATCAGCCACAAGCAAAGTGACATTTCCGCAATAAACGCCGGTGCGAAAACAACCAGGGCGAATATTGCGGCATAGTCTTCATAGTTGGGCAAAAGAAAATGAGCAAAACTGTCGGTTAAATAACCGGTTGATGCCAATAGCAACAGGATACCAAGAACGCCGGGAATATAGTCCGATCGGTAAATTAAATAACCAAGGATAAAGATACTCAGACCAAAAAATACCAGACCAATGGCATATCCAATGCTATGAGCACCGAGAAACAGTAACACCAGCGCATGCAACTGATCTGTGCCAAATACGTTCGTAAAGCCAGCACCACTTAAGAGTCGCAATACAAAGAACAGATTTAGCAAATTGATCCCCAGAATCGTGGCCTGTACCAACCTGAAAAACGCCGCAAGCATGGATAGTGAACTGCTTACGGGTTTGAGCAGTTCGTAAAAGAGCAAGGCCAATGCGATGTCACATATGATCATGATCAGATCGCCGGCAATACCGATCCTGAACAGCGACCCGGAGGTCATGATGTTATTGGCTGTCGCTGCGGCATCTCCGGGCACAATGAGACTCTGGCGAACAAAAAATTCGGCGAAAATACCGGCTAATATGAGGATCAGATACGCGAATCCAGCAAGCCGCGCCGTTTTGCCCGGTGATATATCAGAAAACCGATGGGTCATATCAATTCCCCCCAATATGTCAGTTGATGTGTTGCTGTACCCACAGCCGATGACATTAATTAACTTTTTCAGCTACGATATTAATATGCTTGATCATTAGCCACAGCATACTTTTCACTCCTAGTTAATATGATACACCGGTAAAATTAAAAAGATATTTATTTATTGAGATTCAATCAATATTTTTTATATACAACAATTATATATTGCAATACAATAAATATTTATTTATATTTAAAAAAATGATCAATGTTATAAGGGGTTGCATCATGTCAAAGCTATTTACAATTCCAAAAATTAAGTTATTTATGAATGCCCTGATGGTTCTGGTTTTTATTATGGGTTCGACAATAATAATAACCAAATCATATCTGCTTTTTTTTAGACCAAATGAAATTGATATTTTAAGGATTGATATTCCCTGGAACAATCCGATCAGCCCGGTTACCGTTATGCTTGATAAAAATATGATTCAAAATGATCCGGAACTTTTTCAAAAAATCAGTAAAAATATCTTCACATACGATTTAATCAAACGGTTTATTTTTATTCCTTTATTATTATTAATCCTGATACAGTTAAAAAAATTTCTTATTGCAATTAAAAGTCAGACTTTTTTTGAACTCCGAAATATTCTAACCATCAGAAATCTTTCAATACTGGTCGGTGCATGGGTAGTTGGTAATTTTGTCCTTTATCAGGTGCTGCCGCTTTTTATTCCGGAAAATCTGATTATTGAGAGTATCAATTTTGTGACTTTTAAAGAATCACCCTTGTCCAATATTTTAATTTCGATTGATTTTAAAATGCTGATGGTCGCATTAATGTTATATATAATCTCAATTTTGTTTAAGGAAGGTTACCTCTTAAAAGAACAAACAGATCTTACTATATAAAGAGTACGGAATGTCAATAATCATAAATCTGGATGTCATGCTTGCCAAAAGGAAAATGCGACTGACCGAGCTATCGGAAACCGTCAACATTACAATGTCCAATTTGTCGATTTTAAAACAGGGCAAGGCCAAAGCAATCAAACTTTCTACATTGGATGCCATTTGCAGTGCCTTGGATTGCCAACCGGGTGATATACTCGAATATAAAGATACAGATCAAACTGGGTGAATATTGTTCAAAATTCAATTAATAGCCGGCAGAATATAATTTTTTAGCAGCTCAAACGGCGGTCTGAAGGATGTGAAATTGCCGCCAGTGAAAACCACAACGGTTTTTAATTCAGGGATGACCATAATATACTGTCCCCCCCATCCCGCTGCATAATACATATTTATACTTTTACCCGATCGGACAAATTTATGGGTCCACCAGGAATAGGCGTACCCCTTCAATCCCCAATGATCATCCCAATTATTCAACCAGCTATTACCCGGATACGAAACTGCACTTTTATCGACCCATGCTTCGGAAATAATTCGCTTCCCATGCCACTCTCCCTTGTTCAGAAACAGCACGCCAATTTTAACCATATTCCTTGGTGTGAGTTTTAATCCACCGGCACCGTCAACAACACCTTTATTGAGTTGCAACCAAGAATAGGATGCGATTCCCAGTGGTTCAAACAAATACTTTCCGGAGAACGCATCAAGATCTATTTTTGCGGCGTTTTTAATGATCTCACCCAGTACAAAATTTGATCCGCCGTAATACTGAAAGTATTCCCCGGATTCATATATCAGCGGCTGCTTCAGGACATAATTTATCGGGTCTTCGGCCCAATAGGTCATAATGACGTCATTTTTCGAATTGCTATAGGGCACAAGCCACTCATTACCCTTCAATCCGGAAGTCATGGTTAACAGATGCTCGATGGTAATTTTATCCTTCCCAGCTTTTTTGAGGTACTCATAGTCCGGCAAATAATCGAATACGGATTGATGAACACTTTTGATGAAGCCCTTATCGATTGCAATGCCGATACAGATAGAAGTAATACTTTTGGAAACAGACATCATCCTGTGCAGCGAATCCCTTTCCCAGGTTACCGGTTCACCCTGATGTTCCGCCGCATCAAAGTTGAATTTATGGCCGTGAAAATAGGACTCGAAGACCAGCCGGTCATCCTTAAAGACAAGCATGGCATGTACTTCTTTATATCTGCCCCGAAATATGTTGTTCACCGCCTGTTCGATCAGCACCGAATCAATATGCACGTCGGCCAAAGAGCCGGTAGCCAATCCATCATTTATATGCTCAGGGGTATGATAAGTGTATTGAACGGAAAGATCTTGTTTACAACCGGCAACTAATAATGAAAATATTGCAATTAATAGGAACTTTTTTTTCATAGGGCTTGTTTCTACGGATTTATCGGTGAACAATTGCATATTTAGAGATCCCGAAACGAGTTCGGGATGACAATTTTGTTACCCTGAACCGGCTTTCATGGTTTCACGGGTGCTGCTTTTATTTCAGCATCCGGGCAATTTTTGGCCGGGCCGCTTTGATCTGATCATAATCAAGCATAATGCCCAACGGCTTTAAGCCGGCACCGACCGCGTCATAGACAAATTTAACATCTTCAAAGGGAACCACCACAGTTTCTATAGCGGTTTGTCCCGACTTGTTTTTCAGTGTTTTGTCCGCACCTTTGGCCAGCAGGGCTTGGACGATTTCAATACGGCAGAGGAAGGCTGCCGTGTGCAGTGCGGACGCACCCTCTTTGTTTTGGGCGTTCAGATCGGCCCCGGCATCCATCAGTATTTTAGCAACTTCTGTTTTGCCGAAGGCCGCGGCAGTAATAAGCGCCGTTGAACCATCTGCGTTCTGGTAGTTCAGGTCAGCTCCGGCAGCGATGAGGATTTTGGCTGCTTCGGTCTTGCCAAGGGCTGCCGCCGTGATCAGCGGTGTGGACGCACGTGAAGGTTCTAATACATTCAGATCTGAACCGGCCGCAATATGCTGGCGGATGACTTCAAAATCATCAGTAACAACCGCCGAGTGAAGATCGACTTTTGGAACAGGTACGGTTGTTTCGGATTCAGCTGATTTTTCCTGGTTTCCGCAACCAAGAAAATTCAGGAGCAACAGTGCAGGTATTAGTGAAGTGATCATTCTCATTTTAATTTCCTCCAAAAACAGATTCATTACGGCTGATTATAAAAAAGAATCTATATATGTTAGTGCTCTCATGCAAAAATTAATAGACCGCTCCAAATTAAACGCTTTTTCAGGTTTTGTTATTATGATGTACCGTTATGACAACTTTACCCTGGACATGTCCTTCACCCAGATGCCGGAGTGCTTCAGCAGCTTCACCTAATGGGAAACGTTTATCTATTACAGGTACTACTTTGCCGGTTTCAAATAGGGCTTTGATATCAGCCAGATCTTTATTTGGTTTATGCACCAGAATGCCCATTTTTTTACTTCCGGTCAATAAAATCAATGGTCCCAGTAAAATTACCTGTAAAATAGAAGCAACGGTGCCACCGACCATGATAAAAATTCCATCCGGTTTTAAAGTACGCTTGTAGGAAAATATCGAACGATTGGCGACAACATCAATGACGAGGTCATATTGCTGCCCGTTTTTGGTGAAATCTTCCTCAGTGTAATCAATAACATGGTCGGCGCCAATTGAGCGTAACATGCCTAATTTATGCCCGCTGTCCACGCCGGTCACTTCCGCTCCGAACCATTTAGCCATCTGCACTGCGAAGGTACCCACCCCCCCTCCGGCACCATTAATCAACACCTTCTGCCCCGGTTGCACCTTTCCGTAATCACGGATACCCTGTATAGCCATAACGGCTGCCTGGGGTACCGCCGCGGCTTGTTCAAAAGTCATTCCGACCGGTTTCAGCGCCAGGGAATTTTCGTGGGCACATGTAAACTCGGCAAATCCGCCCCAGCCGCATGCACACAGATCTCCAAATACTTCATCACCCGGTTTAAATTGTTTTACGTTGTTGCCAACCGCTTCAACCACTCCGGCCACATCAGCTCCCAGTATTTTGTTTTTTGGTCTGAATATGCCAAACAGCAAGCGGAATAAGTAAGGCTTCCCTCTCAGGAGATCCCAGTCCCATGAATTTACGGATGCCGCATGAACTTTTATCAAAACTTCGTTGTCCCCCGGAACAGGTTTTTCGATATCCTTGAGTTGCAGAACATCGGGCGTTCCGTATTTTGTGTAGACAATTGCTTTCATTGTTATTCTTTCAGTTTTTTACCCTCTTTTACTTGAGATAATAGCAGTTATTAACAAACCCAATCCTAATCCTGCAATGATGGATCCAACAAAAGCCAATGGGGATTCCTTTAAGAAAAAAAATCCTATACCGATACCCAGCAGTAAACCTCCACCTGTAGCCCATATGCTCCGATCTTCTTTATTGGTTTTATTATCCATTTTATTTAACTGCCTTCCTGTTATTAATTATAGTTCCGAACAGTCCAATTGCTGTGCTTTGTTATCATGTTCTACAGTTATCACTACATTTCCCTTTTTATGGCCCATTTCTACATATCGGTGCGCCTCGGCTGTCTGTTCCAATGGATAACGTCTGTCAATGACCGATTTTATCTTTCCCGCCTCGATAAGCTCTTTAAGGAAAATTAAATCTTTAATTTGAGATGCGATTCCAAATACGACTTTCCGGCTAGCAGCTATGGAAGTCCAAAGAGCGGTAAGAAGCGGCCAGTCAACGGTAATAAAAACACCCCCTGATTTCAGCGAAAGTTTACATTCAGAATACGAAGTCTTGATTACCGCATCGAAAATTATGTCGTAGGTTTGACCATTTCTGGTAAAATCCTCTCTGGTATAGTCAATGACCTTATCGGCACCGAGAGATTTCACCAATTCGATATTCGCTGTGCTGCATACACCGGTTACTTCTGCTTCATAGTACCGGGCAAGCTGTACGGCAAATGTACCCACGCTTCCGGAAGCGCCAAGAATGAGTATTTTATGTCCGCTCCGGATTTTGCTTTTTCTAAGCAAAACCAATGCGGTCAGTCCCCCAATCGGAACAGCGGCGGCTTCCTCATAGGTCATATTGGCCGGTTTCAATGCCACCTGTTTCTCAGTCAGACACACGTACTCGGCATTAGTAAGGCCAAAACTTGTCTCCCATCTAATTCCAAAGACCTGTTCACCTTTCCTAAATCGGGTTACATCTTTGCCTATTGATTCAATTTCCCCGGCCAGCTCATTCCCTGGTATCGCTTTCCTTGGCTTTGTGAGGCCATACATGATTCGCCCGGGTAGTCGAAACCAGGGCGCCCATGTGAAGCTTCGAAGCCTCACGTCCCCTGATGTGACGGTTGACGCATGAACCTTTATGAGTACTTCATTGGCCCTGGGTGTAGGCTTCGCGATTTCTTTGAGCTGCAGAACATCCGGCGACCCATATTTTGTGCAGACGATCGCTTTCATGGGTATCCTTAAAAATTATGTTGATTCAGTCAATTTCAGACTAATGATTCGGGAAATGAAGCAATGACTATGCTTTACCTGGAAATTGGCCAGGGGAGCATGGTTTTAAACAACCAGACTCCACGCCTTATATTTATTCTGTCCCAAATCTTTCATGAAGGAATTTGGCGGCATTTGCCGGACCATCCCACTTCATAAGTTCAGACTGAAATTTTTTTACTTCCTCCCTGGCTTTTGTGTCATGAAGTAGTTCATCGATTGCATCCAACACTGCCGGAGCCGTTACGCGCTTTTTATTTAAGCGGATGGCAAAACCTTTTCTTACGCAGGCATCCAAATTGGCCTGTTGCTCCGGATGCATGCCTACACCCACTATCGGAGTTCCTGACAGACAGGCGTTCATGACCGTATTCTGGCCGCCATGAATAACAGAAACATCCGCCATCGGATTGACCTTATGTGCCGGCAAAAAATCGGTAACCATTACATTGCGCGGAATTTCCAAGTCCATATCTGATAAATGAGATTTAACCGGCGCAATTACATTGTAGGGCTTACCTCTGAATCCCTCAATTATCTCAGCAATAAGCCCCGGTTTACCGGAACTGCCCATGGCAAAGTAAACAATGGGTTTGTCTTTTGGCAGCTCACTTATCTCCCTGGGAATCTCTTTATTCATTTTAAATGGCAAGGGACCGATATAACGAAGATTTGGACGGATTTCAGAGAATCCAACCCATTCAGGAATATCTGCCAAAAGTGTATAATCGCCTTCCAATACTTCGATTATATTATTGAATTCTTTTAATCCGTATTTTTTCGCTAAGATATTGAACGGTTTTGCCGGCAATTTCAGCTTGAGTACAAGATTGCTTATCCGTCGGTTCAGTTGCTCTTCAGAAAAGAACCACCGAAGAAAGGGAAAATCTCTTCTGTCCGGTATGGTTTGAAGACCGGCTTGGTAATATTCGGTAATACTGGTTGAGTGAAGGACATTAATGAAGGGAACGCCGGCTGCCCTTGTTGAGATCATAACACTCTGACACCATCCGGTGAGCACACAGACCGGTTTTATCTCTTCAAAAAGTTTTAGCTCATTTTCAACCCTGGGTTGCATTTCCTTTGCGGTAAAATAGCCGACTGTATTTAAAGTCTCTCCGCTGAGCGCCTTTCTTACATGACGCAACTGCTTATGGGTCAAACGGGGTTCCATTTTATTTAGCTTAAAGCCTGCATCTTCAATCAGATTTTCGAAACTTCCACCATAACTCAGAAAAACAATATTGAAAGTAGCTTTACAAGCTTTCGCAATCTCAATATGTCTTCCCGTTTCGGCAAGATTATATCCGGCAACAGCAAAAATAAGTGTTTTCATTACTTTTTCTCCCAACCCTGATTTAATGGTGCCGATAAGGATATTTAGCAGCAGTTGATGAGCTTGACAAAAGCATAAGACGTAAACCACACCGTATCTGAATTACGAATAATAATCCGCTGATGAAGACCCATCAAAATGCGTTCCAGGCAATAACGATAGTTAATAATCCCGTTATAAAATTCGCCAGGAACCATCCTATTCTGGTCGTATCGGAATGAAGTTTATAACCATCTCTTCTTTGATTCATCGTCCAAAACCAATAACCGAGACTATGATAAAGTAGTATCACTCCTGGAAACCACGCTAATTTATAACCCCATGGCGCTTTAAGGAAAAGTCCGATGGCAGCAATTGCATAAATCCATCCAATGATGCTGTCAGATACGGCAATTGCATGTTCATATACCTTATACTCCCCGGGCATTCCCGATTCCTGAAGACCTAATTTCGTAGCAAAATCCCAGTTAATGATACCGGTTAATTGACCCAGCCAGTGAAAAATAAATCCGACAACAAAAATCAATATACCGGTTATAATATTTGAATATGGAAAAATTTCGCTCATGCTCTCTCCATACTATTTCACGAATTTAGATGAATTATAAAATAATTCCATTGATTGGAAATATCATTTGCCGGTATTTCAGATCAGGTCCATCTTTTTGACGAGTAGTAAAGATTCAGCCATCTCAAGTTCCGAATAGTCCATGATGTTTATCAACCGGACACCCATGATCTTCAAAATCTCCTTCAGAAAATTCTATTTTATTTTTATTACCACAAAGGTCACATCATCCGCCTGATCCCGCCCTTTCGCCCATGTGTCGCCCGCTTTTTTTAAATGTTCGATTATTTTATCCGGTGCATATGCGCCACTTTTTTCAAAAAGTTTCTTCACCTGCTCGCTACCGAGCATTTCGTCCTCCGGGTTAAACATCTCCTCGAAGCCGTCACTCATAAAGAGAACCGTATCGCCCCTATTCAGATGTATTTTTTTGTCCTGGTATGGAAAATCGGCAAATCCCCCCAGCGGCATCCCTTTTAATACCACCTCTTCAACCCGGATCGTGGATGCGCGATAGACCAGAGGAAAAGGCATGCCTGCCGCCGCTACAAGCATCTCATGATCTTTGAATTTTGCGATGGTCAGCGCCATATACATTTTTTTCAGGCCCATCGCCTTTATCGCTTCCGTGCCTTTTTTTAAAAATTGTACCGGAGCCGGCTCATCCGCAAGGGCATGGAACAGGCTTTTTGTTGCCGATACCATCGTACCGGCTTGCATGCCATGACCGGTCGCATCGCCGATAACCGCTGTCAGTGTGCCGTCTTCGTGCAGTTTGAAATCATAATAATCACCCCCGACTTCTGTTGCGGTTTTCATAAATACACCAATTTCGAGGTACGGAAGTCGAGGCAGCGTTTTCGGAAGCATGGAGAGCTGGAGTTGGCGGGCTTCTTCAAGTTCTTTCGACTGGCGGGCATTCTCGGCTTCAAGCAGCTTTTGCGCTATTGCCTGCTCAGCAATCTTTTTATTGGTACGGGCAAAATCACGCGACAGATAAACGGACATTGCAATGAAAAAGCCAATAGATCCAAACGCATAGGGATTTTCAATCACACGTAATGAGACAAGAATACCCTTATCCATTAAAGTATCCAGCAATCCAAAAATGAAAAACACAAGAAATGCCATCCCAATGATCCAGGTCCCTTCTATTCTTTTCAACGCCGCTACAATAATTACTCTTGTGATTTCTAAATATGTCACGGCGTAAATTATGCCAAAAAATCCAAAATATTGTTCCGGTTTATAGACGGCCAGCGCTCCCAGGCAAAAGGCAGACAGAGAAATTATCCAAAACTGTATGGACAATCTCATATTAAAAATCGAATAGACAAGCCATAATTGGAACAGAATCCAGAAGGGCAGCATGGCACAATGCATACGAAATGAAAACAGCCGTTCTCCGATATTTACAGATAACAATATTTGATAGTCAAAATAGATGGTAGCCGCATAAGAAAACAGGAAAAGAGCATAAAAGAGATTCTGTCTTAAGCCCGGGAAAAAAGCAAATAAAATCAGATGCAGCAAGCCGATGGCGAGCGGCAAGGAGGTGAAAAACATCTGGAAACCAATAAAGTTTCTTTCTCTGCCAATGGTATCCTCTGTCATCCGGTTCATTTTACCCAATCGAAGTGAAAATCCGGCGTTAATACCTGCACTATGAAATTTATTGACGGACAAATTTTCATAGCGTACCGCGATAACATGCCTTTCTTTTCCATCAAAGGTGAGTACTTTTGGAATGCCGGTCCAGTCATCACTTTGTTCACCAAACGTATAGATCAAAATACCATCAAGATAGAGTTGCGTTGCGCCGGCCTGCCAGATAACCAATCCCAAAGATTTGTTAATGAGTGCAGAATCAACGACGATGTGATGCCTGAACCAGCCCACTCCCGGCCACCCGGTTTCCGGCAGTTCTTTTGGCCTTAGTTCAGGATTAATGAGTTCCCAGGAGCTATCATCAAATTCCGGTTCAGCCCACGCTGCATTATCTCCGGGATGATATTGCCATAAGTTATTGGGCAGGTAAATCTCATCTTGCAGGTAGACTGAAGATAAAAAGAATTTGGGTATTACTAAAACCGGTTGATTGTCAGGTAGCACCCGCATTGCAAATCCCCAATTACCGATGCCCTGGGATATTTTGACCAGACAACGGTTGGTACCTTCTTTTAGATCTGCTTCAAATACGTCGTGGTCAAGGTAAAGCGGGCGGGCAGCAGGATTATAATGTATTTGCTTGCCGTTTATCCACACTGCCATGCCATCATCGCTGCCTGCCAGAATCTTGTTCGTTCCTTCGATATCGCTTTTCAGGATGCAGAATGCATATGCTGTGGCATTTTGGTAATTGCCAACCACGTTTAAAATATCGATAATGCTCTGGCTGGTTTGATGATGTTTCCATCTTAGTGTTGCTCCCTGTGTGGTGATAACGGTATCGCCCGCTCTGGGGTTGATATTCGCCTCACCGCCGCCAGCGGCAAGAAAATCCTGTTCCAGATCATCCGGAAAAAACGGCCCTAACAGCAGCCATTCTTTGAGAAATCTTCCATCGACCGGATGGCCCGGAACCTCGTTTTGAGCATGTAAAACAGGCAGGAAAAAAAGGCAGAATAAAACAAACGTCAATTTACGTCCTTGTTTTTGCATCAATATCCTCACCAGATCCTGAAATTGATCAAATATACGGCAACGGTCTCCTGGTAGTTTTATCCCTTTAATTGCGCCGGTTTCCAGTCTACCTTCAAATTGTCCAGCTTTTCACCGGTTATCTCGATCGCTTCTTCTCTTATCTCTCCCAGGCCCATCCTGAAACCCATTGAGAGCTGCGTGATTTTTTGTGCATCATGGTTCATAATACGCGCGGCCGTGGCGTCGGCGGCCATGATATCGGTACTCGCAATAATCGCCCAGGATCCAAGACGTTCTTTCATATCGATTGTAGTGCCACCCCAGGTTTTTGTCGGACCGTCACCTTCGATGCCGATCGAAAAATCTATAATAGAAAGATCAGGTTTGATACCTTTCACAATATCGAGATATACCTGGGCAATGGCTTGCGGGCTGCTGTGATCAAAAGTGCCTCGATTCCACCAGGTATTATCAACCAGTTGCGCATAGCGGGAAAGCGGTGTAATCCCGATAAAATTTTTTGTGGCCAGCGTCACCTGGGCCCAGGAGTGGGTCTTGGCCACCGGAATTGAAATAACCTTATCTGCATTGGCAACCAGACTTGAGATGGCAATCTTTTCAAGCGATGTCTGGGACGGAACTTCAACCCATGCCGGTGAATCCTCTTCCAGGCAGGCTAAAGAAACCTTACCCGGATATAAGCCGGATAAGCGTTCGGCTTCAGTTACGAGATTGGTACCGCCGTCCAATGTGATGGCATACTGCCAATCAAAGGTGGGCAGGTGCGAACCCTCTCCGATGATAACTTCTGCGGCACCTGCTTTCAAACATTCTTCCGTGACAGCAATAATGATTTCGGGTTTGGTGCATTCTCCCTGGTGAAAACAGTTATTATACTGTGCCCATGGAAAAGAGACAAAATTGGGTTTGATAAAAACCGTATCGCCCTTGTTGATGACGGTTTTTATTCCGCCCAATGCGTCAATGGCATCCCGGGTCATCGTGTCAAGATTGCTACCGCGAATCGCCGCCACCCGCGCGTTCATCACGCGTGATGGTGCCTCGACCGTCTTTGTATCTTTGCAATTTGCAAAGAGCAACGGGGTTCCCAATAAACCGGTTGTGGCAATGCCTGCTTTTAAAAAATCCCGCCGGCTTATATGTTTCATGCTGCACCTCCCTTTAATGGCTGACAGTCAGGCATTCAGCGGCCCTGATTGAGCGGGATCCGTTTGAAGCGATTGCAGGGTGGATAGCTCCTTCACGTACTCCCGCCTTAATATTGCGAAAATAACGTCATCTGCCCACGCGCCTTTGAACCAAAGGCTCTCTATAAAATGTGCCTCACGACGCATCCCAACCCGCTTGAGCAACGCCAGTGAAGGCTTATTTCTTGGATCAACAGATCCGAAAATCCGATGCTTACCCAACTTCATAAACAGGTAGTCAATTATTGCTTTTAGTGCTTCCGTCGCGAATCCCCGGCCATGGAACTCATTTGCAAGGGTTATCCCGATTTCCACCTGCCGGGGATCATGGATTTGAACATGAATTCCGCAATCGCCGGCCAGCTCACCTGTATTGCATTGAAACACACCCAGTTGATACCATTGGCCTGGTGTATCCACCCCGATTTTAGTGAATCCAAGAATAAAAGTCCGAATTTCTGCCACTGAACCCGGTTCCCAATTCTGAAAACGATTTATCGTGGGATCTGAGCGATATCGGAACATCGCCTCAGCATCGCCTGGCTCAAGCCTTCGAATGCACAGCCGGGTGGTCATAATCGGAGTGTCCAAATTATAAAGCCTTTTTATTTTGGTTTGAGGGAACCAGACACCAGACAAAAATCGACCGGAATGACTTGGATCTGTTCGATGTCCTTGTCAGGGGTGCTTTTTATTATACCCATTTTCATTGAACGGCTGCAGTTTTTCTAACCACATCTCTTCCAGCATTTTAAGTTCTTCAGTGTAATCACCTTGCATTTCTTCTCGCGGACTTAAATAGTCCAATATATCGAAAGAGAAATTTTCCTCTCCAAATTCAATATAGTCGCTTTGCATTTCTTTGTTCATATGGAGATTGTTTTTAAGCTGAAATCGGTTACGATTGATAATGCCCTTAAGATCATTTGATCGTCCAATAAATATCTTCCCGTTGATCAGGTTCCGTATTTGATAGATTCCCATAGGCCGGAGGGTTTGTTTGTATTCCTTGATCAACTCTTTTCTGCTCATTTATGCTCCTACCATCTGTATCAAAAAGAATGGTTACTAATTTATTTCGCTTTTTCCCCACTAACGGCCGAAAATAAGCAACACCTATCAGACCGCCTATAACTTCCATTATATTAACCTTGATTGAATCTGAACCGGGATCGGGTTGATATGCCCGTTATGCACAACCTATTAAGATCCTGCTGAAAAGATTCAGATTGAACACATCTTCATTCCGTACTAAACAGGGCCATTATTGTCAAACCAGCGAAATAGGTGTTATGTGAATATATTGATAAGTGAAAAGTATGTCAAATGTATCCTTCTGATCTTGCGATAATCCCTCCATCCGCCGCTTGAGAAAGCATATTTGATCAATTAGTTATCTGGATGTGATACTTTCGTGACTTTTGTTCGGTACTTTTTTACATGATTCAGGCCTGAATCTTAACGCTTAACAGATTTAGTAAATAATCACTATTCTTAAGGAGGTTTATTATGTACAAACTTAAACTTGGGCTTTTGGCCATCATCCTGATCGTTGCGTTTGGCTGTGACCAGGATAATTCTCTGGTCGGAACCGAGGACAACGACATGGAAATTAACGCCGGGGCCGCAACCGAAACCGGGCTCGTGGCAGATCTTGAAACACCCGAAGAGCTGGCGGCCGGTCTTGAGGGAAATACGCTCGGAAAATATGGTTTTGGCGGGGCTGTTTTTACAATGACCAATGCCGCCGGTGGTAACGAAATTGTGGCCTTTGCCCGTGACGGCAGCGGCGCGCTTTCACAGGCCGGCAGTTATGCCACCGGTGGTCTGGGTACGGGTGCCGGGCTCGGCAACCAGGGGGGACTCGTTATCACCGAAGGCCGGCGTTTTTTGTTTGTCTGCAACGCGGGCAGCAACGACATTTCGATGTTTGATGTCCACGGGACGCATTTGGAGTTGTTGAATACCGCAAACTCGGGCGGACAGACCCCGATCAGCGTTACCGTATTCAAAAATACCCTTTATGTGCTCAATGCCGGTAGCGGTGATATCACCGGATTCCGGGTGAACCGGAAAGGGGATTTTAAACAGATCGTCCAGCTACCTCTGAGTGGCGGCGGCACCGCCCCGGCTCAGATCGGTTTCAGCCCAGACGGAAATACGCTGGTTGTCACCGAAAAGGGCACCAACCTGATCCTCACCTACCACCTGAACCGGTACGGAAGGGCGAGCGGTCCGAAGATCAATGAATCATCCGGATTGACGCCGTTTGGATTCGCCTTTGACAAACGCGGCCATCTGGTGGTCTCGGAGGCTTTTGGAGCGGCTGACAATGCCAGCGCCGTTTCTTCTTACCAGGTTAGAAACCATGGCGGCGTCAGGGTGATCAGCGCTTCGGTCGCTTCGAACCAGACCGCAGCCTGCTGGATCGCCATTACCGGCAATGGCAAATATGCTTACTGCACCAATGCGGGCACCGGCAATCTGAGCGGCTACCGGATCGACAAACGCGGCAGGCTGAGTTTGCTCAATGATTCGGGTATCACGGCTGAAACGGGTGCGGGCACCGCGCCCATTGATATGGCATTCAGCCGGAACAGCCGCTACCTGTATGTTTTAAATTCCGGAACCATGAGCATCACGATCTTCGAGGTCGGATATGACGGCAGTCTCGAAAACGCCGGCAGCATCAGCGGTTTGCCATCAGGTGTAAATGGTCTGGCAGCCATGTAATCAGAATACAAGATTTGCGATAACTTAAGAAACAGTCAGGCGCTCGGGAAACACAAGGTCCGGAGCGCCTTATTTTCATTTTAGGCATCGGCCTGCCGGTTTTTCCTTGCATTATTTAGTTACTTCATTTATATTGAAGTATATTTGAAACAAAGTTTATTTGAATTCGTATTATACCGTACATGTATAAGAATTTTAATTGACTTTAAATCGAGTGGAAGGAAAAATAATGGCTTTTCAATCAAAATTGAAAGCGAATACTTTACCGACACTATTGGGAATTACCGGTGGCTTGCTGATCCTGATCACCATGATATTTGTCACCGGGCAGATGGAGTCAAAGACGGCGGATCAGGTCAAGGGCGGAATTTGGGGTTTTTTTGCATTGATCCAACTTTTCGTATGGCTTAGAACAAAAAATACGGGTTATTTTGTCTGGATGTTTGCATGTGTGGCAATAGCGATATCATACCTTACCGGTTATAAAGGTATGTATTTCCTGATTCCGGTCGCAGTCTTTACTGATTGCATACTTGTATCTTTTAATCGGTCGAAGAATGCGCTGGCGGTATCGCGATATTTTGGAGTCTAGCTGCGAAACCCGTCGAAGAAACAAGGGATGGATTTACGCCACGCCCCTTTCCGGCAGGTAAGGCAGATTACACAAAAGAGGAACTGGTTCGTTTCGGAAAATTTCTTTCCAAAAACCTGATTGCCTTCCCATTTGTAGAAAAAGAAAGCCTCTATCTCATGATCAACGGTACCTCAAGCTTCCTTTTTCGCAAACCAAAAATACAGAATGATACGTTTATCGCCTTTGACTTTGCAGGCAATGTGTCCGTAAACATTGCTAAAAAAGACTATAGAAAGTATAAGGCCGATCTGACCTTTGATCAGCTTTGTGCATCATTGGGAAGTTTATTCAAGACATTTTTAAAATTCTACCAGGAAGGAAATAAGGACCGGATTATGTCTTTAATTGAAGAACATATTCCCCGGGTTCTTAGTAGTACACATGATTCTGATCCATCCATTCCTATTAAACGAGCAAAAACGGAAATATAATACGGTATACAAACCAGCTATGAAGGGGACAAAAATGAAAAAAGAAAATTTCAATCATATTTTAAAACTGGCAGCCTTTATAATGCCATTCTATTTTGTCTTTTATGTACCGCCCGAGGAATCCTTTTCAAAAATTTTCAACAGGTACATCATTGCCGGTTTTTGCTTTTATATCCTCGGTGCTGTCGTATTAATTGCAATTAAGGATTAGCATGAGGCGGTTATATAACGATTTTTCAACCGGCATATAGTTGAGGTATCAAAATGGCAACAAAGCATGAATCCAGAAAATTAAAATTGGATCAATCGGCCATTTTTCGATTTTTCCTAACGCTCTTTTTAGGAGCGGTTTTGATTTACTTTGTTATTATGGTTTTGGATGCCCGGTCATGGGGACCCGGCCTACACACGTTTGACTATCTAATGATGGCATTATTTGCATTTCTTGGTCTGATCCAGCTGATCCTTTACTTCAAAACCAAAAACAGCACTTACCTCGGAATGGGAATTGCCCTGCTGCTCTTTATTCCTTACCTCTATACCGGCCAGTCGAAATACAGTGATCTACGGTATTTGTTTTATGCTGGTTGGGGTATTTTATTCTTTACCAGCGGGCCGATCCGCAAAAGCTCCAATCCTCATTTCCGGCAGGTATTGGAATTGGCAGCCAGACCGGTAGATGAGTTGGGAAATGGTTTCACACCGCGCCCGTATCCGGCCGGTAAATGGAAATATACCGAAGATGAAATTACCCGTTTTGGTAAATTTCTGATGAAACACCGGATTACCACCACCTTTACTGAAAACGACTGCGTGGTGCTGGCGATCAGTGGATTTTCCTGGCGGTATTTTCTGTATGGGAAACCCAACATTCAAAATATGACCTGCGTTGCTTTTGATTTTTCAGGTAATGTGTCGGTCAACATAACTCAAAAGGATTACCAGAAATTCAGATCTCAGCTCACCTTTGATCGAGCTGTGCGCCTCACTGGGAAATTTGATGAGACGGTTTCTGCTGTATTATCAAAATAGCGATGAAAACAAAATATTAGTAATCATTGATGAAGAAATGTCACGTTCCCACTGGTTTTTCAACAAATTTGCGCGTGAGTCTTCGATCCTTCCAGCCCCGACTGTGGGAAATAAATAATGGAATTTAAGACCGTAACCAGGCTGTCGGCGCTGCTCTCGAAATCCTTCGCCGGGGATTTTATGCGGCTCATGGTGACCTATAAAGACATTTCATCCTCCGAGGCAGCTTCTCGCCTGGATCTGCATATTAAGACCGCACAGGATTTCCTGGAAGAACTAAGCGCACTGGGTATTGCCGAAAAGAAAGAGGTGTATGAGCGGAAACGCCCCTATTACCGGTACAGTCTGAAACAGTCCAGATTGAATTTCGAGGTTGATTTTACCGCTTTGTACAACCCGGATAAAGAAAAAACCTTATTGGCGCATAAAATCCGCGAGAAGAAAAACACCGGCGCTTTGTTTGCTACCGCGGCGAACCATTCATTTATCTCTGCGATCACCATCTTTACCGGCGAAGGGCGTAAACGAAAAGAACGCAAGATAAGCCTTACGACTGCTCAGGGAAAGTTCCTGTACCATCTACCCTTTCCCAACGCCGCTTTTCAACCGATAAAAGAGATCATAAAAAAAGCCGGTATCGATAAAGCCTATACTTCGGAGATAGTCGATATTGTCACGGTGCTGAAAGATTTAAAGGTGATCGAGTTTAACAATTGAATATTTTACAAAATTATAACGGCCGGCTATATCCCCCGGTCACAAGACCTTCGTCTGATGGCATTGTTTGACTGCCAATATTTTTCATTCTATAAAATATAAGATTATCGATGGCACGACTGTTGACTAATCACTGAAGACAATGTGCAAAAATTCTGTCCCTCACCTCATTCGACCATGTATCAAATCCATCATTGGCAAAAATCCCACCGTTGGACAACATGAGGAACATAAAGTTCTTTGCAGGTACGCGATAAATATAATTAAGAATGCCCAGGCCATAACCTCCGTGTCGATAGCTCGGGGATCCCCAATAACTGCCCACCATCCATCCATATCCATAATTGTTTTGACCGCCGGTATACCCCGTAGTCGCCAATTGCAGGGTGGATTGACTGATTATGTCGTCGCTATAGAGTGCCTGGTCCCATTTATACATATCGTTCAAAGTGGAATAAATACCACCGGCACCATATGTGTACCATTCATAATTGTATAATCTATTGTCCTCATCATATGGTAAAGCAGAGTTCGACGGGAGCTCTGATATCTCGTCGTGAACAAAAGTGGAATTCATATCTAATGGAAAAAAAATCTTCTCCGCAAGAAATTCAGCATAGCGCGTTTGAGAAATTTTTTCTATAAGCATAGCCAGTATCAGGTATCCCGTGTTGCTATACCGGGTTTGTTCTCCGGGCGGAAACTCAAGGTTACTGTTCTGGAGCACCAGTTCCAGAGCAGTTTGATTGGTGAGACCATCATAGCCCGCCGCGGATTCCGGCACAAATTCGATGTAATTTGGAATGCCGGACTGATGTGTCAGGAGGTGATGTACCGTAACTTCGGACCAGGCCGCAGGGAACTCTGGGAAATAGTCCACAATTTTCACGTCTAAATCTAACAAATCCTGTTCGTATAAAATGAGAATAGTCACTGCTGCAGTGAATTGTTTTGTCAGGCTGGCAAGATCAATCGGGGTATCTGGTGTGAACGGAAAACCATCTCCGATATTCGCCATTCCCCATCCTTTGCCAAAAATGATTTCGCCGTTCTGAACGACCAGTATGCCGTACCCAGATCCATCCGTATTCATGCGCTCTGTTATAAACGTGTCGATTTCCTTCCAGAATTCTTCTTCCGTAATGGGATCGGTCCCTTTGTCATCGCAGCCATCAAGAAAAAGAACAGCTGCACTCAGTAAGAAAGCCAGAATGATCAATTTTTTCAGCATGATTATCTTTGTTGGATATACCTTAACATTCATGTTTACGTGGTAATATTCAAAAAGTTTTTACAGAGTACCTTGATTAGTCTCCCATTTAAATTTCGTGATATTCTTTCCTGGATCGTTCATGGCTTCGGCCGTCTAACGACTGATTTTTCCTGTATATCAGCTTATAGCAAAAAAACGTCCGGCGCACTTATTTGTCGGGCAAACGCAAGGATTCACCCAATACCAATATTCCAATAGCACATTCCCGTTGAGAGCTAATTGCTACGGGTGAGACACCCCTCTCACGACGGCCACCCTCCGTCGACGTCTACGACGACCCGCCCAACCCGTTCGCGATCGGTCTGGCGTTTGAGGGCTGCATCCAGGTCGGCGATTTTGTGACGCGAGTCGATCGGCACTTCAAGACCATCACTCAGCCAGCCGCCGACCAGCTCGAGGTCCGCTCGCTTTGACGCAACCTGGACAAAACGGCAGTGCCTGGACGTGAACATGGCACGCACGATGCCGGTGACCAGAGATACATCCGGCAGCGTGGTGACATAGGTACCGCCGGCCCGCAGAACCTTCGCACAGCGGCCGAAGGAGTAAACGGCAGGGGTATCGAAAACCACATCATAGACCGATCCGGCATTCAACGGGTCAGATTTTTTTCGGTCGATTACCACATCGGCTCCGAGCCCTTTGACCCGTTCAACGTCCCTGCTACTGCAGACGCCGGTGACATGGCTGCCGAGGCGCTTGCCGATCCCTATGGCGATTGATCCGATACCACCTCCCGCGCCAATGATCAACGCCCTGCCTCCTTCCCCGAGCCCGCCGAGGTCGCGTAGCGACTGCAGACTTGTCATCGCTACGGTGGCTGCCGCCGCCGCCACATGGAATGGTATATCTTCGGGTTTGGCCGCCATCGCATCGCGCGGAATCGTGATGTACTCGGCGAACGCCCCCTGCTTTTGGGACGAAGCGTATGCCAGGTGGCCCCACACAGGGGTGCCTTCGTCAAGGTCTTTCACACCTTCACCAAGAGCGTCAACGGTCCCTGCAAAATCCCATCCAAGTACGAGTGGCGATGTCTTCGCATGCAGAAACCGCCCCACAAAGTCTCCGCTGATCAACTTCTCTTCCGCCGGGTTGACCGCCGACGCCATTACCCTGACCCGCACTTCTCCCCGGCCCGGCCTCGGGATCGGCGTTTCGACCATTTTAATCCCGCTTCCGGTCGCCTCCATCACCCGCATTGTCTCATCCATACACACCTCCTCTTTATTCTGATTAAATAGAGATATTAAGTTCTCTGACAAATATTAGATTTCAAAACCATTTGGATTTCGAGCTTCAGGTAAAAAACAGTTGGTACCGTCAAGTTGGTTAGACTGCAGACGTCCGTTTTGTCCTTACGGATCGGATCGCTCGGGCTCTGTCTGGGGTGATGCAGTCCGCAACATCACTTCCAGACCCTCTTTACGGTAACGCTGTGTAAAATCACTACCGTCAAACTCACCTGGAACCATGAATGTGCTGCGCAGAAAGTCCAGGACAATCCTTACCACGTAAGCGTGGTTGGCCTCATTATCCGTTGTATCAGGGCTCAGAAAACGCCGTTGTGCCGGTGCGTCGGACTGAAAGTTGAACGTCCAAAGGCCAGGGTTGAGCTGTGGGACTGTGGCCACCACGAACCCATGGCTGGCCAGGTACTCAGCCAATATGGTGTTATCAGGGCATCGGTTAAACCACCCTGCTGAGTAGATCACAAGCGGGAAGCGCCCAGGCGCTGCCGGTGATCCTGCGCATGCCGCAGTTTCCGCGGCGATCAACCGTTCGAAGGCAGTGCTGTCTCCGGCCAGGCTTCTGTAAGAGTATTCGTCCCACCGTCGTGTGAGGAACGTCATGTCGTCGAATGCC
The DNA here is from genome assembly GCA_963712885.1 of Calditrichia bacterium. GTDB lineage: Bacteria > Calditrichota > Calditrichia > JAJRVZ01 > JAJRVZ01 > CAVQJT01. Next base: position 77,272 of record CAVQJT010000020.1, read on the forward strand.
GGAGCGGGAGCCTCGATCCGAAAATATTCTCCCAGTGTCATTTTTGCCGGACATGAGGAAGCAGGATACCAAATGTCCACGCGAATGGGTCGTGCGACGATCCCGTCGAGGGAGTCGAGGGTGGTGCTGCGCGGCCAGATACGGCTGCCGTCCAACTCCCAAATCCGTTGGAAACCCACCTGGTATTTACCGGCGTCAAGCCCATGCCAAAGGGGTGGTGTGCCTGCGCAAACGACAGCGGTCCATGGAAGCAGAATCGTGAGAATTATGATGGCAATCAGCAAATAACGATTTGGCAGCATAATTCCTCCACTATAGGTTGATGTCTCATGACCAACCATTGACGAATCATCGACCACATAAGGCCAAGGTAGATGAATCAAAGCGGTGTGACGAATACACATCGTTGATCCTCTGTGTAAGTCATTGTATAAACAGATTCTTATCATTCAGACAAACTCTTAATGATGTGGAGAATCTATAGACTGGTTTACTGACCTCAAATAAGATTTTAACCCGCCATAAGATCCTTGATCCTCATTTACAACTTTTCATTCCCGGATTTTAATCCGGGGCATAAGCTGATTTATATAAAGAAATAGGAATGTGAGTATCCGGTTTAAAAGGAATTTTTTTTCACGATCCGAAGGCCTCCATTGGAGCGCACAGGGTCAGACATTTTACCTATTATTCTAATAAAGACTTCTGAAAAATGTATTCGAAATATGATAATTTGTCACCCTGAATTAATTTCAGGGTCTTTGTATAAGATTCTGAAATGAATTCAGAATGACATTTTGACAGAAATCCACATTTTTCAGAAGTCTCCTAATAGTTAATGCTCTGATCAGATATGGGATATAAGCATGTCTAAAAATAGATAATTTCTTTAAATTACTTGCCTGGCATCGTTGATATTTGATTTTGCCGAGGCTACCTGTTCTTGTTGTTGTTTCAACATATTTTTTTTATGCATCATCAATCCCAGAATTGGTACTTCTTTTCCCGGAATATTAAAATAATAATTCAGAACCTGCATATTATCATCAAATTCTATGATCAGCGTGTTTCCATTCTTGTCAACCGAGTCGTCGTGATTAAAGACAATTTCTTCATAGCAGTAAGTATATACCGTATGGCCATTTAAAATACCTGTCTTCCATGGATCACCAAAAAAACTTAGAATATCATTTTCGGACGTTTTTCCAATAATAATGTTTGCTACATTCTCAGTAGAATACTGCTTCCCGAATCTATAAGTCGTGGCACAAGAATTTAAGAGTCCGGCAATAAGAACGATGACAATTAAATTGGTTAGTTTTAACATCACTTATGCTCCTTATTATATTTTGTGGCACCTTAAATTACAGGACTACAATAAGAAATATGCAAAAATTATACCGAATGAAATTGCCGGTAAAATGATTACTTTTAAAATTCTTCGGTGTCAACATAATAAACATTATGAGGTAAAATGTAAACATAGTTTACAGAATTGGGAGTCTAGCGCCTCGCGCTCAAGCGGCGTCGGTTTATAAAAAATCACATATATTGCCTCACATTTCAGCGTCCGGCTGGAGGGCATGTGAGAAAAATTCCTATTATTTCAAATAAATCATACATTGAGATCTTGATTGATTATCTGTTCTGATTTGATAGAAATAAACTCCGGAATTTACGGTATGAGCAAATTCATCCGTCCCATCCCAGGTGACTGAATGGATACCAGGTAATTTAAATATATGAACTAATGATTTTACTTTCTCGCCAAGCACATTATAAACGGTAATTTCAACCATACTTGCCTTTTTAAGTATATACATAATCTTTGTACTGGAATTAAATGGATTCGGGTAAACTTTAATATCAGGAGCACCTGACGTAAAATCCGCAGATTCTGATACCTGTGTAGTGGAGGATGGCTTCCATTCGATAAAAGTTGGACTTTCAGTATACGCCAGGATTAATGAATCACCTTTCGGCGGCCATGCGGGCACACCTAAATAATTATAAACAACCAGAGAATCAAGGTTTACCGGAAGGCCAATTGATACCGTGGTCGTATCTCCTTCCCGCGCCCAGGAAGCGATGAATGTTTTGTCCGAAAGATCAGATAAAAAATAATAAAAATTTACCTGGTTTATCGTCTCCTCATGATCAAATGCATATCCGGTAACCTCATTGATTTTTCCTGCGACAAAAGCAAATGCATCTCTTAATTCTCTTGCCTCAGGCGTCCCAAAAGGTACCAAAGAATACATTGGGGAGAAAATATTGGTGACACTGTTATTGGGATTGGAAGTCATGGGTGCAAAACAGAACCACTCAACATCTTCGGCAAATTGCAGGATCATTTTCTTTTGATACTGCTGTGCATGTACATGTTCAGGGACGAGTGGAAAGGAGACCGGATCAAAAATACCAACTTCCGTACCCCATAATGGTTTTGAATAACCATGATCCGACATGCGTTCCCGTTCAAATGCCATATGATCGCTAAGTTTGTTCCACCGTTCATAATTATGATATCCCCGTTTATCATAGTAGACTGCGTCGCCGGAGGGTTTGAATGAATAGTTTACAAATCCGATTCTTCGTTGGGAGGCTGTATTCTCCGCAACAATCTCAGCCCAGGTGGTACTATTTGCGTCATAAAAGTACTCATGATAAAAATCAACAATTGCACCGGTATCAACATTTGCCTTGATCATACTGTCGATAATCGTCAGGCCAATGCCTACACCGGTAACGGAGCCTCCTATGACAACGGCATTCGGGTTTGCATCGTGAACAGCCCGGTAAAAAGTGGGCAGAAACTGGTCGTAATATTCCTCTTTGGTGCCATACCAGTAAAGGCTGATATCGTTTTCCGCCTGAGTCTCATAGTATCTGATTTCGGGTAGCAGGTTGCCGCTGGCATCGGTATGGCTGCCATCATATCGTTCCACAACAGCATACACAAAATTATACCATTCCTGGTAATCCTTTGGCGGAAAAGACGCTTCCTTATATAAAATAAAATCAGGAGGAAGAAAGGGGTGCACGTCCGGTTCATAAGAATGATCGGTCCACTTACAGGGATGAAAAGAAGTCGAATCGCCTCCTGTCCGAATCGTCAACATCATCTTGTACCCTTCTCCGTGAATCTCATTTACCCAGGCATCCAGTATATCCCAGTAAAAGGAATCGATATGCGTCGGTTGAATTTCGCCCCATAGTGCTGCGCCATCTTGTGACCACATCCTCGCCCATTTGACATGGAGAGAATGCACTTCGTCCCAATAGTGACCATGACCGGCAATTCCGTACGGATTGTTGATGTTGAGATTCTGGGCATTCAGGGCAACAGCCGCCAACGCGTGTAAAACGATTGACAATACTATAATTTTATTGATGCCACAGACTGCAAAGGTTCATTAGATTACCTTATAAGCAGAGCTCTACTTTACCAGTAACATTTTTTTTGATATGATTTTTTTACCACCAATCTGCAATGTGTAAAAATATATACCACTTGATAAATCATCCGCCGAAAATGGCACAGAATAGGTCCCTTTGTTTTTAAATCCATCCAACAAGACAGTAACCTCATTCCCCAATATATCATAAACTGCCAGTTTAATGTCTTTGGATATGGAGATTGTAAAAGTAATTATTGTATTCGGGTTAAAAGGATTGGGATAGTTTTGGTGCAGTTCAAAATATTGGGATATTATCTTTGCCGACTCATAGTGCAGGTTTGAAACCGGATCAGAAGTAGCATAGCCGGTCCTGCCGTTGGAACCATCCAGGCCGCCATACCACATTTTGTAAATTTTCAGCGTGGTATCATACATTGCAGCCGATGCTACCACGCCAAGACTGTCCCAGGAACCTGCTGCTCCGATATCCAAAACCGGACTATGCTCAAACTTGGACCATATTTTCCCATCGGGTGAAGTTGCGTATCCTATCCGAAAATATTTGGCATCTTCTTCCGTTCCATCACCGGTCGAAGTGGCATAACCGATACGGGCGGAGGATCCATCCTCACCCATATACCACATTTTATAAAGACCGTCCATGAACAAAACACAGGCATGATCCGTGTTTGTATCATCCCATTGACCCTGGCTGCCGGGGACAACAACAGGATTGTTTTGATATTTTGTCCATTCGATACCGTCTATGGAGGTCGCATAGCCAATTTGACCTCTGCCCGTATTATCTGTGCCGTATAACCATGCCTCATAGATACCGTTATGATAAATCACCGATGTCGGTCCCGATGCCCTGCTGTCCCACGAACCAGTGGTACCAACGTTAATTATGGGATTATTTTCATATTTCACCCAGTTGACTTGTCCCAACAAAATACTGTTCAATGAAACACCCAACATGATTAATAAAAACTTTCCTTGAGATAATTTCCCAGGTTTGATACGGCATCCCTCCTTATAGATCCATCAGAATAAATATTCCCAGTGCAGCCAAATAAAATACAAAACCGGCGAAGGCAGCATAATCTCACATAAAAATTAAAAGACCGCCTGAGATGGGCGCGTAACCGGCGCCACCCGGACCGTGAAGGCAGGGCCGGGTTCATAGTTAGTACCCAGCAGATTTAATAATTACGCCCGCAGGAAAAGTTATAACAGACCAAAACCAAGACAAACAATTGTTTTGATGATCATCTGCTCCGTGTTGACAACGCTTATTTTCCGGACAGACCGGGATCCAAGGTTTTATTGAAGCGGCAGTATCAATATGAATTATCGTTGCAAACAAGTCGAAATATGAGCAGGAAGCATATCCTTATCGGTTTATCCGGACATATGTGGAGAATATACCGTACCGTAAACAGACTTCAAAGAAGATTTTTAAACCATATTTTTTGCAGGATTACGGATCCCATATTTTTCACCGTTTTCTTTATACTACCACCCGTTCCTGTCCCGGATTAAAACAATGGTCATTGTATAGGAGAAAACAAAATATCTGTGTGTCCTGATGAATCCTGTTATGGTGAGGCACATATTTTATTAGTTGTTTTTTATACGGCAACATTTCAACCGAAAATTTTAGACTTTAACCATTTAAATGGGAATAACATCGATACATTTTTCTGATAAAATCGATACTTTTCTCCAAATTCCCCGATCAATTTGTTTTCTTCCAGATAGGCGCCAATAATCAAATATGCCGTGAGGATTATGTTTACGATAAGTTTATTGATATCAAGATTTCTTGACCAGAGCAGAAGAATGGCACCGGAATACCATGGGTGGCGAATTACATTCAGGATCCCCCCTGTATCTAACTCCCCGCTTTCTGAAAGTGATTTTTGTGATGAAAAATCTTTTATCTGGAAAATCCCAAGAAACACCAAACCGTCATAATGTTTCGATCCGGCGACGAACAGGAATAGTGCGATGAGAAGAAATGATCCCTGAATCAAATGCAAGTACCCTTGCCAGATAAAAATATCTTCACCGCCGTTGAATTCAAAAAAGTAAATGATCGGAAGAAAAGTCACTATTGAGAATATGTTGTAGGATATGCGGTAGAATCTAAACTTATCCGCTAACAGACCTTTGATCATAGAAATAAATCTGTTTGAAATCAGAACACTATGAATTATGCACCAGAAAATCAGGATTACAGAGAGAAGGATATGATTAGAATACGTCATGATTTAAGATTTAGAACCTTCTGCAAAATGTTTATTTCTTCCAGAATATCATTCTGAACCCTGGCCTGACGACGGCGCCGTTTTAGCCCCATCTGCAAATGCCGGGCAGGTGTTGCCGTCGCCGCTGGAGATTGACGGAAACGGGATGGAACGAACCCCCTCATCTATGCCGGGCGGACTGACTCGCAGGTGGCGATTCCTCGGGGTCCGGGTTAGGTACTTATATATGGAGGCACATCCAATAAATGTGTAGTCGATCGCAATGAGACTAGACTACGGGCGAACGGCATACAAAATCCCTTCTTGCGTGCCGACATAGAGAACGTCGTCGAAGCCCACAAGCCCAGTCACAACGCCACTCAATTGCACGGTAAAGGCCGACTGGCCGTCGGCTGCGTGGTAACCCACGAGGTGTCCACGAACCGTACCACCGATGATTTTATCTTTCCAAACAACCGGAGACCGGCTCAATTTAGCAGGGGCCTGGACTTGCCACTGGAGTGCTTTAGGTCGGCCGCCCAAAACTCTATCGTGGCGTCCGTTACAATACAGACGCCCCGGTCGGTCACAACCGGAGGCATGTAGGAGGTGATAGATCCGGACGGTCGCATTTGTGCTACCCATGATCCGGATGTTGCCGAAAGCATAATAATACGGTCTTCAGCGACGATCCCGATGTAGATCATATCCCGTGATACAACCGGTGAAGTCATTTCGGCGCCGATTTGATGCTGCCATTGAACCCGGCCATCGTTCACATCCAGCGCGTACACAACACCGTCGCGCCCTGCTATCACCACCTGATCGCCTGCGATGATCGGTGATGAAACGAAGATATCGAATCGGTAGAATCCAGGCGGTGCAAAACGCCAGCGTTCGATTCCGTCCGCAAGATTTATAGCCAAAAGTGAGTCGTCCCGCGTTAGCACGTAGATGAGCTGGCTTTGGTGAGCAACGTCAGAAGCCACCGCATGTCCCACGTGATACCGCCATCGCACAATGCCGCTCGCCTGTTCGAATGCGTATACGAAACCTTCGTCATCGCCGTCGGTAGCGACGATCACAAGGTCGGCAGTTGTCAAATACCTTCCGTGGAACCCGTTTTGGTTGCCGTCCTGTCGGATATCGTACTGCCAATCAATTGTACCGGTGTTCCGGTTGATTCCGAAAAAGAGGCCATTACATGCGCCGACAAACACCCTCTCCCCCGCAACCGCAGGGCTTACTGAGATTCAGCCTCCCGTATCGAACTGCCAGAGAATTTCCGCTTGGGGCGCGCGTCTTTCATTGCTACCGGATGTCGCAAATATAAGCACGCCACAAACGATAATGCACCAGAGCGTCAAAGTCTTCATAGCCTGAACCCCTTGTTTACTGGGTAATTACGCCATTTGTTGGAGGCGCAGGTTTTTGCCGGTCATGATTCACATTGCATACAGATATAAATTCCTTACCGAATTCCAATGGATCTGTGTAAGCACCGACTGATTCAGGAGAAGTTTGACTCCAGCCGCTAAGCAAAAGGGTAAAAGTAAAAAATAATAAGACGGAAAGCTGTCTGAAATTATTCATCAAATCTGAAAATAACTTTCCAATTTCTACACACATTAACAGACCTACAATTACTTCGCTCACCAGTTAATCCGGGCAAATGACATGGACAGCCGAATGCAGCCTACTCATTCATTTTGAATAGGGTAAACTAATATACAACTTACCCAGATCGTTCAGATCTCCGGGACCGGGATTAAACAAATTGGTATACTTATTTTCGGCCCCACGTCCAATAAACCATGCATAACGAAAAACATTATCCCTGTTTTCACAAATTGCGACCATTTGTTGCATCTGTTGAGCCTGTTTTTCATACGAATTAATCTGCTCATTCCAGTTTGCCATTTCAGTAATCCAGATTTCCTTCCCATATTTATTCAAGCGGTCGAGTTGCGCCTCCAGGCCGTAATCATACCAATGAAAAGCAAGGTAGTCAATTTGAGGATCTCTTCCTCCGTTTGACTGCCGGTAAGCATTATAAAATGCATCAAGCCAGACAACCGGGTCCCAATAATCTGTCATTGTACCCCAGGTCATCGCTGGTCCAACCAGATAAACTGTTCTTTGCTGCGCTGCAAGTTCATTCACCACCTGCTCATATTTGATCCAATCCACAGCGGCCTGCGCCGGTGTTCGGTTTGCCTGATCAGTTAAATTTGGTTCATTCATCACCAATAAATATTCAATTTCGAGATGGTTTAATATAAAATTCTTCACCTGGATCATATCAGCTTCACTGGTATTTCCGCCCCATAGCATCGGAATGAAATCCATTTGGTAATTGGTGTGATAATCTGCCTCAGCGGAGGTTTTAAAGTACCAATTGTACCACCAGGAAACACCCTCTTTCAGTGCATCTAAATCTGCCGGATTGGTCAGGTCATATGCAATTCCTCGTTTCGGACTTTTATCAATTTGTGTTGGTGGATTCTGTATTTGGGTTGGGGCTGAATCCTTTTTACCGCAACCATTTATCATGAAAATCATAAAAGAAATGTATATAAATATTGAGCGAATTAGCATTCGAAAGCCTCCTACCGGAATTAATTTACAGCTAACTGGTGCAACATACCACGATTTCCTGCAAATCCGGCCGCGTGTACACGTAATTGTTAAATTTTTATTTTTGGTTCTTTCTTTTTTTCTTTGGTTTAGGCAGTGGTAATTCATTTTCTGTGACATCTATTAGGTGACTCATCCATTCTTTGTCTTCGACCTGATCTTCAATCAAAAAGGCCGGTTTGGCACCCGGGTAAGGAGGCGCTTCAACAGGATCGCCAATAAAAGATTTACCGGCTTTTGTCGGTTTTACAAAATCAGCTGATTATCACATACAAGTGCCACAACTTTACCTCTGCAGTATATGACATATTCTCCGAACATTTTTCGGTAAGAAATCTCGCCTGTAGTTTCTATTTGATCAACAATAAAATTTACAAAACGTATGTCCGATGCCATTTTGCCTTTTCCCCTTTCCCTTTTCCCTTCAGCCTGGTACCAAAATCAACCGATCCGGCGATCAAGTATGTCAATAATAAACCCGAAAATTCAGCCCTACATACTCCCGGTCTGCCTGCAGGTTGAGTGCAAGGTTGCTGATCACATGTGTTCTGATCCAGGGCAGTACCCATTTATCAAAGCCGTCAGCTGCCCACGGCGGCAACGGTGCCCGCGACGCCGTCCCGCCAGGAAAAGCCATCGCCGCCGATAAAGCCGGCATCCTCCCAGCGGATGTAGCCATCCTTGACCTCCCATAACCAGATCAACCCGGTCGTATATAACAAAGCCCGCTCCCTGCTGGTACTATGATTCGAAATGGCCCAGTACAACCCGCCGGAACCGGCGAAATGGATCCAGTATGAATGGCGGTTGGTAAACAGGTTTTTTATTGTCAGCGGGCCGTCGTCGGCCATACGGAATCCCCCGTGTGCTTCACCATTGACAACCATGACGGTGGTTGCCAGTATGAGCGATGATGCGATGATCAGCTGCGCTTCCTGGCTGGATTCGACCAGATATAAGAACCAGTCCAGCCCTTCACCGGCCAGATAGCCCTGCCAGTAGCCATACCACTCTTTATTCAGTTTAAACGGTTTGAGTTCGAGTCCGCTGGTCGTATTATAGGACAGGATCTGATAGCTGGCGGCCGCCAGAACCGCACTGCCGAGCGCTTCTTCCCAGGAGTAGCGTTCGATCAAAAACAGTTCATTGAGCAGTGCCCGGCTCGAAGCATGGGCGAAAAGACCCATGGCCGCGCGGGCTCCCGGCGCACTTTCATTTTTTAAGATATCCGGCGTATCCTGAGCCGGCAGAATCTGACAGAATAATATGAGCATACAAACTGTAATGGCGACGTATTTCATTTTGAATACCAACCCCCGCTAAACTTAGCGTAAGATTAAAGATGAAAGATTAAAGATGAAAGATTAAAAAATTAAAAATAAACAGGCGGGGAGACAGGAGCACTTGGCGGAGAACGGTGAAGGATTTGTGGTACAAAGTAGGGGCGTAGCGTGATACGCCCAAAAAAAGATGAAAGAGATAATGGCAGTAGGCAGTGAAAATTATTTTTTGAAGAACTCGACGATTAAGATCGGTTCAAAATTTTGGTTTTTAGAAGGATGGGACATTTTCAAAATAATCTTGTCCGGTTTGATTTTTTCAAATGTTTGAATAAGTAAAGTATCGTGCCAATTTAAGAATAATGTATTTTCATCGATAAAGTTACATGTTGCACTTGAAAAATTTCCCGAATCTTCAAACCACCAGAACTTATAGCATTTTCGTGCAATGTCTTTCGCAAAGATCCCGTGTGCTTGTGCCGAGCCGGAAGTCAACTCTGCCTTGTAATCGAAAAAGACATATTGATTATTGAGCGCCTTTTTAAAGCATCCTTCACCTTCGCCTGTGGCATGGTCACTAAAAACGGTTTTAGGAACGGTATATTTTAAAACCCAGTTTCCGATTAAAAAATTAAATTTATCCACTGAATTACCTTAGTGATTGTTGAATTCACATGTATAACCGCCGACAAGAAGCGGTCCTGACTTAGTCGGGATCGGTTATATTGCTTCGTTCGGCGCAAATTTAAATTACTCGATAGATGATCCAATTCGATTTTGATGATCTGACCAGTAAATATATAGAGGTTTTGCTACGACTGATTTAAGCGGAACAAATCCCCAATATCGGCTATCATAGCTGTTATCCCGATTATCCCCGAGCACAAAACAATGATTATCCGGAACTTTTATTGGGCCGTAATTATCCCGGTTACCGGCATGTTTCGGATATATTTTAGGATCGATATATTCTTTAGAATAGATGTCTCTATCGATAAATTGGGATTTTGATGAACCCTGAAAATAATTACCATCAACATATAACCCTTTATCTCTGATTTCAACTGTTTGGCCGCCAATAGCCACACAGCGTTCAACATATTTTATTTCTGGATCATTGGGAAATCTCAGTATTATCACCTCACCAGGTATTACAAAATTAGTCTTGTAATATTTATAATCTCCAATGAAATAATCCCCAACATGCAATGTTGGCTCCATTGAACTTGTAGGAACTCGATGTGCCGTAATCCAATTTAAATTTACATAGTCTTTTATATATTTGGCCACGAATATATTAAAGACTATTATGACAATGTATATGAACCATTTGTTGTACGATTTAACCACTCTCGCCTTAGTCTTGAAGGCAATATAAAATGCGTCAAATATGAAATACGCGTATAGTATCAAATAAATTATGATGATTAAAATTAAACCTTGGAATGTTCTATAGGCCTCTGTCCAGAGTAAAAAGAACAAAAGCTATACCAAAGTAAATAGAAGAATAAAGCTTTGAGTAATTGGCCGTTTCTGAGTTGACCTAAACCCGGATTAATCAATGTCAACAGGGCTGAAATTAATGCCGTTATGTTTTTGTTTTTTAAAATTCTTTCCATGATTTTCATCCGCTATCTCTCTACAATCACCGGTTTGGCATCGCTACGTCCTTCAGGCGGCATCTCGATCCAGAGTGCTTTGAGGGAGAGGTTAATGTCGAACATGAACAGAAATAGTGAAACGACCAGACTGAGCATGCAGATAATAAATAGCGTTACAATTATAGCAGCGATGTCCAGCTGCAATAGAACACCCAGGAACAGACAAATGATCAGGAGAGTCTGCCAGGAGGACGCAAAGGACTTCCAGTGCGATACCTGCTCTGACGATCTTTGCCCGGCTTGAAAGGATTCTTAGCTCTGCAAGGATACGTTCGCGATCGGTATCCGATGCACGATGGAGATCCTGCAAGAGAAGACGGGACCGATCGATGATGCGCGCGAAGCGATTAGTCATACTCAAAAGGATCAGGCCAACCCCTGAAATGAGGATGACCGGGCCGATAGACAGCTGCAACGTAGGAATTATATCAGTGAGTGACATGGGACTCCCGGTATTTTAGGTGTGGGCCGTGAGGCTTCAGGTCCTCCTGGAGATGCAAAGAAAGAAAGTAGACTGCATGCGTGATTGTATGAATCATTGTGTAAAACTTCCAGATCCATGGCTTTTTTCACCGACATTCTCCTGCATAATTTTCACCTCAATCAAAATCCGGATCTACATGAAATAGAAATGTTTGATTGAATGGTTCTCAAATTAAAAACGGCGTATGCGGCCCAGGTATGGTATTTTCAAAAAGAACAGTATATATAAAGAATTTAAAGCTCAGTAAACAGACATCAAAGCAGATTTTTGATTCTTCAAAAGGCCTTTGATATTGACAAGCGCAGCAAATAAAAGGTCTCGATCCACGGTAATGCAAAAATATGTGATATATTTCTTGAAGTTTATTTGACGAATAAAGCTTTTGTGTTTTTATTATGTCGCCATATTTTACAAAAATAAAATATATGCCACTTGCCAGATTATTTGCATCCCAATCATATCGATAAATTCCGGCAGCCATTTGGGCTGAAATCAATATCGCCGATTCTTTTCCAAGACTATCGTAAATCTTTAGCGTCACATGGCTGGCCTGCGGAATATGAAATTCAATTTTGGTAATCGGATTAAACGGATTTGGATAATTGGGTTTTAAACTAAATTCTTTTGGAGGGAGCGGTACTGCGACTGAAACCGGCTTATAAAATGTTTTTACCCCTGAAAAGTCAACGTCCGCTAATTTATAAAAATACATCCGGCCCGGTTGAATCAAGATATCTCTGAAGAAATATGCATGTTTGTAACTGGAATTCCCCTGACCAATAAGATCGTTATTGGTTTTATAACTTGTGATCAGATGGTAATCATCACTTTTGCCTGCAGCTCGGTAAATTTCAAACCCGGTATTATTCAGTTCACTTTCCGTCGACCATGAAATAACAACAGAGGTATCCCGGAGATCCGCCCTGAAAAAGGATAATTGAACCGGCAGTGGATTGTCTTCGATAATACTGAATTGTATATCAGCGCCCATGGCAGAGGCCCAGTTTCCCGCATATAAAGCCTCCGGCCAGCCATGAAAGGATTCTTCAGTCAGAATGAACTGGCAGGTATATTCGCCAAGGGGCAAAACTATTCCGCCCATCGGCAGACGTTCCCATTCGCCAAACACGCTCATCGTAGATTCACCATAATCGGTTGCGTATGCCGAACCAGGCTGGTCCGGATCAGGATCGAAAGTCACCTGCTTAACAGGTCCGTCATTATCCGGGTCATTACTCCTCTGCTCCGTGTTCCAGAACACGTGAAAACTGCTGTTTTGCACCAATGGCAGAACCGCAGATCCATACTCATCGGTAATAAAAAAGTCGAATGGCAGATAGCCGGTAAAACGGTATTTTTTGCCTGTCGGGCTATTTTGATCGGTTATATCGCGTCTCGAAAGATAGTCAATATCGTTTGGAGTGGGTGGATAGCCGGTACCCTTGTTGTTAAGATTTTGCCCCTTTGTCCATTCCTGACTGGTGCTGTCCCATTCTTCCTGCCACCATCGGCCGGTAAATCCAATGCGTTCATTACCATCGGTACCGGGAATCCCTGCAAGTTTCAGCTGGTAGGCGAAATTCGGTTTTAAATTGGTTGCGGTCAGGGTTCCGGAAAAGGCAGAGATTGTCGTATAAAATGAGAGTTGAACCTGTACACCGGTCAGATTGTAAGCGTAACTGGTTCGGTATGCATCACTGTACAGATTTCCGGCGACATCCCGCCAGCGATCCCCCCCGCCTGGACTGATAGAAATTAAATCCACGCTGGTCAGCGGCTGGTCTTTTAATAACGACATTGTTTTTTTTATCTGGTCGTACCGTTGTTCTTCAAACATTCTGTTTTTATCGGACGTGTAATGCCCCGGACGGCTGCTCAATGGTAGTTGCGGATGGGAATTTAATTGAGCAGGCAATGGATAATAAATGATGCAGTTGATCAGGATCGTAAATATGGTTTTCAGACGAATGGTCTTCATTATTTAACGTCAGAATAATTCTTATTCTAAAAATACTTTGTTGCGTTTTCAGGATGAGTCTTGAGAAATTCATAAAACGGCCAGCAAGCGCAGCGCCGGGCTTTTGGCACAAAATCGCCTATGCAGCAGTCTGCCACTGTCCGTATTAAAGCCTTCGATGGGTGTTGAATATTATTAAGTTACAGAAATCAATCTTACCTTTTCTTCATAAATTTATACACTTTACCAAAAAAATTTCTTTTGTATCTTCCCATTAATTGTCCTTCTGATAATATATGGCCTTCCATGGCTTTCAATAATTCAGATTTTGAACTTCCCGGTTCAACATTTAGTGCTTTTGCTAAAGCATATAGTTTGAAATAATAGCGATGTGTTCCTCCAGGCGGACATGGTCCGCCATAACCTATTTTCCCAAAATCATTTGTGCCTTGCCTGGCTCCGTTTGGTAATACCTCCAGGTCAGGTACATTCTCAGAGAGTTCAGTAACGTTGGCAGGCAGGTTGAAAAGAACCCAGTGCACCCAGGTTCCCGCTGGTAGATCCGGATCATCACAAATAAGGGCAAATGTCTTTGTGCCCTCCGGCGCATGTGACCATTTTAATGGGGGTGAAATATCCATATCATCACAGGTAAATTTCTTAGGTATCAGCATACCTTCGTTGAAGGCTGAACTTATTATTTCCATATGTTTGTTTCCTAAAATATTTGTTTTAGCTATGATTTATAAAGAACAATGGAAAATGAATAAACTAAATATACAACAAAATTGGTGAAATGTTTATGTGTTCTTCATTATTTCAACAGCTGAAAACTTAATGATCAACACAACGGCAGGCGCTTAACCGGCGGCGGGCTTTGACAACACTTTTACTCATGCTACAGATTAAGCCGGCCGCGTTGAAGCACTTGTCGGGCGAAATTGATTAAATTCAATTACCAATATTAGTTTTTTGTTTAGTTGCGAAAATCATATTTACATTGTTAGTTCCACGCATCAGAAAAATTCGATATATAATTTACTGATTGTGTCACGATTGTATTGGGTATTTTAAAATAACGTACTATAAGGTCAATAAGTTCTGACACGTTTTGTATTTTTTTGTAATTAGAATGCGCCGGATTTGATTCAACCAATGAATAATTATGGATCATTAGTGATGATTTAGAATAAAATTTAATCAGCAAAAGCGCATTAAAAAATGTGGCTGACTGTCTAAATGAACTTTTTATAACAAATTCAAATTCTGAAATATCTCTTGCTTCATGTTTTGCAATATAACCATGTTTTTCCTGATTGTTGCGATACATTGTTAATTTAGTGTGGCCTAAATCGGCATCTGAAGTGAAAATATATTTATCGGAGCCAAAACTGATTTCAAAATTATCATTCAATTTTATTGGGATAGGAGAATAAAAAGGGGCAGCATATCCAACGTCGGTCAGAAAATCTTGATTTTCTATGCTAACGATATTTACAATATGAACATCTGGATTACTCATGTCCGCGCCACAAAGCCGAACTTCATATCCTAAGAATTTTAACAATTGATTAAGATAGTAATTATTAGAATAGCAGGTACCTCCGAAGTTATATCTCATTATTCCATCAAGGTACAATTCCAAGTCAGGGACATAGGAAAGATTATATCTGTTCCTATAATATATCTTTGATATATTCTCAAAAGGTATGGTAATTAGGTGTGCCTTTATTATTTGAGCTAATGCATTTAGACTAGGCTTTTGTTTGGTAACCTTCAGTAATCTCAAATATTTTTCGAACAGTGAGTTTGAATAATTCATGAAAATATTATTGCAACTTAACGGCCGACAATAAGCGGTCCCCCAGCCGGCGGATCTGAGCTGAGCCTCTTTGTCAGACAACTCTCGATTTTTTAAACAAAATTTTTCTCGCAGATTATATTTTCTTTTCTAATCGCAGGATAATCTGAGTGTTATTGTTGACTCGTGTCAGAGTCACGGTGAAACCGCTGCCATCTGCATTTGTTTTACCGAAATAAACCGTGCTGCCTGATTGGGGGGGTGCACCCGGAAACTTCTGCTTATAAAACTCCACAACTTTTCCAAGGTCATCAGGCGATTGATATATAGCAGAAATTGTGTTGCCCATGGAAAATGTGTCTTCGAATTTTGAATCCGGATATTCATAATCCTTAAACACAGGATCGAGATCTTGTCTTTCTTAGCAGAGTCATCAGTATGAGCCACGGGGCTTTGCTTCAGCTCCTGGACAGCATCTGCTTCCTGTCCCTTGGCCACCTTGCTTTCAGGCAGTTTGGATGTTCCATCGTCATCTTTCTTGTTACAACCCAAAGCCATTAAAATAATGACTGCAATAATCAAACTTAATCGCATTATCAATCCCTCCTGTTAGCATCGAATAGATTTATCATCCCAATTTGTGCATGAATATGCGCAAAAGGATGGTTATCATTACAGTTTTTTCGCGTGAGCGAATTGTTATACCGCGCCTCATTGCCAAAACTTTAAGTCATTATACCCAATTAATTTTATATTCCGCCTTTTGATCACTTTTTTCACATCTTCGCTGATTAGTGCTTTCGTGACCGCGTCCCGATAACTTGCATCCTCTTCCGCACCAATATGCCATGCCCTCTCTTCGCCATCGATCAACATGGCCGGATGTTCATAAAACTGCCAGGTTCCGGGACCAAGATTTTCCAATACGTTTACTGCCGTTGAAATCATTTCTTTCAACGTGAATGAATTTTCAAACAGACTAACTTCCTTCAAAGGGAAAAATCTTATGTTTGCATCAACATTGTATTCCCGGATCAGATTGAAGACCAACTGATTCACTTGCGGTGAAATTGTGTGAAATCCCATATGTGGAGTAGCGTGGCTACAACGAGGAATATGCGCCAGAGCCATTTCAATCTGTGCCCTTAATTCCCGTTCAATTTCGGCCAAATCCCAATTGGACGTTCCCAATGCCTTATCTGAAGGATAAGCTTCATCGGGCCAGGTCATAGGTAAAAAATAGCCATTCTCATCCACCAGACTTGGGGCATGAGTAATCGGTCCCCATTTGAAATTTTCCCACTCGCTATTTAATGTCAGATGTATCCCCACATCAAGACCGGGATTTTCTTTAAGCAATTTAACAGCCTCAGGAAAATGATCGCATGGAACCATAACCTCAACAGCCGTTAGTATGCCTTCTTTATAAGCTTTTATGCATCCGACATTTGATGCGTGAGAGAATCCCATGTCATCTCCCCGCACAATCAACCGAATCTGTCCGTCCCTGTGTTTGACGATATAAACGATAAATATGAAAAGAGTAATATAGAATATAACAAGAACTTTTTTTGCTGATATCCTCACAACTGACCTTCCCCCTTTTATTGGACAAGTTCTTTTGAGAGTAATACCTATTGCTTAACCTGATTTGGTGGTAAATAATTTAATGAACCATAAAGTTGAAATAGTGCTTAACCGACGGAAATGTCCATTAAGTTTAACCGAATTTTATCCGAGAGTTTTTGAATATTTACATTATAAACCTAAGTTATGCCACTATTAAACTGAATATATACTTATCGCGACTAAGAAACTATAGCTTCTTTTTATTCTTGACTAGGAAAGGATTTTTTATTATGATTTCTTAGTCACATAATGTGGGTAATTAAAGTTTCCCAGAACAGAAAGAACAAAGCAGCATGAAAAATAAAACTTCAGACAGATCGGGTAAATGGGTAATACAGCAAACAGGAATTGATGGATTTTCATCATTCATACCAAATCCCTTGCCACCGGTTCCTCCTTTACGATATGATAATGAATTAAATGTTCTTCTGGAAAGAGCAATGGGCGCTCTGGGTAGATTGGATGGCGTATCATCAGTGCTTCCTGATCCGGATTTATTTTTATTCATGTTCGTAAGAAAAGAGGCTGTACTAAGTTCACAAATTGAAGGGACACAATCTTCTCTGACAGATTTAATAGAATTTGAGAATTTGAAAAAGACTAAATCTTCAATTGATGATGTCAAGGAAGTCTCAAATTATGTTAAAGCAATGGATTATGGAGTAAAAAGGGTTAAGAAATTACCAATTAGCTCAAGACTACTTCGGGAGATGCACAAAATTTTAATAAAGGGTACGAGAGGTGGGCAAAAATCCCCGGGGGAGTTTAGAAGATCGCAAAACTGGGTCGGTGGGAGTAAACCTTTAAATGCAAGATTCGTCCCCCCTCCACACCAGGAAATATTAAACTGCATGGGTGATCTGGAGAAATTTTTAAATGATCCGGACAATCCAATGCCAATAATTATAAAAGCCGGATTAGCTCATATTCAATTTGAGACTATTCATCCCTTCCTGGATGGGAATGGAAGAATTGGCAGACTATTAATAACACTTATACTATTGAGTGAAAAATTACTAGAAAGGCCATTGTTGTATTTGAGCCTGTTTTTTAAAAAGCATAGAGATGAGTATTATGACCGGCTGAATACTGTGAGGACTGAAGGTGATTGGGAGGGATGGATAAAATTTTATCTGAACGGTGTTTACGAGGTTTCAAGGGAGGCGGTGAAGTCAGCGCGATCAATAATTAATTTAAAGACAAAACATTCTGCACAAGTAGGGAATTTACGGAAGGCATCTGATAGCGCACTGAAGTTATTAGAATTGTTGTATAAAAATCCAATACAAACGGTGGGGTCGGTTAGCAAATCACTTAAGTTGAGTGCCCCTTCATCGCGCAAGGCAATTTATAATTTGATAAATCTGGGAATATTAAGTGAGATTACCGGTAAAAAGAGAGACCGTGAATACTGGTATGATGAGTATTTATCCATCCTTTTAGAAGATGAGAATTAGGTCAATTATAAATACGGACTAAAAACCAGTAAAATCTCGTCGCCTGCACATATACAATTAATCACACGACATGCAGCTAAATAAACAATATACCGCAAGCGTATTCTATTTGGGGTTTGTTTATAACTTCTGTTATTTCAATAAGTTACAACAGTAGTCTATTCGGAAATATGCCATATTGTGTCATTATATCGTTTTAGTTAGATGAAATCCGATCTCTTTTAAGAAGTGTCAAATATGATATCTAACGACCAACATTCAGCGGTCCGCCGGGGAGATTAAACGAATCTCATTCTCCTCACAGCGCATATGGTATGCTGCCTTTGTCTGTCAGGAAGATGAAAAAGAAAATGCTGGAAAGTTATGGGACTTTTTGAAGAATTATCTGAGGTTAAATTTAGTTAAGGTTATTAATAAAAATGGAATATGGTGTGTGCAAAACAGGAGAAATATGATACTGAAAAAAAGGACTTTCAAAATGATCGGTCTGACTATTGCGGGATTATTCCTGTTGTTGATATTAATCACCACGCTGTTTCTGAATTTGTATCCCTCGTTTGGTGGTTCACCTTCTGAGGAACAGATAAAAACATTTGAACAATCGGGACATTATGAAAATAAAAATTTTGTAAATCTCATACCCACATCCTTAAATATGAATTTTGGCAAGTTAGTTACGGTGTTAAGAGACTATATGGGTGGTATTCCAAATCAGGTTCCGGAGAATCCTTTACCTGTTTTGCCTGTGGACTCAATGACCATTGTGTCAAAAAGCGATTCACTTGTCCGGATAACATGGTTTGGGCACTCAGCATTTTTACTGGAAATCGATGGCAAAAAGATACTGCTCGATCCCATGTTCAGCAACGTGCCCGGACCACATCGCTGGTTAGGGCCAAGCAGATTTAGCAATGGAATACCGATAGCAATTGAAAAGTTGCCTCAGATTGACCTGGTACTTTTTTCTCATGATCATTATGATCACCTGGACTATGAATCCGTCTTAAAATTAAAACATAAGGTGAACCATTTTTATGTGCCGTTGGGTGTCGGCTCGCATCTTGAAGCATGGGGGGTCGAAGCGTACAAAATTAACGAACTAAATTGGTGGAATGAGCTTAGATCAGATGGACTACAATTTGTGTGCACACCGGCGCGACACTTCTCCGGTCGCGGCATTTTGGATAGAAATACCACCTTGTGGGCCTCATGGGTAATTAAATCAGATAGATTTGCAATATATTTTAGTGGTGATAGTGGCTACGGACCACATTTTAAAGATATAGGTCAAAAATATGGTCCTTTTAATTTTGCCATGCTGGAATGCGGGCAATATGACGAACGATGGGAAAGTGTTCATATGATGCCGGAACAGACGGCGCAAGCATCGTTAGATTTAAATGCAGATTTTATGATGCCAATCCATTGGGGTGCATTTGTACTGGCGCTCCATAGCTGGAAAGATCCGGTGGAACGTTTGACAAAAAAGGCGCAAGAGCTGAAATGTGAAGGTCATTACACCAAAAATTGGAGAGCAATTCTTAATAAACGAACCAATAATAAATGATAATAATTGGTGGGTCCAATGGAATTAGGAAAATAAATGTAATTATCGGTCATCAAGATTTGGATTTTGGTACTGGACATTTCTTTTAATTATGATATCCGGGTTCTATGCATGGTCCTATTGGTGATTAATTTGATGGCGATGACTATATTTGCGTACTGACGAATTTATAAAATTGTTACCAAAATACTGCAGAACTACACTCAGGCGGTTCCGCTATAGTGCTTTATCAGGCAAACGATTAATTTATTTTTTAATATATTTCACGCCAGGAATGTTTACAAAATCAGAATCCTGAGTCCAGAGTACAGCATCAAAAAGACGTGCAGTTGCCAGAATTAGACTGTCAGCCATTGGTAAATTCAATGCCACGCTTTGTTTCGCTGAATGCAATGAGATAGATGCATCCACATCAACAATTCTCCCCTGTTGCATTAAGGCTATTGCTTGTAAGGCGGAATTTTCATCTTTTTGCTGAAGGACTTTTTTAAATACTTCATAAAGATTTATGGTCGATACAATTAACTTGTCGGTATCTTCTATTGGTGTAGAAAAAAAATCGGCATTTTTAGCGTCTGAAAAATATTCTAACCACCCTGAGGAATCAACCAGGTTCATAATTAAATCCGGTCAGGTTCACGAATGATGTCAGTATCTATTCCCTTCAGAAATCCCCGCATATCTTTCAGGTTTTTTGCGGGAATAAGTTCAATTCTGCCTTCGAAGAAGAATACGTGGAATTTTTGTCCCTTTTTGACTTTCATTCGATCCCTAACTCTTTTAGGAATTACTACCTGATATTTTGGCGATAAAGTTACCGTATCCATATTACACCTATCGATTAAGCTAACGTATTACGATTAATATATGGATTGTAATAATGTATGTCAATGAATAGTTTGCCTAACGGCTGAGGTAACCTGCTGGCCCTTGACCTGGCTAGGTCATATCTCTTTCTTTACACCGATCATTTGCCCTAATCCTGCTGCTAATACGACTTTCGAAATATCTGTAAAACCTGCCTTTCTCATCCATGTACTTACTTCATTTTCAGAATAACAATCGCCACCTTCAACCCCCACTAACATATTGATAGAAAAGATTGCACCCTGTACGGGCTCTGTTTTTGCATCATTCATTATCCAATCCTGAATTACTATTTTACCATTGTTATTTAATGAATTATAGCACTTTTTCACTAACTCCTGATTCGTTTCAGGTGAATTGCTGTGAATGATGGCTGAAAGAAATACTAAATCGAAACCCTTGGGAAGTTCATCCGACGTGTAGTCTCCCATATAATGTTCAATCTTACCGGAAAAACCTTCATTTTCAATAATTTTTTTTGAAATAGGAATGACATTGGGCAAATCGAAAATTGCGGTTTTCAAACCAGGTTTTCTATTTATGAATGCCATACAGAAACATCCTGAGCCTCCTCCTACATCCAGGACTGATTCTACACCTTGCAGATCAATTTTTGAAATTTGAGCAGGCGCCTGTTTTTTACCTCTATCGTGCATGGCATAAATAAAGGCCTCCAACCATTCTTCCCCTCGTTCATTAATATCCACATTGTGGGCAGCGATTCCGGTTTTCACCACATCAGTTAAGTGACTCCAGGTATTCCACAAATGATTTGAGTGCATCAATCCGCCCAGATATGCCGGGCTGTTTTTCGAAAGAAACATTAAACTGTCTTTGGAATTGCTGAAATTTTCATTTTTCTTTTCCATCAATTTTAAAGCGACCAAAGCATTTAATAATCTTTCGGTCGCATTTTTATTTAAATTTAGTGCTTTTGATATGGTTTCAGCACTATGGCTTTTCTCACCGATAAAGGTGAAAATATCCAATTCATAGGCAGTTAACAATATTCTGCTTTTCTGAAATGCCATGACAACTTCTCTTAGTTCCAGTGGATTCATATAATTTCCATATATTTTAAATTATTTTTAAACCATCCCGTTCGATTACCTTATTTGCGCCTGTCCTAACGGTTGGCAGCCGATGGGGTCGTTGTTCTACCCTGGACGGCCTTAACGTCACACATTAAGGCGTCCATCGCATTACGCTGTGAGCCTCTGAATGGAAAAATTACACGGCCTAGAATCCATTAATAATTTTTTTTATGATGTTTACCAATTTCTGTTCATCTTTCAATTTATTTAAAAAATGGTAAAGAAAAACGCCGCCTAAAATTGCAAGAATACCACCTGCGGTACCTGGTAATAAAATCCAGAGTACGGAGTGATCGGTAAGGTAATTCAATGTGATAACGACAGCGGAGATCAACAGAATTAATCCGGATAGTGAAAGAATACCAGAATATAATAGAGGAAAATTATAAATAAAGTTGAATTTTTGTTCCTGCTTTAAAAAATCGGAAAGAAATTTTTTGTCACTCATAGTCAATTTTGCCTGCATATTTTTGACCTCCAGGTAAAGTGATAATATTTATAGGGATTATAGCTTGAATGATATTCATCATACAAGAATAATTATTTCTTGTCAGCGGCTAACGAGCGGCGCTTAACCGGCGGCGGGACCTGGCAACACTTTTAATCATGCAAAAGCTCAAGCCATCCGCGATAAAGTGCTTGCTGGCAGGCAATTAATAATTTAACTTTTTAACTTTTTTAGCGATTTTTTTACGAATTTTATCATAAGAGGGCGGCGGACCCGTTCTGATTTGTTTCCCATCTATAAATAATGCATCTGAGATTCCCCATTCCAAAAGCACGTCCCGGTCAAACGTATTTATTTCCTGGAAAACTACTTTATCACCAAACTCCCGCGATGCTCTTTTTGCCCTTTCATAGGCTAAATTTAGAGCTGGGCACCAGCCATTTTTAAACGACGTAACAGATACTTTATTGGCAATTTTGCCGGGTTTCTTTTTTTCCTTGATCCATTTTGGAGGAATAGCATCCTCAGTGAATGGCTTCCACAGAAGTAAAGCCATACCGTTTTTATCAATTTTTCTATAGCCCTGTTTTTTAAACCATGACGCTTTCATCCAAAAAGGTAACGAGACACCCCAGGCTGCTACCCCTTTACTATTACTGGTTTTTACGTCAGCTTCTGCCGCTTTTAATAAAGCTTTACCAACGCCTTTATTCTGATGATTACCAACCCCCTTTTTATACCCATGAACCCAAATGCAATTAATAAAATATGAATCTTGTCCTTCGACTAATGAATGTTCAACCGGCACATATTGTATCATCCCAAAAACTTTGTCATGTTCAACGGCTAATTTTATCCGTAATCCTTTTTCTTTCATTTTTCGAAACCACAACTGCTTGTGGTTCCCGGCTTCTCTTATTTCTTCCGACCAATCTTCAAGACAAAGAAAATATTTTTCAGCATATTTTTCTTCGAAATCAACAATTTCCATATTTGAAACCCTTGTTTTTACTATTTATATTACCTGCCACTGACCAGCATCACCAGGCCGGCTGCCATTCAAAAAAGACCAGACCGGCGGCCCCGGTGCATGCGATCGTTATCCCTGGGTTTGTCATCCACGAGCGTGCAGGCCGAACATGTTACCCTCAGTATCGACTGCCAGGGTGATATAACCGTACTCACCAATGGACATTTTTGGACGCATAAATCATATATATTTTAAATAATTTCGATTATTTGAAATCAAGATGTTCATAATTTGAAACTTTATAAAATCAAACAGTTTATGATCATTTTGTTACATGCTTTTTAGATTTTTTCTAAATATTCTTTTAAACGAAATTGAATAAAATACTCCCACCCGCTGATGCAGCTTTCTCTTTTAAATTCAGGAATATCATCAGGAAAACTTTCAAGCACACTATTGGTAAGTTTTAACTTTGTTAAATCATTGTATACTGATAGCTCAAACACAACCAACCCTTCCCCTGCGTATTCTTTATATTTCCAACTATAGGCTATTCTTTTCGAAGGCACTACCTCTGTAATTTCCCACATGTGCAGAAAATTTCTTCCTTCACTTATTACAGTGAACTGAGTTTTAAAACCAACTTCAGTTTTAAATGAAGGGATATTCTCAAAATACCATTGGTGCATGTGGTCAATATCCGTTATTGCCTGCCAAACAACCTCTATCGCTTTGTCGAAAGTTTGTTCTACGATAATGGGTGATTCATTTGTTTTCATCGTTTTATCCTGGCTATATATTTCCTCTTCACTTACACGTCATTTTTCATTCTCCCGAATTTCATTTAATATTTAACGTGGAGGTGCGGATGTGGTATTGGAGAGAGGGCAAGTTCAAGATTTGTACCTTCGATATAACCATCCCATGCCGTAAAGCTTATCACCGAGTTTATCTGAAATCACAGCCTCTCCCCCGGTCATTTTGGAATGACCGGCACTGCTCAGCCAGGCACTATATATTTTTTTGGCTGACGATTTAATAATTGTCTTTAACCTAAATTCCATAATTTTGTATTTTCCCCTAAGGAAGTTTATTTATTAATATTTACATTATCAATAAATTACCCGGAACTTCTTTTCAGGTGATTTCATTTAAATTTATTCTGGATTCATCCAAAACTCTTTTCATTAAGATGGGTCCGAGAACGGTATAAATTAAAGCCGTATATAATCCGGGAAAATATCCGCCAACGATTTGATTTTCTATGCCGGCAACCAAAACTATTAAATTTGGCTTACTCAAAATATTTTGCAGATGAGCTTTTTCAGGAATTGAAAAATTTTTCATTTCGCATACATCTTCAAACACTCTGATCAGTTCGATGAATTCTTCAATATCCTGTGCCATTAGATTTTTATGCATATATTCATAAATCTCGAATTCTATTTTTGAGATAACCTGCTGAATAATAGGTTATATCATTTTTATACATGTTGATCTAACAAAATCGCATTGCCATCCGGATCAATAACTGTAAAACTTGATGGGCCGCTTTCACCGGTAATTGACTCATTTGCAATTTCTACCCCTTTTGACTTGAGGTTTTTATGAATCTCTCGTACATCAGCAAATGATTCGAGCGTATTGCAGTTTTGATCCCAACCTGGATTAAAAGTTAAAATGTTTTTTTCAAACATACCTTGAAATAAGCCTAATGTATGATCACCATTTTTCATTATTAACCAATTCTGGGATTGGTCACCCGCAAAAACTGTAAATCCCAATTTTTCATAAAAGAGTTTAGATCTTCCAATATCCTTTACAGCAAGACTTACTGAGAATGCACCTAATTCCATGAAATTCTCCTTTAGCTGATTAATTATAATTCATTTTTAATTTGCTTGCATATAGGCTTCTTCCAACCATTCTTTTAATTCATCATCTATTTCTTTTGGACTAGATAGCTTTACTCTGTGTGTACACATCGTTCCAAAGGGACCAGAATCTCCCAATCTTTCACCAGTAGGTTTATTCTTCAGTTTTAAACCCAGGTCAATGCGGGTTTTACTTGCCGGATTAATTAATGCAAACTGTTTTTTTCTTACGATACTAACACTGGTTTTCTTTGGAACTATATTGACATCTTTACCAAATTTTTTAACTACCGTAATCAATCCTTCATAAACAGGTATCATATTCTCTTTTCCTTGGTATTGGTTATCAATAAGGTCATCCGGTGCCTCGTTTTCATCCTTTGACAGAACAACAATCGTATTTGCAAATCCATGCGTCACATTATGTTCTTCCTTAAGATACTTTACTGCCTCGGAATGTTTTGCAAATGACTTCGATTTTAGAAGTTTTTTCCACTCATCCAAAGATTTGCCTGTTTTTTCCGGCATATTGTCAATCATGGTTTGAAGTGCTTTTTCCATATTATAAATCCTTTAATATTTTACTTTTCTCAAATTATTCTAATTATTTTCATGCTTCATAATATAGGCTTCAACATTCCAGTGTATAAATACCAGACTAATTATAACCTTCTTATATTAATCATAATTTTTTTGTTTAAAATGATTCATATTTTTCGAGCAATTTATCAGCTCTTCCATTAAAATTTAGCTGTCTGTGCCAGATTTAGATCCTTAGCGAGCCACGGAAACCCCTGGCGGCATAGTATGATTCTGCTCCGTTGTGATACATAAAGACAGCATCGTAGCGGCGATCACAAAAGATAGACTCCGCCAAGTTTTCTAATATCAGCAGGTGTTTTCACCCAACTCGATGTTTTCAAATCGAAGTATCCAAGTTTCTGTAACTCCCGGTATTGTTCTTCCGTTAAAAGTTCAATGCCCATGGCAGCAGCCAGATCAATAGCGTTATTTTCCGGTTTATGTTCTTTCCTTGACTCAAGGGCTTCACGGTCGTAACACAGACTTCTGCGGCCTTTAGGGCTTTCTGCTGAACAATCATAAAAAATGTATTCGCCTGTTTTTTTATCATGACCAACAACATCCGGTTCACCGCCGGTTCTTTCCATTTCATAAAGCGACCACAGTTTATCCATATGAGTTTCCAGCCTTACTTGGATTTTAGCCCATTCAAGTCCAACCTTTGGCGGGATTATGTTTTTCTCAAAACGGGTTTTTAATATCCTGAGCAGGTCTTCACTTTGTTCAGGTGATAATTTCATTTTATTGCTCATAGTAATCTTCAACCTTTAATGTCCAATTTCAATTTCCATCTTCATTAAACTTTAAAAAAAGCATCATAATTGGGTTTGGAAAACTAACTACTTATTTTTTCTGAAAACAATGTGTGCCGCTTTTTCAGAAGGCACATAGTCGACACATTCATATCCAAGTTTAAGTAAGTTTAAGCCGTTCAACAGGCTCTCACCGGACCCAAGTAAAGTGGGTGATACAGCGATGTGCATTTCATCCACTAACTTCGAACTTAAATATTGGCGAATTGTATTAACTCCACCCCCTACACGAATATTCTTTTCCCTGGCTCCTGCTTTAGCCATCTTTAATGCGGCTTCAATTCCATTGGTGACAAAATGGAATATTGTTCCCCCCTCCATCTCAATAGATGGTCTGGCATGATGGGTCAAAATATAAACTGGTGTATGATAAGGGGGATTGGCTCCCCACCATCCGTTCCAGGAATGATCTTTCCACGGACCTCTCATTGGACCGAACATATTTCGGCCCATTATCCATGCACCAATATTTTCAAATCCTTTAGCGGCAAAATCATCATCAACGCCCGTAGTTCCTCCTGGAGCACCGCCGCTAAGCATCTCACTGTGCATAGCCTGAAATGTCTTTGTTGGAAATACCCATTCATGTAGAGACATGCCCCCCATTCCCATAGGATCGTCCATACTCTGATTGGGCCCTGCTCCAAATCCATCAATTGAAACTCCAAAACATAAAACTTTCAATTTACTCATTTTTATTTCTCCTATATAATACCCGTTCAAGTCCCGTAATGAAAATTTCTCTTTACCTGAGTTATGGTTTCGATGGATTTTTTCTTCTGATTCTTTTTTGCTCTTCTTAAAATATTTTCATTCTTGTTGGTATACACAAACTGGTGAATGATAGTTGACAGATTTCAAACATCAGCTATCAATGCCACCAATGATTATAAACTAAAACACCTGGAGAAATTCAGCTTATCTGGAAAATTATTAACAGGTTAGCCGCCTTAAGCTCCAAAACTACCTGTCTTGACTTTTCCAGCTCGCTTGTAATTGGCAATAATTACTCCGGTTGGTGTAACCAAACTCTCTGTTAATGTAAATGCTGCCGGAATCGTGCCATCGGTAAACAACTTTTTACCCTCACTAAGTGTCAATGGAAAAACTTTAAGCCAAAGTTCGTCCACTAAGTCGTGCTTAAAGAGCAGCTGGATAAGCTGACTACTGCCCCAAACTTTGATGTCAGAACCTTTTGAATTTTTGAGCTTTTTAATATCTTCTAAGTTTTTGAGGAATACCGTGTTTTTCCAATCCGACATTTTCATAGTCTTGGACATGACGTATTTGGTGACATCATTGATGCCTGGCCAATCGTCTGCATGTTCGGGCCAGTAAGAGGCAAAAATCTCAAATGTTTTTCTACCCAAAAGAAGATCTGCAGGTTTCATCTGTTTTTCCATGATCTTACCAGAAGCTTCATCAAAATACGGTACAATCCAACCTCCATATTTGAAGCCATCGGAAGTGTCTTCCTCAGGCCCACCAGGTGCTTGCATAACTCCATCTAATGTAATAAACTCTACGACGATTATTTTTCTCATATCGATTTTATCCCGTGTTTATTATTAACTCAGACGTGCTGCCTCCCTGCTTGCTTTTGTAACCGAGTAGCTTCTGATACCACATTGAACAGGCGTCAACATTTTTTACTGCGATTATGGGATCTGATTAAATCATCATATTACCTTGGCAATGGCTGAAGTATACTTGCCCTGTTTCCTTCTGTATCGATAAAAGAAACAAATTCTCCAACTCCAGGAATTTGCATTGGTTCACCTAATATTTTTCCACCGGCATTTTTTATTTTTTTTATTGATTGATGAATATCATCAACAGATATTACGATTGATGGTTGATTCATATTTGGGTCTTCCAATTTCTGATAAATGCCACCGTTTATTGCACCAGGTGTTTGCACCATACCTTTTTCATCTGTTTTTGTTGTTTGAACAACAATATAATTTTCCATTTCGGGACCAAGGTGTTGTGCTCTCCATCCAAAAACATTTGCGTAAAATTCCGCCATTCTTTTGACGTCTTCTGCGGCCATTTCAAAGTGTACTACTGGATTCATTTCCGACATGATTTTTCTCCTTTATGACTATTAAAGGTTATAATCTTATAAATTCATTTTTTTAGTTTGCTTCTACATATTTTTTGAAATTATTCAGAATTGCCAACCAGCCTGTTCTTTGCATCTCAACCGGATTTTCATTTTCAGCATCGAAAGTTGTAGAAATTTTTGTTTTACCACCTAGTTTTTCAAAATTAGTTATTGCAAGTCTGCCGTCCATCATCGTATAAGCAATTTTTTTATATTCAATCACTTCATCATAAATCGCCTCAAAGTCAAATCCAAAACTGCCGTCTTTGGCTTCCATTCTTGCTGAATATTTCCCGCCAACTTTCATATCGTTTGATGCAGAAGGGCAATGCCAATCATCAGACGCAAAGTTCCATTTTGTAATGTGTTCTGGCTTTGTCCAATAGTCCCAAATTTTTTTTATGTCTGCTGAAGCAGTTGTTTCAATGGTGATTTCAGTTTTGTTCATATATTTGTCCTTTTCCTTTTAGCTACATAGGAACACATTCATCGACTTCAATATAATATCCACCTGTCCAGGCTAAGTGAGGATCACTCAAGAATCGTTTAATAATCAGATAAAATACGCAAATTAGTCAGATTTTGGTTTTTCAATATTATCAATTGAAACGAAAGGGTATAGCGGGTTATTCCGTTTTTAGGACTCAAAACTATTGGCAGGTAGAATAGTAGAATAGGTGATTTTTTTGTTTTAAGTTATATCCCTAATTAGCGGGCCTCTGCCTTCTCATTATTCCGAAAATATTATAATTACCATTTAGGCTTTATAAAATAGAGCGCCGTCCCGTCCGGGTCGTTAAAATGAAGGAAATTTCCCCCTGCTTCCTGTCTCTCCTGTACATTTACGGATAATTCATCTAATAAAGATTTTGCTCCTTCAAAATCATCGGTTGTAAAGCCAATAGAAACATTGCCAGAACTTCCGACCAGGTTTGACTTATCTGTCGGATGCAGTCCAATCATTACACCCGGCGCAGCCATTTGGGCATAATGATTTCCCCAACGATTTTTCAGTTTCAATCCTATGGATTCATAAAATGAAACTGATTTATCCAGGTCAAGAACATTGATCGTGATATTCGAATCTTTAATTTTCATATAATGTGACCCCTTTTTGTATTTGTGTTGAAGGATTAATTCAAATGCACAATATTTTCCAGTTTCATAAAAGCGTCAGACCATGCAATAATAAAAAATTGTCTGGCGGTTCGATTCGTCTTGCAGGAGTTTTGCTATCCATCATTCCCCAATCAGCGATATTAAGAAATTTTGGTCCGATAATTTCCCATGCTTTTTCAGCACTTGTGTTAATTTCTATTGATTCTTTTATGTCTAATTTTCCCATTATTTAGTTACCTCATTCTTTACTTAATTAAACAAATCATACCTGTATATTCTATTTTTCTTATTCAAACAAATTAGTGGCATAAACACCAATATTTATATTTATCTTTTACAATCAATATATTTATGAACCATCAACAGGATATATGACTTAATCCAGACTTTTAAAAATAAGTGTATAACGCCAGTGATCAACAGCCTGAAACGCTGCGGCAATTAACTTGCTTTTGCGACCGTTTATCCCGGCCGGTTTGATAAACTTCAAAAACCCATACGGCGTTTTAGATCCGATTGCATTGCCCTTGATATAACGCTAAGGTATTTTCTGGAGCATTATCAGGTTTCCAAATGAATCTTCAAAGAGATTCTCTAATCCCCACTCTTTTTTTGCAAGATCTTCACGAAAATTTACACCTTTGTTTTTCAATCTTTCAATTTCACCCGAGAGATCATGAACCCCAAACACAATTACAGGTAATCCGGCGTTATATACCTGCTCCTGGTATTCCTTGGCAAATGAATCCCCTCTTGGCTCTAAAAGTAGCGCGGTTCCGTTTGGATCCGCAGGTGATACTACAATTGCAAGTTGCGCATCGGGCGCATATTCTTTAGACTGAAATCCAAGTATGTCGGTATAAAATTTGTGGGCTTTGATTGGATCATCCACAAATATGCTGGTTAATGCGATTCTCATTCCAGTCTCCTTTTTCATTTCTATTCGAGTTGTACACCCTGTTTCTAAACAAATAAGGATTAATAAAAAATAAGTTTTAGGATAAATAGACATCATATTTCTCCTTATAAGAAACATTGATAGTCTATAACGGCCAGCGTAAAATGGCCCGGACTACCTGGGGTTCACTATAGCTCATTATCAGCTATCTTTCAATCAACGAAGGAACAAAAAGTACCACCTTTTTCCAAAAATCTGCGGGATCAAAAAAGGTGTTTGTCTTTTGTATTCGATATACGCCTGACCATATCTGGATTCCAGTTCACCTTCTTCCCAAAACCTGGCATAAACCAGGAGCACTGCAGCCACCGGGGCAACGATGTAAAAAGCATCCCAGGAACCGATAAAAGCACATAAACCGAAATAAAACATAATCGCGCCTAAAACCATTGGATTTCTGCAATAGGAATATGGCGCTTCAACTAACAATTTTTCCGGGGGAAGCAGCGGAATCGGAGTTCCCCGGCCTCTCTTCACCTGAATAAAAACGGTCCATAGATACAGAATTAATCCGAACAATCCAACCACACATACAACCCCCAGGCTGATAAGCCGGGACATCAGTTCGTCAACATTTAATTGCTCAATTGATAAGAATCTATTGATCAGTAGATTGGGCAGATATATAATAAAAAGATATACACCGCACAGAGTTATGAATATCTTTGTATAAAACATATATCGTTTCCTGATTCCTGGTGCACAACCATTAAAATTCTTTCACGATAATCAAGTGTCTAACAAGGGAGCTAACCGGAATTAAACACTGCAGCCAGACGCCCAAAATTTCCAATACACTTTATCGGTTTAAAAAATGTGACAATGCCGGCAGGATACCTGTCACTTGCATCAAACAAACCAGAATTTACCAATAACCCTGCTTTTGTTTTGGAATAATCCCGAGCACGATTTGAAACGATGTCGGGGACCACATCCAGAATGATTTGATCTATTTCAAAATTATGAACTTGTGCTTGAGAGATCGAGGTCAGGGGGCAAAAAAGCAAAATAATCAACGTGCATTTAAAGAGAGTCACAGTAACTCGTTGGAAGTTCAGGTTCATCACAATCTCCTTACTCATTGATGCTTCCAGCAAGTATTTGAACCGAAAACAAATAAACTTAATTCCCAGGCTCTTAACGACAGCTGGTAAAAGGCGCTGGCGGATAAACTTAACTTATTACTCATGCAAAAGCTGGCTGCGTCCTGCTGAGCAGCATTGTTTAAACACTTGTAGATTATATACTGTAGATATGAATTTTCTTATCTTTACCTTTCAAGGAATGCTCTCCTAAATCTTCAAAAACAACATCAGTATCTGGATTCAATTTATCATGTAAAGCTTTAGAAATTAAAATATTTTTTCCCAGCATATGTGCCGATGCGCAAATTCGTGACGTTGTATTAATTGTATCTCCATGATATGCAATTTCCCTTTTTGATACGCCTATTTCTGTAATTGTTACTTCTCCCAAATGTAGAGATGCCTTAAAAGATGGAAATATTTCGTATTTATCTAAATAATACACTTTTTTATTCTCTAAAATATCTACGGCTAAAAAATATGCATTAATACAATTATTATTTTTTAAGCCAATTTTCGGTTTCCATATTATTACAACTTCGTCACCCACATATTGAAATACCCGACCTTTTGTTTTCGAAAATGCCAAATCTAAATCACGAAAGAAATCACTGATAAAAGAGCTGTATTTTTTAGAGCCTAATTTTTCTGCTAATGTTGTAGCATCGTTTAAATCTAAAAACATAAATATACGATCTTCAATGGACGGTTTATGATACTTGCCGGTTAAATAATTAAATAAAATTCCCTTTCCAAAAAATGATTTCAACTGCCAAAAAAATGAGGATACTAAAGTAAAAACGAGTACATAAATGATATTAATATTTGTTAGAAAATAAACGTTACTGATTTCTTCAAATTTCTGAGGATCAGCTAAAGAAATTGATCCTAATCCATTAATCTTTAAATAGATTAAGAGAATAGAATAGACACTAATTATAGCAATTAGAAAATATATAAAAGCTCTAAATAGTAATAATACCGAGTAGGGTAACTTTTCTACTTTTGAGTTTGAGAAAATTAATTCAAAAAGACCAATAAAAAATCCGATAAAAAAACCAGTTATGATAGTATATTTTACTTCTTCAAGATTTCCCCAAATCGCATGTAGAACAAAACCAATCAGCGATCCGACAATTCCAAACTTTATACCCAAAATAAGGCAAGTTTTAAATTCATTAAAAAAAAATTTATTTTTCACCTTTAATCTCACTGATCATTTTGTACTTATAACGGTCGGGTATAACCGACCCGTAACGCTTTAAGGACCCTGCAAGGACGATCTCATCGTCCGAAGTAAGGGTCCGGTTGATACCATTGTTAAACTAATATTTTTATTAAAAATTATTCACATGCCCGGTGTAATCTGGGGGATAAACCATATATCTTTTTTCAAGTCCACACCGCCACCCATTTGTTCCTGCACTACACGATCCACAATAAAAATTCCAGTCTCGGCCATATTTAAAAATGTATCAATCCCGTCTTTAGGAAATCCCTGCCTGGTTCTGTGAATATTATATCTTTCAGAGAATTTCCTGCCGAAAGCAGACTTCAATAGCATTTTTACCATACATAAATCCTAATAAACCACCCCAAGTTGAAGTTGGATTATCAGAGTCCCATCCGGCAAGCGTACCTATCTTTATTGTTCTTTTTATATCTCCCTCGCCATAAAACAAACTTATTAAACTGGCGGCAAAATTTATTCCAGCAGCGAAACATCCGTTGCAATATAAATTCTTTTCTGTAAGATTGTATCCGTCTTCTTGATTAACCTGGTATCTAACGTAAACTTCATCTCTTGTTATTTCCCAAGGTATCTGATCTCTGTATTTACCTTTTACAAAATCATACATTTTAGCCGAATAGGAATTGTTTGGCAAATGCTCCCTTGCTTGATCAGCCATCCATAGTATTTTTTCTTTCATTGGTTTTTCATTATCTATGTAAGAAGCTAAGGAATACATAATTACATAAAATTCTGCTATCCATTGCGCATTAAACCTTGCGGTTGTCTGGATTGGCAAGTTGGCCATTTTTAAAGCAATGTCAGGACGACAAGGTGCAAAAAGTCCAAAAATTTCTGTGGTAAGTTGTGCATCAATCATCTCAAAACTTGGATTGTTATCAGGATGACCTGTTGCAGGTGGTAAAAATCCCTTAACCATAAGATTGAACGCCATCTGATTTGATTCCCATAAATAATTTTCTTCTTTTTCTCTAATATGTGTTAACCAACCATTTTTTATTTGTTGACCAGTTAAGATACATGTTTTATTGGTGTACAAAAGATGTTGGTACATATATTCGATGTCAGTATCATCGTCTGCACCCCATATGCCCTCCTCATCTTCAAAAACAAAATCTATTGTTGGAGATAACTCACTTGGTTTTCCTTCTCCCCATATACTTGGCTGGTCGGGTTTTCCCCAATCATCCCTTGTATAAAACCTCCCGGTTTTAATTTCACCAATATTACCTATTTTATCCATTTCAGTCACATAGCCAGTCCAATTAGCTATACATTGACCAAGCCAAAAACCATATAATTTATTTGCATAATTTTTTCTGGAGATGATTATATCAGAATTTTTAGGATTGTATTTTTTATATATCATTTGTGGATTAACCAAAGAATGCTTGGTTTTTGTATCGCCGATGTTTCTAAATGAAGAATTGATTAGATAACAGAAAGCTAATGTTACCAAAAATAAATTTTTATATTTTAATATCACTTTTGTTTAATCCATTTACGTAAAAGTATAACGGCCTCGAACTCAGCGGCGCGTATTTGATTAAACTTCCATAGAAAATTATTCCATAGGTGAAAGCGTTCGCTGGAGTGAATTGTGATACCGTATAAAAATCGACAATTAATGCATTATTCTTAATAATACTCAAACAAGAATCTAACTAAGCTGGGAAATCAATCGATCAATTTGAGTATGATGATAGGCTTCATGACCAGCATATCCTTCGAACCAATCTAAACCATTCATCGACTTTAAACCTCCCTCATGGGTCAAATCAAGATTTGCATCTTTGGGCCAATTCTCAATAAAACTTCGCGTTTGTCTGCGAGCGCGAACGAACCAAAATTTAATGACTTCTTTTGTCATTCCATAAGGAGGTGGTGGTGGGAGAAAACGTATGTCATCTGGTGGTTTGATTCCTTCTAATAATGGAATCGCGATCAATTCTCTAAGATAAATTTCATCTATGGCAAGATGCATAAAGACTTCACCTAAAGACCATTCTTCTTTTGTTTTTTGTGGCGGTTTGATGTTTAATTGTTCTTGTGTCAAGTCATTCAAACGCCGCATTGTTTCAACACGAACTTCATCGAGCTTTGTCAACACTATTTGTGGGCTGTTCATAATATCGAACTCCTACTCTAAAATCTAATCGTTTATTCATCTATATTGATTTTCTTTTTATCAAATATCAATCTACTTTTTGAAACAAAGACGGCATAAAGCCGGTTTCAGCCGACAAGATTGAATACGAGGGTAACTTCTGAACTTAACGGACTTCTGCAAAATCTCCAAAATTGGAAAATGCGCCAGAAGCCCTTGTTCGATTGGAAACACAAGTTATATTGAGATTCCTAAGAACTGTCCGGTTGAATACCGTAAATGGCCAATAGGGTTAGTTCTCCCAAGTCTTTCCTGAGAAGTCGATCTCCATTGAATTAATCCTATCTTCAGGACAGTCACATCCACATCTTTACCTTCCGGGAATTCTAAATCAGGGCAGCCTGATAAGCCATGAACCATCCTGAAACCACTTGGCTTCGAGATTTTCAAGAACACCGCTTATTTGCAGACCTTTCAAGTAAT
Organism: Calditrichia bacterium; assembly: GCA_963712885.1. GTDB lineage: Bacteria > Calditrichota > Calditrichia > JAJRVZ01 > JAJRVZ01 > CAVQJT01. Next base: position 113,153 of record CAVQJT010000020.1, read on the forward strand.
TCTCTACCAGATTATGCAGTTGAAAAGCATCAGGGGGAAGAGCGATACCGATAGGTTCGATGGTGAGTGGTGCGTCCGAGGTAGCCAATCCGGCTTCCGGATGGCGCATGATACTAAGTACACAAATAGGGTAATCGGCTATCATGATGTCCACTTTGTCTTCCAGAACCATTTTTACTGCTGTCTCGTAATCCGAAGTCGGAACGAGCTTGACATTCGGCGCCTGTTTTTCTACAAAACGCTGACTTGTCGATCCTTTTAATACGGCAACAGTTATTATGGGTCGGTTTATCTCACCCATTTCATCAAGAGCAGATAATCTTTTCGATTTCGTCAACACGGATTTGCCCGATACCATATATGGGCCGGCAAAAGTGACCTTTAAATTGCGTTCCGGGGTTATGGTCATGCCGGACATAATCACATCAATTTCGCCTTTTTCCAGCGCAGGTAAAAGATCTGAAAAAGGTCTTTCAATAAACTGCAATCTCAGATTCATAGCCTCTGCTAATAGTGTAGCCAGGTCTACTTCATAGCCCATCAGTTGGCCTTCTTTGGATTTCATTGTAAAAGGCGGTTGACTGCCGCTTGTTCCTACTCGCAACTCTCCGCTTTTCAGGATTTTGTTCAAAATCTGACCCTGTTGAGGAAACAGCAAACTTGGGACAAAAAATATGATAATGACCAGCGCAAACTTTTTGCTTATTGATAACATGATAGTTACTCCTATTTTTTTATACGTTCTCTTGTGCTGTCACGTGCATCCCTTGGCGAAATAACGGATCTGGCATAAAGTGACCGAACGCTATAGAACCTTGACGATGTCAGCGCATCGTCTGCGTGAAGGTTCTTCTTGATACCGTTGTCAGGGTTGTTTTATTTTTAAAATTTAATCAAGATAATCAGGATATTTCGGGAATTCAAGATAGTCGGTTACTTCATGTGGAATTATTACTCTTGCATTTAATTGTGTGGCCAGCTTTTCGAATTTTTCCATGGATTCAATTGTTTGTAAACTATCGGTATTAAAACCCGGGACTCGTTTGTATTCTCTCTGTTCATTAAAATGATACAAGTCTCCTGACAGTAAGATAGATTGCTTTTCCTCCAAATTAATAAACATGGACATGTGTCCCGGAGTATGACCCGGTTTGGAATTTATTATAACTTTCCCATCCTTGAAGACATCATACTTGTTGTCAAACTGAATCATCCTCGAATTGCGGAGTGAATCATAATATGCCCTATTTTCTTTTTTCTTCAGCAGCTTATTCCCCTATTATAACCGTCTGTGCACCATAGTGATCACTTGTTCCCTAACCGCTGTATTTACGGTTTATTTTAGTTAATATTGAAAAACAATAAATCAAAATCTAGGATGCAACTATGAAATTATGGCCCCGAAGAAAATTTGTCAACCGCGGAGCAATTGCGCTGGCTGGCTTGCCTCTCTTGTTCCCAGGCGCTAGTACTGATAACAATACTAAAAAAGATATTATTTATCGAACTCTGGGTAAGACCGGATTAAAATTGCCTGTTATCAGTATGGGTGTGATGAATGCGAACAATCCACACCTCGTTAAAGCCGCCTATGACACCGGAATAATCCATTTTGATACAGCCTGGTATTATCAAAACGGACGAAATGAAGAGATGGTTGGTCGGGCATTAAAAGACTACCGGCGAGATTCCATAGTCATCGCCACGAAAATTTGGGAACCGAGAGACAGAACGACCGGTCTTTTCCCAAATTCTGCAAAGGCCAGAACCTTTGTTAAAAAATTTGAGACCAGCCTGAAACGTCTCAAAATGAAATACGTGGATATTCTTTACCTGCATGATATTTCACGTAAAGAATCCGTCTTATTTGAGCCTTTCCTGCAATGCATGCTAAAATTCAAAGAAGAAGGCAAGGTACGCTTCATTGGCGTGTCGACCCACAGCAATGAGCCGGAGGTGATCACCACAGCGGCTGAAAGTAATGTGTATGATGTTGTTCTGACAGCTTATAACTCACGGCAGAAACATCATAAAGAAATCGAAAAGGCAATCGACAAAGCAACCCGGGCAGGTTTGGGTATAATCGGTATGAAAGCAATTGCCGGCAGCGTTTATAATATAGGCAGAAATACAAACGTTAATGCCGGCGCTGCATTAAAATGGGTCTTGCAAAACAAAAATATTTGTACCATTATCGCGGGTTTTCAAACTTTTGACGAGCTGAAGGATGACCTTTCAATACTGACAGATCCCGAAATTAAAGCAGAAGAAAAAGCACTGCTGGAAAAGGCAAACAATTTCACTTCCCTTTATTGCCAACAATGCAAAATGTGCCTGAACCAATGCAATGAGAATCTCGATATCCCTACATTGATGCGCGGGTATATGTATGCCAGCGGGTATAAAAATATTGATCAGGCAAGACAGACTATAAAGGAAGCCGGTGTTTTCTCCACCCCTTGTCTCAACTGTAAATCATGCCCGGTTATATGCAGCTCAGGATTTGAAATAAAAGAAAGAATTGCCGGGCTAATGGCAATTAATAACCACATCTAAAAAGAATGAGGTGCGATATGAATGAATGGAAACATGCAACAGGTTCACAATTGGCAGGTGGTCTCATCATTCTGATCCTATTAACGACCTTATCCTCCCGGGCAAATGCACAGCAATTATTCACCCGCCTCTTTTCCGGTATTCCTGTGACTGACAGCGGAATATCGGCCGGTTTGTGCTGGGGCGACTATGATAATGATGGGCTGGATGACCTTTTTGTTGCCAACTGGAATAACCAGAACAATTATCTCTACCGAAATGCCGGCAACGGGCAATGGGAAAAAGTCACCACCGGAGAAATTGTTAATGACGGCGGTTTTTCCTCGGGATGCTGCTGGGGTGATTATGATAACGATGGTTACATCGATCTGTTCGTCGCCAACCAGCAGAACCAGAATAACTTCCTTTATCGTAATAACGGCGATGGTACCTTCACCCCCATTACTTCCGGTGATATCGTGAACGATTATGGCGATTCCTACAGCGCCGCCTGGGCCGATTATGATCTGGACGGTTACCTGGATCTGTTCGTAGCAAACTCCGGTGGACAGAATAATTTTCTCTACCATAATTCCGGTGATGGGACCTTCGAACGGGTGATTTCTGGACCAATCGTCGGCGATGGCGGTTTTTCATTTGCCGCTTCCTGGGGAGATTTTAATAACGATCGCTTTCCGGATCTGTTTGTGGCAAATACAAACGGGGAGAATAATTTCCTTTACCGCAACAACGGTGACGGAACATTTATAAAAGTCACCGAGGGTGATATTGTCAGTGATGGTGGTTTCTCGAATGGCGGTAACTGGGGCGATTATGATAACGACGGTGACCTGGACCTGTTTGTCGCCAATGGAACTTTTTTTCCAAGAGGTGAAGTAAACTTTCTATACCGCAATGAAGGCGATGGCAGATTTACCTCGATCACCGAAGGAGAAATCGTTAATGATGATGCAAAATCCATGAGTGGCACCTGGGCTGATTTTAATAATGATGGGTATCTTGATTTATTTGTATCCACTTACATGCATAATGACCATCTTTATCTGAACAACGGCGATGGGACTTTTTACCAGGAAACGCAGGAAATGATTACAAATATACCCGGATTCTGTACTGGCAATGCCGCAGCAGATTATGATAATGACGGTGATGCCGACCTGTTTATGGTTAACTGGGAAAACCAAAATAATGTTTTCTATCGCAACAATACAAGTGACAGGAACTGGCTGAAAATAATCTGTAACGGCACGGCAAGCAATAAACAGGCAATCGGTGCAAAGATCAGGCTGAAAACCACAATTAACGGAATGCCGCTTACGCAAATGCGTGAAGTTACCAGCAACCATGGCTTCCGCAGCCAGGGAAGTTCGCAGATACTTTTTGGATTAGCAAAGGCTGAAACGGCTGAATCGATAGTATTAGAGTGGCCATCCGGCAAAAGTGATACACTACGCAATATCAAAGCAAACCGGACAATCACGGTTACTGAAAGCCAGGGGATTACCAAAGACACGCCTCTGATGTTAACTGCGACTGTTTATCCTGTCAGGGAGATTTTATATCAAAAAATAAATGACGAGAGCGTTGAAGCGGCAATAGCGCTCTACCATACATTAAAAGAATCTGAATCAAACCGTTATAGTTTCGATCAGGAGCAATTGAATTACCTGGGATATGTGCTGCTTGGTCAGGGGCGGATAGAAGAAGCGATAAAGATCTTAGAGTTGAATGCGACGGTTTTTCCACGATCAGCAAACGTTTATGACAGCCTTTGCGACGCTTATCTGGCAAAAGGAGACCGCGTAAGAGTATTAGACTGTGCTAATAAAGTCCTTGAAACATTACCAAATGATCCTAATCCTGATGATAATTTCAAAGAGGTGCTGGCTAATAATGCCCGGTATCGTCTGAAACATCTGGTGCAGTAGGTTAACCTGAAAGGGATATATAAAACAGAGGTGAACATGTACCGCCATATGAAGAAGAATGAAGGTAAGGGCTTATTAAGCTGGCAACCGCAAAAAGCCGATGTGGCTGCAGCCGGAGATATGGGGTGGACCTGGGGAACATATTTTTATGAAGCCGAACAAAATGGCGAGATAAAAAAACAATACGGCAAGTACATCAATATCTGGGAAAAACAGACTGATGGTTCGTGGCGCGTGGTGGTAGACATCGGAAATGCCAGCCCGGCACCCTGAGCCGAAAGCAGAGATTTGAATAATAATTTGGATTTGCGCTTACGCGGGAATGACATTGTATCTGCCTTCGGCTTAGTTTTTTTTATATCTGCAATTTGCTATTTTATGTATATTAGAAAAATTTCCTATGTTAATCGAACACATACAAAAACGGATTTTTACCTTCTGGGGCCTGCAATTCCTTGGATGGGGATTGATGTTATTCGTCGACCTGTCTTTCTATGCATTAGGCTCACACCTTGAACCGCAAATTTTTATAGCCCGTACGCTCATTCTTAATTCCTCAGGCTTTTTGCTCTCTTCTCTGCTGCGTCACGTTTACCGCTGGTTCCAGCGAAAAACACTTTCGCTGTGGATCACATTTATTCTGGTAATTTGCAGTTCATTTATTGTGGCGAATTTGTGGCTCGCCCTGGGCTGGTCACTTTACATGGTCTTCAAACTGGGAATAGAACCTGTGGGACTAAGTGTTATCGCCTGGAATATATATAGTCTGTCTACTTTTATACTGGCATGGAGCGCACTTTATTTCGGCATAAAATACTGGCAGGAATCACAGATACAAAAAGAACGCGCTCTTAAAGCCACGGCCCTGGCGCACAAGGCCCAGCTGCAGATGTTGCGCTATCAGACTGAATCCGCATTTTCTTTTCAATGCCCTAAACTCAATCGGGGCATTGATTGCCGAAAATCAGGAACAGGCGCGGCAAATGATCTCGGAACTGTCCAATTTTTTACGCTATACCCTGGTCCATGACAACAGGTCACATGTCACGTTGATTGAAGAGATTCAGGCAATATCCAATTACCTCGCTATAGAAAAAAGACGCTTTGAAAACGATCTCGAAATTAAAATCGATATCGACGAGAAAGCCGGGCACTTTTCTGTTCCTGGATTCCTGCTACATCCCCTCGTGGAAAATGCAGTAAAATATGGCTTAAAAACCAGTCCGAAACCGCTCCAGATCCATATTACGGCTAAGATGCAGGACGGTGCGCTGATTCTGGATATAGCAAACAGCGGGCAGTGGGTATCGAAGGAGGACGAAAATGGTACCGGCACAGGCCTGCGAAATGTTGAACACAGATTAAAAGAAGAGTATCCGCAAAAGCATAAGTTTGAGACTATACAGCAGGAGGGCCGTGTGCACGCCCGTATATTTATTTGGACAGATAAAGATTCTGAACATGCGTCGTAAATATAAGACCATTATTGTTGACGATGAACGCCTTGCCAGAAGCGAACTGAAACGCCTTTTAAAGGAATATTCTGCCATTGACGTCGTTGCTGAAGCCGCCGGCGTCAAAGAGGCTCTGGTACAAATTGACCGATTCAGACCGGACCTTCTTTTTCTTGATATCCAGTTACGTCACGAATCGGGGTTCGATCTGCTTGAAAAAATACCATCCAGTATCAAAATAATATTTGTAACCGCGTATGATAAATATGCACTGCGCGCATTTGAGGTCAATGCGGTCGACTATTTACTGAAACCCTTGGACATCGGCCGTTTAAATGAAGCGGTAGGTCGTCTGCACACATCTCAAAAACCGCGTCAAAATGGTGAACGCGCACTCTCATATGACGATAGTCTTTTTCTGACCATCGGCAACCGGACCATTTTCCTGAGAATAAACATAATACGCTGTATAACCGCCAGGGGGAAATACACGGAGGTGCGTACCAGTGATGAGCGCAGAGGATTGGTGCAGAAAGCGATAAGCGAATGGGAACGGCGTTTGCCTCCGCAAAACTTTGTCCGAATTCACCGTTCGACGATAATAAACTTCGATCATGTACAGGATATCGAAAAGTGGTTTAACTACTCCTATCGTGTATTCCTGAAGGGAATCGAGGAACCATTTATCATGAGCCGCAGGTATGCGGCAGTATTAAAAGAAAGACTGGGTTGATCAGATTTACAGTGGAGCGCGAGATCAAATAATGAAAATAATCATAGAAGACATTGAGTTCCCGCAATAGAAATATAATCCTTTAAAATATTTGGAAAACGTATAAATATCAACAAAAAACCAAAACACAATACTGTTGTTATACCCCGTTGACCGCAATTCTTTGCAATTCTTTAAGGTCTCGTTCAGAAATCCGGATGTTTACTCGCTTGTCTTTACGAATTATGACTCGTGCGTATTCCTTCAATTCTGATTTCCTCTTGTAAAGGTTTTTATCTGATATCCACTCACCCCTTTCAAAGGAATCACGCAGTTCTTTTGCTTCTTTATCTAATTTACTCATCTTCTTTCTCCACATAATATTTTGTCGCTTTTCTGCTTGGAATGATAGTCTTTAAGAATATTTCATCTTCATTTTCGATATATAGAACTAAGAATATGTATTCGTTGATGTTAAAAACCATCATACGCTGACCAGAATATTTTTCTTGATTTAGATGCTCTACGTCATCTATTAAAAAGTCGTTGTCAATATAGAATAAGATATCTTCAAAGCAGATACCTCTATTTTTTTTCAACCATTCAATTTTTTGCTTATTCCAGTTAATTAGGTTCATACATTAAATTTGACACATTGTGTGGATTATGGCAACATGTAAATGGATATGAAAATACAGTTGGTTATCAGCAATCTTTTCATTGAAAGGGGTATAACGGGCGGTGCTTACCGGATAATACTTAATATCTGCTTCCGGTCGAATTCATCGTCGCAAGTAAAATTCCGGTGCAGCACATTGTTATACCCATTATTCTATTTGGAATTATTAATCTTTGTTAACATTAATATTGCATTCGTATTCTTCGCATTTAGTTCTAAGGATTTTGCATAATTAACTATAGCCAGTTCTTTTTTCCCGTCAATCATATAACCTTCGCCTAGACTATCATATGGATTGAATGCATCTGGATATTCTTCAACATTCAATTTAAATATCTCTATCAGCTTCTTTCACTTTGTCAATCCCAAGAAGCTGGTATCCTAAATTGTTCAATTCAGATTCTGTAAAATTATAAGTATCTTGCTGATTTGTCTTTAATGTTTGATACTGTTTAACAGCTGTTTCAATATCACTATTCATTATTGTTTTGCCAATTGTTTCACCAATAGAAAGACTTAGGTAACTGAAAGGACCTGTTATATAAAATATTGGTTATTGCTTTGCTCATTTCAAACAAACTAGTCCCACCTGTATTATTTAAGAGTACAATTAAATGATTATCTTTAATTAAACGGAAAATCCTTGTATTAAAGCCATTTATACCTCCACTATGCGAAAGGACCTGTACACTATCAGTTGATTCACCAAGTGCAACCTTGTAATTACCCCAGCCGTACGCATAATTGTTTAGAAATGGAGTGAACATTATTTCTTTATATTTTTCTGATAGTAATTTTTCGGTATATAGTGCTTGATCCCATAAATATAGATCCTCGACCGTTGAATATATATCACCAGCTCCTAAAGCATTGAGCATATAGAAGTACGGCTCATTCTCATATCCTGTTAATCGTTTCAAATAACCGTTTGCCTTTTTTTCAAGAATTCCAACATTTCTATCTACACCGGAATCATTCATCTTTAGCGGTTTGATAATCCTTTCTTGTAAATTTTCTTCATACGATTTACCAGTTACTTTCTCGAGAATAACAGCTAGTAAAAAATAACCTGTATTATTATAATTATATTTTGATCCGGGTTCGAATTCCAAATCTCCACTATGGAAGTATTTTACCATATAATTAATCTCATATGGATTCCTTGTAGAGTCCGACCAAAATCCGGGCAATCCTGTATAGGATGGAATACCAGAGGTGTGTGTTAATAAATGATGAATAGTGATTTTCCCACCGGTGTCTTTACGATATTCTGGTAGATATTCACTTAATCTACTTCCTAATTTAATTTTCCCCTCTTCGACCAATTGCATTATCTGCATCGCTAAAAATTGCTTTGTTATAGAACCAATTCTGAACTTTGTATCTGGCGCATTTGGGATTTTCCAATCCATATTAGCATAACCAAAGCCTTTTTTATAAATCACCTTTCCGTTCTCAGCAACTAAAACCGAACCATTAAATTGGTTATTCTCAACAATTCTTGTCATTAATTTATCAATTATAGATGCTTTATCTTGGGCTAAAATTCCACAAGGATAGATAATAGAATAAAAAACAAATAGGAAGATCAGCTGAATATAATTTTTGGAATTTTGTCATCACAAGTCTCCTTTATTATATTGAACCGATGGGTATAACGTTTGACAATAACCGGTCCGCCTGATTGTTTTTGTTAGGTGGCCTAAGATCTTTTAAATATATTACTTAACTCTTTTTGATTTAATAATTGCATCTGGTGCCGGATAGTTAGAATATAAACCACATCATCAACGATTGAATAAATTAAACGGTAATTTTTAACTAATATTTCTCTATATTTTGGATTTTCTAATTCGGGGACGATGCGTCCTGATTTAGGAAAATCTGACAGCCGCTCAAGAGCTTGAAATATCGCATTCACTAAAGTTTCTGCCGCGGTCGGCTGATCCTCAGAGATATAATTTACAATAGAAGTAAGCTTGTCCAAAGAAAGAGGGGACCATTTAATTTTCATTTTTTTATTATTTTAGAAATCCTGTGCTTGACATCCTCATGATCTATTGCTTTATGCTCACTTATTTGTTTTTCAGCCAGATGGATATCTTGAAGGAGTTCAATTTTTTCAATTAATGATTCATATTCCTCAACGCCTAATAACACCGCAGAACTTTTTCCATGTTGTGTAATAACCATTGGGCGTTTCGATTTTCTGACTTTTTGAACAAATGCAGCCACATTGGCACGAAATTCTGTTAATGGTTTTATGTCTTCTTTAAGATTTAATCTTCTCATTTAATTCTCCTAATAATGTACAGAATAATGTACAGAAGTGAGGTTGGTCAAAGCAAGCAGAAATTTGATTATTCGATTTTCGCCACCTAACGACACGTTTCAGTGGTGCCAGTGACTTCAGCGCCGTAAGTTCGAGAAATCAATAAACTTTTAAAACGCAAAAAGCTGCACAATGCACACCAGAATTGGCATCCACTGGTAACGATTGTTATAAAATCTTTAACAACTGTTTTTCACCTGGTGAATCCTCAGTCTATTGTCGGTGTGAATCCAACTCATTCCAACCATCCGTTAGGGTTCTGAGGAAAGCAATCAGATCCTCGAGTTCCTGGTTGGTCAGCCCAAGTTTCCCCAGTTCCGCCCTGTTTACATTTTCAGGGACCTCCGGAGCCGGCCATTCGGCCAGGTCGCGGGTGTTGTAAAAGGTCACGACAGTGAAAAGCGTCTTAAAAACACCATTGTGCATAAATGGAGCGGTTATCACTACATTGCGCAGAGTTGGTACACGAAACTTTCCATTCTGCGCGGGATCATTGACCGTCCTGCCCAAACCGAGGTCAACGAATGCGAAGCCGTCCGGATTCAGCTCGGATGGGAGAGAGTAGAATGGATTTTCCGGATTCTTTGGTGTACCCAGGTTATCATATGTGAAATCTGTAAAGAGTGGTGGCGAGCTATCCTCCGCGGGTCTACTTGGGTGACACGCAGCACAGTTGCCCTTGTCTTCAGCTTCGAATCACTTCAGCCCACGCAATTCCTGTTCACTTAATTCTGTTTCACCGCGCAACCAGTGGTCGTACTTTGAGCTAAATGGGCTCACTTCAGATGATTGTTCAAAAGCGGCAATGGCATCTGCCATGTTGGCGAAAGCTTTGCTCGGAGTACTAAAGGCCTCAGGTCCATAAACTTCAGTGAAAAGCTCTGCATCAGCTAAGGGCTCGTAGCTTCTTGGCAATAGTCAGAGTGTCTGGATTAGCCATTTCCAATGGATTTAACGGTGGACCCTGGGCCTGCTCAGCCAGAGAGTTAGCCCGGCCATCCCAGAACAACCCACCAACCCAAATATTATCCTCTTCATTATAGCTCAGTGGTGGTACGAATGCAGCGTAGGCAATCGTCATATCATTTCGATTGCCATATGTGCCAGGACGGGCCCCTTTGGAAACAGGCAAATCCGATTCAGGGTCAGCGAAGGCTACTTCTGGAGCGTGGCATGCGGAACAGGATTGCCCTGGAGGTGTTGAAAGACTCTTCTCAAAAAACAATAATTTACCAACTGTTCCTTTATGCTGAAAGCTGAATCAACCGAGACGGTACTTGCAAGGTTACCATTTCCCTTTGATAAATCTGTTTGTGAGCCGTGATCGTCGCCCAGAATGCATCCTACTGGCAGGGTAACGAACATGAACAAGCGCAGATAAAATCTCACAACTGTAACCATTATTCCTACACCTTTCATTGACTGATACTAACACTTTTTTCAAACGACTGACAATCAGTGGTCCGCCAGCTGGCGGATCCGCCGGATTGTATTGTTAGGGCGAAACCAGTTTTTTGAGCTTTTTTATGACAAACGTATTAAGACTATCACCTTCATTGAGAGCTTTTAGAGCGAGTGCCTTGTGCAGATCAGCTCCAGTTCGAAGGACGAATTTGCCTGAATACGCCTTATTGGTAGGCTCGGGTAACGGCATACCTTCCTTTTTATAAATGTTAATCCATTCATCAAGAATTGAATTTAATTCACTATACACCTTGATTTCATCATCACCGTGACAACATTTACCAATCCAACCAGGGATTGAACCAACATAACATCTGTCTTTTTCGGACCACTCGACAAGTTTTAAATATTTATCTTTAGCTCTCATTTCGACGCTTCCTTGATTTTTTGTTTAACCATTCTTTCTTGATACGGTTTTGCATCATCACCAATCTTACCTGAGATTGTCACTGCAATACCACGTGGATGTAAATAATTCCGGTGACTTCCTTTACCACCCCTGTTAACAAACCCGGCATCTTCTAAATCTTTAATAAGCCGGCGAATTTTTCTTGGCATGATATATAATACTAATATGATACTATGTTGTCAACAAAAATTGCAGGGTATTTCGGCCTAACGATGCAGGTTAACTGATTTAAACGCTCAATGCTTTGTAAAAATACAAAGAAACCGGACGCGTTTAAACTCAGCTTGAACCTGGTGTTAGAAGGAACGCAGGTACTGCATGGTCTATTTCAATAGTACAAGCTTTTTTGACTGTACAAATCCTTTATCTGTTTCCAGACGATAAAAATATAGTCCACTGGCAAATCCCCTCGCATCCCATTCAATTTTATACGATCCCGCAGGTTGTTTTTCGGAAACAAGCGTAGCCGCCTTCTGGCCAAGTATGTTGTAAATGTTCAATTCCACCTGGCTTGTTTGGGGTAAGATGTAGGTGATTGTCGTTTTGGGATTAAATGGGTTTGGGTAATTTTGAGAAAGATAAAATAGCGTGGGTAAAATTTCTGAAGATTTAACAACTGTCACATCATCATTTTTACCAGGTGAACCATTAATTGTTCTTGATGCACGCCAATTTTTTGCATTATTCAAATCGTTATAGGCATTTGCTTCTTTAAGAACCAGAGAATAGCCATCACCATCAGACTGAATTTGGCCAGGGATATTTATCATTATAATTTATGCTGATCAATGTATCGTTGTTTGTATTTTGCAGGCTGATTGTTTCTCCGTCATTGGCAAGCTGCCCCGAAAATTCATCAAATGGAATAAATCCATATCGCTTTTCAAATTCTAAAGGATTGGAGGCTAGTATTACATATTCCCCGGGTAAGATTTCTGTTTCACTCGGAAAAGTATAGTAAATCCCCCTAAAAAAGTTCAGTCCGTCTAAACTTATTGATGAATTTCCCATGTTTTTAAGTTCAATAAATTCAAGTTCACGATCATTAGTATTTTCCAAATCCAGGGGATGGTAATGAATTTCAGTGATTTTCAAATTATCAAATCCTTGAGGAATAGTAAGACTAATTTCATTTAAAGCGCTCCATTTCCCATTGTGTAATGTTCGGGCTTTGATATCCATAGTTTTATTAATTTCCAGTTCACTATTATATTCTACGGCACTGGTTGATATAAGTCCCTCACCAGATACAGATTCTGGAAGACGTGGATCGTTTCCATCCATTGTATAATAAATTTTACCTATTGAAGAATTTAGAGTTACAGTTGTCCCAGGCGAAACAATACCATTTTCCAAATTAAATTCTGGTGGATCGAAATCTGGATACCAATCTTTATTCTTAAATTGATTAATTACAATTTCTGTTCGTCCGGGGAAGATATCATTTTGCATAAAATTTATTGCAGGGAGCCAATCATCGTCTTTTGTCCGAGGGGTTTCGGATATGGAATCACCCCATCGAGCTGATTGGGCAATGATGGCCAGATCAATTTGGTTTTTACGATATTTCAGTCGATTTATAGATGTTTCATCTTTACAGGTACCATCATTGAAGAAGTGTTTGTAAACCCGGTCGGCATACCGCAGGCGATATTCCGGATGTACGGCAAGCCTCTGTTGCAGCCAACGAGGATTAAAATGTCTAAATTCCTCTCCTCCGGTAACTGAGCCGGTAAGATTAGCATTTCGATTAAATAAAGCGTGTTCGCCATCATGTCTGAAAAATTTAAATCCTTGCGGGTTATTTCGGTTATAGATAGCATAAAAATTGTTTGGCTTTTGGTTCCCGTTTAGGGGGCCATCACCATCTCCCACATAATAGGTGCACAACATATAATCGATTAAATTATCAATATCAACTAATACTTCATACTCGGGATTACGTGTACCGTCAGGATTTTTCCCTTCAACTTTGTAGTAAACTTCATCTGTTGTAAATCCGTTAGATGCCATTTCCCAGAGACGCCGATAGGCATCCAGATTACCGTCCGTGGCTTCTATTTCATAAAGATCAAGATTTTCGCCAACATCTACTTTAATAATATCATAATCTTCTCGTGAACCACCAAAATATGCCGCAGCATAAGAAGCTTCAGATCGTTCCTGAGTCTGATAGATCCCCCAGTAAACACCGTTAATATATAAATGATAATAGCAGTCTACGTGTATAAGGCTGGCCCATATCACGTTGAATATCCCTCGATAAAATTTCTCGAACCAATGTATTTCTATTGCTACCCTCTGCGGCCCATGAGTAATTTTGACTGGTTCGCAGATCTACTTTATCAAATTCGTCTACACCTTCATCACCGAACAGAGGATATTCTAATTCATTAGAACCATATTCTTCACAAAAAAATAATCGGAATGCATGCTTGGGATTTTCGTTGCGGCGTCCCCATCCACCCCGAATACGTAATCCGGCATTGATCTGGAACCCGGAGGATTCGTCAGGATTTAGTAATTCGACTGATACAGGCCTTTCCCAGGTTATTCCGTGCTTCAAAGCGTTAAAATAAATACCAGAATCTGGGTCAAACAAATTTTCTATATCTGTAACTAATGAAATTGATGGGAGTGAAAAAAAGGCTTCTGGAATAATATCCTGGTATCTGGAATCATTTAGTATCTCAGGATCTAAACCATAGTCCATATATTGTTCACTACTGTTATTCATGTTTCTTTCAGGCCATCCGGGGCCAGGCTTTTGCTCATGCGGAGAGAGATCTTTAATTTTATTCAGGAAGAGATAGGTATGGGTAAGGATCCTGCTCGGTTCAAATCCCTCCTGCGACGCAATAGCTCTTAATATAACAGCTGGAGCTGTAAATCGTCCTGTTTCATCTTCCGGATCAACATAAACAGTTGCGGGAGATTTTTCTGTAAACGCGTTTTGAGAAATTGTTGGATCGGAACCATCAAGCGTATAAACAATCAAAGCATCTTCTCTGTCTGAAGTGATAATTACATTAAAAGGTGACTCATAAAAACCGTGTTGTACTGAAAAATCGGGGACATAAAGAGTATCTTGGGTATAACAGATTTTAATAGATATTAGAATGATCCAGACTGGAAGAATATACCTGAGTTTTAGTATTATTTTGTCCATAGGTACCTTCTGTTTTAAAATTCTGACGCACTTAGCATATGCGATTATATCGGCTGGAAATCCATCCGGCACAAATATAATCTTCCACCAACCGTAAATGAAACGCGTTTGCATACAGCATGGTTGGCATGTTATAAGGTTGCCCTTTTAACTTTTAAAACAACGCAGCTTTTCCTATATTGAATTAAATTGCAAAATATTTTGCCTATATGAATAAAATCATTTGAGACTACTATTATTACCCCGTTCCTTTCAAAGGATTTTCATTTGGATAACAACACAAAATATTGTCAAGATATTCAACACCACAGAAGTATTGACATATTGAAACATTCTTGATAGCACATTTGTGTTTGGAAGTCCCTTTGGCTTCATTCCAAGGGCACTTATCTTGAATCCAATCAATTCTATCTTTTGGTGTTACCAAATCAATATCCATATTTGCACCATCCAGTTTTCGAATCACTATACTCATTTATCCTTTGTATCTTTATGGCCTTCTAACGGTTTGGCAATCAGCCGCCGAAAGCTGCGTGCCACACACTTTGCAGTTTACTAAGAAACCCGGCGTGGGGCACAACATTTTGATTCAGCGGAACGCTTTCGGTCGGCTGAATTGCCGTGTTATATGCCGTCCTCTCGTATAACTCATACCCGCGAGCGAGTAGTTTGGCTCCACATCATATTTTTTTTAGAATTCTCACCGTGAAAAAAGTGCTATGAGCGGAATCGCATCTGCTTTGCCCCGGAGGACCACTGGGCCCAGCGATTTTGCGGCAATGAAATTCGGTAGTTCCATATGGGAAACAAGTTCCTCCGATGTAATCAACTGCTGATCGTATTCATTGCACATGGATTCTATTCGGGCCGTCGTGTTTAATACATCTCCGTTGTACACGATTTCTTTCTTCAGGTCACCTATTTCAGCCGTGATGACATCGCCAAAGTGAAGCCCCGCTTTGAACTCAGGCACATGGCCAAATTCTGCTTCGTAATACTCACGACGACGCTCGACTTCAGCCAAAATCTCAAAAAATACTCGAATACAGTTTGCGTCCCGAAAGCCCAATTCTACAGGCCACGTGAGAACGACCTCATCGCCGATGTACTGATAAATCTCTGCTTCCCTCTCCAGGATCGGTTCCGAAATATCACGGAAAAACGTATTCAGAAGAGAAAAATATTGCTGACCACCCAACGTTTCGGCGAGGGTTGTAGAAGACTTCATGTCAAGAAACATGAATATTCTTTTTTCGACGCGTGGTCGGTGATACGTACCCAGGAGATACAGGAGAAGAGTTCGGGGCCCTAGAAGCCGGTTCAAATTCCGAGCGAATGATACGACCAGGTGGATCGGATATATGATCAGCAACGTCACTGGAAAATCCGCCGATGTCATCCACGACGTAAAATCACGGATCGTCGATCCCTGTAGGAGTCCTCCAATAAATCCGGTGATCAGCACTGGAATTGCAAGTACAGCCAAATAAAGTGCGCTCTTAATTACGACTGCCTTCGTGAACGACATAGAGCGTGTGAATCTTCCGATCTTGGTCTCCTCCAGTGCGGCCAAGGTCATACCGACGGCGACGCCAACAAATGGGCCGTCTATGGAGATATACCCCATTTCGATATACTCCCAAAACAGACCTACGACCCCATAGGTCACGCCAAAGAACGCAAACGTGCGGATTCGTAAAACTGATCTTCTTTTTAGAGCCATGAGCGTTTTCTTAAAAGAGAGCTAGTAGATTGATTTCCTTCTGGCATAAACAATCTGTATGGTAAACTCTCACCTTGTGCACTTCCTGTATACATCATTGCCAATAGCTCGCGCGCAGACTTGAACGTTTTGCTATTTGCGACAGCATCTACGGCTTTGTAAGGCGTATAACGGTTGGCAATTAGCGGCGCTGGGCCTAGCGTGTCGAAGATCCGCCGCACGGCGGAAAAGCGTCCGCTACATTGCATTGTTATACCATTGATTATCTAATTAACAATACTTGGCTTGTTTATGACTTCCATCCGATGTCAGTCCGGATAAATACTTGCTAGAAATCAGTTCAACATTATTATCACTAATACTATCCCAAATATAATTATGAAAACCTGTGATATCAGTATATTCAAAATCCAGTTTATTTTTTATTTTTGGTGAGGCTGCTTTTGCAAGTTTTTTGAGATATTCCTCCATTAGACTGTAGAAATTATCTCTGTACCACTCAACACTGATACCTAAAGATGTTTGAAATGCTTCCTCGAATCCATAACCTTCTTTCATCATTTGGAATAATTCTCTTATATCTTCCATTTCAGCTCCATATCCATTTGTCGTATCTATTAGGTAAGCATAAGCTGTTGCAAAAATGCAGTAATATTCAGAATACAAGCTCATTATCTGGGAAATCTGTCCACCGGTGAATCAATATCGGATTAACATGCCCTTCAGCGGCATACCAGTCGTAGAATTGCTCAAGTGTATGTTATGTACGTATCATCACCTGCATCCGACATTAGATGTGCCTGCCCTTCTCTAAACCAGAATCCCAACCATTCTGGGCATAGTGAGTTCTTAGGACAGTCGGTAAGTGTAAACTGAAATACGTGTGTTAACTCATGCTTTACGATACTGCGATACCTGTAAATTAAATGGTAGTTAGGAATAGTTACACAGTCGATTGCTCCAATAAAGAATCCATTGCGGAATCCCATGGCCTGGATCGGATCAATATACTTCTCAGCATAAATATAATATGTGTAATCCTCTGTGAATTGCAGTTCATCTTCGATACTTGTAATAAGAAATTCCGTTACCAGTTCGTCGAATACTTCTTCCGCAATTTCGGCAAGTTGCCAGTTTAGATTCCAGACTGCTGCCGTCACTATAGATAGTGAAATGATAACTCGTATAAGGATTGCAGTCATGAATATAGGCATACCCCCCGCTGGTATCAAAATCCCACTGTTCGGCCGGGCATTTATCATCTTCATGGTCAACAGGATTTTCCTTTTCTGAAGAGCAGGCAGATAAACAGAAGAAATTGACAAAAAGAATACCTATGGTCAGATAACGGAGTATATCAATTACTGGTATCTTTTTTAACGAACTTGGCTCAGAGTGGACTGTCAGAACTGAGAATTGCATTAAAGTGTTCCTATTATTGATAGATGGTATAACGTTGAACAATAACCGGCGCCAGGCCTTGGCACAGATCTTAGAATTGTCACGCGTTTAGGCGTCCGCGTTAATGCGCTTGATATTACCTAAAAGATCCTCCTAAAATTCATTATTTTTGATTTACCACAAACCAAAACCACAAATAAAGGAGGACCTTATCATGCGTTACGCTCAGATTAATTCCAAGTATGTCTGTGGCATCGATCTCCATGCCCGCGAGATGTTTGCCTGTATCATGAACGAGAAGGGTGAAATCCTTTTCCACCGTAATATGCGCACGGACTTTGACCAATTCAAGCAAAAGATGCAACCGTTTCTACCGGATCTTGCTGTCGGCAGTGAATCCACCTATATGTATTACTGGCTGGCCGATGGCTGTAAAAAAGAAAATATTCCGTTCTATCCGGGGCATGCCTATCATATGAAAAGCATCCATGGCGGCAAGACCAAAACCGATCGTATCGACTGCCGCAAAATCGCCGATCTGATGCGCACCAATTATTATCCACTGGCCTATGCCTATCCGAAAGAAATGCGCGGCACCACGGATTTACTCCGGCGCAGACACAGACTCTCGCGTTTGCGGGCTGAATGCGACCGCATATACAATCGCTCTTTCATCAACCGGGCTCATTGGTAAATCCCAAAGAGGTCAAAAGTGTAACAATGCGACGATCTCTTATTCAACAACTCGATGACATGCATGTCCGGTCTAATGCTCTGACCGATCTGGACCTGGTGGATTTCCTGGATCCCCAGATAAAACATTTGGAACAACAGATCCGTGCCCAGGCCAAAAATCATGACCGCGCAGCTCTGAACATCCTGATGTCCGTGCCGGGTATTGGTGATATCTTTTCGCTGACGATGCTTTATGAAGTTCACGATATTAACCGCTTTGACGCACATCAGCATTTCTGCTCTTACGCCCGCCTGGTCAAATGTGAACGCTCTTCGGCAGGTAAACATAGTAAGGGCGGTAACCAGAAAATCGGTAATCCCTATCTCAAATGGGCCATTGCCGATATTATCATTCATGCTTCCCATAAATCACAGCTGATCGGTGAATATTATCAGAAACTGCAGGCGCGCTACGGCAAAAGAAAAGCCAAGAGTATTATCAGCCACAAATTCGGAATCGCCATTTATTATAGGTTAAAAAATAAACCGGTGTTTGATGAAAAACGCTTTGGGCAAAGTAATATGAAATAATTCGGGCAGGGCTGTCAAACCCGGAGCCTAACTGGATGGGAATGTCCGGACAGTTTTTCCTAGCCGTTGCGCATTGATTGGGGAAGCAGCCTTTGACCCTTATTATATAACGATCTTCTAAGCGTTTGAACCGGTTGCCCCTTGCTGTAGCCATAACCTAACCGGATCCCGAAAAATTAATATCGGGGAGCCCGTTTGCTCTTGAGTAGCACAGCATCAGGGTATGAAAGGTAATTCTGGCGTCGTATGAAAATGCGGCATGTTCTAAATTTTCAAAGAACAACAGATCCAATATATGTGTTTAGTGCAGGTGGTTCGTCCATCTAGCCCATTTAAATAGAATTAAAGTCAGCTGATAGTTTGTTCATTCGAATAGGAAAGATCGTTTTGGGTTTGATGTGTTAGCATCCGTAAAACCTAAAATTGTCGATTTCTTTTTATAAAATCGAACCGGAGGACTTTTTTTGCTTGTCGAAGATCCGCCCGCCGGCGGGATTTTAGACCTTTAATATGTGTTAGACGGTAATTAATTCTTCAACTCAGTAAAAGGATTGTTTAAACTATTGATTATTAAATACAACAAAATCTCCATCTTTCAAAGGAAATTTATAACTCAGTAATTCTTGAGGTGCCAAATTAATCTCTTTGATTAGAGGTGAAACTACTGAGCCTCCCCAAGTATACAATAATTCAATATTTTCTTCATTCTCCAAAGCTGCTTCAAGCACTCTGATCAGTTCATTGACAAATTTTTTACTATAAATATTATCTTTTTCTAAATGCTCTAATCCTAATTTTAATTCGTCATCATTATAACTAAAACCACAAGCACAACCTCTGAATGATCCAACATCGTATAAATACTTTTTGGTAAATTAATGTTTTATAATATGAAATTGATCCTCTTGCGAACTAATGTACAGATATAAATCATCATGCAAACCGGTTTCCATAATTGGTGTATTCGATCCTATATAAATTGCGAAACACATATTTACCTTACTCGCCTAACGGCTGGCGCATAATCCCGTCCTAGGTGTTGATGCGCTTGATAGGGCGTAATTTTACTTTATCAAAATCATTTTTTTTGCATCTCGAAACGATCCAGCCTGGATTATATAGAAGTAAACACCGCTGGCTAGATCACTGGCATTAAATTCAACCTCATAACTACCCGGATACCGTTTTTCATTTACCAGAACGGCTACCTTTTCCCCCAATATATTATAAACACTCAACTCAACCTCGCTGACGGTCGATAGTTGATAGCCGAAATTTGTTGTTGGATTAAATGGATTCGGATAGTTCTGATATAAATTCGTTGAAAGCGGAATTACAACTTCTTCAACTCGTGTGCCTGGTTCTCCGCTTATTTTTACCAGGTAATGATGGTAGGTGAGAGGATCATCATATTGAATTCCCGCAAAAGTATAGCCAGGATTGGAATTTTTAATTACCGCCCGCGCTTCTTGCCATTCACTGCCACCTACTAACAATTCCCACTCAAATGCAAGATTACTGTCTATTTTTAAAAGATATGCCTGAGAGGAATAGGGTTCTTCCTCATTTTGCCAGACGTATCCCGCAGCTAAATATCCATCATCTGCATCTGCTACATCCAGGGCACCATTGTGATCATAGTTATGAAGTAACAATGAATCTATTAATGCGCCGTCAGCAGAAAGTTTAAAAATAAGCAGATTACTTTCCAGGGGAGAGATCTGTTCCGAGCCTGCGGCGATAAAATTGGCATCCGATGTTTCCACTACTCCATGAAATCTGCTCATCTTTGCACTGTTATACACATAGTGCCATTCTTCAAGCCCATCTTTATCGAATTTGACCACAAGGCCGTCTGAAACATAATTTGTTGTTATATCATCACTAAAAAAACCCGATGCTATAAAACCACCGTCGGACGTAGATTTTACATCATCAAACCATTCCAGGGAAGGTTCGTATCCAGATTCATAAGATATTTCCCGAATTTTTTCGCCGCTTTGATTGATCATTACTATGTATCCATTCCAACGCGGAGGATCTACCTCTGATGTGCCGATATCGTGATATCCCGCTGCAACATAGCCACTACCAGGAATCGCATCAATCGCATTAAAATCACAACGATGCCTATACTCGTTATCTCCATCCAATCGATATGATTGTTCCCAAATCAATGTGCCATTATCATCAATTTCAAAAATGAAGCCGCTATTATAAGGAAATTCATTACCATCAACCACAATCCCTTCAAATTCGCCTGCGCCTGAAATTACATAGTTCCCATCGGGCGATTGGACGACATCCCAGGCTGTCGTACGAATTCTACTATCTTCTCCCCAGGGATCGCCATATGCATTAGACCATATTTTATTGCCTGTAGAATCTATTCTTAATACTGATGCAAATGCATTTCCATCTCCGGGTGTTTCATGTCCCACTATTATAAAACCATTATTATCGGTTTCTGTTAAGCTTCTGCTTCCGCAACGAAAAGTGGTTGCATAGGATTCTTGGAATATTACTTCAGGGTTTTGTGCCGATAATATTGAATTAAGTCCCAATGCCAGTATAAAGAATAGATTGTTTTTCATTATATCATTACTCTTTTCATGAAACTATACTCATCATTATTAAGTTACTTCCATCGCCTTTTAATTTACTTACGTTCACATATTTAGGCCTAACGGTTGAGATAACCGGCTTTGCAGCTGGCTAAACCACAAACCCTTAAATCATCGTCTCGCTGTAAAGTCCGGTTAATTGATTTGTTATGCCAATCATACTCCTAATTTCTTTAATTTTATAAGTCTACTGTAAAAGTAACAGTTTCATTGTTTGTGTAAAGTTTCTTGCCCTGATACGATAGAAATAAACACCACTTGGGAAATCAGTAGCATCCCATTTAATGTAGTATTCACCAGCAGGTAGATAATCATCAACCAACGTCTTCACTTCGCGACCCAACATATCCATAATCATCAGTGAAATATGACCTGTCTGTGCTGTAGTGAATTGGATAGTTGTTACCGGATTAAAAGGATTGGGATAGTTCTGATACAGTGCAAATTGTTTTGGAATCTCAGATTTCTCAACATCTCCAATATCCGATACATATTCAAACCAAAAAGAGGGAGCTGGTTTTGTAAATGCTGTTGGCAGACTAAAATTATAATTGGGTTTTACACGCCAGTAATATTTTGTCCCGCTTATTATACTTTCATTACCGTTAAGATCCTGAAGAGATATTGAATAATACCCTGTACCACTTATAGAAACAAATAATGTGTCATTCACTTCCAGGCTGGAAAATGTAGAATCATTATCAACCTGTACCTGATAACTGCTTATATCATCTCCAAATTGTATTTGCCAGGAAAGTAGATCTTCTGTCTGCATAATATGGTTGTTACTTGTTTGCAAAAAGGTAATCGAAGCATATATGCTATCAATAGTAAATGGAGATCCTGCAAAAGTATTATCAATAGTCTTGTACTCCCCAATAATTTGGTGCAATCACTTGGGGAAAGGAATACAAAACCCAATTTTGAAGCGTCCAGGAAGTGACCTGGAAGGCATTACCATATGCCGGCATTTGCCGAACTCCATTACTTGTATATGCCATGGGTGATTTCACTAAAAGTCCATATTCTGAGTTACCCACAACTAAATTATAAGACAAGCCTTCCTGCGGAGTTTCATTGTCGCTGGATCTATTCCAGGAGAGGGTAAAGGAGTCTGTGTTTGTTTCCGTACTTAAGCCATCTGGTGGGAGTGGTGCAGTATTCTGAGTAAGGGAATTGTTTCTGTAGATTTTGGATATATTTGATGATCCCTCATTACCGGTCAATAAAATATCAAGATCACCGTCATTATCATAATCCCCCCAGGCAACGGAACTCATATTAACACCTGTCAGGCCAGCATCGATATCTGTAAAACTCCAGGAATTATTGCTATAAATACGGGAAATTTTGCCTCCAATAATAGAGCCACTGATAAGAAGATCCAGGTCGCCGTCATTATCATAATCACCCCAGGCGGCAGAACTGTAATCTACCCCCGGTAGCCCCGTATTGATGTCTGCAAAACTTCCGGCATTATTTTGAAAAATAATTGAAGTCGGATCGGGACCATCAATACCCGTGAGCAGAATATCCAGATCGCCATCATTGTCAAAATCTACCCAGTCCGTCGAACCAAGGCCCGGTCTTGCCAAATCGAGGCCTGTATCGGTAAATGTTCCGGCATCGTTACGATAGATTCTTGAAAGACGTGTATCATACATATGATCTATAAACCCAGCCATAAGAATATCCAGGTCGCCATCATTATCATAGTCCCCCCAGGCAACGTCTCCATCGTCCATCCCTACCAATCCTGTGTTAATTTCAGTAAATTTTCGTCCAAGATGCTCTTCCGGCGAATTACTCATAAAATCTAAATCGTTGCGATAGATTCTGGAACTCAGGGAACCAATCAACAGAATATCCGGATCTCCGTCATTATCATAATCACCCCAGGCTGCAGAACTATTGTTCCTGCCAGGTAAGCCGGCATCAATATCTGTAAATACGCCGGCATCGTTTTGATAAATTTTTGATACACCGGAACCTGATAGAAGAATATCAAGATCACCATCCATATCATAATCACACCAGGTAACGGAACACCAGGAAATACCTGGCAATCCAGTTCAATATCTGTAAATAGGCTGTCATCATTACGATAGATTTTTGAAATAAGATTAGAACTCGGGTAAATTCCGTTTTCTCCTGCGACCAGAATATCCAAATCACCATCATTGTCGTAATCTCCCCAGGCTACAGAACTCTGAGAAACCCCAATTAAACCAGCATCAATTTCTGTAAATAGCTCCTGGGCGAAAATATTATTGGCACAATAAGCGAAAATAATAAATACAATTTTTGTTGCGGGCTTCAAATAAACGAATTTTCTTTTCATTAGATTTCCTCTCTTTTCTATCAGTCCCCCAAAACGCGCGCGAAGGGGGCACTCTAACGGCTAGCGCTAAGCGGCCGGCCACAATTTTCAGGAATTCATGCTAGCGTCCTCCGGACCGCTTGAGCGCATTGATATTATATAAAAGGACCTCCCGTTTTTCGGGCTTAGCTTTTGCTATCCCACATGACATATTATCATCACAAACTAAGGAGGTCCATAATGTTCTATTCAGGTATTGATCTACACAAAGACATGTGTTTTACCACCACCATCGATGAATCCGGAATGATTGTAAAGCAATCTAAGGTGCCCAATGACGATCATGCAATACTAAATTACTTTTTCTCACTAGGGAAAGATCATCGGGCGGTTGTGGAATCAACTTCAAACTGGTACTGGCTGAGCGATCTGCTGAAAGATCACGGGATCGATCTTATTCTGGCCCATGCCAAATATTTAAAAGCGATCTCCTCTGCCAAGGTTAAAACCGATAAGATTGATTCCGAGACGCTGGCACAATTGTTACGCTTAAACCTGATCCCAGCTGCCCATCAAATCTCTGCCGACAAACGGGGCATGCGTGATCTGATGCGTGCCCGACTCCGGCTGGTGCATAAGAAAACCAGTTGCCTGAACAGCATTCACCGGCTGTTGGAAAAATTCAACCTCTCGATTCCCAACAACCGCCCGCTGCATGAACCGGCGACCCTGGAATTATTGAACGATCTGCCTTTTGAATCCGAATACCGGTTACAACTGGATCTGCTGAAAGAACAGGTCCTCCTGCTCAACCGGCAGATCAAGGCGCTGGAGAAAGCACTTCATCCGCTGCTGATCCCCAATCCCGACATTCAACGCTTACTGCACATCCCGGGAATCGGAAAAGTGCTGGCCTTCACCGAAGCCGGCTTCCATGCGATCCGGTACTACAAAGAGATCAACCAGTTCTATCAGCGTAATGCCCGTAAAAAACATAATAATATTGCCCGCATCCTGGTTGCCAAAGAATTGGCTAAAATAGGTTTCAGCGTGCTCAAAGAAAAAACAGATTTCAACAATACCTTCAAACGGATAAAACTAAGCCGGGAAAAATCGCAACAATGGCCACGCCTGGCAAGCCCGGCCGCCTAACTGTTCTGAACATTTCAGAACGTTGCTATTGATTGGGTCGCAGATGCGCCTACTGGCGTAAAGTCAGGCGTTGTGCCGGTAGTATATCTGGGAAACCTGCACAACTGTGCAGAGATGCTATGGTGAAAAACCATAACGTTTAGCCCCGAAAGGTGTTTGGACGCCGTTGATGTTCAGATGATATCAAAGGCACAAACAGTAGTGTAATTCTGAATATTCGGTCACACAGATAATTGTCAAAGAACAAAAAATGATGCATTTTTTTGACAGGAGGGTGTTTTTTGCTTGACAAGGTCCTTTTAAAAGGTGTTAGGCAAGCAACTTTGTTGACATGGTTCATCAACATAAACAAGCTCTTGATCTTAACCGCCTCCTCATCCTATTCTTCTCAATTCTTGATTCCCGCAACCTTCACCTACCTCCCTTCAGTCGCTTCAACATCTCTCTGGCATTATCATTTTCCGGATTCAGTTCCAGAGATCTCTCATAGCTCGCAATAGCAAGCTCGATCTGGCCGTTCTTTATATAGGCCTCGCCGCGGCTGTCATAGGCATTAGCCGATTCCGGATACTCCTCCACATTGAGTTCAAAAAGTTTTACCGCCTCCTGTAACTTGTTCTCCCTAATCATCTGGTATCCTAAACTGTTAAGCTGATCTTCATCAAAAACGAAACTGCTTTTTACGGGACTCAAACTGATCCGTCTGTAAGTCTCGATAGCCCGGTCCACATCTTGAAACAGAATTATGTCATATAAATATACACCGATCGGCATGGGCTTAATCATGTTATAGGGGACATATCCCTCCCACTCCCAGGGCGTGATCGTGTCGCCAATGACCTTCGCCAACAGGTCCTTGAAGATCTTCTCGCCATTGTCACTATTGCTCATAATAATTATTGATGTTTTCTGATCGAGAAAATTAACATTGTAATTTTGCCATCCGGGACCATGCCCTTCTTTGAAGAATGCCTTGCCATACTCCGAGCTAAAAAGTCCCCAACCCAGACCATATGATAATTCAATCGAATCGTATTGATCCGTTATTTCATCTGAAAGAGTGGGGAACTGATGTTTGGACTTTATTCTGATAGAAGGAGACAGCATCGTTTGCCAGAAAGACTTATCCAGTCCTATCCCCTGCATCATGGCGCCAACGAATTTGGCATAATCCATAATAGATGTAAGCAATGATCCCCCGCCGTCTGCGTGGGTCCATCTTCCTATGTGACTCATTGGATACCCGACAATATCATGTCCATCCGCGAAGTTATCTTCAAATCTGTCCTGCCAAACAAAGCTGGTCCTGTCCATACCTAGCGGTTTAAATACTCTCTCCGCGGCCAGTTCTTCCAGTCCCTTCTTTGTGACATGCTCAACCACGAATTGCAACAAGCTTATTCCTTCACCCGAATAAGCATATCTTGTTCCGGGTTTGAATAAGAACTCCAGTTTGCCATTGCCGCGTGGATTTATGTTCCGAAGATTGGGGAATCCAGTGGTGTGACTAAGACAAGTCCGTACGGTGAGCAGTTTCCATTGATCATCTGTAGCAAGGTCTTTGTATTCATCATATTCCGGCAGTGGTTTATCAAGATAAGTATAGAGAGGTTTATCAAGTTCTAAAACACCTTCCTGAACCAGTTGCATCACCACATATGCAAATACAACTTTGCTGAATGATGCACCCAGAATTATGCTGTTCTCATCAAGCAGCTCATTCTTTTCGCTATTCTTATAACCAAAGGTTTTCAGGTAGACCAGTTCATTTTCATTTAGAATAGCCAGGCACAAACCTGTAACATTGGCCGCATTCATTAACTCGTTGACTACTTTGCTAACCTCGTTACTGCTGATTACTTCACCATTTAGTTTCTTGATTTCCGGTGTTTTCGAACAAGATGAAACCACAGACAACAAGAGTAAGCATAACCAACCAAGTAATCTCATCTGCCTTATCTCCATGTTTGTCCCCCATTCAAATGGAACTCCCTGTCCCGGTTTTTTGCGCCCGGCGCATTGTCTCAGATATCCATGTGTATGTGCTAATTCTTGCACATGCTCAACGCGAGATTACGAGCCTGCCGGTGTTCTACTCCTCCGCTGGCTGGTGCGGAATTCACCAGAATAATCGCCTTTCGCTTCTTTTTCCCTTGATTTTGTATCATGTGAGCATGGTATCACAGATACTGCCTAACGACTGGGGCTCAGGGGATTAGCACGCTTAATACACTTCCAAAATATGACGAAACTGGACGCGTGCTAATTCCCTTGCAGCCCATTGTTATGTGGCGCTGTTATAATTAGCTAATTTTATTATCTAATAGAGTCCAAAAAATCAAACCACACTTTATATCGGGTAATTGTATTATCCAGCCCTTTAACCCCATGTCCTTGGCCTTCGAACTCAACCAAGGTTACGTCTTTCTGATATTTTCGCAGACTGTCAGCCATCCAACGGCTGCCCTCAATAGGAACTCGGCTATCATTTGTACCATGAGTGAGTAGTAACCTGCCAACCATTTTATCTGCATGATAGAGAGGCGAACGGTCTCTTAATTTTTCGGCTTCTGTTTTCGGGTCGCCGAGCTTCTAGGGTTACCCAATCCGGAATATTGCAGTTTTCATAAAAGTGAATGATATCGGAAAATCCTGCGTGACTGATTCCAAAGCCCCAATCAAAGTCACCTTTGTTCCCGTTAATTTCTCCCGGAAAAGTTAACAAACGCATTGTAGCATAGCCACCATGACTACCGCCGTATACACCTATTCTTCTTGGAGGAATGTCCATTTTTTCCGATATGTATTTCGCAGCATAAATAATATCGATTATTTCATTACCACCCAAATCCTTGTCGTTCATTGTTGAAAATTCGCGTCCAAAACCTGAGCTGCCCCGTGGAGACTGGACTCAGCACATGAATACCAGCTTCAGCGAGTATTTGTGTTCGCGTACTAAAATAGTTACCACCGCCATAAAATGATTGAATCATGACTATTTGCTCTTCCTTTGGCAAGGGATTTTTGGGATGGTATAAAAACGCATGCAGCATGCGCTGATTACCGGTTTTGGGATCTACATCAAAAGTGGGATATTCAATGCGATCCCTTGTTGTTTGTATTATTTTTTCTTTTAATGCCGCAGGAATATCTACTATGGGAGAGAATACAAAACTTTCTTTTGTTACTTCAATTTCATCGATACGGAATTTAACTGTAGCCGATGTACTCTCCACCAGCAGACGCGAGTCTTCATTATCTAGAAGACTTATATTCAGATCAACTTTTTCACGATTAACAATTTCTGAAATATCTGGATCAATTAGCAGAATTTCATTTTCTATTGGATTACCCTTGATAGCAAAAATATATTTTTTTCCATCGACAATTACCAGTTCCGCATCCTTTAGAGCTTTTTAAAATGCGTTATTTGTGTTGACTTTTTTGTTTTGATATTAAACCGATACAGATTCCTATGACCATCTTCATTGGAAAAGAAAATAAATTCGTTTACATTAAGCCAATCACGGTGGACAGAAGGAGAAGACCTGGGAACTTCCGGATTAGTGATCATAGTCCATTTTTTTGTTTTAAAGTCGATATAAGCTAGGTTGCCAAATGTTCTGTCAGCATTTTTAACCAATGGTACGACGACTCCCTTGTTCTCAGGTTGCCAGACTTGGCAAACCCCAAATAAAACGAAATTCTGGATTATCCTCTGTAATTGTTTTTTCCTTGAGTGTTGTCAAATCGAGAATACGTAATTCACCAAGTCTTTTCTCCATTACACCCAGACGGGCAATATAGGCAATTTTATTTTGGCTCTGATTCCAGCGCCAACCAAAAATATAAGGAACTTCCGTTAATTTTTGGATTTCTTTTGTTTCAGGATTTAACCGATAAAGATTTATAATCTCATCATTTACTTCATCTCCCTGCCAGTAAAGACTCTTATCAGCCGCACGGTAACGTATAGACCAAACATTTCGCTTGGAATAGTCTATGTTGGATACCAGCTCCCCCAGATTTAAATCCACAGCGCCAGACAAGTCTACAGTCTTTAGCATAGTTGTGCTATCTTCATGGAAATAAAAAAGCTTACCGGCTTTATAAAACGGATTAAAGTTTGAGTATGGAAATCCATCGACATATGGTTTTAAATCAATCTCGCGGTCTTTAAATACAATGAGTCGATTATCACATTCTCCTTTTTGCATCTGACAATTGTATAATAATGAAAATAAAATGCAAAGGATGAATATTCTTAAGAGATGTTTCATTACATTGCCTTTCAATTATTATATCTTCTTTTGGTATATAGAAATTACTCTAAAAAACTTTTTTTTGAAAAAGAAATTTATTTATAGCCATATAACGTTCGGTTTAACCTGCGCGAGCACATTACCAAAATTTCACGTTACCAAAAAACCAAAGTGTGCTCGCGTCAGTGTTGAAACCGTTGTTAGGCGTTTTCGAATGATTCAGCTGTTTTATAATTAATCCTGTTTTACGATTGGGTGATGTACAATTTTTACTTTTGCCGAATCAATTTTAGCAATATTCCATACTGCATAGAGAGGAAAATCGACGCGACCATTATGAAGAGGTACCCATTGTGAACCATATCCACTATGGTAATTTTGAGGAGCATCCGGTCCTAACAAAATATCACGTCCCTTTGACACGATTACTTTCATGCCAAATAACTCACCAAATAAGCCTGCGTTGGGATCAGCTGGTATCCAGCCGATATCTTGAAGATAGAATTCTGCCCACATATGAGGTCCCATTACACCATGGTGCTGAGCACCCGCAAAACCATCTGGAGAAATTTCGCTCTCAAACTCAAATACTGGTTTCTTCAATTCTTCTTCTTTTTTATATACGGGAGGTCCTATAAATCCAAAAACTGATCTGGCGGGTATGCCGACTGAGCGACACATAGCAACAAAAAGTGCGCTCATTTGACTGCAACATCCCTCATAATATACTTCGTTTGTTTCATTATCTTTTACTGGAAATTCCAATAAACACGTTGTTCCTCTTCCTACCTTATGATCCAAAATTTTGTAGTGTACTTTTTCTTTGACAAAGTTATATATCCTCTTAGCCTGCAGATAGGGATTCTTTTCTTCTAAAATAGTTACTTGGGCAAATGCTTTTACCTCAGGAGTAATATTTATTGTTCTAGTGGATCGAAGATATATGCCAAAATCTTCTTCATTCAGCTCATAGGGTATTATGTTAGAGGAGTCTATTGAAGCTTTTATTCCATATGTTATGAATCGAATACGAACTCGTACGCTGTAAAGTGAGTTATTTGAATAATTGCCAAAATCCCAAAAGAAGAATTTATTTTTATACTCGTCATCCACATATTCAGAATCTGGCCTCGGTAGTACCGAAACTATTTCAACCTGTTTTTGTGAGTTCCATTCACGTGGCACCGGTATCCATAGCTTAAGATCATTAGATTTGTCAATATTCTCAATATCAGGATAAAGACTCAAAAATGTATTCAATGTCATACTTCTGAGGGTTAATAAAGTTAATTTGCGATTTAGGTAATTCAAGCCTATTTGTTTCTACAGGTAATTTCTCATCCTGAGATACTGCAAGTGATGCATAAAGGAGGAATAATATTAAGATTATTATAATTTGAGAAAAAAATTTACTGTTTAGAGATTTTATCTTCTGTTCAAAAGTTAGTTTGATCATTAAAGACCTCGCAAAAAATTTATTAAAAGACGCCTAACGGCTAGCGCATAACCGGCGCCGGGCCTTATTAAAGTTATTACGCATGCCACGCGTGTAGGCGTCCGAGTTGATGCGCTTGTTAGGTGTGGGTTATATATTGTTGTAAATCTCTTTCTTTGATTTCCGCAATTTTTGGAAATTGAATATTATCGGATGATTCTTCTTCATACCATGATCGAAAATACTTAAATTTTGAAACTTCATTTTCACAATAAATGGCAATTTTAAAAATATGCTCATCTTGATAATTTAGGTTATCAATAGGTAATCCCCTTGGTTTTGAATTAGTATAAATCTTTAGTTTCTTTGACCTCTTGTCAGTATAGAAAATGTCTAGATAATCAAATTCTTGATATGATAAGTCAATTATTGAGTAATCTGTTGGATCATTTGATACCCAGTGAAGCTTTATTGGATCAAATAGAAATAATTTTTTACCATTTGTGTACC
The DNA here is from genome assembly GCA_963712885.1 of Calditrichia bacterium. Lineage (GTDB taxonomy): Bacteria > Calditrichota > Calditrichia > JAJRVZ01 > JAJRVZ01 > CAVQJT01. The sequence continues at coordinate 144,549 of CAVQJT010000020.1, forward strand.
ATTCAACAAGTTTACCAAAACAATTTTTAGCTATAACCCTTCTTGTGTTTTTAATTTGAACTCTGATATACCATTCTGCTTGATGATTTTGTCTTTTTTCTTCTGTGACCAAATATTTACGAAATGGTTCAACATCTTCATAAATAATATGTAACTTCGGTTTTCTAAAGAATTGCCAATAAGCAGTAATTAAAGAAATAATGAGAGCAATAACTGCAATTGCAAAATTTAAGTTTTCCAACTATTTCTCCAAATTACATAGAGACCACACCTAACATTATAGTGAACGGAATGAATCCGAATATTAAATTATTAAATTGAGCGGATTCATTCCCGGTTACACGCCTATTCTGGTCTGATCAGTTACCTGTATCGATGATCTGTCAGACACCAAAGATATATTATCTATATTTTGCGTAATAATGTGATGAAGTTAACTGCCGCGACACTGTTTCAGATATTCGGAAAACTGCCCGGCATCGAATCTGTTTTAAGAGTTGTTAGTTAAAATATAACTTCTCGAAAATAAATATCAAAGATGATTTTTGTCTGGCGACATTAACTAAGACAAATGACAACTGAAAAAAGAAAAAAGACTGAAAATATGAATTCATATTCAGGCATCTGGCGTCATTTTTCATCTTATATTTACCCTATGCAGCTTTGTTACTTTTTTTATCTTTCGTCTTTTATCGCTTCGACTCTGCTCAGCGCTGGCTTTAATCTTCTTCTTTTGTCATTTTTCATTTTTCTTTTTTCATTATTAGGGTCGCCGGACCCGCTCCGCTCGTTGCCGGATCCGTGTTTGATAGAAATATCCCGCGTTTTCTTTGGATGAACCGCATACCGCCGGCGGGCACGGCCTACTAATCTCTATTCCGCATCAATCCAACAAACCCCTCCATCTCTCAACTGCCTCTAAAAAATTGGCTAAATCATGGATGATTTAGTCCCAACATTTCGACCGGAGGGCGAAGATTCTGTCGGGAAGGATTTTATCCCGATTTATTTTTTGGTGGAAAATGTTCTTTTCGGGATTATCTTTCATCTTTCATCGCTTCGACTTTGCTCAGCGCTGGCTTTAATCTTCTTCTTTTGTCATTTTTCATTTTTCTTTTTTCATTATTAGGGTCGCCGGGCACGCCTCGTGGAGGCCAGATTATTTGCAATCCAGGAGGATTTCATCCCGATTTATTTTCCGGAGGAAAATGTTTTTATCGGGATTCCTTTTGCCTGTTACCCATGTATTAATGCATAAACCGGGGCATGGCACGCCATGCCCCTACACAATTCAACGTTTGAATGAGTAACAATGAGGGTAAAACATTGCGCCTCTTCTTTGTCGCTCTGTCACTTTGTTACTCTGTCGCTTTTTTTACCTTTTACCTTTTGCCTTTTACCTTGTTTCCTTTTGACAGGTTATTCAGCCAAAGCGATTTTGAACGGTACTTTTAATTCCGCCCAATGCAGAAATGCGGTTGCCGAGGTCCCGGCAAGATCGTCAAAGCCGAAGTTCAGCCACTCCTGATGCGGTGCCTTGACCGGCTTGACCGTCACCCGCAGGGCATCTTCGGCTTCATCATAGGAAAAACTGCCCCATTCGGCATTTTTCTTGCTGAAAATGATGATCCAGTCGGTTTCCGACGGGATCATATGCACGCCATATTTGCCGGCGGCTAATGTGTTCCCTTCGATCATGAGTGCTTTGTTAAAAGCAATGGTGGTATTTTCATCGGCCCCGGCGCGCCATGGAAAAGGCTTGTTATCCGAATATTTATTGCCGGGTTTCAGGCCATAGGGTACCAGATCGCCCCATATGGTTCTTCCTTTAACCCCCGGCCGGCTGAAATCGAAGGTAATATCCGTATCCACGCCCAGCCGTTGGGTAACCGATGCCTTCAGACTTTTCCGGACCTTTTCCCCCTGGCCGGAAACCGATGCGGGGATAACAAACCATACAGCTGCCGCGATCAGGATCAATATACCGATAAGACGGTGTTTCATAATTACCTCCTTTTGGATCAATGAATGGTAATTTTATATGTTCAGACAAAGCGGGAAATTTATTTAGCCTGAGTTATTCACAAACCACAGAGGCCACGGAGAGAAAACCTCTGATATTAATAAGTTTGACTCATTTTGACCCGTCTATTTTGAAAAATAATAGATAATACCGGTCAGCATCTATCCTTTTGATATTATTTATTTTACAAATATTCCGTGTCCTCTGTGATAAATATTTCAGATTAGGTAATTCAAACCAGGGTTTAAAATCGTTCAGACGTATATATTGGTAGTACTATTCTGTAATATACAAATCTTATGAGTGATTTCCACAGAAAATAAAGCGGTTATAAATTGACCTTACCCCCAAAAACTGGACAATTTGATCTGAGAGTTCTCCTGTTTATATTAACCGCAGAGAGGAGAACATTTCATGAAGAATCGATTTACAGTTGAGCAGATTATCCGCATATTGAATCAGGCCGAATCAGGCACCAAAGTCAACGATATTATTCGTGAATATGGCATATCTGAACAGACCTATTACCGCTGGAAATCAAAATATGGTGGTCTTGAAGTAAACGAAGCCAGACGGTTAAAGGACCTGGAGTCAGAGAATACGAAATTAAAGCGTCTGGTTGCCGATAAAGAACTTCAGATCTTAGGCTTAAAGGAGGCCCTTGGAAAAAAGTACTGACACCTCGGCAGCGAAAAGAGGCCGCCGAGGTGATAAAAAGTGTTGGTAACAGTACTCAGAAGTCCTGTGATCTTGCGGGCATCAGAAAGAGTACGTTTTATTATCAGGCAAAGGAGGATCCGGTAAATCTTGAGATTGCTGAGCGTTTAAAGGAAATCACTCATGAACGTCCCCGTTTTGGCAGTCCAAGATTGACTGTTTTACTGCGGAAGGAATTCGGTGCGATAAACCACAAACGGATCCAGCGGCTGTATCGTCAGGCAGGCTTGAACCTACCCCGCAAACGCCGGAAACGAAAGTGGCTGGGCCGCAGGCAGCCTTTACAAAGACCTGTGAATGCTTACGAGCGTTGGTCAATGGATATGATGGCTGATACAACGGCTGATGGCAGAAGATTTCGCATATTAACGATCGTTGATGATCTTACCCGTGAGGCGATCTCTTGTCTGGCTGAACGGTCGATATCGAGCCACGTGGTTATCCGTGAACTGGAACGGATTGCCGAAATGCATGAAAGATTTCCGTTATCGATCATGATCGATAACGGACCAGAGTTTACTAGTCGAGCCTTTTTGTCCTGGGCGCAATATCGTCAAATTGAACTGGTCTTTATTGAACCAGGAAAACCAACACAGAATGCTTACATTGAAAGTTTTAACGGTAAATTCAGAGATGAATGCTTGAATATGAACTGGTTTATGAATTTAGATCAAGCAAAGGAGATAATTGAAAATTGGCGCGACGATTATAATTATAATCGTCCTCATAGTTCACTGAATTATTTGACGCCTAATCAGTTTAAGAATCAGGAATTACTCTCAAATACACTTGTTCAAATAAAGGGGTAAGGTCAAAATTGCATCCATAATAACTGCCAGTGGGCAGGAAAGTAGGAGGGGTTGATTTAAGATGCAAGATCACCAACCGATATTGTATCAGAAATCTGTTTGCACATCCGGTATTACGCTCAAAAGAACCTGTTCAATAAAAGGGGTAAGTTCATCGGCCAACTATACATTGATAACCATTCAATACTCACCACTAACTACTCACTGCTTCTTGCAGCCCGGTTGGGTTGATGACAAAAAAAATGGCAGAAAGGAATAGGATGTATCCCGTTCTGCCATCTTCAAAATCAAATAACATTAAAAAATTAATTTATGTCAAACTCATCAGTATTTTCTTCCATAATTTTCAATCCCAATCTTTCATTCAATAAATTTTCAGTCCCTTAATTGTTTGTTTTTTTGAATTCCAATTGTAGTTAAGCGACCAAGAACTGAATTTGATAGTCTATTTTTCTGGCTAATCACCATCATTGAAAAGTATAATCCTCTGTAATTGTTTAACACGAAATTTAGACATTTACATGAATTTTAGTATAGGACCCTGATTTACATAAATAATTATTTTCATGTCATTTTATAGATGTTTTTATAACTTTGACGTTGCGTAGTTATCTATTTTACAAATGGTGTATTTTTCTTAGTGCCCGGTTAAAGTTTAATCCATAAAATGGGATATTTTATTCTTGGTTCTCAATTATTTCTTTGGCCTTTTGTATTACATCCTCAACTTTAATAGAATTAATGCACAGATTATTATTTGGGCAAAAATCAAGTCCAAAATTGCTATAATCACAAGGGCTGCAATAAACACCATAATAAATTGGATAAACGTTAGGGTAATTGGCCGCATACCGTTCAGGTGTTTGCGGTCCAAAAAGGGCGATTACAGGAGTTTTTAAATATGCAGCAAAATGCATAGTGAATGTATCAGGAGTAATGACTAACGAGATATTTCTCCTGAACTCTATCCCCAGAGGATCATTTTCATTTGTATAGATTGGTATACCTGTTTCTTTTGAAAGTTTCCTTGTCTTTTTTAATTCATTGCCATACCCAGTCAACATTTTCGAATGGTAGGGAAACTCAGATTTCATTTTCACAAGTAAATTATAATAGAATTCATCATCAGGATATTTAATTCTTGCCAATGCGAAAGGGTGAATTTCTATTCGTTTCATTTTCTTTTGAATAATAGAAAATGTATTTGGGAGAGAATGAGGTTTGAGGTCAGCGATCTTGTATAATAATTCAAATTGATTTTTACATTTTTGATTTTTTTTTATATACTCGCTTATCCTAAACGCTCCTCGAGAAAGGTATCTTTTAGGATTATTTTTTTTTGCAATTTTTAGACTAAAATAATCGCCATCAAAATCTATAATTAAATCATACATAGGTAATTTTAATATTTCTTTTCTTTCTAGGCTTGTCGAAGGATTATTATGATATTTTTTTGAACTATAATAATAGAAAGTTCTAATAGAATTTGAGAATAATGGTTTTAGTTTAGCATTGTTTTTCGCAGTAATAATATCTATTGGGACATTAGGATATCTTTTAGATAGAGATCTAACAACTGATTCAGTCATAATTAAATCACCGAGACGTTGCAATCGAATGATTAAAATATTAGAAATGTTTGCGTCAATATTTTTATTAATTTTTTTTGAAGTAAGATAATTATTAAAGAAAAGTAACAATTGAAATAATTTTCTCTTAATAATGATAATCTTAAAATAACAAATTTTCAACAACATTATTATTTTCAAATTAAAATCAACAATAGAAGTACTATTTATCAACTTTTATTTGCAAAGGCTGAGTATAATATATTAACCATAGAATAATTTATTAGTTATTGAAAATGTAATACTTGAAATATCTATATATAAACATAGGATTTCCTATTATATAACGTTTTAGTAATCTTTTTGGTTCTTGTATCAAACGAAAAAACCATTCTAAACCAATATAACCCATCCATTTTGGACAACGTTTTTTTTTGCCACTTACATATTCCAAACACGCACCACCAGATAAGAATATCAATGAATTAACTTCATCCATATACTTAAAAATCCATTTCTCTTGTTGAGGCATTCCCAAACAAACAAATAGCACATCTGATCGTTTCTGGTTAATGTCATTAATTACAGACTTGTTCTCTGCACCTTGTTTTTTAAAATATCCATGATGGCATCCTGTGATATTTAAGAGCGGAAAACGCTGCTTTAATTTTTTAGATGCAAGTTCTGCTATTCCAGGTTTTGATCCTAGAAGATACCATGATATTCCATTTATTTCAGAGAAACTGGCAAAAGCCCAAATCCAATCAGCATATGTTATGCGATGATGAATTTTATAACCTAGTAGTCTTATCGCATAAACAATACCCATGCCATCAGCAAAAACTGCTCCAGCTGATGATAAGATTTTGTAAAACTCACTATCAGATGAAGCTATATTCATGGCATTAATGTTTACATTAAGGACAGCATTTTTGATCCTATTCTTAATAGTATTATGGATATAATTATGTAGTGATGAATAAGTGAAATTACTGATTTGTATTCCCATCAAATCAAACTTTTCAATAGAATTTTTCATTTACCTAAGCAAATATTATTGAATAGAAATAAACTAAGATCGAAAAATATAAAATGATTTATTAAAGATTAAGAATTTTTCAGATACCAGTTCGCCGTCTGGAAAAAGCGATTTCAACTGTTTTTTTGATAGTAAACGAATCATTTTTGTATCTTTAATTGCACTTTCTGATTTTGGAACATACCAACCAAAGGGCCAATATTTGGCAATTGTAACTTTTAACGAGTATGGTAGAAATTGAAAGAATGGAAATAAAAAATGTGGTTCTAGAGGAAAGTTTAAGTTTGGAGTTTGGACGAAATATTTGGAACAATTATTCATAATAATTTGTGCAAGTTTCTTTTGTTCTCTGAGTCCTCCAACATGTTCAATAGTTGAATTTGAAAAAATTATATCATATTTTTCCTTTAATAATTCTTCAATATTGAGAATATCACCTTTAATTAAGCGGATATTTGAAGGAAGATTCCTTACATTCTGATCTTCAATATTTATCATATCAACTCTCCCTTCATATCCGCTGCGTATCCAAAATTGAGGACGTCCGCCGATATCTAAGATTGAATGATTCTTTGGATCTGGTTTAATTACTCGAACAAAATATTCAAATCTTTTTTTTCTAAAATAAGATGCTAAAGAATTGGGATTTTCATTATTAACAATCCAATTTAAAATTTTTAACATATTATTCCTTACTTAATTTAGATATAATTTCAAGTAGTTTCTCTTCTAGCACAGAAGCAGTAACTTGGTGTCCAAAACTTGTAAAATGGCCATCATTTGGGTAAAAAAGAGGAATATTAGTTTCAGATATAGCAGTCTGTTTAAAAGCCGGAAGTAGGTCTATAAAATCTATATTTATTCTTGATGTTAGTTCCTTTAGCCAAGAATAATATTTCGTATTATTAATTTGTTCTCTGTCGATTTCGTTCTTAACAAAGCGATTCCTCGAATCACTATTTTTCATTATATTCTGAGAAATTGGAATACTGCATATTATTACTTCACTACCTGTGTTTCGGATAGTATTTACAAGAGTTATAATGTTGGATTCTGAATATCGAATTGCTTCAATATCATCTTTATTAAAATTTGGTTTAAACCAGACTTCATAATTCTCCTTTAAGGAGGAACCGTTAGAATTTGATGCTTTATAATCTATCCAGGTTCGATATAACCATCTTATCAGTGCAGATTTTCGTAATAGTTCACTCCCATTGATTGAACTCTAGAAAGCAATGGATTTTTTTTGCAAAATCAATTTCTCCCTTTGCTCCGACGACAAGTTGCTGCTTAAATTTCCAATCATCAGTTACGTCAGTAAAATGGATGAAGATAATCACCAAATCAATATTAAAATTTTTAACAAGATGTTTATAAAGAGTAATTTCGAATGAAGGTGAGAACCAAGAAATTCCAAAATTTAAGATCTCTATATCTAAGCCTTTATACCTGATTTTTTCTTCTAATATATTGGAAAATCTCTCTTCCATTTTGACTTGAATTCCTTCAACAAAACTATCACCAATAAGAGCCACTCTAAATGCACATTTTGTTTTTGTACGTTCTTCCTTGTCCACCATTCCAACGCTGTTTGTTTTGAAAATAATATTGAATTCCCCTATTTCAGACGAACACCTACCGATAAAGTTTTTAGGGTGCCAATGAGAATATTTATTATTTGGTATAAGATATTTTGAACGCGGGTCATCTCTCCAATGAGGTTTAATACTATACCTAATCTGTATGATTACCTCTAAAATTAGTAAACTCAAAATGATGGATACAGCAACAATAGATAAATTTGTAATAAAATTTTTCACGGGGTCTTGCTTTTACCATCTTAGATTTATGTCTTTTTATCACTACAAGAAATAAACATACCGATTGAGAACCAAATCAGGCCTGCAGCTAAAAAACTTCTTATCGCAATATCTATGGGGATTCTTGCAAATTCAAAAATTAATGGAAGTGCTATCCAGAAATTTGGACGTAAATGTGTGATTCTTAGAAATGATCTATCATTTATCGATAATAGTGAGAAGAAGAGAAAATAAAGTGAATAAAATAAACAAACATACTCCAAAAATGCCAATCTCTGGAATTGCTTGTCTTAAAAAACCTTCTCCTCCAGAAGTTTTATACTCTGTCCTTGCAGCGTTAGAATTAATACCAGTTCCTAATCGATGACCAAGAGAAGTTTGTGCTTATCTCCTTTAATTCATTAGTAGACTCAATATGTGTATACGTTGATTCACCTTAATTTCAAAAGTTGTTTTTGATTACGATTTTCAAATGTTCGACGCGAGAAAACAGATAAGACTCATATGAGTAATACGAGAATTTTTTGGAGACTATTAAAATAATTCCTCTGAATTCATAGTGATGATACAATTATTAAAAGAGCAGTGTAATCCAAATCGCGACAATGTTAAAATAGAAGAATTCGCTAACACACATCCTATTAGATATGTTTGTCCTAATTTTTTTGCGAAAAATGAGATAAATAGAATATAAGAGATACATATAACAAAACGTAAGAAAGCAGAAAAAAATTAAAATTGTTCAAATGGTCCTACTGAAACCTTTGTTAAACCTAAAGTCGGTACATATGTTTGCTGTGGATGCTATTGGAGCTCCTATGACCATAATAGGCTTGTGGATAACCTTCCGAATAGACTGATAAAGAGTTATATCCAAAATTATGAAAATATATTCAATTAAACCGTAAATTGATACTAGTATTCCCATAACTATATTAATCGAACATAAAAGTAGATTTGATTGTTATTAAAGAGGCTATAAAACGACCGTAAAAAAACAAAAATTGGGTGACGCATAGGTTCTAACACCAAGAAGAGAAGAACGGAAATTCATCGGAGAGAAAATAGAATTTATGAGAAGATAAATGATAAATATATCATCGAGTAAATCTGAGATTTTAAACTTTATTATTCTTATATTTTTAAAAGAAAATATTAGGGCACAGAAGTATTAATACATCTTTAAAAGATATAAGTGATAGACCATAGAGTTGGGATATTCCAAAGGTCAATATGCATTATAGGTAAAACTAGATTTTGCCAAGGAACTAAATTACGCAAAAAGTTGATTATAGCCGGGACGGATTCCAATTGTGTAAAAATAGAATATTGTAATTAAAAGACAGTCACAAATATTAAAACAACAAGTAAATCAGATATTTCGATCATAAAATTTAATTATATTTTCCTTTCGATGATATATGATAAATATAATTGCGACGGAAATCAGAGTCGCACTTTCTTCCATTAATGTAGCGATGCTCCCATATTGTGCGTCTAACTCTATGTAATGATAAGCAATATAAGTTAAACATGTAATGGTTAAGCCTATAAATTGAAGAATCCCCTTAGCCAAAGGATTTTGACGTGAGAAACGACAAACGCATGAAGGGTTGTCGTTAGCCCTAAAATCAAATAATAGCAATACATTG
>CAVQJT010000021.1:0-174421 GCA_963712885.1 Calditrichia bacterium
TGTTTATGTTGCTGCTCGTTCCGGTTGGTGTGTCTGAAAAATGATTTTCGCGAATCCGTTCGATGTCTTGCGTTTCTCTCAGCTTGGGTTTGGGGTCACCTTCAGCCGGAGGTTTTTCTTTGGTCATGAAGAATTCCTTTGTGACAGAATTGGTAGGTGTCTTCAGCCCTGGCTCAGCCGCCGTGGGAGCCTTACATTGCGTGGCGAGAAGTCCAGGTCCGACAGAATGCACATAGGTGGTACCGCTGGTCCTATTATTCTACAACGCAGGCATTTCTATGTCGATTATCAATTATCGGTAGAAAAACTGATGTGTCGATCGAGATTTCTACGAAGACTGCAGCGCCAGAAACTGCAGCAGTTGCCGCTTGCGGGCGATATCTGTTCACGTCCTGAGGTTTCTTGCTTTTGGCCAACTCGCTGCGTATCATTACTGTGGGCTGAATTTGGATCACGGAGAAAACCCAACGGATCAGCGCAAAGAACTGGGAAAACGTTATCCAATATGCTTGGCGAGGCGCAACATCATTCTTCGCGGACGATTGAAGAGTTGTTCACGCTAGTCGGCTACGATGCCCGGGAGACGGACGATTTCGGCCCAACAGGTTTTCCCTCAGACCCGGGTGTCGAGTTCTTGGAAACTCGGAAATCGCCAAGCAAGTAGTGGCGGCTGCAACGGCATAAACGCTTTAGGCGCCAGCCTGTCAACACGGACTGGCGCCCATGGATAGTCACTCAAGGTATCAGAATGACTTTGCCTTTGGTCTTGCGATCTTCCATATACCGGTGGGCGTGTCCCACGTCTGCCAGGGGGAAAGCCTGGTCAATGCGTACGGTCAAATCTCCCGCTGCCATCCAGCCAAAGAGATCAGCAGTGCGCTCTTCTAACTCCTTGCGTGAGGCGATGTACGGCCCCAAGCTGGGCCGGGTCAGGAAGAGGGATCCTTTCTGATTGAGGATCTGAGGGTTAACTGGCGCGACGGCTCCGCTAGATTGGCCGTATAGATTGCTGATAACCGCGGTCCGCAGGCAGTTGAGACTCTTGTCAAAGGTGTCTTTGCCAACCGAATCATAGACGACGTCGACTCCGGCGCCGTCCGTCAGCCGTTTGACCTCTTCCTCAAAGTCCTGCTCCGTATATCGGATGATTTCATCGGCGCCGGCTTCCGTGGCAAGACGGGCTTTTTACCTCTGTCGATACGGTCCATTACCCACGCGCCACGCAATTTAGCCATCTGCACGAGCAGTTGACCAACGCCGCCGGCCGCCGCATGGACGAGGGCCCGCTGGCCTTGCTGGAGCGGGAATGTACTTGTAGCCAGATAGTGGGCGGTTAACCCTTGCAACATGGCCGCCACGGCCTGTCTGGTTTCAATACCCTCGGGCACGCTAACCAGGCGGTCGACCGGCATCACTACATATTCGGCGTAGGAGCCGGGGTGCATGGTATGGCCGGACAGCGATCGCCGGGTTGGATGTTCCCGGCGCCGGGACCCACCGCATCGACGACTCCGGCGCCTTCCAGCCCAGGGATAAAGGGCCGCGCCAGCGGATAGGCGCCGGTACGCTGGTAGATATCGATGAAGTTGAGTCCTGCGGCATCGATCTTTACTCGTGCTTCGCCTGCGCCGGGCTCGGGGATCGGTTGCGTGTGCTTCGTAGCGCAGCGCATCTGCGTCGCCGAACTCATGGACACGGATTGCCTTCATGGGTCTAGTCCTTCCTGATTGGTACCGGATGAATTTTCGTAATCTGTTATGTTTGGACTTGAACTTGCCGAGCTAGGACTGCACCCCACGTACGTCTGTAATGCGAGGTTCTGGTGGTTAGCAGCGGTAGGCGGAAGACGTCAGCACCAGGCATTACGAGTGGCCCAACACCGAATGGGGCTCGTACAACTCTTGGAGATAGACAATGTCTTCTGCGGAGAGCGACACGGCCAACGGCTGCTACCGCTTCTTCAAGGTGATTCATTTTGCTGGCGCCGATTATGGGCGCCGCAATGCCGGGCTTGTGAAGCATCCAGGCCAAAGCAATTTGGGCCGGAGAGACGTGTCGCTTTTGGGCCATCTCCACCACTCGTTCGACAATCTTGAAGTCGCTGTCAGCGTAATACATGCGGTGGGCCATCAATCTGACTTGGAACGCACCGTTTCGCCCCACTCTTGACGGCTGCGTGTGCCGGTCAAAAACCCCCGTGCAAGCGGGCTCCAGGGATCAACCCGATCCCTTCCGCCAGACACAATGGAATCATCTCGCGCTCTTCTTCTCGATAGACCAAGTTGTAGTGATTCTGCATGGACACGAAGCGCGTGGCGCCGTTGAGGTCGGCCGTATAGAGAGCTTTGGTAAACTGCCAGGCATACATGCTCGATGTGCGATCAGCGTGCCTTGCCCGCCTTGACGACGTCGTGGAGTGCCTCCATCGTTTCCTCGATTGGCGTGGTGCGGTCCCAGTCGGTGGATCTGATAGAGATCCACGTATTCCATACCCAGCCGGCGCAGTGAGTTGTCGATGCCGGCCAATATGTGTTTTGCCGCGATTGCGGTCGTTGGGATCGCTGCTCATCGGGTTACATACTTTGGTGGCCACGACGATTTCATCACGTTTGGCGAAATCGCGCAGCGCGCGCGGCCGGTCACTTCTTCGCTGATGCCCAACGAATAGACGTCGGCCGTATCAAAGAAGTTGATGCCCAACTCCACCGCCCGTTGGATGATGGGACGGCTATTTTCTTCCGGCAAGGTCCCAGTCTCGCCACTCTGGCGTCCCGTAGGTCATCATACCAAGGCAAATCCGAGATACTTTGAGGCCAGTCCGGCCCAAGTTGATATATTGCATTGTGTTCTGTCCTTCTTCAATTGAGCCGTTCGATGATACCGGCTGCGCCCATGCCGCCACCGATACACATCGTGATCAGACCAAATTGCTTATCCCGCCGTTTCAATTCATGTAACATCTGAACCGTGAGTTTGGCGCCCGTGCACCCGAGGGGATGGCCCAAGGCAATGGCGCCGCCGTTGACATTGGTCATCTCCTCGTCAAAGCCCAACTCGCGGATAACGGCAAGCGCTTGGGCGGCAAATGCCTCGTTGAGTTCGATCAGGTCGATATCAGCCAGCGTCATGCCGGCGAAACCAAGGGCTTTCGGCACGGCGATCACGGGACCGATCCCCATAAGCTCCGGTGGCACGCCGCCTACGCCAAAGCTGACGAAACGGGCAAGCGGCGTCAGGCCCAATTCACTGGCCCGGCGCTCACTCATGATCAAGACAGCCGCTGCGCCGTCACTGGTCTGGCTGCTATTTCCTGCAGTAATGGACCCTTTGGCGTGAAAGACAGGACGGAGCGGGCGCCAATGCCTTGGCCGAAGTGCCCCGGCGGATCCCCTCATCTTTGTCGAACTCGAAGGATTCTTCCAGGACATCGCCGCCGTGGCCGGTCCTTATCTGAATCTGCAGCGGCACGACCTCGTCGGCAAAGCGGCCTTCATCCTGGGCGGCTGCCGCACGCCGGTGGCTACGCAAGGCATACGCATCCTGTTCCTGGCGGCTGACTTCATGTTTTCGTGCCACATTTTCGGCCGTCAGTCCCATGCCGATATAGACTGCAGGATGCTCCAGAGCAAGAGTCGGATTGGCTGAGAATCTGTTGCCGATCATGGGAACCATGGACATGCTTTCCACACCACCGGCAATCAAACTGTCGCCCATTCCAGACATGATCTGCTGAGCTGCCGAGGCGATAGTCTGAAGACCGCTGGAACAGAAGCGATTGATCGTTTGGCCGGTGACGGTATCGGGAAAACCGGCGCGCATCACTGCGATTCGCCCAACATTCATCCCCTGTTCAGCTTCTGGAAAGGCACAGCCGAGGGCGACGTCTTCCACCAATTCGGGTTGAATGCCGGCACGGTCGACGAGTGCGCGCAGGACGACGGCTGCCATATCGTCGGGCCGCGTTGTCCGCAGACTTCCGCGCGGCGCCCTGCCTACTGCCGTCCGCGCAGCAGCGACAATCACGGCGTTTTGCATGGATGCACTTTCCTTTCAGGCATATTGGGCCGTTCCAAAGAAATATGGGTACGGTTGCTGACGTATTCCTCGTGGCCCGGCTTCGCTTTTCCGGTCTAATTTGAACAGCCAGTTTTTCGGAAAAGCCTTAGTTCCGCAGAGGTTTCCCATTTTGTAACATGTGCCAGATTCGCGCTTGGGTTTTTGCCTCGCCTGCCAGACTCAGCACGGCTTCTCGCTCGAGATCCAAGAAGTACTGTTCATCCATCCAGCCTGGTGTGGTCAGTTCGCCGCCGCACAGGACAACTCCGAGTTTCTCGGCGATGGTGGCGTCGTGCTCACTGATGTAACCGCCCTGGCGCAATGAGATAGATCTCCACGCGCATGCCGGAAAGAACATCACGTCCTCGCAGCGAAAACCGTGCCAGTCGTCTCCGGCGGCGTATATCCCTCTGCAGACAGGTGCAGGACTTCACCCTTGGCCGCGGACAGCAGATTGATCGCGGTTCATAATCACAGGGTCGGCGCTGTGGTCTCAAGGTAGGTGCGCTGCGGGGGGAGTAAACCATGGTCGCATCGCCTGGAATGGACCCCGGCATTTTCCACATGTTCCGAAATCGCATAACAGATCACCTCTCCGTTACTGGCCACGGCATCAATTTCCAGCTCACGTGCATCGGTAATAAATTTACTGATCACGACCGGATGTTCCTTGCTGATATCTGCAGCCTGTTGAAGATATATGTTTAATTGTTCTGCTGAATTCACGACATTCATCGCAGCACCGCTAAGCACATAACTGGGCCGGATAAGGACCGGGTAACCGACTTTTTCGGCAAATTGCTCGGCCTCCTTGAGATCGGTAAATTCCCGCCACTCGGGTTGATCGATAGCCAGTTCATCGAGAATTCGTGAAAACTTATAGCGGTTTTCGGCATTGTCAATTTGTTCGAGCGGTCGTCCCGACGATCGGTATATTCGCCTCGTTAAGACGAACTGCCAGATTATTCGCTACCTGTCCCCCCATGGAGATAACCATCCCCTTTGGCATTTCTTTCTCATATATGTCGAGTCACACGTTCGAAACTGAGTTCTTCAAAATACAGTTTATCACATATGTCGTAATCTGTGCTGACCGTTTCCGGATTGCAATTGATCATGATGGTCCGGTATTCCAGTTTATTTAGGGTCATGACTGAAGTCACACAACACCAATCAAATTCTACCGAAGAACCGATTCGATAGGGACCGCCACCGAGCACGACGATCTGTTCCGGTTCACCGAATTCAAGATCGTCCTCGGATGCATGATAGGTCGTATACAGGTAATTTGTTTGTGCCGGATACTCGGCTGCCATGGTATCGATCTGTTTTACGAACGGTATGATGTTCCATTCTTTGCGCTTTTTCCGGACAGTACGCTTCATCACTTTCCAAAAGATCCGCTATCTGGCGGTCAGAAAAACCGTATTTTTTCGCGGCCTGCATCAAATCGGGTGAAATAATCTTGAGCGAAGATTTTGAAAGCTCCTTTGCCATCTCGGTAATATTATGCATACGCGAGAGAAACCATTTGTCGATCTGGGAAAGATCATGTAATTCATCAATCCCCAGGCCTTCTTTCAAACCACGGGCAATGGCAAACAGACGTTTATCCGTGGGTTTGGCAATCGCCTCTTTCAAGATCCGGAAACGGAAGATCATTATCCGAAAATCCCTGAAAACCGATGTCGAGCATACGGATCGCTTTTGAAAGGCCTCTTCAAAACTTCTCCCGATGGACATTACTTCACCGACCGATTTCATTTCCGAGCCAAGTTCGTGTACTGACCTGCGCAAATTTTTGCAGATCCCAGCGCGGATATTTGACGACGATATAGTCCAGGGCGGGTTCGAAACAGGCGGAAGTAACCTGGGTAATAATATTCTCGACTTCATTAAGGGCATAGCCAAGGGCAAGTTTCGTTGCAATAAAAGCCAGCGGATATCCACTGGCTTTGACGCAAGCGCTGAACTTCTGCTCAGACGGGCATTGACTTCAATGATCCGGTAATCATCAGAATTCGGATCAAGTGCATACTGAATATTACATTCGCCGATGATACCCAGATGGCGGATCAGACTGGATCCCGATCGAGCGTAGTTTAAAATTTTCAGCAGCCGTAAGCGTCTGTACAGGTGCAACCACGATACTGTCACCGGTATGGATACCCATCGGATCGACATTTTCCATCGAGCAAATGGTAATACAATTGTCGTGAGTATCACGCACGATCTCATATTCGACTTCTTTCCAGCCGTAGAGCGATTCTTCGATCAAGTATCTGTTTGGTAAATGAAAAAGCACGCCGTGCTTTTTCACTCAACTGTTGACTGTTCTCAATGATCCCTGATCCCAGACCACCCAGGGCATAGGCAATCCGAACCATCACCGGATAACCGATCTTTTCTGCCAGCCGTCAGCGCCTCATCCACATTGGTGGCAATTTTGCTGACCGGAACTTTTAATCCAATTTCGGTCGTTTTTCGGGTAAACAGATCGCGGTCTTCGGTATTTTGGATGGTCTGAACCGGTGTTCCGAGCACCCTTACGTCATACTTTTGCAGGATCCCCTTTTCATGCAGGTCAACACCAACGTTAAGCGCCGTTTGTCCACCAAATCCAAGCAGTATTCCATCGGGTTTCTCTTTAACGATTACCTTTTCGACAAAATCGGTACGGACTGGAAAAAAATATATTTTATCGGCCAGATTTTCAGATGTCTGAATCGTAGCAATATTGGGATTGATTAATACGGTATTGATACCATCTTCTTTTAATGCTTTGATCGCCTGACTACCTGAATAATCAAATTCACCGGCCTGGCCTATCTGAAGCGCACCGGACCCAAGAATCAGTACTTTCTGCGGATGGATTTTTTTTATCATGCTGTCTCCGGGTTTCGGCTAATCGTCATTTGTTTAGCAAGTCTGGATTGAAAATAAACCATGCAAATACACGGAAAAACCGCCGGATTCTTCCGGTATTTAACTCACATATTCGATTAATTAGATATATATCTGATTTTTGTCTATTTATCATTATGCGTATCGTAATTTCAGGATCTTATATTTTTCCGTGTAATTCCGTGGTTCCTAATTCGGATCAATTTATGGCCCGTACAAACATATCAAAAATGAACTCCGTATCGTCCGGACCGGGGGAAGCCTCAGGATGAAACTGGGCGCCGAAAAACGGTTTGGAAATATGGAGAAGCCCTTCATTTGTGCCGTCGTTATCATTATAAAACCACTCCCGCCAATCCAGCGGAAGTGTTCCGGACTCAATGGCATATCCATGGTTTTGTGAGGTAATATAGCACCGTTTTGTACCCATTTCTGAACAAGGTTGGTTATGACTTCGGTGACCAAATTTTAATTTATACGTATTTGCCCCTGCCGCCAGCCCAAGAATCTGAGAGCCAAGGCATATGCCCAGAATCGGTCTGTTTTGCGACATGACCCGTCTGACATTTTCAACTGTTTCCGGGCACATTTTAGGATCACCGGGTCCGTTGGAAACGACGATGCCATCTGCCTTCAGATCAACAAAATTATGATTCCACGGCACATGGATGATCGAGATATTTCGTCTCAAAAATGACTGAATTATATTGTTCTTGACCCCGCAATCCACTATAATGATCGTCTTTTTTCCTTTTGGATATTCTGCCGGTTTTTTGACGCTTACTTCAGCTACCAGATTTCTTTCGTTCGGGTCATGGAATACTTTATCGGGCATATTATCAAAGCGAATTTGTCCAAGCATGCTGCCCTGTATACGCAATTTTTTTGTCAGTGCCCGGGTATCTATCCCCTGTAAAGCGGGTACATTCTGATCAATCAACCATTGACCCAGTGTCTGTTTTGCATTCCAGTGATAGTCCGCACCGGTGTACTCATTGACAATCAATCCCTCAGTCTGTATTTTGCCCGATTCAAAATTTACGGCCAGTTGATTGAGTTTTTCAGGCCCGGGAACACCATAATTTCCAATCAATGGATAGGTCATCGTCAGGATCTGTCCACGATAGGAGGGATCGGTTAATGATTCAGGATACCCCACCATACCTGTATTGAAAACAACTTCACCGGCAACTTCTCTCTCTGCCCCAAAAGAGGTACCCTCAAAGACCGTCCCATCCTGCAGAAATAATTTCGCTTTTCTTTCGCTCTTTCTCATAATCTTCCTTTCAGGCCTGGCAAATTGGTTAAAGCATCTCTGGCTTAGATCTTTGTTGGTATCTGGGAAATATTGAAAACCGATCTGGATTGCAAAAGGTTTGATAAAGTTAGAATAAAATGTATATTTTTTCAAAAATATCTGTTCGTAATCTAGATTTTTTTTTACGCAAATACGGCCAAGGGTGATATTTCCAGTGGTGAATGGATTTAAATACAAATATTTTTATTGGATTGGATAAAGAAAATTGAATGATAGAATTAATTATTGTGCTTTTGTTGTTCTGAAAATAAAATTTGGGAAAAACAGATCATCTGTTCGTCCTTTTTTACGGCTGAAATTGATAGACGCGGTTGATCAGATAATTTTTCCTCATAATATTAATTATTTATATGAAAGAAAATCAACATGAAATGCTTACGGATAAGCCTTCTTTTGATTTTGCTGACCAACCTCATCCTGGCACAGCAAGAAGATCCAGAGCATCGCAGGATCGTTGATAAGCTTGTTGAAACTGCACTATCATCAAGAACCGATTATCGTTTGCTGTCAGAATTATGTGCAATTGGGCCACGGTTAAGCGGCTATCCTGAAACTCAGCAGGCGATCGATTGGGCAAAAGCAGAACTAACATCGATCGGCTGCGATAATGTGTGGTTGCAACCGGTCGAGGTACCTTATTGGCAGCGCGGCAAAATTGAACTGGCTGAAATTATCGCCTCCGAAAAATTTAATGGTAAATCTTTAAACATTGCCGCCCTGGGCGGCAGTATCGGAACGTCCGGCAGGCCCCTTATCGCCGGCGTTATCGAATCGGAAAATTTCAGCAAACTGGAGCAATTGGATACGCTGGTCAGGGAAAAGATTGTATTCTTTAACGAACCGTTTGATCACAGTCTCATACGTACTTTTGAAGCCTATAGTAAAGCGGTCAGACAGCGTTCTCAGGGTCCGTCATCCGCAGCAAAACTTGGCGCCGTTGGTGCGATTGTCCGTTCGGTTACCTCCCTGGACGATAATGTGCCGCATGTTGGCGGGATTCACCGGGATTCTTTAATCAATCCAATTCCTGCGGTCGCTATCGGCATTCAGGATGCGAATTTTCTGAGCATGGCGCTCAAGCAGGATCCGGAATTGAAAATACAGTTTGAACTTTCCTGTAAAGATCTGGGTACGGCGCATTCTTCCAATGTAATCGGTGAGATTAAAGGCAACGTGTATCCTGATGAAATTATCCTTATCGGAGGTCATTTGGACGCTTGGGATAAGGGTGATGGCGCACATGATGATGGCGCCGGATGTGTTCAGTCTATGGCTGTTCTCGATCTGTTCAGAAAACTCGGTATCAAACCTCAGCGCACCATTCGTTGTGTCCTATTTATTGATGAAGAGCAAAAACAGACGGGAGCAAAAAGATACGCAGCCTGGTCCGATTCATTGAACGAGAAACACATCGCAGCTATCGAATCCGATCGCGGCGGATTTACACCAAGAGGTTTCTCGGTCGAGGCCGATTCAGGTATAATCCGGAATATGCAAAGATTTCTGTCCTCTGTGCAAACCTCAGGTATCGAATGGATTCGCAAAGGAGGAAGTGGTGCAGATATATCAAAACTGAACAATATTAAAGCGAAGATCGGTTATGTACCCGATGATCAGCGTTATTTTGATTTACATCACTCCGCAAATGATACATTCGACAAAGTTAATCCCAGAGAGTTGGCACTGGGTACCGCCTCGATTGCTATTCTGACTTATCTGATCAGTGAAATAGGGCTTTGATACGCCTGATGCACCGGGAACCGGTGTTAAATCAGATCCACTATTTGCACTAATCTGCCGCTTTATGATCAATCCATACCGCCCATCGCCAGGTAAACATAACGGAGAGCAAAAACGAGTGAAAATAACCATATCATGAGCGGTACATCACGCCATTTTCCGCTGAACATTTTCAATACGGTGAAGGTGATGAATCCGAGTGCAATGCCCTCTGTGATCCTGAAAGAGAACGGGATAAAAATCAAGGTTACAAAGGCCGGTATACTTTCTGAAAGGTTATCCCACGGAATGCGGCTGATTCCTTTCATCATATATAATCCAACCAGGATCAGGACCGGTGCAATTGCTGGGTAATAGCGCACGCCGGTATCTGTTTCGATTCCACCGCCAATCATTTCTACCAGAGGATGGAAAAATATGGCCAGAATAAACAATACGGCTGTAATCATGTTCGCCAGACCGGTTCTTGCGCCACTGGCAATCCCGCTCGCGCTTTCAACATAACTGGTTATCGTGGAAGTTCCCAGAAGTGCACCAATGACGGATCCCGTGGCATCCGAAAGAAGCGCTTCCCTGGCTCTGGGCAGTTTGCCATCTTTGATAAATCCGCCTTCGGTAGCCACCCCAACAAGCGTTCCAATGGTATCGAACAAATCCAGGATAAAAAAGGTAAAAATCACGGCCAGCAAATCCCAATGTAACGCACCCGCAAGATCCAGTTTCAGGAATGTACCGGACATTGCAGGAGGCGCACTCAGGACCCCATGGAATTGTATCATATCAAATATAATCCCTGCACCTGTCGTGAGTATTATGCCGAAAAGCATAGCACCCCTGATTTTATTGACCAATAGAACGGCGGTCACCATGAGTCCAAAAAGGGTCAGTAGCGGGACGGGCGCGCCAAGATTACCCAGGCTTATGAGAAGAGCAGGATCATCAACGATCAGGCCACCCCATTCCAGGCCGATCAGAGTGATCATCAGACCGATACCTGCAGCGATGGCCGATTTTAATGCGTCCGGAATCGAATTGATGATCTTTTCCCTAAAGCCAAACAGGGACAATATGACAAAAATACCACCGGCCAGAAACACAATGCCCAATGCGGTCTGCCATGCAATACCCATCGTGAGGACCACTGCATAGGTAAAGAAAAAATTCTGTCCCATACCGGGTGCGAGGGCAATTGGATAGCGTGCGTATAATCCCATCATAACTGTAGCGAATGCACTGGCAAGACAGGTCGCCATTAAAACCGCTCCGGCATCCATCCCTGCAGCGGACATTACGGCCGGCTGAACAAAAAGAATATAAGCCATGGTCATAAAAGTTGTAAGACCACCTAGTATTTCCTGACGCACCGTCGTCCCGACTGAAGTCAGATGAAATAATTTTTCGAGCATGACGAACCTGTTTTTAGATGACTGAATTGGATATCAAGTTGACATTTTTTAAGGTTATGCTTTTGAAAGTATCATTATCAAGCTTATATCCTTGATTTATCGGGTTCGGTTGAATGATTCAAATCTCGTTATGCATCCCTCCATTCTTCGGATATATTTTACGAATTATTTATTATGTTCCTCAAAACAAATCTGCTCATGTGCACAGAATGACCTATCGGTCTCAAATAGTCATTACATCAGCCTAAAAAAAAACCCTCTTCACATGAAAAGGGTTTATAAAAATGGATTTATGGTCTGGAATTAACGGAACATCGCTTTGATGGCACCCCAGGTCCGATAGATACCGGAAATATTAGGGTTGACAATCAGAGACTGGGGTGTAATATCCACAAGGTTATTATGATTGTCTCTGGCTTCTATTTTATAGAAAAATGTTTGGCTGGTTTTAAATATGACGTTGTCATCGATAAAGGTATACGTGTTCCCCGGTCCTTTTGCCGGAATGGTGCCAATCTCGCTAAAGCTCACGTCATCGACACTGCGCATAATTGCGAATATACTGATGTTATCTTCAGAATTTGTGGTCCAGGTAATGCTGACGCTGTTGGTTCCGGGATCAGCGGTATAAACCATGAATACCGTACCGGCGTAGAGAGACACCGCAAGGAGAGTAATCGACCCAACTAGCAGAACGAACTTGCGCATAATACCTCTGTTAAACGGAGCATTATAAATATAATATTTTATTTAAACAAAGCAAGCATTTTTTATCAGGAGCAACGGTTCAATCACTGGAGGAGAAGCTGATCGATCAGATTTGTTATCTCCTGTTTGAATTTTTCGGGATCAGAGAATCCTTTATTTTCCTTCTGAACAATACCGTTTTTGTCGAGCACAAATAATCTGGGCAACATTAGAGCATCGTATTTTTTAGCAACAGTCTGGTATCTATCGATTAATACCGGCAATTCTATTCCCTTGGATGTCACAAATTTGGTGACTTTCTCAAGATCTTCACCGACATCAACCAGAAATATCTTCACATTGCTACCTACATATTGTTTTGCAATACTTTCCAGATGGGGTATTTCAGCCATACAGGGTTTACACCATGTCGCGAAAAAACTGATTAATACAACATGTTTTTCCTTGTTGATCCAGGGCTTGCGTAGTTCCTCACCGCAATAATCGCGTAATGAAACATATTTTTGTTCAAGATCCGGCAAAGAAAACGTCGGTGCCAAAGATCCTATGGAAACGCTATCGTTGCCTGCCAATAACAACGTTACATTCAGAAAAACTAGAATTGCCAGTACGGTTCGTTTTTTCATCCCATCTACCCCATTCCATTCAAAGTTAGTCCCAATGACAGCAACTACTAGATGATGACGCTCCGACAGAGACAGGTTTCATCATTATTGTCTAATATCGACAATATATATAAAAAATTTATTGACACATATCAATTTGACAATAAAAATTTTCTCCTACACGCGTTTCCTGATTATAACCATCATTAAGTATCCGACAACCAAAATCATTTTGCTTGCATTTTGCAGAATTATTTTTTAAAGTCTCTCGACCTTTCCTATTTTATATGCTTACATAACACTTCTGGAGGACGTATGAAAAAACTGTTTTATATTGCCCTAATTGTGTCCCTCTCGATGAATTTGTGTTTCGCCGGTGGTTTCGAATTGTATGAATTCGGAGCCAGGTCTTCGGCTTTGGGAGGAGCAGTCGTTGCCAGAGCGTTTGATGCCTCAACGATTTTTTACAATCCATCCGGTTTGGCTTTTGTCCCGGGAACAAATTTTTACGGTGGCGTTACCTTAATAACCTCAAACGTAAAATATTCCGGAGCAGAACCGATCTTTACAGGTGAACAGCATTCATCGGTGGACGCCATTCACACACCGATTGGTGTTTATTTTTCCCATCAGTTTAATGATGACCTGTTTGCAGGTATCGGGGTTACCAATCCTTTCGGTCTTGGGTTAGAATGGGAAGAGGATTTTCCCGGCCGCGGAATCGCTTTTAACAGTGATCTGAAGTCATTCTACGTCAGTCCTGTCGTGGCATATAAATTGAGCGATGAATTCAGTATCGGCGGTGGCCTCGATATCGTATTTGGAAGCGTTACGCTTGAGCGGTATGTATATTTATTTGGAAGTGAAACTTCTCCGGGAACGGCAGTTGCCAAATCAAAAATCGAAGGCAACTCCAAACCCGCTGTCGGTTTTACCGCCAGTTTGACCTATCGTGGAGAACGGCTCGGTGCCGGTTTCCTGTATCGTCACTCGATCGAAAATAAACTTGAGGATGGTGATATCACCTTCAATTTTATTGATTCACCGATCAAGGGCTTTGCACAAAATGTTTTAAAGGACCAAAAGGTGAGTACCAGTCTTACCTTTCCGAGCTTTATCTCGGTGGGTCTATATTACAAATTACTCGATAATCTGGGTGCCGAGATCGATTATATGTGGTATAAATGGAGTGTATTTGACCGGCTCGATTTTAGTTTCGATGATCCTGCACTCAATCAGGCAATCAATGAAGATTATGAGAATTCCTCACAATTACGTGTTGGTCTTCACTATAATCTCCTGAAAGAACTGGAATTCCGCGTAGGTTATATTTATGATCAATCCCCGCAGCCGATTCATTCGGTCTCACCTCTTTTACCTGACAATGACCGTCATGATTTTTCAATCGGTGCTGGGTATACGTATTATAACTGGCAGTTTGATATCGGATATATGCTGGTGGATTTCGGAGAACGCTCAACAGTTGAAAATGGTGAAGGTAAAAATGAAAACGGATTCGACGGCACCTATGCAACCCTTGCCCACTTGCTGTTCTTTAGTTTTGGCGTAAATCTGTAGGCGTTTGATTAAACAAATATGCAGGAGAACATAGATGAAAAAAATATTAATAACATTAGCAATTATCGCCATCCTGGTATCTGCCGGATGCAAACCGGAGCAACCAACTGCACCAGTGATGAACGTCAAAATCAGCACGCTGGTTCTGAGCAAAATGGTTGCTGTCGGTAACAGCCTCACCGCCGGATTCCAATCTTCCGGTCTGGTTGAGGATTTCCAGTTACATAGCCTATCCCTATCTTATCGCCCAGAAAATGGGTTTGGCGGATCAGTTTGAGCAACCGCTGATTGCCAGCCCCGGCATCGGGTCACCTGCGGGAAAAACACCGATGTCTTTTAATCCTGCAACAGGTGAGATTACGCAGGATAATCTGACCGTTCCTCCAACGGCGCTGCTCAAAAACGCCCTGCTGCCGCGCGGATATGATAACCTCGGGGTTCCTGGAGCGGACGTCTACGATGTTTACAACACCACCTCCGGTGCGGCCAGTGGCAATCCTTTTTTTGATCTCGTTCTGCGCAATCCCAATTTTGGCAACACCACCCAGCTGGATCAGGCTATTGGTCTTCGGCCTACACTTTTGCTGCTCTGGATTGGTGCCAATGATGTACTCGGTGCCGCGCTCGACGGTGGTGATCTGACACAGATTACCGCTCAGGCGGATTTCCAGGCCAGATATACAGCTGTTTTGCAGGAAATCGCAGCAAATTTAACTTCTACAGTCGTAATTATCGGGACTGTCCCTTATGTTACCGATATTCCGTATGTCAATATTCTGGACGGTGCCAGGGTCAACCTGGGTGCCGGAGAGGTACCGGTTTTGTTCGGAACGGATTTTCTGCCGATCGATTTCGCCGGCGGTCAGGGCAATCCGATTTATCTGCCGTTGCTGACCGAGGAGACGTCTGTTGAGCATGTATTGCTTACCGGCGTTCTGGCGTATCAACAAGGTCTCGGCATACCGGATTCGGCAGCTATGGTCGATTTACTGGGACTTTCGTCGGGACAAGCCGGACAGCTGCAGGCCGGTATGATTGACGCCGGTCTTATTCCGACCGGTCAGGCGATTCCCGGATCGATGACCATCACCACCGATGAAGAAACCGCTCTGATATCAGCCGTGACAGGATTCAACCAGTTCCTGGCGACTGTGGCCACAGCCAATCAGATCCCGCTTATCCCGTTTGATCAGATCCTGGCTTCGTTGAAAGCCGCGCCTGAAGGAAAATTTGTGCTGGTGGAACCCGGTAAAACGGCCTTTAGTCTGGACGGTGTGCATCCGAATAATAAAGGTAATGCCATTATGGCGAATGCATTTATCGATGCAATAAATGCCGTGCTGGCTCAGGTCGATCCGGGTAGCGGTGTGACATTGGAGAAATATGATCCAACGGCTTTTGAAGGACAATATCTGCCCAAACGGGGAGCCAAACTGAAAATAAATGAAAGTGTCGAAAGTGTAAAATCAATATTTCGAAAGTAATACTTCTTATTCTGATAAAAGCCCGGTTTTTCTTCCGGGCTTTTTTATTTTACGGGACATATTTTCCCCAGAAGGACCGGTTTTGCACAGCCCGTGATCTGAGGAAAATTTGCAGGGTTGCCGCAAATCAGCTCATTGGCCAGCACCCCAAAACATATCGCTTCCTTGAAATTGGCATCCACTCCCCGGTCATCCGCCTGCCTGACCTCAACCCCTGGAAAATTTTCCCGCAATTTGGCCATCAGAAAAGAATTATGGCTGCCCCCGCCGGCGGCAATAATCAGATCTATTGGCTGACCGACAAATTTTTTCCAGGCGTCTTTTATCACCAATGCCGTATATGCTGTTATGGTATGAATAACATCCGGTTCGGGTATCCGCCACCGGATTGCTTTCCGCAGCAGGTCGATCACAAACGGCTCACCATAATGTTCCCTTCCGGTTGATTTTGGTGGCTTTATTGCCGGAAAAGTGTCCACCTTCAGCAACTGGTTAAAGAGACGGTCGGAGAATTTACCAAGGAATGCTTTGGCGCCGTTTTTATCATAGGGCAATTCATAAAGCCGGGCCATCAATTGATCGATAAGCATATTCCCCGGGCCGGTATCAAATGCCTGTATTTTCTTCGGATCGCCATCATCCGGAACATAGGTCATATTTGCGATACCGCCAATATTCAATGCGAGCAGGTTCCGTTTTAATTTACCATACATCAACCAATCGAAATAGGGCACCAGTGGGGCGGCCTGTCCGCCGAGGGCCATATCGCTAACGCGAAAATCACCGATTGTTGTGATCCCGGTCAGCTGGGCCAGAACAGCCGGATCCCCGATCTGCAGGGTGGATCGGACGGATCTTCCCAAAATCTTTTCAGGGTCCGGTTGATGATAAACGGTTTGCCCATGACTACCCAGGAGATCAACATCTTCTCTGGATTTATCGATCGATTTCAGAAAGCGCAGAACCGTATCTGCCCAGATTCTGGCAAGATAGAAATTTGCGTTTGCCATCGAGCGTACATTGGTATGTTCATAATCCATAAGTTGCAGGAGATATTTTTTTTGCGCCCGGGTATAAGGTTGATGATGGGTATTGAGCAATTTGAATTTTGTCGATGATCCGCAACCGTTGATACGTAGAAGAGCCAGATCCAGGCCGTCGCAGGAGGTTCCGGACATCATGCCGACAACGATTCGTTGCTTTTTATTAAGTATGGTTTGCAGAGAC
Organism: Calditrichia bacterium; assembly: GCA_963712885.1. GTDB lineage: Bacteria > Calditrichota > Calditrichia > JAJRVZ01 > JAJRVZ01 > CAVQJT01. Next base: position 17,027 of record CAVQJT010000021.1, read on the forward strand.
CGCATCAGTAAGTGGTTTCAAGTGTAATCACATAATTTCGGATGGGTGCGATGGTCCCAATAACGTCCACATAATTATATTGAAGAAGATTATTGATCTGGAACGAGATCTCTACAGGGAAAAAGGTCATATCTATTTTACGGGAAATTCTTAGATCAACAATATGCGCTGCAACACGCTCTTCCGCATCAGTAATAATCAGGGCAAATGTTTTATCAATGGTATCGAATCGACTGATAAACCGGTAATCGACCCCCAAGTCAAATCCAAACCAACTCAGTTTTCCGTTAAAATAAAACAGATGTCTCGGACGATACTTTAGAATGTCTTTTGTCAGGACATCACGGGCATTTACATATGTATAACCTGCATTTATTACCAACAAATTGGCAACAACCTGCCAGTTGAGATTTAATTCAATCCCCAAAACGCGTGCTTCGGTGATGTTATCAAACCGGATATTACCCGTGGTAGGTTGAAATCCGCCTTCGATCAGATCCCAGTAATAATTATAGAAAAATGCAATTTGTGAATAGGTGTCTTCATCAATAACCTGGTTCCATCCAACTTCACCTGAGAAACTGTATTCTGGTTTAAGATCCGGATTCGGCTCGACGATCAATCCACCGGCTGCGGTGGATGTAAATGCTTCCGCCATCGAAGGTGCTCTGAAACCGGTTCCGGCTGAAAAACGCAGTACGCTACCTTGCTGAAGTTTGTAAATCAAACCAATTTTCGGATTGATCCGCTGATCTGAACCGAGTTCATCGATATCATAGTAATCCAGCCTGGCACCCGCTGTTCCGGTAAAAAATTCGGATAATGTAATTTCATCCTGTAGATAAGCGGCAAAATTATAACCGGTCCGGTCACCGAAAATATTTGACGTCACCTTGCTGTAGCTGGGTGTAACACCGGCAACCAGATAATGATCGCCAATCTGATGATTATACTGGACTTCGACATTCATAAAATCTGAATTGGAACGATTACCCTGAGGACCGACATCATCGTCAAAAAAGTTATTATACCAGATCGCGTGGGCTTTCAGAAACTCACGTTTACCGAATATTTTACGATAGATGCTGCTCAGAAAGTATCGCTGCGTGTGCACCCGCTCTCCCAGCTGATCATCCGGCGGTTCCAGTGCGTACGAAAGATTTTTCCAGTATAAAAAATTTTCCCGCTTTGTATCCATATAATTCCCGGCGATTGTAAGACGGTCAAAAGAGGACAGATCAAACTCAAACTTTCCTCCGGCATTATATGTTCTTGACCAGTCATTCTTCCGGTCACTGTCATCCTCGTCGCGGGAAAAATCCAGGCGCAAACCGGTTCGATCAAACTTTTGTGAATAGCCGAGCCGAAGGCCGCTGCTAAATCTCTTTTTATCAGACCATTTCCATTGCTCATGATAAGGATCATTATACATGCCGCCGTATAATTTCATATATAATTCAGCCTGTTCGGTAACCGGCTTGGTGATAATATTGATCACCCCGCCCAGGGCATTTGAACCATATAGGGAAGATCCGGCTCCCTTAAGAATTTCAAGACGGTCAATCTGGTTCATTGGCAGCGCACTGAAAATAATACCCTGGGTGTCCCCGGTTATATACGGGATACCATCCACCAGCATCATTACCCGGCTTCCAACGCCATAACTATACCCATTTGAGCCCCGGATATTGACCTGATCGGAGTTCATAGTGATACCGGAAACATATCTGAGCGCGTCATCAATCGTCACCGAGTTCCGGGTTTGAATCTCACGGGCACTGACCGTACTCACGCTCATAGGTACATCCTGAATACTCTGGTCATATTTGCCGGCGGTAACCACTATCGTGCTGGTCTGGAGGGCAACCGGCAACATGGTTATCGTCCCGATATCGATTTCCGGCTGGGTAATCCGAATCAGTGTATCGATATTTGCATAACCGATCATACTGAAGCGTAACCTGTAGGTGCCCGATGGTATCCGCCTCACTTCAAAATAGCCATTATCGTCACTGGCGGTCCCGAGCACCGTGCCCTCAAGATAAACATTTACACCGGCCAGAGGATTCTCAGGATTTTCGATCAGCCTGCCCCTCAATACGGAATTCTGTGACTGAGCAGATGCCATGGAAACCAATAGAAACCAGGTTAAGAATAAAAGTATAATCTTGCTGATTCTCATATCAAAAGGGTTGGATCGGTAAATTGTTAAAATCAACAACGATATCAATTTTCTCAAGAAAAATATTAGCGGGTACCTCGATGGCGGTCGGCAAAGAATCCTGAGCGGTCGTATCATACTGGCCAACGGCTCGCCAATCGTACAAGCCACCAAACTGTTGTGCTACGACCACATATTCATAAACACCCGATTTCAGTTCAATAACATAGGTTGTGGAATCGACACCCTTCGGCAGACTTTTATTGAGGTCTGGCGGATATGCCGTGGCCTCGCCGCTTAAAACCTCCCCCAGGATATCCCCGGGGGGAAATTTTTTAAAAACCACAATTTTCAGGTTTTTTATCGTCTGTAAATCGGGCCAGTTAGTATAAAGGATCGTACCACTGATCCCGCTAATGCCTGCGGGAACTTCTGCCGGCGGTGTGAGACCATGATCGCACCCCACATTGAAAGCGGTAAAAACCGACAACGCGATTATGAGACGGTTTACATTGGTTTTACGCTTTAAATTCAATGTATTTTATGCCCTCTGGACAAAAAAAACTTCGATGACACCACCATATCCAATAATTGTCCCGTTTTCAATTAAACCTGTCTTATCCGGCATCAAAATAGTATGGCCCAACGAAACAATCAAAAATGTCGTCAGAATCTTATTTTTTTTGGATCAACGATCCTTTAATCCAGCTATATAACATTTACAATACGAAAATGAGACCGACGGTAATGTCTCCCTGAACCAGGTTGGTTCCTGCTCCGAGGGAAACGCCGCTGCCTCCGGTACCGAAGTATAATCCGCCGCCGGCAAAATAAAGTGGCATCAGGAGGCGAATTTGTGTTCGAATTCCGATTTTATCGGACAGAAAATATTTTATGCCCCCGCCAAAAGCAATAGAAAACCGCCAGTCGTCCTCATAAAGGTTGTCTTTTGGAGAAAATAATGTCGCGCCCAACGAAAAATTTGTAAACAGATAGCCGTTCTCCATCTCCTGCGCACGGTAAATTCCACCGATATGAAAATAATTTACACTCATCTCAAAAAGTTCTTCATTAATTCCGGATCGATATTGTTTTAACACCAGCCTTGTATCGCTCCGGCTATACATCAATTCAATCTGAATCTCACGCATCAGTGTATAATCGAATGTGACGCCATAATTTGCATCATTTTTAAAATTAAGATCGCCTTCGCTCACCACCAATTTTCCTCCAAAAAAGTATCCACCAAAGGGGGTAATCTCCAGTTTTTGGGCACCGGCTAAATCCGGCAATAATAAAACCACCAATACCACTGTTAACGTCGCATGCAGGCAAAACCCAATTGTTCTATTCATCTCTTATTCTCCTGGCAAAATTATTTATAATTCAACTTGAATATGGGGGCAATATATATAATTTAAAACACTCCGGGCAATGAAAAATCCAAATTTATTAAATCCTTACTCTCAAGGACAAAGGCATTTGCTTCCTGTCACCAAGTTATTTAATTTAAATCTCTTTTCGTTGAAAGTATTACCGATAATATTTATGGAACGTTGAAAACGGAGTGATCCCAAATGGCACAATTCGTTGATCTAAAGAAATTACTCATTCTTATTAACGACAATAAAGATGTACCGGCCAACCTTATTCTTGATGAGGGGTGTACATTCGAAACCGAAGATCCCAAACCACTGATCAAAGTGCTCAATTACCTGATCAATTATCTGAATCAGTATGCCAAACAACCCCTGGAAATATCTCTGGATTTACGCAGCGCCGATTATCTTCTGAGTCTTATGGTTTACACCGATGTAGCCGAATTCCCGGCGCTTAGCGATCAAATTGATGGTGCCTTGAAAGACTATAAGGCCAACCTCGAAAAAATTCATGAAAACGGTAAATATCTCCAATTCAAACTCTCAATCAGTCGCTGATCGATCTCACTAACCTCTTTTTCCGCTGGAATAAATTATTTCGGATTTAATATCCGGAACATAGGGTTAATTTCCATCAAAGATCCGGAATTCATTGAACTCGGTCATTTTTCCAACACCCGATTTTTGCCTGCGTTGCCACAAGGTGATTTAATTAAGTAATTCCAGCATCCTATCGGAAAATTTTTCGGCATCTTCGTAGCCGATAAGACGTAAGGCTTGTATTTCCAAACCGGTGTTGTCGAGAAAGACGATCGTAGGCACCCCTTTTATATTGAATTTATCCCGCAATTGCTGAGTTTCAATGGTCTGGAAATGTGTCAGGTCCGCCTTCACCATGAGCATTTGGGACGATAACTCCATCACCCGTTGATCGGTAAAGGTGAACTTGTCAAGTTCCTTGCAGGGAATGCACCAGTCTGCATAGAAATCAATAATAACCGGCACCCCATCTTCCTGTGCCTGTTCCAAAATTTCCGGAGAATAAATTACCCAGGTGATTTGCTGGTCCGCCGCGCTATCTGATGGAAAAGCAAAGAAGACACCCAGAAGAATTAGCGTAATACCGACGATATTGCGCATAATTTGAAACCCCGTACCCCCTTTATTTTTATCTATCCATCCAAGATAAACCCCTGCAACTATGGCCAGAATAGCCAAACTATAGAAGTAGAGCATTTCGGATGAAAAAAGTGGCTCCAGAAAATAGACTGCCATTCCCAGCAGTACAAAACCGAACACATTCCGGACCCAGACCATCCAGGCACCCGATCTGGGAAGACCGGATACCGCGCCACTGAATATTCCCAGCAGAAGAAACGGGGTACCCAGCCCCAGAGCAAGTACAAAGAACATCCAGAAGCCCAGCACAGGGTTCCCTGTTTCACTGACATACGTCAATAATCCGAGCACAAAAGGTCCGATACAGGGGGCGGCAATCAAGCCCACGGTTAAACCCATTAAAAGTGTCCCGATATATCCGGACCGGTTTTTTCCACCGATCATTGCTAATGATTGAGGAATACGGATCTCATATAATCCAAACATGCTTAGTGACAGACCGGTCAAGACCAAAGCAACAAATATCAAAACAATCGGATTTTGAAGCGCACTGCCCAGCAAACCGCCGGTAAGAGCTGCAATGACACCCAACAGCGAGTAGGTTACCGCCATGCCTAAAACATAAAGTATGGCTCTCAGGACCAGCGCTCCCCTGCTCCCCTGACTCTGACCACCGAAGTAACTAACCGTGATTGGGATCAACGGATAAACACAGGGGGTCAGATTTAGTGCCAGACCACCAAGGTAAATAAAAATAAGCGAGTAGATCAGACCGCTCTTTTGTATGACATCGGAGAAGGAGTTACCCTCCGGTGTTTTCGGTGAGATTTCTTCAGGAAAACCTGATTTTACACGATCAAATATCTCCTGATTTGCTTGCTTTGGTGTAACATTTGTGGACTGGATATCGGCTAGTTTGGTAAATCCAATTTCATCCGGAGCGAGGCAGGATTCATCATTACAGGCCTGGTAATACACCTTGCCACGAATAATTACTTCTGTCTGATTAAAATCAGGCGAAATGGTAATGGTTGTTTTTGCATAGGCCTTATCTTCATAAACCGAGAGCATGGTTTCGGAAAAGGTAAATTTCTTCATCTCCGGGATCATATAACTGATTTTTCCAAATGATATGCCGTCCTGCGCCTCAAAACTTATCTCCGTCGGAATTAAAAAATCTTCCAACGGTTTATTTGAATTGATATGCCAGCCTTCATTGACCTGCATTTCGATCAGTATTTCATGACTCGCCTGCTGCTGAAGAGATTCAAAGGGCAAAATAACCCGTGCACGTAATATCTTCCCGCTTTCCTGTTCATCACCATGTGCCGGAAACAACATAATGGCAAGCAAAATAATCATACTGGTAAAATATCTCACGCCGCCCTCCTTTCATTTCGCGAACGGGATAAATTGACACAAACAGTAAAGTTTACTGAAAAAAAACCACAATTTACACCTTTGATATATGATGATTTTTCATTTAAAAGGGGACTAAATTTGATCTGATCATAACGATACAATAAATTTGAGGTTTAAGTAAATATTGTAAAACAGGTACATACATGTCAATTTCCCGAATTATCACTGTATTATCCATTTTCATTGCCGGACATCTTTTCGCTCAGACCCAACTTCAGCAGCAGGTTCTACAGGCAAAAGACAGGGTTCTGCCGGCACTTGTTCATATCGAACCGGTCAAGGAGGTCTTTTCGTCTGGAAAACGGGTAAAGTTTCAGGTCACCGGGTCGGGTGTCATTTTTTCACCTGAAGGTCACATTCTTACCAACAATCATGTTGCCGAGAAAGCAAGCCTTGTCAAGTGCACCCTGGCAAATAAAGAAGAGTTACAGGCCAAGGTGATCGGTCTGGATGCTCTGACCGATCTGGCGGTATTGAAATTGGATCTATCCGATAAACCTGACCTGAAGTTAGCTTATGTCGATTTTGGCGACAGTGACAGTCTGCAGGTCGGTCAGTTCGTTCTTGCGCTAGGATCACCTCTCGGTCTCAGCAGATCTCTTTCTATGGGTGTAATTTCCTCGCTTGACCGATATTTTGAGGACATTGGTGAGATGGTGTCTCCCTTTAATTTATGGATCCAGACAGACGCCGCGATAAATCCTGGTAACAGCGGAGGACCTCTGGTCGATCTGAACGGCAGAGTTGTCGGTATAAATGCCCGTGCTATATTCTTTGGCGAAAATCTGGGCTTTGCGATACCGATCAATACCGCAAAACTTGTCGTCGAACGGATCCTTGCATTTCAACAGGTAGAACGTTCCTGGATCGGTATCGAATGGCAGGAGATTAAGGAATATAGAAAATATAAAAATATACCTGATCTGGACGGCGTAATGATAGCAGATATTGAACCGGATTCACCTGCCATGAAGGCAGGTCTTAAGCCGGGAGATATTGTTTATTCCATCGATCAACAGCCATTAAGCGCGGTGTATCGGGAGGAATTACCAAAGATCCGTAAAATGATCTCCGAGATTCCGGTGGGAACGGAGATAAGCATCAACTTTTCACAGGACGGTAAAAATAGTACAGTTAGCATGAGAACCTCCCTGCGCGGCAAATTCGATGGGAATGAATTTGAATGTGCAAACTGGGGATTGTCGGTGAAAGAAATCACACCGCGAATCGTTAAAAATTTACGTTTGGAAAATTCAGAGGGTGTTCTGGTCAGCGGCGTGCGTATCGGTAGTCCGGCTCATGATGCAGAGGTTTATCGCGGCTATGTTATAAAATATATCGATGATACACCTGTCAAAAATATGGATCAATTCCAGACATTATATGAACGTATGAAAGATATTCCCGAAAAGGGCATAATGTTGCGCATGTTTTTTAAAAATTCCATACGTTTTGCTTTACTTACGGGGGAATAATGGTAAAAAGATTCCATATGGCACTCATCTTCCTGATGTTTTCCGTGATCTCAGCAGGGGCCATTAATACCTGGCCTGAAAGCCTGGACCGCCTGAAAAAAAGTTTATGTCTGGTCGAGTACTATCTTCCTCAGGCTGAAACCAATGAGATACAGGATAACACACGTATAAAACAGAAAATTACCGGTATCCTGGTCGATGACAAAGGTCTGATCATGACTTCTGATATAATTTTTCCTGCAAATATCGATATTGTTGCCCGCAACCGTTTTTACTCCCAAATCCAGAGCCCACCGGAGGATATAACCGTTTCTTTTCAGAACAATGAAAAACTGCGTGCCACCCTCGTTGGTGTTGATGAAGACCTGCGGCTCGCATTCGTACGGATCGGAGAGACAGAAAACCTGCCTGAACCGATCAGTTTTAATACGGATAGTGAGTTGCAGACCGGAGATCCTGTCTATCTGATCCAACATCTCAACGGACGTTATAATAATGAACTGATTATTACCGCTCAGAATATAAATTCTATTATGGATAAACCCTGGCTCAAATGGCTGAGTGTATCAACAATCAATCCCCTCTCTGCCGGTGGGTTGGTTCTCGGACCGGAGGGATATCCGATTGGGATTGTTTTTCGCAATGATGAGATGTCCAGTGGCGCGCATTTCGATATCGATATGCAGTTAACTTCAGGCGCCCTTACTGAACTGCTTCCGGCAACCGTTTTCCAGGAATTGGTCAAAGATCCACCAAAACTGGAACTGCAGTATTCAGGAACAGGGAAAAAGCTGGCTGGGAATACAGATGCAGGTTCTTACATCGGAAATGGCAGCCTATTGGGATCTTGATACACTCAATGGCATCATCATCATACGCGTGGTCCAGAATTCACCGGCTGAAAAGGCCGGCTTGCAGATCGGGGATATTATTACCCGTATGGGGAACCTCCCTGTTAGGGGAGAAGATTCGCAGATCATTGATATTTTGCGTAATCATATTCGTTCCTTGCCCGAGGGGCCGGTTTCGGTTACGATATGGCGTGATAGAAAACCCATTGACAAAACCATAATCCTTGAGAGTTCTCCCAAAAGCCAGTTTTTTGCTGAAGAGTATTCCGAAGAGCAACTTCGCTTTTCGGTAAAAGAACTTACCCAGGATATTATTATCGAAAACGATTTGGATTTCGACACGGAGGGGGTCTGGGTGACGAGGGTTGAAGAAGCCGGTGCGGCCAGTCTCAGTGGTCTTATCGTTGATGATCTGATATTAACCATCGATGACAATATTATTCGTAACCTGGAGGATTTTAAGAGGGAAATCAGGAAAAGTATAAAATCGAATCCTGCCCTGATTCAAGTCTTTGTTAAGCGCAATGATAATACCCTGTTTATATATATAAAGCCGGATGAAAATATTTAAAGGTCGGAGGTGTATGCAGATATGGATGTGCTCAAAGAAATTTTTGAAAAACAGTATCAGCTGAATAAACGCATTCTTAAGGATCGGCACGGAATTGAATATGATCAACTATGTGACCATGCGGACCAAAGCCATGAGATTGAAAAGCTGAGAATCGAATGGCTATTGCATTACAACCGTGCTCAGATCCACGAATCGATCGAACTCGAAGATTCGGTACCCTGGAAATGGTGGAAAGACCCCTCACCCGTCGATTGGCAAAATATTGCCATTGAACTTATCGATGAATTACACTTCTGGGTGAGCAAATGTCAGGCTCGCCGGTTTGGATGCTGAAAAACTGGCAGAATTATATCATAAAAAAAATCAACTCAATCGGTTACGTCAGGATAGAGGATACGGAAGCACATACGAAAAAGTGAATGATCAGGGTATCGAAGACAATAAGCGTATGGATGAACTGCTTAAGGATAAAGAATGAAAAATCATTTCTTCTTAAAACCTGTTTTTGAATTCCACATTGCCCGGGGGGCCCGGGATTATTATGGATTCAATCAATCTCTCTTTGCCCAAAACGGCAATGTGATTTTTTCTAATGTCTATGCCGTTCGTCTTTTTGCTGAAAAAATGAACGCACATCGTGATCTTGCGCGTTATCCTGAGCAGGTGATAAAGACCGGGCAGCTGAACGCAATGGGATTAATCGATGAGATTCTTCATTATGTAGCGGATCAATATAAAAAACAACGAAAATCTGATGTGTTCACTACAGCACTGACATGGTTGGAAAAGACCATGGGCAGGAAAGCCACCGAAGAACTTCTCCAGATTTTTATAAAAGAATTTCCCCCGCTTGATGTTTATATCAATAAAAAAGCACCCGATGCCTACCTTAAAGCGAAAACCGCGGGTGTCTCGAATACAATACTCGCTCTCGAAGAGCTGATGATTTTTTATCTGGCAAACACCAATCCGGCTTTCAGCCCTTTTCGTGAACTATTTGATGATACGGATATCGGAAAAATAACGCTTTACCATAAGGCTTCTCAACAGTTACATTTATTTTTCAAGACACTTCCGCCCTTTGGACCGGACAATCAAAATCTGTTCGAGATGTTACAGACACCGGCCAACCGTTTTCCACAGTCACTTTTTCAGCAACTTGAATTTATCCGCACCCGGTGGGGATATCTGCTTTCCGACTATATTCTCCGTCTGTTCGGGAGCCTTGATTTAATAAAAGAGGAGGAAAAGCCCGTATTTACCGGTCCTGGGCCAACAACCGTTCCCGACTTTCGGGCCCTCGGCATCCTGGATGAGGATCATGAACGGTTTAGTGCCGATCTTGACTGGATGCCCAAGGCGGTGATGATTGCCAAGAGCACCTATGTCTGGCTCGATCAGCTTTCAAAAAAATATAACCGCAGGATTGATAGACTAAACCAGATTCCCAATGAGGAACTCGATATGCTTTCCCGCCGAGGTTTCACAGGACTCTGGTTGATCGGTTTATGGGAACGGAGCGATGCCTCGGGCAAGATAAAACAAATGTGTGGAAATCCCGAGGCGATAAGTTCGGCTTATTCACTCTATGATTATATCATTGCCCAAGATCTTGGTGGACAGCCTGCCCTGGAGGAGTTGGGTCACAGAGCCTGGCAGAGGGGCATCCGTCTGGCGAGTGACATGGTGCCTAACCACACCGGGCTTTATTCAAAATGGATTGTCGAGCATCCCGACTGGTATGTCCAGTGCCGTCATCAGGTGTATCCTTCCTACTCCTTCAACGGTGCAAATCTTTCAAACGACGATCGGGTTTCACTCCATATTGAGGATGGGTATTGGGATCGCTCCGACGCGGCAGTTCTTTTTAAACATGTTGATAATCGGTCCGGGGAAGTGCGATATATCTATCACGGGAATGACGGGACGAGTATGCCGTGGAATGACACCGCACAATTGAATTATCTGTTGCCACAAGTGCGTGAAGCCGTTATTCAGACGATCATTCATGTGGCCCGTATGTTTCCCATTATCCGGCTCGATGCCGCCATGACCCTGACCAAACGCCACTTTCAACGCCTGTGGTTTCCGCAACCCGGTCATGGTGGCGATATTCCCTCTCGGGGCGAATTCGCACTTTCTTCTGAAGAATTTCAACGCATGTTTCCGGTCGAATTCTGGCGGGAAGTTGTGGACCGTGTGGCACAGGAGGCACCAGATACACTGCTTCTGGCAGAGGCTTTCTGGATGATGGAGGGATATTTTGTGCGTACGCTCGGAATGCACCGGGTTTACAACAGTGCGTTTATGAACATGCTGAAAAACGAGGATAACCAGAAGTACAGACAAGCCATTCGCAGCGTTATGGACTTTAATCCTGAAATCATGAAACGATATGTGAATTTTATGAATAATCCCGATGAAGAGACTGCGGTCGCCCAGTTTGGGAAAGATGATAAATATTTTGGTGTCTGCACCCTTATGGCAACGCTCCCCGGCCTTCCCATGTTTGGTCACGGACAGATCGAAGGCTTTTCCGAAAAATACGGAATGGAATATAAAAGGGCTTACTGGGATGAGCATGAAGATCCATATTTGATCGAGCGCCATGAGCGTGAAATCTTTCCCCTTCTGAAGAAAAGGTACTTGTTCAGCGAGGTTCGCAATTTTATTCTTTATGATCTGACCAACCCCCATGGCCAGGTAAATGAGAATGTGTTTGCTTTTTCAAACCTTTCCGGCGACGAACGGGCATTGGTCTTGTATAACAATAAATATGACCGGGCTTCCGGATGGATTCATTTTTCGAGTGCAAGCGCCGGAAAAAACGGAGATCAATTTGTGCAGTATACCCTGGGTGAAGGACTGCAGCTTTCAAACAGGGAAGACACTTACGTTATTTTCCGCGACCAGATCAGTGGTCTTGAGTTTTTACGCCTGTCAAATGAATTCCATTATAACGGGCTTTATGTCGAACTGGATGGATTTAAATATCATGTATTTCTGGATTTCAGGCAGGTCGAAGACAATATTTACGGGCACTACCGTCAGCTCTATGAATATCTCAATGGCCGCGGTGTGCCCAGTATCGATCAGGCACTAAAGGAAACTTTCCTGTCGCCATTGCACCAGCCGTTGCGTGACCTTCTCGGTTTTGATATCGACCGGCTTACTGCCGGATCTGCCACCAAGGCATCGTTTGCTCAGCTGCTGGACACATTCCTTGCAGCGCTTCACCGGTTCACCGCCGGTATCGGCAAAATTGAAGATCTTCATGAAAATATTTTGACTGGATTTTTAGCACATAGCGAATTAAAACAACTTCTTACACAATTCAGCAAGAAATCCGGAAAATCCGGCATAATTTACCGGCAATTGACCGAGCGGGTGTCACCGGATATTTTCCTGACTTATAGCTGGAATATATTACATAATCTCGGAAGTTTGCAGGATGAACAATTTGCCCATTTTGTATCCTTGACCTGGCTTGATGAGCTGCTCCTGTCAAAGGTTGTCATGCAAAATCTGAGGCAGCGGAACTATACAGACTCTGAAAGCGAACAATTTCTCCTACAGCTGAAGGCATTAACCATACATCAGAACTGGCTGGAAAAAGCGCTGGATAATTTACCAGCTGCACTGGAAGCTTTATTCCAGCAACCGGAATCACAAAAGCTTCTGCAGGTGCATCGTTATCAGGAAATTCTTTATTTCGCACGTGAACCATTCGAACAGTTTTTACTGAATAGTCTGATGATCGGAATTCTGTCGGATGCCAGTGGTCCTAAAGCAATTGAAGGTAAAGTACTTAAAAAATGGTTCGAATTTCTCACTGATCTATATGAAAAGGCTGATAAAGCGGGTTATCGTGTGGAAAAGATGCTGCAGGAAAAAATTTAACGGTAATCCGGCCTTTGCCGGTATGTGATCGGATCCTCAAACCCGGCTTGCTGGAAACCACGCAAACGTAAAGCACAACTGTCACAAACACCGCAGGCTTCCTGGTCTTCCTGGTAACATGACCAGGTGAGTCCGAGGGGAGCATTCAATTTCAAACCCAGGCTGATAATTTCCGACTTGGTCATATGTATCAAGGGTGTCTCAATGCGGATATCGGTTTCCGGTCGCGTGCCAGCCGCGATCAGCTTTTCAAAGGCCACAAAAAAATCTTCACGACAATCGGGATAACCGGAAGAATCCTCTTCTACCGCTCCGATAAAGATACATTGGGCATCAATCACCTCTGCCCAACTCGTGGCGATTGCAAGGATATTTGCATTTCTGAACGGTACATAACTGGTGGGAACCGATTTATTCTCAAGGTCTGCTTGGCTGACCGGCATCTTTTGATCCGTCAAGCTGGATCCACCAATTAGCGCAAAATGTTTAACATCAATCACCAAACGCCGGTTAATATGATAATGTTCGACAATTTGATTAAATGCCTGTAATTCCCTCATTTCGGTTCGCTGACCATAATTCAGATGAAGAAATGCGGGTTCAAATTTTTGCCTGGCTACCGCTGCTGTAACACAACTATCCAACCCACCGGAAACCAGAATGACCGCCAGCGGAAGACTCATTTAAACTCCCCCCGCTTATCCGGATCATGAATCACTTTGATAACCGAGTTTATGCCACCACGGGTGCTGAATTCGCCCAGAACTTCCATATATCGCGGTTTACAAGCGGTGACCAGATCATCAAGGATCTCATTGACCACCGCTTCATAAAATATGCCCTTATCTCTGAAGGAGAGAAAATAATATTTGAGGGCTTTCAATTCCAGACATAACTGTCCGGGAATATATCTGATGGTAATTTTCCCAAAATCGGGCAATCCGGTTTTTGGACATACTGATGTGAATTCCTGGTTAACATGCGTGATATAATAATCCCGTTCAGGAAATTTATTCTCAAATACTTCAATATTATTCACGGTCATGTCCTTTCATACACCCCGCATATCCGGGGGCCAGATAAATTTATGCATCTGCAGCTGGAAGCGCACGGGCAGCTGATCATTCAAAATGCGTTCCGCCAGTTCACAGTAGTTCATTTTGTCAAATACCGGAGAAAAAAGGACGGTGCACTTCTCGCTCAACCGGTTTTCTGCCACAACCGCTTTTGCCCATTCGTAATCATTCCCATCTCCGATCACAAATTTTACCTCATCGGATTGCCTTAACAGTCCGAGATTATTCCAATAAACTTTCCCTGATTCACCGCTCGAAGGACATTTGATATCAATGATCCTTTTAACACGGTCATCCACCAAACCAATATCCATATGTCCACCGGTTTCGATCAATACTTCAAACCCTTCGTCACAAAGCACGCCGATCAATTCATGTACCTTTTTTTGAATCAACGGTTCCCCGCCGGTAATTTCCACCAGACGGGTGTCAAAACTTTTCACCTTTGTGATGATTTCTCCGATAGACATATCATTTCCTTCGAAAAAAGCATAGGATGTATCACAATAGGTGCACCGCAGGTTGCAATAGGTCAAACGGATAAAGACACAGGGTCTTCCGGCAAGACTCGACTCACCCTGGATACTGTAAAATATTTCATTGACCCGGAGGGTATCTTGTTTACTCCTCATAGGTAACACGATAGGTATCGGTTTCCCACAGCTGGACATTTTTTATCCCAATACCCTCCGGCAATACTTTTTGCATTTCATGGTATACATACCGGGCGATATTTTCCGCTGTCGGGTTGATTTGATCAAAAGGGGCAATATCGTTAAAATTCCGGTGGTCATACAATCCGATAATCTGCCAGAGCAGATGCTCTATATCGGAAAAATCGATAGCGATCCCAACATGATCAAGATTCTCGGCGCTGACTTCAACTTTTATCTGCCAATTATGACCGTGTATATTGGCACAAGGTCCATCGTAGTCTCGGAGCTGATGCGCTGCAGATATTTCTTTCTGAATTGAGAGTGTGAACATATTTATTCCTTACATTTACAGGCGCGGAATTTAACCAATTTTTAAAGGTAATTCAAAATGTAACAATCAACCGGCTACACCGTATATACTAAAAACAAAGACGCCGATAATATCAGAAAATTCCCTGTTTTTTTTTGCTAACCGATGGTTTGTCATATTGTCCAATATAAAAGAAATATAAGAGCCTGAATCATGAAAAACTTTTTAATTGTTCTGATTTTTTCGGCTGCATTTCTTTATTCCGACATACTGAATGCGGCTGAATTTTCCGAGACAACTCCCGATACGGTTTTTGCCATACGCACGCGGGATCCCATCAAAGTCGATGGTTTTCTGAATGAGCATATATGGTCAGCACCTACCGGGATTACCCGTTTTATCCAGCGTGATCCGGTCGAAGGTGCTCCGGCAAGTTTTAATTCAGTCGTACATGTCGCATATGACGATCAGGCACTTTATATCGGGGCACGTTTATTTGATCCGGCACCGGATTCAATTATCACCCGTCTTGCCCGGCGTGACGAAGGGCTGGACGCTGATTTTTTTGGTGTTTTTATCGATCCTTATCTCGACCGTCGCAGCGGCTACTATTTTGCGCTTTCAGCCGCCGGAACCTACCTTGACGGCGTTTTAATGAATGACGACTGGGATGATGACTCCTGGGACGGCGTCTGGCAGGGCGAAGTAAAGATTGATGAACGGGGATGGACGTTTGAAATACGGATTCCTTTCTCGCAATTACGATTTCATGAACAGGATTCATATGTCTGGGGAATAAATTTCCGGCGGGATATAAAACGACGCAATGAGAGTGATTACCTGGTATTTACCCCTAAAGATGGAAGTGGTTTTGTATCACGCTTTCCTCTGCTTGTCGGGATTGAAAATATAAATTCGAGCCGATCACTCGAATTTTTACCCTATGTAAGAGCCAAAGCAGAATATCTTGATGTCGAAGCGGCAGATCCCTTTAACGACGGATCCCGATATATACCGGGTATCGGCGCCGATCTGAAATACGGAATCGGCAACAATCTGACACTTGATGGTACCATAAATCCAGACTTTGGGCAGGTGGAAGTGGATCCTGCTGTGGTCAATCTGAGTGATGTCGAAACTTTTTTCCCTGAACGCAGGCCATTTTTTATCGAAGGCTCATCTACCTATGAATTCGGAACGGGAGGATCCCGTAGCAATTGGAGTTTTAATTGGGGGAATCCCATCTTTTTCTATAGCCGGCGGATCGGCAGAGCTCCGCAGGGCAGTTACCCCGACCATGAATACGCCGATGTTCCTGACGGCACCAGAATACTCGGTGCCGCAAAACTAACCGGCAATCTGGGTGATAACTGGAAAATCGGTACCGTTCATGCGGTGACAAATCGTGAGTATGGCGATTTTTATAACCAAGGTATGTCGGCTCAATCTGAAGTGGAACCGCTGAGTTATTATGGTGTGATGCGGGCCATAAAGGAAGTCGATCAGGGATTCCAAGGATTAGGTACGATGGCAACTTTTACCGGACGAATTTTTAAAGATAACAGACTGATGGATGAGTTCAATAAGAATGCCTTATCTCTGGGGATGGACGGATGGACCTTTCTGGATCGTGACCGGGTTTGGGTTGTAACCGGTTGGGCAGGTATGAGTCATATACGTGCAACTGAGACACAGCTACTGAATCTTCAGACCAGTTCCAATCACTATTTTCAGCGACCCGATGCGGGGCATGTGACCGTTGACAGTAATGCGACCTCTCTGACCGGCTATGCCGGTCGTGTGACCATCAATAAACAGAAAGGCAATATGCTTTTTAACAGTGCCTTTGGATTTATGGATCCGGGATTTGATATAAATGATCTTGGTTATTACTGGCGCAATGATGTGATCAACGGGCATATCGGTGGCGGCTACAATTGGACCGAGCCCACCAGCTTTTATCGTCGTGTTCAGAATATCTGGGCGGTTTTTGGCAGCATGGATTTTGACAAAAATGTAACCTGGTACGGTGCGTTTACCAATTGTTATATCGAGTTTCTCAACTTCTATTATGTGGAGATCATGTTTGCCTATAATCCTGAGTCGGTCAATAACCGCGTCACCCGCGGCGGCCCGCTTACCCTGATTCCACCTGGATGGGAAGCGAATTTGTGGTTCCGTACAAATGATCGTCAACCTCTGATTTTGAGCGTTGAAACCTATGGCTACATCAGGGGACCGCGAAATTGGGATCGTACTATTGAAATCGGTCTCGAATGGAAACCCGCCTCAAATCTGGCACTGACGCTCTCTCCGGCAATCATGTGGAACCGGGATTTCATACAGTGGGTAGGCAATTTTGAAGACGCTTATGCCGATAAAACATTCGAGACGCGTTATGTTTTTGGTGAACTGGACCAGCGTGAGATCTCGGCAAGTATAAGATTGAATTGGACATTTACGCCAAAACTGAGTTTTCAACTTTACCTGCAGCCGCTGATTTCATCGGGCAAGTATGAAAATTTCAAGCAACTCTCCGAACCAAAAAGCAATCTATACGACGTATATGGTGAGGGCAATTCAACCATTTCAAAATCGGACGGTGTCTATACGGTCGATCCTGATGCAGGTGGCCCGGCAGAACCGTTTGCATTCGACGATCCGGATTTCAATATCGTGTCCGTCCGTGCCAATGCCGTTCTGCGCTGGGAATACTCACCGGGTTCAACACTTTTCCTGGTATGGACTCAAAACCGATTCGATAATAATATCGATACCAATTTCCAATTCAGGAAGTCCTTCAATCATATGATGAATCTGAATGCAGACAATATATTTTTGCTGAAACTGACCTACTGGATGAATATCTAAGAATTGATTGCAAGCCGGCAGTTTGATCAAGAGACTGTCAGGTCATTTGGACGCTTTCAGAATAGCACGATTTATTTTTTTTAGCAGTCCAGGTCCCTCATAAATAAAGCCAGTATACAGCTGAACCAAACGGGCACCGGCGTTTAGCTTCTCAAGCGCATCTTCCGGTGTATGTATCCCACCGACTCCGATAATTGGAATCCTACCGTTTGATTTTTCCACCAGATACCGAATGATTTCCGTTGACCGCCCTCTTAAAGGTTTACCACTCAGTCCACCTTCTCCGTACGCAGCCACTTCACCTGGCGTCGTCAAAAGGCCATCACGGTTAATGGACGTATTTGTGGCAACGATCCCATCGGTCCCTGTTTCCTGCATAATAGAGATTATTTCGTCCAGTTGATCGTTGTTTAAATCGGGAGCGATCTTTAATAAAATCGGTTTCCTTTTTGGTTTTGCTTTATTGCATTGAGCGAGACGATAGAGGATTTTTTTTAGAGCATCGCCTTCCTGTAATTCGCGCAGACCCGGTGTATTTGGAGAACTTACGTTTACGACAAAATAATCAACCAGGTCATAAAGTTCTTCGAAACACCGGGCATAATCATCAAATGCCTGTTCGTTGGGTGTGGTCTTGTTTTTCCCGATATTCCCGCCGATCAGAATCTTCACTTTCTGACGGCTCAGCTTCTTTCGCGCGGATGCGACTCCATGATTGTTGAATCCCATTCGATTGATCAGCGCATTATCTTTTGGCAAACGAAACAACCGTGGTTTTGGATTTCCATTCTGTGGCTCAGGAGTTACCGTACCGATCTCAATAAATCCAAACCCGATGGCCGCCATGGGTTTTAGCAATTCGGCATTTTTATCAAAACCAGCGGCAAGGCCGACCGGATTTTCGAAAGTAAGTCCAAAGACGGTTCGCCTTAGATCCGGATGCTGCCGATTGAAAAAGAGCCGGAGAACACCTGTCGCACCTGGCAGACGCAGGATCGCAGCGACAATACCGTGGATCCTTTCCGGATCGAAACAAAACAGCAGTGGGCGGAATAGGTTTTTATAAAGGTTCATTTTTTATATCCTTTTGAGGCAGGCCGGATCCCGGGATCCTGAAATAAATTCAGGATGACAGAAACTGTCATACAACCGGTAAGTTTTTTGGAGCCGCTCTATTCGCTGAATACATACTCAAGTGGTACGATCCGAACCCGGTCGGCCTCAAACGGCAGTATGTACTCCTGGATGATTTCATCTTCCTTCAATATTTTCCCCGGCCGTGATGCTTCATAGGTAATTGGTGATTCCAGGTTCCCTATCAGCCTGGATTTTAAATCAGCCGCGTCTTTAGTTACGAAGACAAATTTCACATTGCGATTCTGTAATTGCTCCCGGAGCACTTTATTTACCCTGGCCAGTGTGAGTTTATCAAGTGCTTCTCTGATGTGTGACGTAAATTCACCGATACCATAATAATGGCTGTCAAGCGCATAGCCTAGTTGACGTCCCTGTCCCGAGATCAGTAGATTGACAAATTTCTCCAGATACTTTTTGGTAGCCTCAAAATCTGCTTCGTTCATTCCATTGTTGATTAATTTGTCCAATTCATACATGGCGGCCCTTACGGCAAAATGCGCCTGTTCCGGTCTGACCGGGCGAATCCATACCTGAAAGATCTGCTGTTGGCGGCCAAGGTTTGGTTCAGGGTACATCTGGAACATCCCCCCCGGAAAGTATTCGATGTAAGCATAATCTCCGTAGTTCATGCCACGTTGTTCACGGATCTTTTTGTATAAATAGCTGTTCTGTGAACGGTGTTCTCCAAAATATGACCGGACCAGCCACAAAGCGGCAAAATCCGGATGCGACCGATTGATCGTGATTGGGAAGCCAAAAGAAATAGCGGTCGCCCGGGTGTCTTTTTCAACAATCAGGACCTCCATACCCTCGATTTTTGGTGGAGCTAATAACGGATCCTTAGATGCCGGCCATAACGGCAGTTTTCCAAAATCATCACCTGCCTGTTGATAGAATGATTCGCTATAATTTCCGGCAAGTCCGAGAACCAGATTTTGCCGTGTATAATATTTTTTATAAAACTCTTTCACATCATCCAGTGAAATATTCTCGACCGATGCAATGTGTCCGGCAGACAGATGCCCATACGGATGATTGTCACCGTAAATAAATTCGTAAAGCACTTCCTTACCCAATTCTTCATCATTGTTATCACGCAGATTGACCTTGATATAATTAATCAAATTGGATTTTACGCGTTTAAAATCAGATTCCCGCCAGCCCGGATTCAGGATCATATCGGAAATTGTCCGGTAATAGTCAACCAAAAAATCTTTATGTACCTGACCTTCAAAAACGGTCATCTCCTTATCAACCTGGTTTGAAAGTCCGGACGCCATCGGATATAGGGTTTCCTGGATATCATCATAGGTTTTGGATGCGCTCCCGGCAGTCGTGATCATATCTGCCGTAAGCCTTGCCAGCCCCATTTTGTCGGGCGGATCCATAGCGGCACCGACATTGAAGAGAATTCGAAAATCAATTAATGGAGAGTTGTTACGCTGAACAACAGTTTCGATGCCTACCGGTTCATCCTCATTCACGGTAATCAGGTCATTAATTGAACCACTCGGACGGTCATTTGGAGGTAAAGGTTGCTGACTTAACGATAAAATAACAAGACTTCTTATCGATAAAATATGAATTCGCAATCTTAGCGATATCATCCGCTGTAATCTTTTCATACAGATCATAAACCCTGTCCAGGCTCTCCGGATCACCGGTTCTTGCCATGGCACCGACCAGCGCTGCCGCAATTGCCGGTGAATTATCCAGACTGCGGGCGAATGCATAACGCAGATTCGACTTTATCTGTCCAAGCCTCGCGGCCGATACCGGGTCGGTCCGTAATTCGGCAAAGGTTTTCAGAATTGCATCCCGTACATACCAGATATCCTCAGCGTTCTTCAATCGGGCGTAAACGGTTACCAGATATGGATCAATACGATCTGGAAAATAGGCTGACAAATTATCCACTTTTTGCTCATCAATAACCAGTTTTTTATACAGATCTGAACTGCTGGAAAAGGCCATACGGGCAATAATATCCATTGCCGCCATATCTATCTTCCGATCAGAAGCAGCCGGACCGTGAAAGGCGACGGCAATCCAGGGCAGGGTCGGCGTATCCCAATCGATGTGTGCATAGACCGGTCCATCAGACGCCGGTTCCGCCGGTATATCCACATTGAAATCCCCTTTTTTCCAGTCACCCCAGTATTTTTGGATCAATCCAAATACATTATTCGGTTCAACATCGCCGGCAATAATGATCGAAATATTTTCCGGTTTATAATACCTGCCGTAAAATTGCAGACTGTAGGTATATTGATTCGGCATATCCTCTATGTCTCGGAGAAATCCCATCGTTGTGTGCTTATATGTATGAGATTTAAATGCATTTTCGCGCTGTATCTCAAAGATCTTTCGAAGCGGATTAGATGCGTTTTTGTTGTACTCTCCAAGAACCGCACGTGATTCGGTCTTAAAATCCTCCTCAGAGTATTTTAAATTCCGAAATCGATCGGCTTCCAGTTTAAGGGCTGTTTCTAGATCTTCCTTTGAAAATGTGATATAATAATTGGTGAAGTCATCCGTAGTATAGGCATTTTGATTCGCACCGGCATCCTTCAGTATCGCATTATAGACCTCGGATGGATATTTTTCGGTTCCCCGGAACATCATATGTTCAAAAAAATGGGCAAATCCCGACTTTCCCGGTTCAACTTCGTTACGTGAACCGGTTCGTACCGTTATTTGAAGGGATACTATATTGGGGTAATCCGTCGGGATGACCACCACCCGTAATCCATTATTGAAATCTCTCACCTCATAGGGATAGGGAAAAATTCCCGCCGATACCAACGTCGAAAGTTGTACAAGCATTAGTAAAATTATTTTTCCTTTACGCATAAGCTTCTCCTTTATCTATATTTATTGATTTATATATTTTTTCTCAGCTCCGGTTTTTTGATAAGAAAAGACACGATTAATTTTCAATCGGCTTTAGTGATGTTCGGACAACGGCAACCCGGCTATGATCCCTCTCCCGCTCAAGAATATGCAAAATTATCAGATTATCTTTGTCCATACCGCATTTTGAAACGATCCGGTCGCCGTAATGACATTCGGCCCGGAAACTTATTTCCAACCCGGCAATAAAATAGTCTCTCAAATAATCGATCGGAATGGCCTCTATCGCCCATTCAATATAGATTACATTGTTCACATGCTGATTGATATCAAGATCACTAAGGCGAACATTAAAGCTTTTCTGGAACGGAGTTTCTTTTGGAGCAGGAAGTTTATTAAAAGTATCTTCCACTGCACGATTCGCATCCCAAGTCCTTATGGACCTGATAAACTCCGGTATTTCTATTGCTTTTTTTACAACGATATCCAGGAGCATCCATGAAGTTGTCGCCTTGCCGATAATTTCATCTTGAGCATTGCGTATTATGAATTCACGCAACGAAAACATTCTTGTCATCGTCGAAGGCCATGTTTCAATGGTAATCGTATCACCCCATTGGGGATATTTTTCCATCTGCACATGCAGGCGGGAGAGTACCCAGGTCAAGTTCCGTTTGAACAGATCCGTTACTGAAAATCCCAGTTTTGCCGCATGTATACTGGCAATTTCCTGGAGATAATTACAGATCGATTGAATTGATGCCCGACCTCCGGCATCCAGCTCATAAGACCTGATCTTAAACGCTTCTTTATATCTGTTCGATTCCATCAGCAAGATGCAGTAAAGGAAAAGGAGCAAGGCACAAGGAACAAGGAAAAAGGGTAAAGAATAAAGGGTAAAGGAAAAACCTCGACCAGTTGTCTAAAATCTGTAACATTTCCTAATCACGCCGAAAGGCGGATCAGCCTCCCGGCTGATTCCTAATTACTAATTTTGATACCCCTTCTGATCTCTGACTGCCATCTTAGTCGAAAAATTGATGAAAAGATCAAATGGGATTAGGTGGTAAGGTATGAATTTTTAGATTAAATTTAAAGATTGGTGCAAGAATATTATTTTGATAATATTGAGCATGTCTGAAACGCTTTTACAAAAGCATTGGTACGACGGCTGGTTTTATGCCCGTTTCATCGATTCCGATCTCTCCTCTATTCGTGACCGGCTGCATGGATATATAGAGGATAATCGCCGGATTATCGATATCGGGTGCGGGACGGGTGGATTCGCTTTGAAACTTGCCCCCCGCAGTCGTGAAGTGATAGGCGTGGATATTTCAAAAAAGCAAATCGAGCAAGCGCGTCTCCGGCAGAAACGACGTGGTGTGACCAATATAAAATTTGAGCATTTTGATGCAACCCGGTTGAATATATTTGAACAGGAACCTTTCGATTACGCCATATTGACTTTCATTATCCATGAGATAACTCATAAAAAACGCATCGAACTCCTCGAGCAGGCGGCAAAAATTTCAAAAAAAATTGTTATTCTGGACTATCATGTGCCGCTTTCAAGAAATTTTTGGGGTTGTATGATTCGGATCATCGAATATTTCACCAGCACCGATCATTACCGCAATTTTATCGATTTCCGTTTGCGCGGAGGGCTGGTCCCGTTGGCTGCAGAGGCCGGTTTGGAACTTGAAACCCAATGCGTAAACCGTCAGCGGATTTTTACAACCGCTGTACTCCGGCATTCCTAGCCGGTCCCCGGCATATGGGAAATACAGCAATCCATTGAAATAACACCCCCCTTTTATCATTTTTACAAGTCGTATTTTTTTTTAGCTGACAGAATAATTTTGCCCTATTTATGGTTATGGGAGAAAAGAATCATCACTGATATTAAATTTATCTATTGGAGAATTCATCAATGCGTTTTCTATTTCCGCTGTTTTTTATGTTTTTGCTTATTTTGCATCTGTCGGCACAGGACGCACCGACGGTATTTATCGGAGCAAAAATTTATCCCATCTCATCAGAACCAATTGAAGATGGAATATTGATTATCAAGGAGAAAAAAATCACCAATTTAGGACCCCGATCTGAAATCAAGATCCCGGAAAATGCCATTATTATTGAGGCCACTGGCAAGACCATCATGCCTGGATTTGTGGATTCCCATTCTCACATCGGCGATGGTTCCGGCGGGGACGAATCACTCGCGCTGCATCCCGAGGTCCGTATTTTGGATGCCATTGACATCAATCATCCGACATTAAAGAAAGCCATCGCAGGTGGTATTACAACCGTTAATATTATGCCGGGATCAGGACATCTGATCAGCGGACAGACTGTATATCTTAAACTTCGGCAGGGAAAACGCATTGAAGATCTGGTGCAATATAATACCAAATATCCGGACATATTTGGTGGCCTGAAGATGGCAAACGGTACAAATTCAATCCGTGAGAAGGCATCGTTTCCGGGGACGCGGGCCAAATCGGCATCCCTCGTCAGAGAGATATATGTGAAGGCCCAATCTTTCCAAAAGAAACTTGCCGCGGCAAAAGATGATCCGGACAAATTGCCCGAGCGGGATCTTCAAATGGAATCACTGGTGGAGGTGCTCGAGGGGAAACGGCTTGTTCACCATCACACCCATCGTCATGACGACATTATCACTGTACTCCGGTTAGCCAAAGAATTCGGGTTTAGAGTGGTCCTTCATCATGTAAGTGAAGGATGGAAAGTCGCCGATCAGATTGCTGAAGCCGGTGTGCCCTGTTCGATTATTTTGATCGATTCGCCCGGTGGTAAACTGGAAGCGGTCAACTTGTTGAACAAGACCGGAGCCATCCTTGAAAAAGCCGGCGTAGATGTGGCTTTTCACAGTGATGATCCGATCAATGATTCCCGCCTTTTTCTGCGGAATGCAGCACTTGCTGTTCGGGAAGGTATGTCGGTCGAAAAGGCCTTTGAGGGACTCACTCTTGCCGGAGCCAGAATGTTGAACCTGGATGACCGGATTGGTTCAATCTATATCGGCAAAGATGCGGATCTGGTAATTTTATCCGGAGATCCGCTCAGTGTGTATACACATGTAGAACAAACCTGGGTGGAGGGCCGGTTGATGTTTGACCGTTCCAGGCCGGAAGATCGCAAGTATGCAGTCGGGGGTTATGATGTTTTCCGTGGTGGGCAGGGACATATAGATTTGGGAGGGCTGGAATGAAAGCCGATTATTACAATCGTAAAAACAGTTTATATATTTATTTTTTTGGATTTATTTGTATCGCCATCACAGGTGTACTCCACGCTCAGATTGCAGTCCGTGGTGAGATTGTCCATACGGTCAGCGGCCCGTCGATCAGAGAAGGCATTGTACTTATCCACAACGGGAAGATCGAAGCGGTCGGCCCGACCTCAGAAGTCGAGATACCCCCCGATTATAAAACATATAATGCCAGGGTCGTCACACCCGGATTGATCGATGCGCATTCCGTGGTGGGTCTTTCAGGTATTTATAATCAGTCTCATGATCAGGATCAACTCGACAAAACGCAGGCAATACAACCCGAGCTGCGGGCACTGGATGCATACAATCCGCAGGAAAAACTGGTGGAATGGTTGCGCGATTTCGGAATTACAACCGTACATACCGGACACGCACCCGGTGCACTTGTCAATGGGAAGTCCCTTATTGTAAAGACCCATGGGGATGTGCTGCAGGAAGTGCTTATAGATGGTGAAGCCATGATGACGTTTACACTCGGTGAAACCGTCGGTCATAATTTCAGCACGCCAGGTACCCGATCCAAGGGGGTTGCAATGATCCGCAGTGAGTTGTTAAAAGCGCAGAACTACATCCAGAAAATGAAAACAGCAGATGAAAAACCGGACCGTGATCTCAGAATGGAGGCCCTTGGTGAGGTACTTGAGCGCAAGATTCCAGCTCTGATCACCGCCAATCGCGCAACCGAGATCATGTCGGCCTTGCGTCTTGCGGATGAATTCCGGTTCAATCTTGTGCTTGACGGCGCCGCCGAGGTATACCTCGTGATCGATGAAATAAAAGCCGCCGGCATACCGGTAATCATCCATCCAACCATGGTGCGAAATTATGGGGATACCCGCAATGCTTCTTTCGAAACCGCTAAAAAATTACAGGATGCCGGCATTCTCTTTGCATTCCAGAGCGGTTATGAAAGTTATGTTCCAAAAACGAGAGTAATTTTGTATGAAGCTGCCATTGCGGTCACTAACGGCTTGAATCCCGATGATGCCATTGCCGCGATGACTATCAATCCCGCCCGGATTCTTGGAATCGATAAAAAAGTGGGATCGATTACAGAAGGTAAAGATGCCGACCTGGTGCTCTTCGATGGCGATCCGTTCGAATATACCTCTCATGTCTGCACAGTTATTCTAAACGGTGAGGTCGTCAGTAATAATTGCCGGTAGGCCGATCCGCTTTGCGACATGATTAGTAATTAGTAAAATTTTCAGATTTTACAAAACTTGTCAAGGTTTTTTCCTTTACCCTTTTTCCTTGTTCCTTGTCCCTTGTGTCTTGGCCCCATTGTCCTTTACTATCTCCTGCTGATGAATTAGTAATATATATTTCTTATATTCTTTAACTGTATTTAGACCTGTATATTTTATCCGGCCATTTTCTCTCTGGATGGGCTGGTAAGTAACAAATAAAGGAAATGTTTTGAAAAATAAAAGAGTTTTATAATGACTTTACAAAACGAAGGATAAAAATGAAAAGCAAGTATGTTCTGATACCTTTAGGCATTCTGGCCGCAGGATTTATAATCATGGTATCATTAATAATTATGAGGGATGAACCAGAGGCCGCAAGGCAGACGGAGCAGGTTCGGTTTGTGGACACACGGATAATTGAATTGAGTAAAATTAAGGCGGAAATCATCGGCTATGGGCGTCTGAAGTCGTCGCAACCGGTGACGCTTTATAGCGAGGTCAATGGCACGCTGTTAAGGGGTGACGTACCCTTCAGACCGGCTCAGTCCTTTAAGCGAAATGACCTGCTTTTAAAAATAGACGACCGACAAATCCGTTTGGATATAAATAGTGTAAAAAGTGATTTTCTGAATGCCCTGGCTTCTGTTCTTCCGGAGATAAAAGTTGATTTTCCGGAGGATTTTTCAGTCTGGCAGCAATTTTTCTATGCCTGTGACTTTGAACATCCTTTGGCGGATCTGCCTGATGTGAGCAATCAAAAGATTAAACTATTTTTATCGCGCTTCAATGTATACAAACTGTATTATCAGGCCCGGAATTTGGAGATTCAATTGGAAAAGCATTTTTTCTATGCGCCATTTAACGGTTCGATCGTGTCGGCTGATCTGCGTGTGGGATCAACGGCGCGCGCCGGTACACGCCTGGGAGCCATTGTCAACCTGGACAACCTGGAAGTAGAAGTACCCGTTCCGGCCGAAGATATTGGCTGGATGGACACAAAAAAAAATGTAATATTTACTTCATCTGAAATACCCGGTTCCTGGAATGGTCGCATAAAACGTGTAGGTAGCTCAATCGATGAACGGACCCATACCGTTCCGGTTTACTTTGAGATTATAAATGCCAGCCATGATGAGTTGTTTGAAAATGTATTTTTGAAGGCTGAAATTCCTGGAATAAATATTGATTCTGCCTGCTCGATCCCGCGAAAAGTCATCTATAACGACGCGTATGTATATTTAAAAAAAGATGGCAAATTAAAGAAACAGCCCATAAATATTGCCCGCAGGGAACTTGATTCCGTAATCGTAGATCAGGGTTTGGCGAATGGCGACAGTCTGATTACAGATGTATTGCAAGGTGTTGCCGCAGGTATGCTGGCCAGATCAAAGAATTAATCCGGAGCCGTTGATGTCTAAAATTATCTCGTTTCTTGTTCGCAATCCGATCTGGTCCAATGTATTTTTGTTTGGCATCCTTATTTTCGGACTGATCACTTTCTCCCAGATGACCTATTCTTTTTTTCCGGAACTTGAATCTGATTTTATTTCAATTCAGGTGATCTATCCCGGAGCTTCGCCGCAGGAAGTCGAGGAAGGGGTTGTACTTAAAATTGAGGAAAATCTTGACGGCATTGAGGGGATCGAGCGTGTAACCTCGGTTTCCCGCGAAAACGGTGCCATCGTATCGGTGGAGATCGCATATGGTAATGATCTGAATGATATGCTTGCGGATGTTAAAAATGTAGTAGATCAAATTAATTCTTTCCCGGTTGGGATCGAGAAACCGGTGATCTTTGAACAAAAATTCCGCAGTAGGTCATTGTCGATTGTGATTTACGGTTCGGCCGATCTTTACAATCTGAAAGTGATCGCAGAAAATTTACGTGATGAATTGATCGCCACACCTGAAATTTCCCAGGTTGCGATCACCGGACTCCCCGATCCCGAGATTTCCATCGAAGTATCGGAGACCGATCTCAGACGATATGATCTTACGTTCAATGAGATTGCCAGCGCTGTGCGTCAGGCCAATATCAATATTTCCGGCGGTAAATTTGAGACCCAGGATGAAGAAATATTAATTCGAGCATACGGCCGTAATTATTTTGCCTCCGAGCTGGAGAATGTGATTGTTCGCGGCAATCCTGACGGTACGGTAATTTACCTGAAAAATGTCGCAACGGTTCGGGATGGTTGGGAAGACATCCCGGATAAAATTTACTATAACGGACACAATTCCATTGTCCTTAGCGTCGACAAGACGAAGGACGAGGATAACCTGGAGGTTGCAGCCAGAGCAAAAGAGCTGGTTCAGGAGTTCAATAATCAAAACCAGCAGATCCAGGCGATTATTCTCGATGACCGGACCGTCAACCTTGTTCAGCGACTCGAATTATTGCGTAACAATGGCCTCCTCGGATTGATCATGGTGATCCTGACACTCGGGTTTTTTATGAATCTCAGGCTATCTTTTTGGGTTTCTCTCGGTATCCCCTTTTCTTTTGCAGGTATGTTCATCGTTGCTGCTCTTTCCGGTATTACCATAAACGCCATATCTTCCTTTGGTATGATCATTGTTGTGGGTATTCTTGTTGATGACGCCATTGTTGTGGCTGAAAATATATACTCCCATTACGAGCGCGGAAAACCGGCGATACAATCCGCAATTGACGGGACCGTTGAAATGCTGGCACCGGTTTTTACTTCGGTCAGCACGACCATATTGGTCTTTCTGCCATTTTTCTTCCTCGAAGGATTTCTCGGAAAGTTTATCTGGCATATGGCGTTGGTTGTCATCGCATCGCTTGCTTTTTCGTTGTTTGAATCCTTTGTCATCTTACCGCCTCACTTGGCACACTCCAAAGGTTTACACCCGCACAAAGAGGATTCAGCGCTCCGGCGAAGAATCGAGAATTTTATAAATTTTATCACCCATCGATTGTATGCACCCAGTCTTACATTTGCACTGCAACATAAATGGATCACACTGACCACCCCAGTCGCATTTGTCTTTATTACCATCGGATTGCTGCGGGGCGGATTTATCGGTGCTACACCCTTTCCGTTCATTGATTCTGATTCACTTCCCATAAATGTATCGCTGACCTCGGGCAGTCAGGAAACGCAAACCGATTCCATACTTGCACGTATCGAACGGATTGCCTGGCAGATTAATGAAGATCTAAAATCACAACGTGAAGATGGCCGTGATGTCATGCTCGGAATCCGGCGTGAAATAGGTCGCAATGATTTCGGTGAGGCCGGCGGTAATACGGGCAAATTGATCATTGAATTACTCGATGGTGAAACCCGTAATATGGAGAGTTTTGTAATCACCCAGCGGTTACGCGATGCGGTTGGTGTTGTTCCTGAAGCACAGAATATCACTTTTGGACAACAGGGATTTTTTGGGAAGCCTGTATCTGTAAGCCTGCTTGGCAATGATCTTGAACAACTGAACCGGGCACGTGACCTTTTGGTGTATGAATTCAACAATTTTGCTGCGCTTAAAGATATTACCGACTCGAATCAGGAGGGGCGCAGAGAACTGAATATCCGGTTAAAACCAAGAGCCTATGCCCTGGGACTTACGCTCAGCGATATTGCCTTACAGGTACGCCAGGGATTTTTCGGACAGGAGGTCCAACGAATCCAACGCGGCAGGGATGAGGTTCGGGTATGGGTCCGATATCTGCTGGAAGATCGCTCTGCCCTTGGTTTTCTCGACAAAATGCGCATCCGGACGGCCAGTGGACAAAGTTTTCCCTTCAGTGAGTTAGCCGAGTACGACATTGACCGAGGCCTGATCGCCATCAACCATCTGGAAAAAAAACGTGAGATCAAGGTCGAGGCAAACCTGACAAACGAAAAGGACGATCTCCCTCCGATTCTGGAGAATATTCAGAACAACCTGGTGCCAGGTGTGCTGTCTAAAGTACACGGCGTTCAGGTATCCTTCGAAGGACAATCACGTAGCCGTGAAAAAGAAGCTGCGTCCATGGCACGGGTTTTTCCACTGGCTCTGATCGGAATGGTTGTATTACTGATACTGGTATTCCGATCATATGCTCAGGCTATGTTGATTTTCAGCCTGATTCCACTGGGTATCATCGGTGCCATCTGGGGCCACGGAATCCAGGGTGCACAACTTTCATTTCTTTCGTTATACGGCATTCTCGCATTGTCCGGCATTGTCATCAACGACAGTATCGTCTTTGTAGATCAAATCAACCGGAACCTGAAAGAAGGTTTAAAATTGTTTGAGGCCACCTTTAATGCCGGTATAATGCGTTTACGACCAATTCTCCTGACAACGTTTACAACCGCATTCGGTCTGGCACCGATTATTCTGGAAAACAGCCGTCAGGCACAATTCCTGATTCCAATGGCGATCTCAGTGGCCTATGGACTCATATTCGGGACAGGTGTTCTGCTTCTGGTACTTCCGGCCGGATTCCTGGCCTTAAACCGTTTTCGTATGATGTATGCCCGGATAAAAACCCCTGGGGCAACCCCGGAATCGGTGGAACCTGCAGTAATGGAACTGAAATATGCAGATACAATTAAATCTTGAGGAAATCATGCGATTTATATTGATCGGATTGTTCGCTCTGCCTGTTGGATTGTTTGGGCAGAACAAGCTGACTGCCGAAGAAGCTATCCGGATCGGATTAGAAAATAATTTTACCATCCAGATGGCACGGAATAATCTGGAGATAGCAGATAACAATACCGGACGAGGTACGGCGGAATTTTTACCCCGTCTCGATGCGAATGCCGGATATCAATTTTCCAATACCAAGCAGGAAACCAATTCACCCTTTTCATTCGGAACGAGCGATTCGCGAAATGCCAATGCGCAGATCGCGCTCAACTGGACCCTCTTTGATGGGATGAAGATGTTTATCTCGAATTCCCGTTATCGGGAGCTGGCGAAATTAGGTGAAGCACAGGCACGAAATACGATTGAAAATACCAGTGTCGCCATACTGCGATCATTTTTCAATGTCATACAACAATCTGATCTGTTCCGGGTAGCAAAAAGCACCATGGAAATCTCCCGTATTCGTTTGGAAAAGGAACACGTTCGGCAGGATCTGGGCAGTACATCTTCGACCGACTTTCTGGATGCGCAGGTTTCCTTTAACAACGATACCGCCATCGTTATTAATCGGGAACTGGATTACATGATCGCAAAACAGGATTTAAACATCCAGCTCGGCAGAGATCCGGCGACGGAATTCGAAGCGGAATCTATGATCAATATTCCCCCGTTAATATTGGGAATTGATGAGTTACTTGGGCTCGCGATGGAACGGAACAGTAATCTGCGTATTGCAGAGCAGAACAAAGAGATCGCCGATACCGACGTGGGAATAAATCGGTCCGCCTATTTCCCGGTTTTATCTGCTGGTGCGAGCTACGGATACGTAAAAAATTTCACCGAGACTTCCCGTTTTGATTACCAGATTGAGAGCGAAAGCAAAGAAGCCCGTGTGGGTTTAAATCTCACCTATAATTTATTTAACGGCCTGCGTGATCAGATCAGCTATCAGAACGCCCGTCTTGAGATGCAAAATCGTGAACTGGAATTGAGGAATACCCGCAATGAGATCGCCGGGCTTGTGCGGGAACGTTACACGACCTGGCAAAAACGGATCGAACTGATATTATTACAGGAAGAAAATGTTCGTGCAGCCCGACAGAACATGCAGTTACAGCAGGATCGGTATCAGATTGGAGCGGCCAGTTCTCTGGAATTTCGCGATGCCCAGAATAAACTTGCTCTCGCCGAAGCAACCTTAATTGTCGCCACCTATCAGGCACGGATCAGCCGCCTTGAAATTGAGCAGCTGATCGGCTCACTCGATCTCAAATAACATACATTTTACCTGCAACATATAAAAATAACTTGCGTATATACCGGATGGTCGGTATATAACCAGGAGAAACTATGGACCTCCGGGAAATAGAAAATGATAGCGATACCCGCACACGCATATTTTTAGTAGCGGCGGAACTCTTTTCCAACTACGGATATGACCGGGTCTCGATTCGACAAATCTGTGAAATAGTAGGCGTCGGAAAACCTACCCTCTATTACTATTTTAAGGATAAAGAAACGTTGCTGATGGAACTGCTGCGGTTTAGTTTCGCCGTCAGCCGCGATTTACTGAAAAGACTCTTTGCCCCGGCTGATTCATTTCGTGAACGCTTCCGGAGCCTGATCAGATTCCGTGAAGAGTTTGCACGAAAGTATCCTCATTTTATGCGGTTTTTTATCAGCATGAACGTTTTCGCCTTACCCGATGCCGTACGCAATGAAGTGGTGGATTATATGCAATGGGCCCACCGGGAACTGGAAAAATTATTTGTAACTGCCCAAAAAAACGGTGATATCAATCCCAGGCTCAATCCAAAAATACTGAATTTTGCGGTAATCGGGGCCATGAATCAGATACTGTTGTGGAATATAATGTCGAACCATAAAAGCCTGATGTCAGTTAAAGACAGCACAGAACTCTTAAAGTTCTGGGATGAATGTATTTTCAATAACCTTCAGTAGGGGAGGTGTGTTATGCGTCATAACTGGCGTATTTTTGTGATTATTTTCTTTTTCCTGGCCTGGACCCGGGCCGGTGCCCAGCAAATAATTACACTGAGCTGGAATGATGTGGTAGGCATTACCAGGGAACAAAATCTGGAAATAAAACTGCAGGACCGGGACTACGCCTTTCAATCCAAAAACGTTTTGAAAGCATATGGTGATTTTCTACCCAGCCTGGAATATCAGTTTCAGGCGATCAATAATATTGAGCGGCCTGAATTTGTGATCCCGGGATTCGGACGGATACGATTCGGGACCGAATACAATTATACCCATCTTCTGCAGGTGCAACTCCCGATATTTACGGGGCTTTCACGTATCGCCAATCTGAGTATTCAAAAAAATATGAAAAAATCGATGGCCCAGGAACTTAGAAATAAAGAGGATGAAGTGGTACTTAAAGTCCTGGAGGCTTATTTCAATCTGATACTTGCGAATACCCTGATCAATGTCAATCAACGCGGTTATGACGCTGCAAAAGCAAATTTTGAGCAGGTCGAAAAATTTTATGACCTCGGCGGTGCTTCAAAACTCGACTACTTGCGGGCCAAAGCACGCCTCTCTTCGGCACAACCCCTTTTAAGATCAGCCTTTAATCAGCGTATCCTGGCCGGAGAAAATTTAAAATTTATTTTAAACGTGAGTTCAGAAGACTCGCTCATTGTCCTCGATACATTGTCAAAACAGGAATTTATTGAGCCATACATCTCTTATCCAGTGGCCGAGTTATGTTCAATCGCGATTTTAGAACGATCGGATCTTGAAAGTTTGCGGTATCAGCGGGAGATCGCCAATGAGCAAAAAACCGTATCTTTCTCAAGATTTCTCCCAATGGTCAGTCTGGCTGCCAATATACAACATCAGGCGCAGATAGATAAATGGCAGGTTAACTCCGAAGATTATATTCGTTCAAAGAGTGCCATTCTGCTGGTTCAGTATCCACTTTTTCAGGGTGCAAAGCGGATCTTCGATTATCAACAGGCGCAAATCAATGAACAGAAAGCCGAAATTGCCCTTGAATTATCTTACAAAGTAGCGATACTAGAGGTACAGGCAGCATATATTAAATTCCAGGATACCCGGGCAAATCTCGCAAGTCTGCAGGAGGCGATGCTCGAAGCGCGCGAGGCACTCCGGCTGGCGGACCTGAATTACCAGGAAGGGATTATCACGCAGGTGGATGTACTTACCACCCAGGTTTCTCTCATCAACAGCGAGGTGAATTTTCAGCAGGGATTATACGAGTATAATCTGTCTCAACTCTATCTGCTAAAATATATCGGTAAATTAAACATGATCTGGGAAAATAACCGAGGGTAATATCATGAAGAAACTAACCATTTTCATATTAGCCGGATTGTTCGTTTTTAACGCATGTCAATCGGCCTCCGAGGAGGAGAATGAACGTATTGTTGCGGTCAAGACGTTCACGATTGAACCGGATTCGATTGCGTCATATCTGGAAATCAGTGGCAATCTGGAGGCGGACAACGATGCCCTCGTGATCAGCCAGGTCTCTGAAAAAATGGACCGGATCTTACAACCGGTGGGTTCAAAGGTTAAAAAAGGCCAAATTATTACCATTCTCGAAAATAAAATATGGGAAGAGAGTCTCAAACAGGCTAGTGCTTCGTTAGAGTCAATTAAAGCCCGTCATGAGCAGATAAGAATGGATTATGAGCGCTATCAACGACTATTCGAGGAAAAGGCGGTCAGCCAGCAACAATGGGAAAAAATACGCTCTTCCTGGCAGGAGGCTGAAGCATCACTGGCACAGCTCAATGCGGCCTATCAGCAGGCCCGGGTGCAGTTTGAAAACACCTATATCAAGGCCCCTTTTGACGGTGTGGTGGGAAGTCTGTTTTTTGACGTGGGCCAAATGGTGCCACTTGGACAACCCGTAGCAAAAATTATCAACACGAATCTGATGAAAGCGCGGTTGAACATCACCGACATTCATATCCGACAACTTGAGATCGGACAGACCGTTATTGCCCGGTTTCCCTCACTCCCCGAGAAGACTTTTTCCGGGGTTCTTCAATCGATAGACCCGGCGATCGATCCGCTCAGCCGGACTGTTGAGATCGAAGTGATTTATCAAAACCAAAATAATATTTTACAATCGGGTATGTATGGGCAGTTTTTGATTGAATTGGATAAAAAATCCGGTGTGGTTGTATTACCTGACAATGCCGTCATTAGCCGAACGGCTGTCGAAATCGACCGGACCACGGGTGTACTCTTAACCAGTAAAAAGCACTTTGTATTCATTGTCAACAGTGATACCGCCCGTGAGATACCGGTCGAGACCGGTATCGAAAGTTATGGCAGAGCCGAGATCATCAAAGGTCTGACGCCCGGAGACCGTGTGATCGTCGTGGGGCAGAGAATTGTAAAAAATGGACAAAAAGTCAGGATCGTTAATTAAACTGATCTTATGATAAACTACGGAAAACAGGGTGTGATCCTCCGTGGTTAAGTTTTCAAGTTCTTCATGAATGAGGTGATCTATGAAACTTGTAGAAGTATCAACCCGACGTCGGGTAACCTTAACGATGATTTACCTGATCGTCATCGGATTTGCCATATTTTCATTTTCCCAGCTGAAAGTTGACCTGCTTCCTGACCTTGATTTTCCTGTCATCGGCATTATCACACAATATCCCGGAGTTGGTCCGGAAGACATCGAAAACCTGATCGCACGGCCACTCGAGGAAGGTGTTTCGGTCACTAAAAATGTTAAAAAAATAACCTCGCAAATTTCGGAAGGTGTCTGCCTCACACTGCTTGAGTTTGACTGGGGCTCGGATATTGATCAGGCTGAAGCCGATGTGCGCAAGCGCATCGATCTGGTACGCGATCTATTGCCTGATGATGCATCACAGCCCATTAGCTTCGCTTTTGATCCTTCAATGATGCCGGTCATGTTTTTGTTACTCAATTCGGCGACCCACGGACCGGCCGAGCTGCGTCAAATTTCTGAGGACCAGGTCGAACCTTTGCTCGAACGGGTTGAAGGTGTCGCCGGTGCCGAGACCCAGGGCGGACTCGAGCGTCAGATCAACATCAGATTAAATCCGACCCTGCTGGCGGCACACAATATTTCTTCGACTGAAGTTGTTACAGCCATCCGTATGCAATCCGGCCTGTTCCCGGCTGGTACAATCGAAACACAATCGACTAATTTTAACCTCAGAATTATGAGCGAGTATCAGTCCCTCGACCAGATTGATAATGTTCGGATCAAATATCAGAATGGCATACCCATACTTTTACAGGACATTGCGGTGATCGAGGATGGATTTAAAGAGGTTCAGGGCGATGTCAGAGCAAATTACAATCAAAGTGTTTATCTGCGTGTATTCAAACGGTCCGATGCCAATACCGTTCAGGCTTGTCAGAATGCCCGAACTGCCATCGAAAGCATGATACAACAACTGCCCGAAGGCGTTGAATTAAAAATCGTGTACGATCAGTCGGATTATATTTTACGCTCCGTGAGAAACCTGGGAACCACTGCTCTGCTTGCCTTTATCATTGCTTTTCTGGTTATCTATTTCTTTCTCCGCAATATTCGTGGGAGTATTATAATGGGTCTCGCCATTCCCGTCTCGGTTTTTGCAACATTTGCGGTGATGATGCTGACTGATCTCACATTAAACATCATTTCGATGGCCGGCCTGGCTCTGGCGATCGGTATGCTTGTCGATAATTCGATCGTCGTCTTGGAAAACATATATCGTATCCGTGAATCGGGATTTGCCCCGATCGATGCAGCCAATACCGGGGCATCTGAAGTTGGCATGGCCATCACCGCATCCACCCTCACCACGATCGGTGTCTTTCTCCCGGTATTATTTGTACCCGGTATAGCAGGAGAACTATTCAGCGATATGGTTGTAACGATTACATTCAGTCTGTTCACCTCGCTGGCGATCGCACTCACGCTTGTACCCATGTTATCGGCCCGAATACTCCGGATCGAAAAAAACCGGCAAGGAACAATGGTAGATAAATTCAAAAAAAGTGTTGAGCATTTTCTCAATCATCTCACCGACGGCTATGCCTCAATATTGCATTGGTCGCTCAACCACAAGGTGTTTGTTTTGGCTGCCACAACGGTTATCTTCATTTTTTCGCTCTTCCTTACGACCTATCTCGGAGGGGAGTTCCTTCCGCGTAATGACCAGGGTTTTATTGCGATAACCATCAAAAGGGAGCTCGGCACGCCTCTTGAGCAAACGCGGCTTACCGTACTTCAATTAGAAGAAGTGATCCGTGAAAAAGTACCTGAAACCACCGATATATTTGCTGTTTTCGGTTCAGCAGAGGGCATCTTCGCACTTGTTGGTGGTTCGGGTAGCGAGTCGATTAATTTCCGTGTTCGATTGAGTCCGATGGAAGAACGCAACCGCAGCCAGTTTGAAATTGAAGACCTGCTCCGTACCGAGTCTGGATGAGATACCGGGTGTCACATATCAGTTCATGCAGGGTGGGATGTTTTCCAACGAACGTGCCATTGAAGTTAAAATATTTGGATTCGATCTCGTTCAGGGGAAATTAATCGCTGAGGAGATCAAAGCCCGAATGGATCATATTGACGGAATTGTCGATACGGAAATAAATGTTAAAGAAGGTGGGCAGGAATTACGGGTTGTTCCGGACCGGCAACGACTGAACGACC
This sequence comes from Calditrichia bacterium, assembly GCA_963712885.1. GTDB lineage: Bacteria > Calditrichota > Calditrichia > JAJRVZ01 > JAJRVZ01 > CAVQJT01. The sequence goes on from CAVQJT010000021.1 coordinate 54,589, forward strand.
TGAAATTAACAACCTTTCAGGTTGCGGATATTATTTCCACATCCATTCAGGGGAAGGTCGCTGCCTGGTACCGCGATGAAGGTGATGAATATGATATATTCGTTCAACTTGATAAACCGTATCGTGAACATAAGGAAAGTCTGCTAAATCTTCAGATTCCTACCATTACCGGCAAAATGATCCCACTCAGTCAGGTTGCCTCGGTCGAACAGGGCAACGCACCGACCACAATCTTTCGTGAAAATCAGGAAAGATTTGTTTCGGTCGGTTGCGACCTGTCGAATCTTGATCTGTCAAGTGCGGTTAACGAGATCGAAAAGATTATTGATGAGGTCGGGATCCCGTCAAATTTTCAGGTGATGATCGGTGGGACCGCAGAGGATCAGCAGGAGTCTTTTCTATATCTTAGCATCGCTTTTGTCGCTGCGATCATTCTGGTCTATATGATTATGGCTTCACAATTCGAATCACTTATTGATCCGTTTATTATCATGTTCACCGTACCCCTCTCGACTATCGGTGTCTTTATTGCATTGTTTATTACCGGAACCACCCTGAGTGTTATGGCCCTCGTTGGTTTGGTTATGTTGACCGGGATCGTTGTCAATAATGGCATCGTATTGGTGGATTATATCAATCAGCGGGTGCGTGCAGGAATTGAAATTTATGCTGCAGTTGAAGAAGGTGGTCGCGTGAGACTCAGGCCGGTATTGATGACCGCTCTGACTACCATATTTGGGATGGTACCACTTGCGTTTGAACTATCATCCGGGTCTGAGAGCTGGTCACCACTGGCTCGTGCTGTTATCGGAGGACTTACCACCAGTACATTTCTGACGTTACTCGTGATTCCGATTATATATATTCTCTTTAACCGGATCGCGATAAAACTTAAAACAAAGATCGATAAATTTATATAATCAGTTTTGACGCACAGGAGCGTTGAAAAACGCTCCTATACTTCCGTACTTTCAAGACCGGCTTCCTGCTTCAAATTATCGATGGCGGATTTTTTCTTCTCTTCTTTGATTCTGGAGATCAGGGTTGGACGGAGGCTCATCAATTGTCCTCTGATCCTTTTTACGTTCTACAATTTCAAGAATATGATATCCATACGAGGTCTCGACGATATCACTGATTTCGCCTACGGGTACGGAAAAAGCGGCATCCTCAAAAGGTTTCACCATTGTGCCTTTTTCAAAATTTTCATAGAGCCCACCGTTCATTTTCGAACCGGGATCTTCTGAATATTCTTTTGCCAATTTTGCAAAATCCTCACCTTTTCTCGCTCGTTCAAGAAGCCCTTCCATTTTGTTATGAATTTCGCTCTTCTCTTCCTCTGTTTTGCCCTGGGTTCTCAGTAAAATATGCCGCACACTGGCGAGACGTTCATCTCCATAATCTTTTTGATACTGTGTTTCCAATTCCGCTTCGGTAATCATAGAATCACTTGCCACTATATCCTCAAGATAGTGTTTGATCAGCAAACCTTCACGCAATTCCTGTTCCATCAGACCGGCTGTGACCCCTGAGCTTTCAAGCATTTGTTTATATCTTTCCTCTCCGCCATAGCGGCGATAGCGACCATTGAGCATTTCCGTATATTCGTTTTCATCCAGTTGAACACCGGCATCTATGGCAGCGGTGAGCAGAAGTTTTTTCTCAGCCAGATGTAAGGCATTCTCATTAAAAATTTTGCGCAGTTGATCATCGCTTCGATTGCTGAGCTGACTGTGATTGTTCCCCATTCGGTCAAATATCATTTGAAGAACCTCACCGGAGGTAATGACAAAATCATCCGTTTTTACGAGTACTATATTTTCATCGGGATCCAAATCAGGAACTTTCTTGGCAAGTTCCTTTGCCAATTCGTATGCGGCACTCCCCGGCTCAAGTTTCACACCTTTATCCGAGCCACAGCCCATCCAGAGCAACATTGCAACCAATGAAAATATTACAATTATCCTGTTCATACTAATCTCCATTTATGATAATTTAATGAAATTTAAAATTACAAAAAGAAATTCCGAATTCATAATACTTTATTTTTTTATATTATCTGAAAATGTGGATATATCCGTAAAGATCTCCCGGCCAAAAAAAGGCAGGGCAGATGTGAATCAATCCCGTTACGTGAAGGGAAAATAAATTTAAAAAGCCACCCACAACAATCCCTATAAAAGGTAACTCTAACATCAAATCCAGTAGGTAAATTGAATTATGTTTAACACACCAGTTAAACCCTGGCGTCATCGCTTGCATGAAATTATTTTCGAAGCAGATACCAGGGCCGGAAAAATTTTTGATATTGTTCTGATCATCAGCATACTTTTAAGTGTGATCGCCGTCATGCTCGATAGTGTCCCTGAGGTGCAGGATTCACACCGGAATTTACTTTTTATCATCGAATGGGCGTTCACCCTCTTATTCACATTAGAATATTTATTTCGGTTGATCAGTGTCCGGAATCCACTGAGGTATGCGTTGAGCTTTTATGGTGTAATTGACCTTCTGGCTATTATGCCGACCTATTTCAGCCTGCTGCTTCCCGGCAGTCAATATTTTCTTGTGATCAGGTTGATGCGTGTTTTACGTATATTTCGTGTCCTTAAACTGGTGCAATATCTGAACGAAGTAAAAATATTGGCCAAAGCATTAAAAGCCAGCCGGCGAAAAATCACCGTATTTATATTCACGGTCATGACCCTTGTGGTTATTTTTGGTGCTTTAATGTATATGATCGAAGGTGAAAAAAATGGATTCACCAGCATTCCCCGCAGCATTTATTGGGCAATTGTCACCTTAACGACTGTTGGTTATGGCGATATATCACCCAAAACCGGCCTGGGGCAGGCCGTTTCTTCTGTGATCATGATCCTTGGCTACAGTATTCTTGCCGTTCCGACCGGCATTGTGACCGTTGAAATGGCCCGTGCTTCCGCAGAAAGTGTGTCCACCCAGGTATGTCCCGAATGCTCAGTCTGAAGGTCATGATGCGGACGCCGTGTACTGCAAATATTGTGGCCATAAAATATAAATCGAACAGAGAGGATGTTTGCCATGTTTAAATCCGTGATTGCTGTGTTTATGTTAATACTCATTATGTATGCTTGCACGGCAGCATGCACCACCGCGATTATATCGGGAAAATTTACACCGGACGGCCGCCCACTGTTGTTCAAACACCGGGACACAAGTTTTAAACAAAACAAGCTAATGTACTTCAATGACGGAAAGTACAGGCTATGTCGGGCTGGTTAATGCTGAGGACAGTGAGGGCAAGGAGATATGGGCCGGATTTAACAGCGCAGGCTTTGCGATTATAAATTCAGAATCTTATAATCTGAATGTGGGCGATACGACCCGGTTGCGTGACATGGAGGGGGTGCTGATGAAGAAAGCCCTTAAGCAATGTGCCTCAGTAGATGAATTTGCCGAATTTCTGGAAAAATATAAAAAACCGAGAGGCGTCCGCGCTAATTTTGGGGTAATCGATGCCCATGGTGGCGCCGCATATTTTGAGACCGGTAATTTTGGATTTAAAAAAATTGACGTAAATGATCCGGCCATTGCTCCTTTCGGATATATTATCCGCACAAATTTTTCCGCGACCGGCGTTCCCGATGCCGGTTACGGATATATCCGGTATGAAGCGGCAAACACCTTATTTTCCGGGGCTGCAGCTTCGGGAAATTTGACACATAAATTTATTCTCCAAAAAGTCAGTCGCAGCCTGATCCATTCACTTACCGGTGTGAATCTCTATCAGGATATTCCTTCTGACGACCGGGCACATTATGTCTTTTTTGAAGATTTTATACCCCGCAACAGTCTCAGTCGCCACAACCGTCATTCAGGGTGTACTTCCCGATGAATCAGCAGCATTAACAACCTTGTGGGCCATCCCCGGATTTCAGTTGTGTACGGTTGCGCTGCCGGTTTGGATTACCGAGGATGGTCAGCTCCCACGGGTCACCATTGCCGATAAACAAGGCAATGCTCCACTTTGCGATCTGGGACTAAAATTAAAGGATCTGTGTTTTCCGGTTAAACGAGGTTCAGGATATCGATATTTGAATCTCACCGCTCTGCTCAACCGGCAGGAAACAGGCATTTTACAAAAAATCCTTCCACTTGAGGAAAAAATTTTTGAGCACGGAGAAAAATTGCTGGAAAACTGGCGACAGAACAAGTTCTCCGATTCGGAGGCAAGCCGGTTTTATCAGTGGATTGATGAAACTGTGCTGGACGGATACCATCAGTTATTCGGAATAACCCAAAAATAAAGGATAAAGTGCTTGAGCATATCCTCCGGTATTGTTAATATTATCACAAAATGTGTCCTGCAATTCGTATGAGAAAAAATTGTTAAAGGAGTAACCGTTTATGGAAAAGGTACTGGTTTTAGGGGCCGGCCTGGTTTCCCGACCGCTGGTTCACTATCTGCTCGGAAGAAATTATCGCGTCAAAGTCGCCAGCCGCACGGTCAAAAAAGCAGAAGCCCTGGTAAAAGGATTTACCAACGGAACAGCAGAAGCATTAAATGTGAATGATTTGGCCAGTCTGGACAAGCTTGTCACAGATTGTGATCTGGTGATCAGCCTGGTCCCTTATACCTATCATGTCCTGATTGCCGAGCTCTGTTTGAAGCATAAAAAACATATGATTACAACTTCTTACGTCAGTAAAGCCATGAAAGAACTGGACAAATCCGCAAATGACAAGAACGTGTTGATTTTAAATGAGATCGGGCTTGATCCCGGCATCGATCATATGTCCGCCATGCGAATCATTCATGATGTGGCCCAGCGCAAAGGTAAAGTCGTAAGTTTCCGGTCGTATTGCGGCGGATTGCCTGCCATGGAAAGCAATAACTCACCCTTCGGCTATAAATTCTCATGGAGTCCGCGCGGTGTGGTGATGGCCGGAAAAAACTCCGGTCAATACCTTGAAAACAATGAGGTTGTTTTTATACCCAGCGAAAATCTGTTTAAAAACTATACCATAATCGATATCGAAGGCGTTGGTAGCCTGGAAGCCTACACGAACCGCAACGCGCTTCCTTACAAAGATATTTATAATCTCAAAGATGCAAATACTGTTTTTCGCGGTACCTTACGCAATGTTGGGTGGTGTTATACCATGAAAAAAGCCCGTGAACTCGGCCTTTTTGATGATACCGAGAGGGGCGATCTCACGGGACTAACCTACGCCGATCTGATGCGTAAACTCATCGGTTTGAAAGAGAGCAAAGATGTTCTCGGCGATACGGCACAATATCTGGGTCTTGAAAAACATGCCACTGTAATGAAGAAATTTGAGTGGCTTGGTTTATTTCGCGAGACCCCTTTGCCGGAAGAAAATAATGTAATGGATGTATTTAGCACCCTGTTGCAGAAGAAACTGGCGATGGATAAAAACGATCTGGATCTTATTGTATTGTATCATGAGTTTTTTGCCGATTTCGGTGATCACAAAGAAAAAATCACGTCGCTCCTGGTCGATACCGGCATCCCAAGGGGCGATTCAGCAATGTCCAGAACCGTAAGCCTTCCAGCTGCTATTGCCGCTGCAATGATATTAGAAGGAAAAATCAGAATCAACGGTGTGCACATCCCCATTCAACCTGAAATTTATAATCCGGTACTCGATGAACTGGAATCGATGAACCTGAAATTTCTGGAAAAAGCAGTAAAGATTTAATTTCATCCAAATTCTTTGGCTGATCCTATCACAGGTATCAGCCAAAGATATATTTTTGCCTTACAGTAACATTGCCCTCATTTTTACCAATCTGTGTAAAACGCCATCCACGGATTCGTGATAGGACACATTGCTCGATCGCTTTATTAGCAATAGTGGACTGAAAAATACTGGCGTCAATTACCCGGCCTGAATAGTCAATAACAAACTCCAGGACAACGCTACCCTGGATATTGGGGTTCAGTTTTTTCTCACGCTTGTAGCAATATTCAATAGCATCATTATGCGCACTGATAACACGGGTGATCTCATCACTGCTGCGATATATAGATTGAGAACCTGAACCGCTGATTCTGGCAGATTCAAAAGCGATCTCAAGATTTCCCTTGCGTCCGATGCTGGTCGCTGCAACAGAACCGACGCCGGTTATCAAATCATTCACATCGGCAGATCCGATTACATGCCCCTGTCCCGGTCTTCCCAGCCGAGTCATATGATTTTTCTTTGCTACCACCGCCATTCCCGATATCTCAGAAATAACGCCATCCAAATCACCGGTTCCAACGCCCGCTTCCCCAAGCACATTGAATACCGGATCACCTGTTCCACCACTGCCTGTGCTGGATAACAACCCAAGCACACCCATCCCGCCAATCTCATCTTCCAGCAATCTGCGGTTTGCCAGACGTTGGGCGGATGCCTGCCGGCGCGCGTCAACCTTTTCTTTGGCAGAGATCTGCCTATCATCACCGGTTTTGGGCCTGTCGGCAGCATTATCAGTGCCGGCAACAGGTATTTCCTTTGTCCTCAGAATTTTATCGGGAATTTTCTCTTCAATATTCAACACTAAATTCGCTGGCTGGAGCCGGAATTCATCCAGGTATGCCTGCCGGATTCTGGCAGATATTTCTTCCGTATCATATTCAATACGGCCCAGGGTAATCGCCACCGAGTAGATAACCAGCCAGGACAGGAGAAGAATGCCATAGAATCGTCTGTCAAGATCGGCCCATATTCGGTGCTCAAACTCTTTTGGAAATACATCCAACGCAATCGATTTGCTTGTTCTCATGAGTAACCCTCCCCTATTGCAGGATCAATTCGCAGGTAACGCGGCTGGTCTGTTCCGGCCAGTTACCGGCAAAATTGACCTTTTTGAAAATATTTATAAAACATTTTGTAAATGTTGAATTGGTTAAAGTATGGTGGATAATTTTCGCCTGGGTGCATGTTCCATCTGCTTCGATTACCAGCAAAAGCACTATTTTCTTTTTCTGACTACCCGACAAATCCTTTTTAAGGCATTGCTCCATATCTTTCAGATGTTTGTTTAGAAAATATTTAACGGCCAGGGAATCGGCTCCTTTTGTTGGAACAATATGACCAACTGAAATATGAAGCGACTCTTTTTCAAAAGTTGATTTAACCTGAGAAGCATCGAGTGCTTCCGTTGACTGGTATGATGCTGGTCTGACCAACTTGTGACCCGATCCCGCACTTCTGGCCAGCGCATATCCGGTAACACCTTGTGGTAGCGGAAGTGGCTGCTTTACCGTAACAATATTAGCATCATTATTGCGACGCTCACTGTCGATGGCCAGAAATGATGTGAATTCCGTGAGCAAATTGTACGTTAAGCCGAGACTGGTTACTTCCTGACGGGCATCCTCGTTCTGATCGATTTTATAGTAATCTGAAATCATCGCAATCCGATTTCGTGCCCAAAGGTAGCGGAGCGCCTGGTGGCTTTCCTGCGGTTCAATTGGACCGATCTCCGTAATGAAATTATGCATGCGATCGCCTGTACTGCGTCCGGTTACCCGAATCTTTCCCTGAACGCTTCCCTTCCATTTACCATAGATAATCACAGGTCTTTCGGAGAATACATCCGGGACGACTTTCGGTTCAACATCATAGACATCAAAATTTTCAAAATCATATGCGATATGGGTCAGCACCGGCGTTTCGATATACCGGCGGAACCGGTCAGCCATTTCTGCGCCTTCGGAGTATTCGGAAACAATAAAGGGCTCCCCCTGACCAGCACGCGCCAGACCTTCGATCATAAACCGGTTCACACTGCTGCCAATGCCAAAAGGAAACAGATTCGCTTTGTTCAGGTTATTTCTGATAAGCTCAAACGCCTCTTTTTCTACATTGACATAGCCATCGGTAACAATTACAATCGTTCTGGATAGTGTCCCCGGACGGGGTAATCCAAGTGCCTGCTTTAGGGCAGGCAGAACTTCTGTACCGCCCCCACCGGTTTGCCGGTCAATCAGATTCAGGGCCCTATTTATGTTATTCTCATTGGCAGGCAAGGACTCATGCGAGAGCAGGCTTGAGCCGCCGGCAAAAAGTAAAATATTGAAATAATCCCCGGATCTCAGATTGCGCACCAGATCTCTGATCAACGATTTTGAAATTTCCAGAGGAAAGCCGTGCATCGATCCTGAGACATCCACGATGAAAATATATTCTCTGGCCGGAATTGCTTCGGGTTTGACCCGTTCCGGAGGTTGAACCATGAGCAAAAAGAAGTTCTCGGATTCGCCTTTATACAAGAGCATACCATTTTCGATCTGATTACCGCTCAATCGATAATGTAAAATGAAATCGCGGTCACCGCCCTTGGATTCGTCCGGATCAAGTTGCAGTTTTGCCTGATTTGCCGAGACATAGTCAATCCGGGTTCGATGCGAGAGACAGGTTATCTGTTTGATCGGTATTCCAGTTGAAATCTTAACGCCAATGTCAAATGTGTATGAGGCTTTTATTCCTTCATTCAGGTATGGATTTTCAACCCAGTTTTCACCGGTGCTGGACGCACCCTTATACCGGGGTCCGACCACGGTCGGAAAAACAAAAACATACTCCTTTTCTTCCGGTACCAGCAGTTCGGTATATCTCAATTCAACCCGGATGGTATCACCCGGCATAATATTGGCGATGTTCATTTGAAACACATTCGGTCGTTGTTGTTCCAGCAGTGATGCACTGTATCCCTCCTGCTTCGCTGTTTCATATTCTTCCCGTGCCTTCTTCCGTTCTTCAACTTTTGCCTCGATGATCCGTGTACCGATGGTCATGCGGAGTTTATAGACCGCGGCATGGGTAGAGGCCGGAAAAACATAGATGGCCTCCAATGCCCTTTTACCCGCATTGTGATAGACCTGTATGATGGTGACATCAGCGATAACGCCACTTATATTTACATCAACCCGGGTTGATTTAAGGGGCAATTGATCGAGTTCGGGATTATCTGTTTGTATGAAAAAATAAGGTGCCTCTGTTCTATCGGCATTATTATCCTGTGACCATGTGGCTGTAAAAAGCAGTATCAGGAAGATTAACGTATCAATAAATTTCTTTTGCATTTTGGTCTCCTTTTTTAGAACCTATTTGTATATTCACCGGTACACAAAAAAGTAAATAAAAAATTTTACCGTTGTATTGTGGTTGGGAATTCCTGAAACGACGTGGCGTTTAGAAATATATGACGAGGGAGTAAGATGAGTGAGACATTGATCAAAGTGCGGGGATATCATCTTGATCTTTATGGGCATGTCAATAATGCCCGTTATCTTGAATTTCTGGAAGAAGCCCGTTGGGCAATGATTGAATCAGAAATAGATCTCGGTGAACTAAAGAATCGTGGTATCGGTATGGTTGTTGTAAATATTAATATTGACTACAAATCACCGGCGGGTTTGGGTGATATTCTGCATGTATCAAGCCGGATTAGTCGAATTGGTTCAAAGAGTGCGACCGTTGAGCAATTGATCACTCAAAAAACAACGGAACATCTTGTTGCGGCCGCTCAGGTAAACTTTGTTGTTATTGATATTCAGACGCAAAAAGTGATCACCATCGATGAACCTTTACGTCAATTGCTCCAGATGTTCACCTGAAACCCGGCTATCGCTTGCACGGTTCCTGGCTGATTTGTACATTATGGTATATTTTTATAACAAAATTATTACAAAAAAGGAGTAAATATGATTAGTAAAAAAATGGCAGAGCAACTGAATCAACAGGTGAATCTGGAATTTTATTCTTCCAACATTTATCTGCAGATGAGCGCCTGGGCAGAGACAAACAGCCTTCCCGGGACAGCTGCATTTTTAAAAAAACAGGCTGCCGAAGAAATGACCCATATGATGAAGATTTTTGATTATATCAACCAATCGGATCATATGGCACTGATCGGAAAGATAGACGCTCCGGCCTCAAGTTACAAATCCGTGGAAGATATTTTCAAGAAAGTCTACGCACATGAACAGCATGTTACTAAAAAGATTCATGAAATTGCTGCACAGGCTTGGCAAGGTAAGGATCTGACGACGTTCAACTTTATGCAGTGGTTTATCACGGAACAGCACGAGGAAGAAACACAGGCCAAAGGGATACTCGATAAAATAGATTTGGTCGGTAATGATAAGCGAACATTGTTTCTGGTTGATCGTGAACTGGGAAATATGGCCGCGACCAGTCCCGAATAATAAAAAAGGGCTGTTCACCAGCCCTTTTTTTATTCCCCAACTATCATCAAAAAAAATACTCCCAAACCTTCTATCTGGGGAAGAAACCTTGGTACCTGTTTTTTGCATCACGCGGGTACAAATTGTTTTTGTTGTAGAAATAATCGAATTCGGTGACAGGCACCGGTCTCAGGTTTTATTTCTATTTAAAGTCTCTGTGATAAGACGGGCTCCTTTTTTACGGGTGATATAATTCCACGCCCATTCTGTTAAAACGATCAATTTATTATCAAATTCGATCAGATAACCTATGTGTACGAAGATCCAGATCAGCCAGGCGAGAAACCCATCTATCTGCAGGAACCGGAAATTTGCGATGGCGGCATTTCTTCCAATTACCGCCAGACTGCCCTTATCTCGGTAACGAAATCCTTTACTTGCTTTATTGACCAAACGCCGCCTGATCGTTCCGGCAATATATTTACCCTGTTGCATTGCAACAGGTGATACTCCGGGTAAAGGTTGCCCTTGTTGATCCAAAAAGCATGCCGCATCACCAATCACAAAAATATCGGGATATTCAGCAATTGTGCAATTTTCATTTACCATTATTCTGCCCGTCCGATCTGTTTTCGTTCTGGTTCTCTCGGCAATAATGCTATTAAGTTTCGTCGGCCGGACCCCCGCTGCCCAGAGGATTGTACCCGTAGAAATCTCATGCATTTTTCCATACTGTTCATAGGTGATCTGCGTATCACCGATTGAGACGACTTTTGCCCCTGTCTCAACATGAACACAAAGATTTCTAAGCGAGCTGGCGGCTGAATCGATGAGATGATCCGGATACATCGGTAATATTTTTTCCCCGCCTTCCAGCAAGAATATTTTCGAATCCCCGGGATCGATCCTCCGGAAATCCCGGCGCAGCGTTCGTAAAGCCAGTTCACCCAGGGCCCCGGCCAGTTCGACCCCTGTGGGCCCGGCACCGATTACGACAAATGTTAAAAGCATCTGCTGCTTTTCGAGATCCGGCTCCTTTTCAGCTTCTTCAAAGGTCCGAAAAATGCGCCGGCGCATCTCCAGGGCATCTTCTATGGTTTTTAGACCGGGCGCAAATACGGACCAGTCCGGATTATTGAAATAATAATTCTGCATGCCTGTGGCCAGGATAAGTGTGTCATATGTGACCACACCGGAACTTAGATTGATCGTCTTTCCCACCGGATCTAAATCGGTCATTTCATCACACAATACCTCGATATTCCGAAATCTTGAAAGGATGGCCCTCAACGGCGAGGCGATATCGCCCGGGGACAGACCGCCGGTCGCAACCTGATAAAGCAGGGGCTGGAACAGATGAAAATTACGCTTATCGATCAGCGTAACCTTTATTCCCTTCTTGTTTCCTAGCTTTTTGGCGGCATACATGCCGCCAAACCCGCCACCTATGATGACCACATGTTGATCGTTCAATAAATTTGTATACCTTACAATAAAATAAACGGGATTTGCCGCCTAAACCGTATCTTTTTCTCAGGTGCCAAAATATCTGTCTCCAAAATCACCAAGTCCGGGTACAATATATTTTGAAGCATTTAGATTTTTATCGATATTTGCCGTAAATATCTCAACATCGGGATATGCTTTTTTCAATTTTTTTATCCCTTCCGGTGCTGCAACAATACATACGACCGCTAATTCATCAGCACCTTTCTTTTTTAATGCCGTAATGGTATCGACAAGTGATCCTCCGGTCGCAAGCATCGGGTCTAATACCAGAACAAATTTACTGGAAAGTTCTGATGGAAATTTCTGATAATACTCTCTGGCAATAGCGGTTGCCTCATCTCTCTCAAGTCCGATAAACCCAACCGGTGCCCACGGAAGGAAATCCTTTGCAGCGAATAACATTGATATTCCTGCCCTTAAGACAGGGACAAGAACAATTGTGTTATTTATGGCAAAACCTTCGGTAACAACAAGTGGCGTTTCGACAGGAATTGACTTAGTCGCAACATTCCGGGTTGCTTCCATGATCATAATCTGAGCAGCGATCGCTGTATGTCTGCGAAAAACTTCCGTATTCGTATTCTTGTCGCGCAAAATCGTTAATGCATGTTTTAGGATTGGATGTTCAACCTTGTGAACCTTGTTCATGAGTACCTCAATTTAAAAGATATTTATTCGCCGGATATTTATACTTTATAGCACGAAATATATCACGCCGGTGTAAAACAAACAATAAACTAATTTTATGTCTGATGAAAGCGTATCTTACTTGTTATTTTTGGTTAAGGTCAGTCAGGTGTACCTCTGGTTCGTCTTTTACTTCGCTGATATTCGGAATAATTCCAGAAATACTGATGTTTTACCCTTTTGGTTAATCTGGTATTCTTTTGTATATTTAAAGGATTTTTATTCGAGTAGGAGCCTTTGATGAGCATAATTCCCCAGATCGTTTCCTTGGATCTCTTACCCAGGTCACGATTTGATATTTTTGACGTCAGCCATAAAGCATCGGAATTTCTTAACGGTACGCGTAGATTGTATCGCAAGGCTGCATATTCGTCTCATCACACAACCGCCGGATTTCTTGAGCAAAGCTTCTGTTCACGTCTTGAATTCAGTAAAGACCGCATCAGCTCCTATATCGGTGCATTCAAGCATTTATTCCCGATGAACGCAGATTATCGCCATGATCAGATGGAATTGCGTTCCGAACTGACCGAGTCCGAAAGAATGGTTGAGCCCCGTAATGCGGATTCTCATCTCACTTTCATCGGTTCCGGGCTGAAAAATTATGTCACCTACGTTAACAAACCTGATATACCCGTTTACTTTATCGATCTTGACGGCGTTCATGAATTCGGTCAGCGAAATCGAAATGCCAGTGTGCTTTTTTACAACCAGGAAAATAAGGTTTATCAACATACTGTAGAAGTACCGGTCTCAAACCACCAGATCGATTCTATAAACCTGCGAGATCCACGTCTGGGATATTTGGATAAATTAAATTGGTTGCTGGAAAAATACGAGGTTGAAAAAGGCCGGATTGATATTTCTCTGGATCCGACCGACCGGGCAGCAGGCCTTACCGTTAATGAATACGAAACGCTTCTGATGACACATGATCTTGTTGAGGTTCTCAAGAATCCCCGCAAATTTATGGGTGAGAAAAGCCGCTATATTTTGCAAAATATTCATAAACTTCCGTCACGGACACGTGAGTATGCGAAATATGACTTTGTTCAGATATTTAACGAAATGATGGATGCGTTTCAGTTGAGTGAATCGGTGGTTGAAAAATTTCTCGCCCGATTCATCGCCTTTCCGGCCGAAAGATTTTTACAGGTTAAAAAGAGTGTCAGACTTCCTGGTTTCTAACAAGGAAGAAGGCAGAAGCGCGGAGATTGTGCAGGGCAGATATCAGAGCCCCATTCTCGTCCAATGGAAACGGAGTCCGAACCAGACCCGTCGTCTTAGTTTAACGATCACGCGTTTTAAATGATCAGATCAGCGAACGGGATTGACCCCCGTCAATATTAATACAGGTTCCTGTCACCAGGCTCGCACATTCGGACGCCAGGAATGTTACCACATTAGCTACTTCTTCTACAGTGCCAAACCTCCCCAACGGCAGTTCACGGGCAATAAACTCAGCCATTTCCTCCGGTTTTTCTCTGCAACGCCGGTCCCAGCTGCCCCCCGGAAAACGTATCGATCCCGGGGCTACCGAATTGACCCTTATACCATAAGAGGCCAGTTCTGCGGCCATGACTTTTGCCAGACTGATCAAGGCGGATTTTGTGCTGTTGTAGATCGAAAGACCCGGCCCGCCCGATTCTCTCCCAAAAATCGAAGAGATAAATATAATCGAACCGCTCTTTTGTTTTTTCATATTCTGAACAACAATCCGGCTGAGGTAGATATGGGATTTGAAGTTGAGATCAATCAATTCTTCCCAATCGGAATCGCTGGTCTGGTCAAATTCTTTTCTGCGGTTCCCACCTACATTGTTGACCAGAATATCGATATGGCCAAACTTTTCTAAGGTTTTTGCGACCATTTCAGATACCTGGTCCCGATCGGTTACATTCGTCACGTGCGTCAGAATGTCAATGCCTGAACGGCGCAGGTCTTCTGCGGCCGCTTCCAGGGCATCGCCATGTCGTGCGCAGATTACCAGATCACATCCTTCTGCCGCCAGGCCGGCAGCGATCCCTTGCCCGATCCCCCGGCTGGCACCGGTGACAAGGGCAACCTTCCCGTTCAGTCGAAAGTCCATCGCTAGAACCTCACTTAAAGTTTGTATCATATGATCTTATGAATATAATAAATTAGGCAGGATAACAGAATTTACATGATAACATTTTTCTAACTTATTAATATTCAATTATTTATACAATAAATATTCTCACTTCTTAAAGATCACTGATTATCCTGTTTATCCTGTCCCAAAGGGACTCCTTCGGAGTTATCCCGTCAAAAAACAACGATCAATGTAGCATCTGATACTATTTTATTCAAAATCATATATTGGTGACTCATACGTTTATTCGACGGGGCTACAAAAAGCACATATCAATTAAATATTAAAAGGGGAAATGTACGACGGGATGGGTCTTTGAGCAAAATATTTCAAACAGAACCAAGTCCAGGAGATAAAAAAATATATTACGCTTCTTTCTTCCGTGCAAAAAATTCAATATATCCACAGGAATCGCATTTGTAGGCAAAAATGCCATCAAATTTTTTTGCCTCCGTTGCTTCCCAGTTAACATATCCGAACATTTTATTGATTTCTTTGCGCTCAGTTGCTACGGTATACAGCCTTCCTTTGATCATGCTTCCGCCACATTTTGGACAAGGGTTGCTGTCTGCCATATTTTATGCCCTCATTTTTGAACTGAATGATTTGTATTTAAATAATTTATTTCAAAATTCAAAGAATATTTTACTACATTATCGATAATCTTTTAACTTACTTTAATAAATTTTAACCGCTCAGGATAACAGATATGCCAAAGATGGACGTATTCCATGGTTTCCATCCGATCATTACCAAATGGTTTAAAAATACCTACGGTAAGCCAAGCCCACCACAATCAATGGGTTGGCCGGTAATTTCCGGCAATAAAAATACCCTTATTCTTGCGCCCACCGGATCGGGGAAAACGCTGGCGGCTTTTCTCTGGAGCATCAATGATTTATTCCAGCGCTCTCTCACTGAGGACCATAGCACTTTTGTTCAAAATCCGGCCGGAGTCCATACACTTTACATTTCTCCCTTGAAAGCCCTGAATAACGATATTGAAAGAAATCTTAACCTGCCCCTGATCGGGATTCAGAATCTCGCCCGGGATAATAGGATCAATCCTCCACAGATTCGTGTCATCGTGAGAACGGGTGATACACCTCAGGCGGTGCGAAATACGATCGTACAGACTCCTCCGCACATCCTGATCACAACTCCGGAATCACTCTATTTATTGCTAACAAGTACCCGGGGACGGCTGATATTCAGTCATCTGAAATATCTGATCATCGATGAGATCCATGCATTATGCGCTACGAAACGCGGTGTCCATCTCAGCCTAAGTCTGGAGCGGTTAGAATCACTTGCATCGAATTCCCCTATACGCATTGGCCTGTCTGCCACACAACGTCCTCTGGATCGAATCGCCCAATATCTTGGGGGATGGAGTTTTAAACCGGATAAAGAATGTTATGTGGCGCGACCCGTTGAGATACTGGATTGCGGACAAAAAAAAGACCTGGATATTCAGGTCATTTCTCCGGTAGCCCATTTCAGTGAGATGGGTGAAACGTCAGTTTGGCCTGCTGTTCTTGACCTGTTATATAAACTAATCAACAATCACAAGACAACACTGATTTTTGCCAATATGCGGGCACAGACTGAACGTCTCGCCCGCAAGCTCAATGATCTTCACCGAGAAAAAACAGGTGATGATAATGCGATTTTGGTCTTACCACATCACGGAAGCATGTCCAGGGAAAAACGTTTCGAAGTGGAAGAGTCTGCTTAAATCGGGAAAAATCCCGGCTGTTCTGGCAACCGCCTCACTGGAGTTGGGTATCGACGTCGGCTCCATCGATTTGGTCGTACAACTGGAGGCGCCAAAAAGCATTGCCAACGGTATTCAACGCACGGGACGAAGCGGGCATTTGATTTCATTACGAAGCAAAGGACGAATCATACCGCTTTACCCCGCAGATCTGGATGATGCCGCCACGATTGTAAAGGGGATGTTAATGGGCGAGATCGAAGAAACCGTCATACCTGAAAATTGTCTCGATGTTCTGGCACAGCAGATTGTTGCAGAAGTCGCCATGCAAAACTGGACGTCTGAAAAACTCTATCGAGTATACTATCAGAGCTATTGCTATCGTAATCTTACCCGCCCGGTATTTGACCAGGTTCTCAATATGTTAACCGGCCGCTATGCCGATACCCGTTTGCCGGCCCTGCAGCCGGTGATTACATGGGACAGGACCAACGACGTCCTGATCGCACGGAGAGGAGCACGTTTGCATGCTGTCCTAAACGGCGGCACGATTCCCGACCGTGGATATTATGCAGTCATGCTTTCCGATGAGCGGATCCGACTCGGCGAAATGGAAGAGGAATTCGTTTTTGAATCCAGGATCGGTGATATTTTTTATCTCGGGAATAGTGAATGGCGGATTGATGATATTCGTCAGGATCGTATTATCGTTTCGCCGAATCACGCGGTGCGGCCGCGGGAGCCATTCTGGAAAGGTGAAATACCGTATCGCGATTATCAGACCAGCCTCAAAATCGGACAGTTCAGAGAATGGCTTGTAGGGAAGATCAGTGAACCTGGAATCATTCAGGATATGATGAAAACCTGGGCCGTAGACCGGGATTCGGCTGAAAATCTTGTGGTTTATTTCCGGAAACAGCAGGAAATTACCGATATATTTCCCACCCACAAACGGCTTGTTGCCGAGTGGTTTTATGACAGCGCAAAGGAAATAAACTTCATATTGCATGCCCCGTTTGGCGGACGGGTGTTGGGACTTTGGGCCATGGCAATGGCTGCCCAACTCGAAGAGGACTACGGCAGCCAAATACAATACACGTACAATAATGATGCGTTCATGCTGCGTATCCGCGAAACAGTCGGGGAACCGCCATTCGGAAAACTGCTTGGTATTATGCCCGGCAAAATCGAAAAATTACTGCATGATAAAATCAGCAGTACTCCTGTATTTGCTATAATGTTCCGCCACAACGCCGGGCGCGCTTTACTGCTTTCCAGATCCCGTCAGGGACAACGTATTCCCCTATGGTTGCAACGGCTCCGTTCAGCGGATCTACTCCAGGCCGTTCGACATCACCCTGATTTTCCAATTTTGCTGGAAACCTATCGATCGTGTCTGCAAGATGTTTTTGATCTTGACGCCTTGCGCGAAGTTTTACAGGACCTCGAGGCGGGAAAGATAACAACGCATATTGTACAAACCCCCTATCCATCTCCGCTCACCTCAGGATTACTGTTCAACTTTGTTACCAACCAGATGTATGAACAGGACAGATCCCGGGAACCGGCTCAGGTTGCCGCAGTGAGCAGCGATCTTCTGGCACAGATCATGGATAAAAATATCATACCGCCGATACTCACTATTGATATTGTTAAAGACAGCGTGGAAAGATGGCAGTACCAGAAGCCTTTATCACGCCCGCGGGACATGGAAGAATTGCATACGATGGTTGAAGCCCTGGGCCCGCTCAGCAAACAGCGGATTTTGGAACAGGCAGGAAGCGTAGAGAGCTGCAGATCTTGATAAACTGATCGCCGCAAAGCGGATCGTCAATTCAAAACAGGGTTGGATAACCGACACTCGAATAGAACTTTACCGTCGACCCTTTACTGAGGCGAAGTCGCTAAAACGCCTCCAATATTATCTCGAAAGTTGCGGTCCCGAGAAACCCGCAGACATTGCCAGTGATCTGCAGATGAAAGAAACCGACGTCCGTCACCGGCTAGAACAGCTGCTAAATAGCCGCCGGGTCGTTTACGGTCGCTTGATCGAAGGATCGGATGAAGAATTTTATTGTGATCGGGATAATTTCGCTCAGCTTTACCGACGTGCAGTTGCCATTAGAAGAAGCCAGATTGTCGCACTTGGTCAGGATATATATCTCAGGTTTCTGCTGAAATGGCACCGGCTCGACAACACGTCCGATAATTTCCTGGAAATTTTTCGTCAATACCGGGGATTACGTTTACCACTGTTCTTCTTTGAACGTGAGGTATTAGCTACGCGTCTTTCTGATTTTAAACGGGAGGCCTTATTGGAACTGCGCCAACTCATCACAGAGGGTAAAATAATATTATTTTTTGATCCGGATTCCGGTTCACCGGAGCAGTATGTCAGTTACATGTATCGTGGTGAGGGATGGCTGACAAACCACCGTGGATTTGATAACTCAATAAATAATGGATCGGAAATACAGATTTTTCTAAGAGAGAACGGTGCCAGTTTTCTGGATGACCTTGAAGATGGATTACAGCAAACCCGTAACCATTTGATTAAAAAGCTAAGTGACCTGACACGTGCCGGAGTGATCAGCTGTGAAAATTACGATACGTTGCTTACATTTGGTAAAGGTGATGTTTCATCAAACGATCGTGCCGGTATACGTCAAAGGGCCTCCAGATCGATTCAAATGGGGACTGGACGCTGGTTCAGACTTGATACATTCGGCATATTAGGACGAAAGCCAATACGGTCTGAAATTGCCGTCTGGCAGGCAAAACTTCTACTGCGCCGCCACGGTATTTTGGTGAAAGAATTCTATCGGTTCGAACACGGACTGCTTCCCTGGTACGAAATATTCCATGCCTTGAAAGTACTTGAATGGCAAGGTGAAATCCGGCGTGGGTATTTCATAAAGGGGCTTTCGGGAATTCAATTCGCACTTCCGGAAGCAGTGGATATTCTCATGAAACTCCCCGAAGAGCGCACATCTGCGCCAGCTTATAAATTGGTAAATGTGCTCGATCCGGCCATACCCTTTGGTGGAAATCTCGCATGGCCGTTTGAGTCATCCCAGAAGATACTGCGCCTGCCGGGGAATCACATCGGATTTGTTGGTGGAAAACCGGTATTGTATTGTGAACGTTATTTTGCACGCTGGTTCATATTAGCCGATATGAGTGGGGAGGAATTTGAAAAGGTGGTAAAATTAACGCGAAACCGTCAGATCCTGCCTGAGCCGTTCCGCCCGAAGAAAAAAATTAAAGTAGAATCCATAAACGGAATGCCCGCCGCGGAAAGCCCTTTTGCCAAACATTTTATGCACGCCGGATATGAAAAGGATGGTTCTTACCTGGTATTATGGCCATCTGCTTTATAAAGCCGATGCCCCTGCAGGGTTTATTCGATCTGAAATTTATCCCGGTAACAGCTGCGCCCCCGCCCACATTCCTGAGGTGCCACCAGACCATTATCAGGCCCGGCGGTGATCATGGTTTTTGCACACCAATACTGATGTGTTGTCGATTCCTCGCTGCGCCACTCCTCTCTGTTCTGGGGATCGGGAATAAAACTCATTTTTGTGCGCAGGAAGCGGCAATCAGATCTTATTTGTTCGTACATAATATCCTCTTTCTTTTACACCATCGGATCCAGATCAGCGGCACGGCAAATTGTCCGATAGGCTATTGTTTTAAGGACCTGGACCTTATACCCATTACGACTGAGCGGCTCTGCACCGGCAAGAGCCTCATCCGCGGCCTGCCGTGCAAGGTCTTTACTGATCGTTTTGCCGCTTAAGATCTTTTCAGCACCGGTAACCCGCCAGGGGATCGGTGCGGCAGATCCTAAAACAACACGTGCATCGGTGATGGTTTTCCCATCCATTTTAAGCGCAACCGCGACATCGGCAATAGGCCAGTCAAAGGATTGCTTTTCCTTTTGCTTAATGTAAAAATTTTTATATGATGACATTTTTGCGGGTATCATAATATCTGTGATGAGTTCCCCGTCCTTCAGAATATTTTCGCGTTTGATATCCTTTTCCGGTAAAACAAAAAAATCGGCTAATTTTACCGTACGTTCACCATCTGCTTTTTTTATGTTTAATTTCCGCGTCCAAAGCCAGTAAGGCAACGGCCGTTGCGGATGGATGAACAATGGCACATCCATTTGCATTGCCAAAAATGGCATGATATTGATTTTCGCCATCGAGGGCAAAACAGGTATCGCCCCCCTTACGGCTGCAATCAAAATCAATATTCCGGAAATACCAGCAATGTGGCCGCTGGCAGATATTACCTGCGACCGTTGCCATATTTCTGATCTGCGGTGTGGCCGCACCATCGGCCGCCTGAGCCAGCGCCGGATATATGCCCAAAACAGTATCATCCTCGGTGAGTTCAGCAAGCGTTGTATTCGGTCCGATATGCAGATCTCCCCCAGCATCTTTTTCGATGAATTTCAACTCTTTCAGATGTCGTATATTTACCAGCCTTTGTGGCGCTAAAAGATCTTCCTTCATCAGATCAAGGAGGTCAACACCGCCGGCTTTGATCAGCGTATTCGACGCTTCGAGATATTCAAATACTTCATCCACAGTCTGCGGTACTGCGTATTCATACCTGGTCATTTCGCACCCCCTTTCGCTGTCTGCAATGCCGATAGCACACGATCCGGTGTCATCGGGATCTCATTTATGCGTACACCGATCGCATGGTAAACCGCATTGGCGATCGCACCTGAGGTCGGGATGGTGGCAGGTTCTCCGATTCCCATAGCACCGGTACTGCTTTGACCATGATTTACATCGAGGATAATTGATTCAATTTCAGGAATATCGAGTGATCCGGCAATTTTGTATTGCTCCAGATTGGCATTGACCATGATACCTTTATTCCGGTCAAGGATACGGTCTTCGAACAACGCATAACTGATGCCCTGTATCATACCGCCGTTGATCTGACTTTCAATGGTCAGCCGGTCCATCGGCCGGCCACAGTCATGGGCGGCCACCATACGTTTAACCTTAATAACACCGGTCTCCGTATCGACTTCAACCTCGGCGAACTGGACCCCCGCTATGGTGCGCCGTTCAAGCTCATGATTGTCCTTTACCCTTTCGGCCACAACGGTGAACTGATCACCGGGAATCCGTGCAGCCACCTCTTTCCATGGGAAACTTTTTGTCGGATCTCCGGTAACAAATATTTTGCCATCGGCCGCAGCAAGGGCGCCTGGTTGTGTATCGAACATGCCCGCCGCGATTTCAAACATTTTAAGTTTGGCATTATAAGCCGCATTACGCGCTGCCGGCGTGATTCCGGCCGTTGTCTGACTTCCGCCGGAGGCCGGTCCCAGACCGAAATTGGTATCGCCGATCTTAACTGCAATATCGTCCGGTTTTAGACCGAGTTCCTCCGCCACAACCATCGCCAGAACGGTTCCGATCCCACCGCCGATATCCTGTACGCCGTTTGTAAACAGCACGGATCCGTCACTGTTGACCTGCAAACTTGCCAGAAATCCGGTACCATAGATATAGTACCAGACAGAATTGGCCATGCCCACCCCACGTTTGAGCGGACCGCGATCGCTTGCGGGCACCGGATTGCGTTTATACCACCCGAACTTTTCAGCACCGAGTTTATATTCCATCTGCCGTACTGGATCATTCAGTGTATTTATTCGCCGGAATTCCAGCGGGTCCATTTTACAATTGTAAGCGAGCTGGTCGATTGCCTGTTCCAGCGCGAAGGTGCCCTGAGGATGTCCCGGTGCACGAAATGCAGCACCCGGGCCGGCATTGATAAAGACATCCGATTCTTCAGCGTAAAACTTTTGGTACTCGTAAATATTTCCGGCGGGGCCCATCGTACCTGCTCCGGTTCCGACACCGGCTGAACCGTATGAAATTAATTTAATACCGGTGAGTTTGCCGTCTTTTCCGGCGCCGATGGTCGACTTTTGCACCGAATTAGGCCGATTTCCAACTGCCAGATGTTCTTCTTTGCGATCCAGCATCAACCTGACTGGCTTCCCGGTTTTTTTGGCCAGCCGGGCAGCCATGATCCCCTCCACACCGGGACTGAATTTTGCGCCAAAACCACCTCCCATATATTCGGTAATCACACGCACATCGGTTTTTTTAAGACCAAAATACTCGGCCATTTCATTGCGCACACCGAACGTCCCCTGGGTTGAAGCCCATACGGTCAGCTTTTGCGCGTCATCCCATTCCGCGACGACGCCATGCGTTTCCATGGCACTGTGTGTTTGAACCTGGGTGCGGTATTCGGCTTTGATCAAAAAATCCGAATTCTTCAACAATGCATCTATTTCAGTTGCGTTCCCGTCTTTCGGCGTTTTTTTTGGCCCCCGGATATTTCCGTCCTGCGATACCTTAGCATCGCTTCCGGGCAAATCACCTTCCGTTTTCTTTTCCTCTACAGTTTTTGAAAAAACCACCGGGGCATCCGGTAACATGGCCTGATCAAGATCGGTTACAAAAGGCTTTTGTTCATAAGTAAGGCTGATCATTTTCAGCGCTTCATCTGCATGTTCATGCGTATCAGCAGCTACTCCCAGAATTTCCTGACCGGCAAACCGCAATTGTATCGGCAAATGATCCTGAACCGTAATTATCGCTCTGACACCAGGCATCTTTTCGGCCTTGGAAATATCGATTGCTTTTACCAGACATGCCGGAAACGGTGAACGCAAAATTTTGCCAATCAACATACCCGGCCGTTTAATATCAAATGTATATTTTGCGCGCCCTGTTGTCTTATCGACGCCATCAATACGGGAAGTCCGCCCTCCGATATATCTGAGTTTGATCGCACCGTCCCAGGGTTTCGGTTGATCATCGGGAACCTCGACTGTCAGATCTTTCAGGTCCTTTTCTACCCCGACTTTAAGACTAAATGATTTCGACATAGATATCTCCTACCTTCCTTTTCGAGCAGGATCAGATTACTTTTTTGATTTTGATACAGCCGCCACTGCATTACTTACCTGATTATAGGTCCCGCAACGACACAGATTACCGCTGACGGCTTTTCTGATGGCGGCGCCATTGGGATCTTTGTTCTGATCAAGAAGCGCTTTGGTGCTCATGATCATACCCGACGTACAAAATCCACACTGGAGTGCATCATGTTCGATAAATGAAACCTGTAAAGGATGCAATGATTTATGGTCCTTTGCAAGCCCTTCAATCGTTTCGATCTCCGAACCGATGGCATCCACCGCAAGGGTCATACAGGAACTCACAGCGCGTTTATCGAGAATTACGGTACAGGCCCCACAAGCTCCCCGGTTACAGCCGATCTTTGTTCCGGTCAGATTCAGTTTATCTCTTAGAGCATCGGCAAGGGTCGTTGCCGGCGTAATAGTCGTTTTCAGAGATTTTCCATTGACCATGAGCCTCGGCCTCGAATTCACCGGGTCCGAGAATACGGTCCGACTTTAACATTCCGGCTGCACGCAATTTCCCGGCCAGACCCTCGCCATGGATTGCCGCCACGCCCACCGATGATAACCCGACACCCTTTAGAAAAGCACGGCGTGAAAGCCCTTTCTGGTTTTTATCATCTTTTTGCATACACCGCTCCGATTCTTGTGAACACAGATGAATAAGATTCTATTAGCTGCATTGGAAATTATTTAAAATATTCTAATTGGGATAACATGTCAAGTAAAAATATTGTCCTTTTTTACCGGCTAGCGAATCATATTTTTCGGGTCGAGCAGGCGATCCAGATCCTTGGGCGACAACAACTTTTTCTCAATGACCAGTTCATACACACCCCGGTCGGTCTCCAGTGCCTCTTTCGCCAATTGCGTGCAGGTCTCATAACCGAGTACCGGATTAAGCGCCGTCACAAGTCCGATACTGTTTTGGACATAACTGCGGCATCGTTCCTTATTTGCGGTTATCCCCTGGATACACCGATAGGTAAGCGTGGTCATTCCGTTTTTGAGCATTTCAATAGATTCAAACAGACTTTCCGCAATAACCGGCTCCATGACATTCAACTCCAATTGCCCGGCCTCTGCGGCCATGGTGACGGTAAGATCATTTCCGATAACTTTGAAGGCGATCTGGTTGACGACTTCCGGGATGACCGGATTTACTTTACCCGGCATGATCGATGAGCCGGGCTGCATTTTCGGCAGATTTATTTCATTGAGTCCGGTCCTTGGACCTGAGGACAACAGACGCAGATCATTTGATATCTTCGACAGCTTTACCGCAAGTCTTTTTAATGCCGAGGAATACATGACAAAGGCACCCGTGTCCTGTGTCGCCTCCACCAGGTCGGCGGCGGGAACAACATCTATTGCTGTAATCCTGCGCAAATGTTCAACCACTTTTTTCCGGTATGCAGGATCGGCGTTTATACCCGTACCGATAGCAGTACCACCAAGATTTACTTCCAGAAAAAGATCGGCATTCTGTTGCAAGCGGTCAACCTCTTCCTGCAGTGTCACCGCATAGGCAGTGAATTCCTGTCCAAGAGTCATCGGCACCGCATCCTGCAATTGGGTTCTTCCCATCTTGATAACCTGTTTGAATTCATTCGATTTTTTCCGTATGGCTCTGATCAGGTCTTTCAAAACCTCGAGTATTTGCTTATTGCTGTTAAAAAGGGCAATCTTTAACGCAGTCGGGTATACATCATTGGTGGATTGGGACAGATTTACATGGCTGTTCGGATGACAATGTTCATATGCACCCCGTTCATACCCCATTAATTCTAGGGCACGGTTGGCAATAACCTCATTGGCATTCATATTGGTCGATGTGCCGGCGCCTCCCTGGATCATATCCACAACAAACTGTGTATGATGCCGACCGTTCAGAATCTCCCGACAGGCTTCCACAATCGCATCGCCGACCTTTGGTTTTAGATGTCCCAATTCCGCGTTGGTAATCGCTGCGGCCATTTTAACCATCGCCAGCGCTTCGATCAGTGCCGGAAACTGAGTCAGCGAAATTCCCGTAATATTGAAATTTTCAAGTGCTCTGAGGGTCTGAATACCATAATAATATTCAAACGGAACTTCCCGTTCCCCAAGCAGATCATGTTCGAGGCGGCTTCTGCCGGAAATATACTGTGCTGCCACATTGACCACCCGGGTGCTTGCCTGCCGCATACGCCGGGAGATAACCCGGGCCACACCAGATAAAATTCCACCGGCCAGGGTTGGGTGCTCCCGGAACATATCATTGATCGCATCACGGCTGATTTGGATAAGTTCGGTTTCTTTCAGTGCTCTTGCCGAAGTCGAGTGAGGATATTGATCCATCAGTGCCCCTTCACCCAAAAAGTCATATCGGCTGAACACAGCCAGACGTTTTTGTTCCCCCAGGGGAGAAGTTTTAACCAATTCAATTTCACCGCGGTAAATGATAAACAGATTTTTGCGTGGCGTATTCTCTTTGAATATATAAGTTCGTGCCTTGATTTTGCGATGTTTCATGCGCAAGGCGATCTGTCGCAATTCATCATGGTTTAAGGATTTGAACAACTCTATATGTGCGATAAAAGAACTTATTTGTTCTCTATCCATCTGCTTTCTCCATATCAATGGTATGATGTAATTTGATGAGCCGGTGGATTATAAAATCAAATGCCCAATAACCTGTTTGACTGACCATTTATCGGGTACATAACAGAAATCGCCGTCCTTCTCGTTCATGCGCTGAATTATTTTCAGGGTATATTCAAGCTGGTTACCGAAAACTCTGAGTATATTATTGTCCCTTGGAACCAGTCCGATATATCTTGAAAAATATGCTGGATATTCACCTTGATGTGGATTTCCGATCATAACCAATCTCCCGATAAGTATTTAATTTGTTGTTATCAACATAAAGAAGCAATTCTTTTTTAAAATCCCAGAGTTTGTTCAATTTTAGATTGCTCATTATATTTAGCTTAAATGCGGAGATAATATGAATAAATATATATTCCTGTTTCTTCTTTTATCACCTGTAATCTTTTTGTTTGCCCAACCAATAACTTGGAATGATATTTCCGGCCAGTACGCTCTAACTGAAGGTGTCAGGCTTTTCCAGGGGAGACGAGATAGCCCCGCGCTCAATATTTGGTATCTGGATGTTGATCTCAATCAGGTTGATATTGCCGTTCGTCCTTATATAATCCCAAATAAAACCGGGATTAACTCCTTCGTCTCCGGCACAAACGCCTATGCCGGCATCAATGGTGGTTATTTTGATATAAATAGCGCTGCGTCATATTCAGCCGTTGTTTACCCTCAGGAACTTAAGGCCCAGAATGTGTCCTTGTTGAACAGGAGTGAAACGATTTATCCCGCAACCCGAAGTTTTTTTGGCCTGGATTATCATCTGAAGATGTCGGTAAATTGGATCTGGCATTTCGATGCGACTATAGAGGGACTATATACATTCGCAACGCCAACCCCGAATGGGGAAGGGATACCTGCTGATACTCCGATCAGAGAAGACGGTCAACCCTTTGACAGTCTGCTGGTAGGTATTGGCGGGGGGCCAACATTGGTGAAAAACGGCCAGATAAATGTGACCTATTACCAGGAAGTATTCTTTGGCTCCGGCGTGGGTCTTGATAACAGGGATCCGCGAACCGGCGTTGGATTTACGGACAACCGGCATGCCATTCTGCTGGTCGCTGATGGCCGCCAGACAGAAAGCGAGGGGGTCAGTTTGCCGGAACTCGCACAGGTTTTCATCGATCTGGGATGTGTGGAAGCGATGAATCTGGATGGTGGCGGATCAACCCAGATGGCAGTGGGCGGCACCCTGATCAACCGGCCGGAAGGGGGAACATACCAGCGTCCGCTTCCAACCATCCTGGCTGTCGTTCACCGTGATTCGCTTAACCTGCCGCAGGAACCAATCCTTGAAAAAACATATGACACAGAAGACAGCTCCTGTACTTTTATCGGCGGGACATGGAGTGAATCGGCTAATTCCGGATATTGGGCCGGTACTAAGGCCCGGTATACCAATATCGGTACTGGAGATAAATATGCCCGGTTCGCACTTGGATTGACTATTTCAGGTATGTATGAAGTCTATGCCTGGTGGGTATCTTCGTCCAATCGCGCAAAAGATACACCAATCATCGTCAGGCATCGGCAGGGAATCGACACTGTAAGGGTCGACCAGACCACTACCGGTGCTCAATGGGTGTATATCGGTAAATATTTATTTCACGGGGACACCAATGAGACAGTCAGCATTTCCAATGAGGCCTCGACCGGGCTGTATGTCGTTGCCGATGGAATCCGGCTCGTGGCAATCGATACGGCAAGTGCAACTTCAATTCTGCCTTTTGATCCTGCAAACTTACCGGATATGTTTGCGGTCATAAAAAATTATCCCAATCCATTGAATGGAGAAACAACCTTTATTATCTCACTTAATCAGCCGGCACGGGCAAATTTTGATATTTATGATCTTTTAGGTAGAAGAGTGTGTTCGCTGGCTTCCGCCAGGAATTTTTCGGCGGGAGATAATATAATTCGCTGGGACGGCCGTAATAACGACAAGATGGATTTAGCTACCGGGATTTACCTTGCCCAATATTCGGATAAAAAACTGACAGCTTATCATAAAGTGCTTATTATCCGTTAGATGTTGGCAAATCTTTGTTTGCCGCATGAATGAATACTATTCCTGACCCTTCTGAAAAATTCACGCTATTTTATTTCGGATCCGTTCTTAATACCGATAAGTTGTGCAACGATACTCACCGCGATTTCTTCCGGTGATTCCGCATTTATTTCAACTCCGATAGGGCAGTGGATTTTTGAGAGTTCCTGCTTACTTACGCCATCTTTCATGAGTTTTTTGTAAATTTGAGACTTTTTTGGCTTTGCTGCCGATCAGACCGATATATTTTAGTTTCTTACGGACAACTTTTTTCAGAACCTGATAATCCAGTTCGTGGTTGCGGGTTACGATTGCCACATAATCGGCCTCCCCGGGAGATATCTGGCCAAAAGCCTTTTCAGGATTAGCAACAATGATAGCCTCTGCATCCGGAAAGAGCGCCTTGGCGGCATATTCCGGACGGTCTTCGACAACGGTGCATACAAATCCAACCTGAGCCGCCAGTCTGGCAAGCGGCTGCCCGCAATGTCCGCCACCAAAGATAAATAGCCGGGGCGGCACTTTAACCGGTTCGATATAAAACTCCATGGTACCTCCACAAATCATCCCCGTATCATTTTTTTCCATATCATTAAGGTTGTGGGAACAACGAATTATTTTATTTTTACGGAGGGCCACCCGTGCGTCCTCAATGACCATCGATTCGACGGCAGAACCCCCGATCGATCCAAAGATCTGTCCATCTTCAAGCACGATCATCTTGGCACCTGCACCCCGTGGAGTAGAACCCGTTGTTCCGATAACCGTCACCAGGGCAAGTGATACCCGCTCTCTCTGCAGGTCGGCAACCTTTCGGAATAACCTGTTTGCATCCATGACTAATCCCCTGCTATAAATTTCCGGTAATTGTCCGGATCGTCGATGTCTTTCAGAATCCCGGAATCCCCGACCGGAATAGTGATGACATCAGAACGGTTTTGATATACAACAGCCTTCGCGCCCTGATCCAGTGGTGTTTCCCGCAGACTTTTAAAATACTTTTTACCGAAATAGACCGGATGCCCGTTTTTACCGTTATAACTCGGTATAATGATCCGTTCAGGTTCATTTTCAGCCTCATCCAATATTTTTCGATACGTTTCTTTCTGTACCAGGGGATGATCGACCAATACAAGAATAATACCTTTTATTTTTTTGTCTATATAATCTAAAGCCAGTTTGAGTGATGAAAGTTGTCCCTGGGTTGGATCAGGGTTGACGATTATTTGCACCGGCACCTGATCGGTTAATACCGGTTCAACGCGCGGAGCATGTTCACCCAGGACGAGGATGATGTCGGATAAACCGAATTCCGCAAGATTTTTCAGGATGCGGGTCACAAAGACATCTCCCTCAACCCTGAGCAATGCTTTTGGCTGGCCCATCCGCACGGAAGAACCCGCTGCCAGGACCACTGCCGTAATATCCGGAAAGTACTTATACATTTGGAAAAGGCGTTCTGCCGGTTAGGCTATTTATCCGCGCTGATTTTTTTCAGGTTTTCCTGTTCTGTTTGGGCATTTTGCAAGATATATCCATCGACGCCATTTTCTTTTTCTTTTACATCCTCAACCAGATAGAAGAATTTTTCACGAAAGTTTTTTAAAGACATATTTGATGTTGCTGCATATTTTGCCAGTTCATGCGGATCATCAAAATCCTCCCTGCGCAAACGGATCATATAACGATTGGCGATATAATAACTCTCTGAATCGGTATCGACCATGCGTACTTTCATCTTTTTGGTTTTTGGATCCAGAATATCCTTGAAGTACATCGGAACGAATCTTCCGTCCTGGATCGATACAAGCGCACCGCTCCCGCCATCAAACAAAAATTTTGCCCCCATAAATCCCAGATCACGACAATACTCCATGTCAAACGGAATCGGATCTGCGCAGCGCAATTCATAGCCGATATTTTTGCTTACAATGGTCATTTTCATTCCAAATTCCTGCAGACGCTGCTGTACCTTGTATTTTAAAATTTCACCGAAGTTGATTTCGGCAATCCGAATATTATCGTGTTCATCGCGTTCCACTTCAACCAGCTCCCGCAGATCTTTTTCATCAAGATGTTCGACCAATCCTTCTGCCAGAACGGCCACTCCGTCAGGCCGGCCATAGCTGATGCGTTTGATTATCGAGCCCACAAGAATATCCACTATTTTCATAAAGGGGATTTTTTTCTCTTTGAATTCCTCCGGAATCAACGTGAGGGTGGCGCCGGCGGCTTTTCCAATTCCGAGTGCGAGGTGCCCGGCTTTCCGTCCCATGGTGATCACAAAATACCAGCGCGTTGTGGTCTTTGCATCAACCATAAGATTTTTCACGATATCAACACCGATATGCCGGGCTGTTTGAAATCCAAAAGTACAAATCCCATGGGGCAGATCCAGATCGTTGTCGATCGTCTTGGGTATATGCACAACGCTTATCCGGCCTTCACCGACCTGTTGAACACGATATGCCGAAAAGGCGGTGTCATCACCACCAATCGTAACCAGCTTATCAACATTCAAGCGCAACAACGAGGTTACGGTGTTTTCGAGATGCGCTTTATCTTTTGTGGGATTGTCACGCGCAATACCGATGTAAGATCCACCGCGAAAATGGATACGGCTGATCCGGTCAATTGTAAGCGGAGTGACATTATCAATATTTCCGCGCATGATCCATTTGAATCCATCACGGATACCGATCACATCTGCGCCGGATAAAATCCCGCGTATCGTCGCTGCACCAATAACACTATTAATGCCCGGTGCCGGTCCTCCGCCAACCAAGATCGCCATGCGTTTCGAACTGTATGACATTTAATGCCTCCGAAAATAATTTCTTATTAAGCAAAGTATTATAATGACAAAAGTGGTATGAATCAAGAGAGGAATGGCAAACAACAGGCAATAGGCTGTAGACGGTTGGCAGTACGAGGAATGCCTTTAAATCGTTGAACCGGTAACATAACAGAAATTGCATTTATCCGGAAATTGTAATTTGGAATGTGCTTGTGTTTCGGGATTTGTTGTTTGTGGTTTTATTACCTTTATCCCTTAAAGATCCACTTAATCATCTGCGATAATTTTGGCGTCGAGCCCTGAATGAGAATCCCGATACGAAAAATTCGGCCGGAAGCCCAAACAGTAAAAATAGTAAATAACACTACTCCAATCAGTCCAACCCAAGGCTGCCACATGGGAATCCCTTGGGGCGTGCCCATGCGGACCATCATGAGCATGGGGGTAAAGAGCGGGATCAGAGACATCCAGGTCGAGAAATCGCTGAGTGGCTCTTTTAGTACCGGTGTCAGAACAAACATCGGTATCAGAACTGGAATCATAGCCGGGAATGTCATCGATTGCGCATCTTTAACATCACTGGCCGTGGAACCAAGTGCGGCAAATATTGAACCCAGCATAAAGATAGCCAGTATCAGATAGACAAAAAACCAGGGAATGATATACATGGGAATAATTTGATAGATTCCCAGCTGCATGGTTGCAAACACACCGGCAAGAATATATACACTTGCGCCGGTAAGCGTAACCATGGTGCCACCGAGTATTTTTCCAAGCATTAATTGAAAGGGCTGGATCGATCCCAGCAAGACTTCGGCAATCCGCTGAAGTTTCTCTTCCATAACCGCATTCAGCAGCGGAGATGCGCCCATTAGTATCAGGATGAACATGAGCATCAGCATAATAATCGGAACAATGATCGCCTGCCATTCTTCACTTTTCTGGGAATCCTGGACATCACCCGTTTCGGTATTCGTTTCGATCAACTTTCTGCCTTCCACCGAAAGCCAGGCAAACAATTCTTCCTGATCGATATCTTTTACGCCAACCTGCGCCAGTCTTTCGGAACGCAAACGAACGTTTATTGGGCCGATCAACCAGCGCCTTACGTCATCCAGAGCCGCATTTTTGGCATAATACGCAATATGGGTATCATCCCAGTTTTGACTGGGATGAATGGCCTCCTTATAGATTTCCACAAATCCATGCAATTCACCCGTACGTACGCGATCGGATAATTCCAGCTTCTGACGTTCCGGTTGTTCCTGATCAATTTGAACGACTTCGATCAGATAAGCTGGTTTTATTTTGTTGTTCGTATTCTTTTCATAAACCTCATTTGCATTTCTTTCTTCAGCTGCGGCTGCAACCGATTCGGCAACGATGTCGGTATGATCGATTATAGCAATTTTTTTATCCGTGGTATCAACCTGATCACCCAGTAACAACATGGCAAGGACACTTCCGCTCATGACTACCGGGACTACTGCCAGTCCTATGATGAATCCTTTTGTTTTAACCGCCGCAATATAATCGCGTACCGCAATTTTCCAGACTTTATGCATGATTCACCTCCATGGCTTCCGGGCCGGCAATTCGCACAAATACATCGTGCAAAGATGGCTTGGTGACTTCGAAACTGCGAACCTGGGTTTTGTCCAGGATGGCGCGTAATATTTTCTGTGGGTCCGAATCCGGCTGCATACGAATTTCCTGTAACTGGCCAAAATTATTGATCTTCGTTACACCGAGCTACACCGGTCAGATCGACATCAGGATCCGAAAGTCTTACTCTGATCGTATCATCACCGAATCGATCCTGTATTGCCTGCAGCGTGTCATCAAGCACCTTTTGTCCCTTGTAGATCATAAAAATATAATCGCACATCCTTTCTGCCACATTCATATCATGTGTGGAGAAAATTACGGTACAGCCTGTTTTCTGAAGGTCCAAATCGCTTCCCGGATCAGATCCATATTTACCGGGTCCAGGCCACTGAATGGTTCGTCGAGAATAATCATCTCCGGCTGAGAAATAACTGTAGCGATAAACTGTACTTTCTGGCTCATCCCTTTACTGAGTGCTTCAACTTTTTTATTCTTCCATTCCAACAAATTAAATCTTTCGAGCCATTGATCCACTGCGCTGGAAAGACCTCTACCATTTTTCAATGCACCATAGAAGGAGAGCAGGTCACCAACCTTCATTTTCTTATAAAGACCGCGTTCTTCCGGCATATAGCCTATGCGATCGCTCACAGCGCTTTTTTGTGTTTGACCGAAAATTTTTATTTCACCAATATCGGGATAATAAATATTCATGATCATTCTTAGTGTCGTGGTTTTACCCGATCCATTTGGACCGATAAAACCGTAAACCCGTCCTTCCGGCACTTTCAGATTAAGTGCATTAACGGCAGTGATTGAGCCGAATGTTTTGGTTACATCGGACAATTCGATGGCATTCATACAATTTTCCATTAATTAAATATAATATCAGATTAAGGTAATTTATTTACGGAAGAAATTCCAGGAGGTTACCAGGTACTTTATTTTTTTATTTTCCGGCCCGTCATAGGTGATCCCGTCTCAAGCACTTTTCGCACGCCGCGTGCCAGCATATCAATCGAATAGGGTTTATTCAGGAAATTAATGTCCTGCTCAAGACGTCCGTTTTCAACCAGCTGATCACCGGTATAACCTGAAGTATATAACACCTTCGTTCCAGGTGAAATTTTATGCAGCGCGAGGGCCAGTTCTTTTCCGTTCATTTCGGGCATGATCATATCTGTGATCAGTAAATCAATTTTTAAGCCTTTTTCCAGCATAAAGGCCAGTGCACTTTTACCATTTTGTGCCTCATAGACGTTATAGCCAAACTCTTTAAGTGCATTGAGTGCAAATGACCTGACATTGTCATCGTCTTCGACTAGGAGCAGGTTTTCCGAGCCGGACATTTTCTTTCTGTCTTCGGGTTGAAGATCTTGCTTTACAGCGGATTCCTCGGTCAGGTTCCAGTAAATTTTAAAGGTTGTACCTAAATCGGGTTCACTGTATACATAGATATGGCCGCGATTCTGTTTTACAATTCCGTAGACCGTGGCCAGCCCAAGTCCGGTCCCTTTACCCTTTTCTTTGGTTGTAAAAAATGGTTCAAATATACGGTCCCGTACGTCCCTGTTCATTCCTTTTCCATTGTCACTGATGGCAACAAACACCTTTTTTCCGCGTTCCACCTCAGGACGCCGCCTAAGATAATTTTCATCCAGATAAACTTCACCGGTCTCAATCAGTATTTGTCTACTCTCACGTTTCGCGGTCCATTCGTTTATGGCATCCCGGGCATTCACCACGATATTTATTATAATCTGTTCGATTTGAATCGGATCCGCTTTAATTTTACCGATCGAACGATCCAGTTTTATTTTTATGGTGATGTCCTCTCCTATAAGACGACGCAGCATTTTTTCAAGACCGGTGATAATCTCGTTGATGTTTATGATTTTTGTTTCATAGATCTGTTTCCGGCTGAACGCCAATAACTGGCGTGTAAGGTTTTCAGCCCTTTTTCCGCCATGCAATATCGATACAAGATCCCGGTGTGCGGGGTGATTTTTCTCAAGTTTCATTAATCCGATCTCGGCATGACCATTGATAACAGTCAGAAGGTTATTAAAATCATGGGCGATCCCACCCGCCAGATTTCCGATAGACTCCATTTTTTGTGCCTGGATCAGCTCTTGTTGTAATCGTTTTCGTTCTGTGATTTCCTCTTTGATCCCAAGATAATGTGTGATAATTCCTTTCTCGTCCTTTATTGGCGATATTGAAGCATGCTCCCAGAACAGCTCACCATTTTTCTTTCGGTTGTGGAATTCCCCCTGCCATTCATTTCCCGCAACTAAAGTTTCCCAAAGCTCAGAATATTCCGCCGGCTTCATTTCTCCCGATTTTAGAATACGTGGATTCTTTCCAATAACCTCCTCTCGACTGTATCCGGTAACTTTGGCAAATTTCGGATTAACATATTCGATATTTCCAGCAGTATCGGTAATGATGACCGACACAGGGCTTTGTTCAACAGAACCATATAATTTTCTGACCTGCTCCTCTGCTTCCCTCTGGGCGGTGATGTCGCGGTTTACAGAAATTGCAAGTTTTTGACCATCATGTTCAATCGTTGTAATATGAACTTCCGTTAAATATGTCGTACCATTTTTCCGGCGTTTATTCTCGATAAACACCACATTTTTACCTGCCACTAATTTCTTGCGTATGTTTGATATTCCATCAGGTGGACCAACCCTCAGATCATGATTGATATTCATACGAACCAATTCCTGCCTGGTATAGCCGGTCTGATCTGCCGCAGCCTGATTAACGTCGACAATTTCCCCTTCCCGCTCCGGAATGATATGGCTGATAAAAACGGCGTCAGGCAGATGTTCAAATAATTGCTTGAATCTCTGTTCACTTGCCCTGACTCTGTTCTCTGCCACCTCACGTTCGGTAACATCCCGGAAAACCGCATGGAGCATTTTCTGATTTTGCCATTCAAACCTTGCCGCAGCCGCTTCAATCGGAAAAACCGTACCGTCTTTTCTTCGGTGTCGGCCATAGGTGTATTCCGGTTTCATTTCGTTACTCTCCGCAAGACGACCCAGAATCTCACTGCTTCTCTCCGTATCGGCGGAAAGATGGACCGCCGACATACTAAGCATCTCAGCACGATCATATCCATACAAATCCAGAGCAGCAGGATTCACATCCACGATACGCCTTGACTGAAGATCGATAACGACAATGGCGTCCCGCTCAGTTTCAAAAAGCAGGCGGAATTTTTCTTCACTTAATTCTGTTGCTACAACGCTTTCCCTGTATCTTTCGATCTCCTGCTTCAACCTCATATTTTCTTCTTCCAGCAAACGTATTTTAACGGAGAGATCGTTATGGTTCGATTTCAGTTTTGCCTCTTTCGCCTGCAACGCATGTGTAGCTTCATCTTCTTTTTTATACTTCTTCACCATATCCGTAATTAGATCCTTTCAGATCCTGGTTTTTAAGCGGGATTTACTTTCTAGTGTGAATGGGTTCGTAAATTTACATATATTTATCGGCACGCTAGCTAAATACTTGACCTTTGAATGCATAATTATTAACCTTCTAAACAGATGTTATATTTCAAGTTATCAGGTTCATTTTTTTGAACATCTTATATTTAAATTAGACATATTGAAAATAATTTCACATGACCCTCGGACATTGGATTTGGTAAATCTGACAAATCATAACCTTTGAACCATTTCGTTTATTCCGCGTTTATGAATGGCATGAATAAGATAAAAACACTGACGCTGATATTTGTTGTTTTGACGTGTTCTGATATATTGCCACAGGAATCGGCCTATGAACGATCCATGCTTCCGAAATACGAAAAACATCTCTTCTGGCGAAACCAGGATTTCCTCAAAAAATCCGCTTTACAATATCAACGACTTTTTGATATCTCCGGTTATCATCTTCAGGCTGGAGCTGGAACCCGCTGCAAAAATACTCAAAGGTGCCGTTACCCTTCACGGGAGCGTTTTACAAGATCCGATGGATCAAATTGAACTCGACCTTGGTAGTCATATGATTGTCGATAGTATTCTTCAAACTAACGCACATCTCGCCTATACGCATTCAGCCGACCTGATAAAAATCAATTTACCGGAGGCCCTGCCTGCAGGATCTTCATTCAGTGTTACCGTATATTATCACGGAGATCCCGAGGGAGGATCATATGGTGCCTTTAACTGGGATGTGCACGGCCCGGAACTTGTACCGGTTATCTGGACACTGAGCGAACCCTATGGCGCACCCTCCTGGTGGCCTTGTAAGGATGATCCTTCCGATAAAGCCGATTCGGTTCGTCTTGACGTTACGGTTCCTGAAAATCTCGTGGTGGCCTCTAACGGCCTTCTTCACGGTGTTACGGAAACTACCCCGGGTCTGAAAACGTACACATGGATAACCCGCTATCCAATAAGTACCTATCTTGTCTCCTTAGCCGTCACGGATTATGTTCAGTTTGAGGACGCTTACGATTCCGGCGATCACTCCATGCCGCTGGTCTATTTTGTTTACCCCGAATTATACCAGAAAGCGGTTGAGGATTTTTCAGTCACAAAAGATATGTTGATTTTTTATTCCCAAATATTTGGTGAATATCCGTTTGTTGATGAAAAGTATGGCATGGCCGTTTTTCCCTGGGGTGGTGGCATGGAACATCAGACACTCACTTCTTACGGGGCAGGCCTTGTTCGTGGGGACCATCGGTATGATTATCTCAATGCGCATGAACTCGCACACCAGTGGTTTGGTGATCAAATTACCATGCGATACTGGTCCCATATTTGGTTAAATGAGGGATTTGCATCATATGCTGAAGCGCTCTGGTTTGAAAATCTTGGGGGGGAGCAAGCATATCACAGTCTATATGCGTTCACAATACCGTGATAATTTTCAGGGAAGTCTATTCATTGAAGATTCCACAAATATATCGGCTTTGTTCAGTGGCACAGTTTACGATAAAGGATCATGGGTGCTGCATATGCTTCGCGGAGTTCTTGGAGATTCGGTATTTTTTGATTGTCTTCGCGCCTATGTGTCGAGCCCAATAGTCCGTTATGGTAACGCGGTCACCGAGGATTTTCAATATATTTGTGAACAGACCGCCGGATATGATCTCTCATGGTTTTTTGACCAATGGATTTATCGGGCAGGCAGACCCAGTTATGCATGGAGTTGGCATACCACCGGCGCGGGTCCATTTAAAACCGAATTGAGCATATTGCAAAACACACCGGAACCCTATAAAATGCCCATACAAATCAGATTGGCGGGTACCGAATTGAACAGAACATATACCGTATGGGATAGTTTGCATCTTCAGTCCTTCACATTTACCACCGACCACCCACCGACCAATCTGACGTTTGATCCCGAAAACTGGATTCTTAAACACACTGAGGAATTTAATGCGGAGGAGATCGTTGTTTCCAATAATTATCCCAACCCCTTTAATTCGAACACGCAGATCGATTTATATTTGCCCGTTCCGGGACAATTTGATTTTGCCATTTTCAACACGCTAGGTCAACTGATTTATCGCTCCGGAAAGCAGCTGCCGTCCGGTTATCATCCCGTGATCTGGGATGGTAAAAATTCGAATGGACATCCGGTTTCTTCGGGGATATATTTCGCTCGGGTGCAGGTTTCCAATCAGGTTATCACCCGCAAACTGGCGTTAATCCGATAGAATTATGAGACAGGGTAACAAGATCAACAGGATATATACGAAGCAAGCCTATATATAAACTATCTCGTATGATCCGGACTCCGCCAGATTATAATAAGGGAGGCAGAGAAACTTACCGGGGATGAGGAATCAGGGATTCTGAACGAGCTTTAAACTCAGATCTAATAATATTTAACCTGATGTATTAATATAATACCATGCCTGAGGCGCGGTGGTAAATTATTCAGGTTAAATTTTATGTTTATATAAAATTCCATATCCCTATCTATCCTGTCGCCAAGATTAAACCTTTAAGATTGATATAGAAAGAGAAGGACAACCTTGAAAGATTCAAGAAAATCATTAAGATTTTATTTGGATAATGCGCTCTATTCCATAAATTAATCTTGTATCTTTTTATCCCGGAGTTATCCGAATTCCAATTGAAAAAGGAATGAGAGATTCTTAATGTATGACACAAATGATCCCCGATTAAAATCTTTTATTGATGTCCCGGAAGATTCCCCCTTCCCAATTCAAAATCTGCCCTATTGCGTCTTTAAATCCAGTGCACTGAGTAATCCACGCGTAGGGATCGGGATTGGCGATTGGATACTCGATTTATCCGTTCTTGAATCTGAACATTATTTTACCGAAATCCTCGGTAAACCCTCTCATATTTTTTCCCAACCGCTGCTGAACCCCTTTATGCGTCTCGGACCTGATACCTGGCATAAAGTGCGTACAATGATCAGCCTGTTGCTTCGCCACGACGAAGCACGTCTGCAGGACAATGACGATTTACGCAAGCGTGTCCTGATTAAAATAGAAGACGCGCAATTTCAGATACCCGTGTCCATCGGAGACTATACCGACTTCTATGCTTCCCGCGAACATGCCAGCAATCTTGGAAGGTTATTTCGCGGACCGGAAAACTCCTTGCCGGCAAATTGGTTGCATCTTCCGGTAGCCTACCATGGCCGGTCGAGTTCGATTATCCTGAGCCCGGCTTCTGTCCGTCGCCCAAGGGGTCAGTTTCAGGATAAGGATCAAAATACGCTGATTTTTGCTCCATCTCGTCAGCTTGATTTTGAACTGGAACTGGGCTTTTTTATCGGTCCGGGAAATACACTCGGACACCCCGTCCGGGTTGATGAGGTTTCCAATCATATATTTGGATTTGTCCTGGTAAACGATTGGAGCGCCCGGGACATTCAAAGATGGGAATATCAACCACTGGGACCGTTTCTCGGAAAAAATTTTGCCACTTCGGTTTCACCCTGGGTTGTATCCCTGGAAGCGCTGCAGCCATTCCGGTGTAAAGGTCCGGTACAGAAACCTGAACCTTTGCCTTATCTGCACCAGAAGGGGGATTGGGCTTTTGATATACACCTAGAAGTGTATCTAAAAACACAGTCCGGTTTGGAGCCACAGTCTATCTCTTCTGCCAATGCAAAATCCCTCTATTGGAATATGTGTCAGCAGGTGGCCCATCATACCAGTAATGGCTGCAATTTGCGGACCGGCGATCTTTTAGCATCCGGCACCATAAGCGGCCCGAAACCAGGCAGCCTGGGTAGCATGATTGAAATAACCGCCGGCGGCAAAAAACCTATCGGATTGGGAAATGGCGAAACACGTACTTTCCTGGAGGATGGCGATGCGGTAGTCATGACCGGATATGCGCAGGGTGATGGATACCGTGTGGGATTTGGTGAGGTTGCAGGTACCATACTGCCGGCAGATGTGCCTTCCGATACCTGATGAGGATGCTGCAGATTGAAACGATCAATTTCAGCTGAAATACTGTTTATATTGACCTTATCGCTGGTAACAGCGCTGATGTATAATGCTTTTTCTTCCAATGGAATACCGATTTTTCATCATGCAGTCGAGATCTCGCCGGATCAATATCTTTCACTTGAGCAGGTAGGCCGCATAATCGTGGAAAAAAGGGCACAACTTATCGATGCCCGGAGCGAAGAAGAATATGCATCGGGTCATTTGCCGGGCGCCATAAATATTCCGGGCTATGCTTCCGTCGATCGGATCATGGGCTCATTCACGGATATTGATAAAAATACGATGATCGTCCTTTACTGCTCAGGTGTCGAATGTCCATATGCTGACAGAATTGCCGGATTTCTTCGGTTTCAGGAATTCTCGTCGGTCTATGTTTTTTCCGGCGGCATCGATGCGTGGATTGGCGCAGGATATCATTTGGTGAAGTAAGAAATGGCGACAACAATTTCCAAATTAATGCAATCTACTTATCTTCCCCTTGGGCTCAGAGTTATTCTGGCGCTGGTGTTTATCAATGCAAGCCTGGATAAAATCGATGCTCCGGCCGTATTCGCCATCGCGGTTGAAAACTATCACCTGGTACCCTCATTCCTGTCAAATACGATAGCCATCATTCTACCCTGGCTCGAATTCTGGTGTGGCATATCGTTGTTGACAGGAATCTGGCAACGCGGGGGTGCCATGCTTATCGCTTTTATGTCATGTATATTTATATTTGCACTTATATCGGCAATGGTGCGTGGTCTTGAAATCGATTGCGGCTGTTTTGGTGCCGGCTCCAGGATCGATATTTTTCGGATCGCAGAAGATATCATATTTTTGCTCCTGGCCGTATACCTGCTCAGATATCCTTCAGATAAATTTACCCTGAACCGCTATATTGCGGGATATCTCAGCAAGCGATAGGTATTAAAGGAAAAAGGGTAATGGCAAAAGGAAAAAGGAGAAAAGCAGTAATAAAATATCAAAGTGACCACTCATGCCCCACTGCTCACCACTAATTACTAACTACCAATTCCTAATCATGTTGCAAGGCGGATCAATCTACCGGCTGATTCCTAAACCCCAATCAGGTAGGTTAGGCAAAAGCCTGTCGGATCATTAAATCCAGCTCTGCAAGATGCATTTGATAAACCCCGGCAGCCGGACTTGCACTGGGCAAACGTCCGGCAAAATGTAGTTTGTGTGTGGATGACAACACTTCCTGCAATCTGGCAAGGATGAATGTCCAGGAACCCATATTACGCGGCTCTTCCTGAACCCAGCGAATATCTTTGATCTTGCTGTATTTTTTCAGTAGTTCTCGCATCTGGTCAAATGGAAACGGATATAGTTGTTCAATTCTTACGATAACTGTGTCCTTTATACCGTTCTTCTTCCGGTAATCCAATAGTTCATAAGCTACTTTTCCAGTACACAGGATAAGTTTTGCAGGATTAGAAGGTGGTTCGGGATCTTCGAGGATAACCCGAAAATGTCCATTTAAAATTTCTTCCCGCGTACATTTTGTCACCTCTGCCCGCAGCATGCTTTTCGGGGTTAAAACGATCAGCGGATTTCGTCTCTTGCGTTTTGCCTGGTTGCGCAGCAGGTGAAAATACTGGGCGGCATTCGAGGGAAATGTGATACGCATATTGTCCTCGGCACAGAGGGTCAGAAAACGTTCCAACCGGGCACTGCTGTGTTCAGGTCCCTGCCCTTCAAATCCGTGCGGGAGCAACAACACCAGACCGCTTCGCTGATCCCACTTATCTTCGGCAGAAGACAAAAACTGATCGATTATAATCTGGGCTCCATTTACAAAATCACCGAATTGCGCTTCCCATAAGACAAGCGCGCCGGTATTCATTACCGAATAGCCATATTCAAAACCGAGGGCGGCATATTCACTCAACAGGCTGTCATGAATCATCAAACTGGCCTGACCCTGATTAATATTATTGAGCGGGGTATATTCCTCTCCGGTCTGATAATCGATCAGCACTGAATGCCGCTGGCTGAATGTTCCCCTTCGGGAATCCTGACCGCTCATACGTATCGGGATTCCTTCATCCAAAATTGCACCAAAAGCCAGGGCCTCAGCAAGACCGAAATCGATCGCATCTTTCTCGATAGCGGTACCCCGCATTAATATCTGTTTTTCAAGTTTTGGATGTATATTAAAATTCTCAGGAATATCGGTTAGTGCTTTTACGATTGCATTCAGGCGCTGAATATCGATGCCAGTATCTAAATCTTTTTCCGGTTTTACCAGGATAACTTTGTCCGGAATTTCAACTTTTGGTGGCGCACTGTCTTTTGTTTCCTCAAAGGCGACATCCATCATTTTGCGGTAATCTTCCAGTGCTTCTTCTGCTTCTTTTAAAGTAAGATCTTTTCGGTTGACCAGCTGCTCCGTGTAGAGCTTCCTTACCGACCTTTTCTCTTTGATCTGGGCGTACATCTGTGGTTGGGTATAACTGGGCTCATCACCTTCGTTGTGTCCATGACGGCGGTAACAAATCATATCGATAACCACATCTTTTTTAAAATTCTTCCGGAATTCGAGCGCCAGCTCAACAACATGGATACAGGCCTCCGGATCTTCTCCATTGACATGGAAAATGGGAGCCTGGATCATTCTGGCCACATCTGTGGCATAGGTACTGGATCTTGCAGAGGTCGGTGAAGTTGTAAAGCCGATGCTATTATTGACAACGATATGAATGGTACCCCCGGTACGATATCCATACAACTGACTCAGGTTCAGAGTCTCGGCGACCACACCCTGTCCGGCAAAGGCAGCATCACCATGGACCAGAACCGGCAAAACCCTGTTCTTGCCAATATCCCCTATTAGATCCTGGCGGGCCCTTGTCATCCCCTCAACTACCGGATCGACGGCTTCCAAATGACTCGGATTTGAAGCAAGCACGACCTTCAATTTCTTCCCGTTTGCGTGGACATGTATGCCTTCTGAACCGAGATGATATTTGACATCTCCGGAACCATGTTGCGATGCAGGATCCAGGTCGCCTTCAAACTCCCTGAAAATACGTTTATAGCTCTTTTTAAGAATATTTGCCAGAACATTTAACCGCCCACGGTGTGACATACCGATGATGGCTTCCTGAACATTCTGGTCAACCGCTTTATCGAGTAGATGATGGAGCATTGGGATCAGGGTTTCTGCACCTTCCAGGCTGAACCTTTTGTGCCCGACATATTTTGTGTGTAAAAAATTTTCAAATGCCTCTGCCGCGTTCAGCATCAGTAATATATTTCTCATATCGTTATTATTGAGCCAACGCGAACGACTAACTCCTTCAATCCGGTGTTGTAACCATTGCTTTTGATCCGGTTCCTGAATATGCATATATTCGATACCGATCGTACGGCAGTAGGCATCACGAAGAATTTCGATAACCTCACGCAGCTTCAGACGAGATTTGCCCGCCACGCCTAGCGTATTGAATTCACGATCAAGATCCCAAAGGGTCAGTCCATAATTTTCCGGATCGAGTTCCGGGTGGCTACGGGTTCCGGATGCCAGTGGATTAATATCCGCCACCAGATGCCCGCGTACCCGGAACATATTAATCAATTGCAACACCCGGGCCTGTTTTTCAAAAAGGACGGTGCTATCTCCGCCGTTACTTTGCACCGGATTAACATCCTGTCGTAATTTGATGACCTGATACGGTACTTTTAGGCCCGTATAAATATCTTCATAAAAACCCTCTTCACCGGCAAGCAGAAGATGGATCTGTCGAAGGAACTCACCACTTTCGGCACCCTGAATCACCCTGTGATCGTAAGTGCAGGTCATCGTCATGATTTTACTGATCCCCAAACGGGCAACGATGTCCGGATCGGCACTCTGATATTCTGCCGGATAATCAATCGCACCGGTTGCAAGAATACAGCTCTGTCCGGCCATAAGTCTTGGGACACTGTGAACCGTGCCAATCATGCCTGGATTCGTAAGGGAAATATTTGTTCCGATAAAATCATCGGGTTCAATTTTGTTCGCTTTAACCTTGCGCAACATTTCATTATAGGCGGAGAAAAATCCGTTAAAGCCCAGTTCATCAGACCGTTTTATATTTGGGACAAGGAGTGACCGGCTTCCATCCTTGCGGGTAACATCTACGGCAAGACCAAAATTGACATGCTCTTGCCAGGCTTTGTTCGGGATACTGTCAAGTTCCATATAACTGTTTTTCATAGCCGGAACTTTTTCTGTCGCTTTTAGAATTGCCCAGGCGATGAGATGTGTAAAACTGATTTTCCCACCCACTGTATTAATCAAATGTGTATTGATAACACGACGGTTCTCTTCAAGAACTTTGACCGGAATGATGCGGGTTGAGGTTGCGGTCGGCATGGAAAGGCTTTCTTCCATATTTTCGACAATACGGGCAGCATAACCTTTCAGCTCTTCGACCTTTAAACCGGGATCTTTTGGTTTACTGATTTTAACCGGTTTTTCAGCTTTTTTGGCGCTTCATTTTTCACAACAAGATTTGACAATTCCGAATTCATTGGCGATGGTTTGTAATCAGCAAAAAAATCCCGCCAACTCTCCGCTACAGAATCCGGGGTGTCAAGGTACTGACGATACATTTCGTCAATCAGCCAGACATTTGGCCCAAAAACTTCTTCAGACATGATTAAACTCTGGTTTTTATTTAAAGTATGATTGTTATCTCATAACTCATGAATTCAAATGCTTATTCCATGACTAAATCGGTATAAATTAAGGCAGAACTGTAATCAATCCAACATTTCAGGCAGAAGTTTTGAAGCAATCTCGGTAAAAACGGAGTTTAGAGAGGTAAAGTTCATTGAATGGATCACATGTTCGGCTTCAGAATTAACCTGAATATCACGATCTTCGTGCTAATAATAATCACAAACTTGCTATATGGGGGTTCATGGGTACAGGAGAAAAACGGATATTTTTTCAAACCGTCAATAAACCAAATGATAACCGGCACGGAATTCAATCATGTCCTGGCCGGAAGAAATACACTGAGCAGTACAACCACCTCACCTGGACTTATATTTTTTATTAAATGAAGAAAGGAAATATGTATGGGTCCGTATGGATAAATCA
The DNA here is from genome assembly GCA_963712885.1 of Calditrichia bacterium. Classification (GTDB taxonomy): domain Bacteria; phylum Calditrichota; class Calditrichia; order JAJRVZ01; family JAJRVZ01; genus CAVQJT01. The sequence goes on from CAVQJT010000021.1 coordinate 99,439, forward strand.
CAAAGATCAAACCACATACCAAATTCCTGAAATATTCCTGACAGGCATATCGGTTGGATTATTTAACGGTAAAAGGTATATTTATAGGAAAGGTAATTGAGGCCCTTCTGATTTATGCGGAAACTGCTCGAACAACCCCGTCTTATTGTAATTATCTTTCTGGCGCTGGCAGCCATCATGATTGCCAGCGCTCTCATAGAATTATATCAGAGCAGGCTCGAATTACTCGAGTTATTGGAAGGACAGTCGCATACACTGCTGGAATCCCTGATCATATCATCCGGTAATGTTCTGACTGTGCAACAGCGTTTGGAAGAAACCTACCGTGATCGCCTGCTCAATAATGCTAATCTGATCCGTACGCTATACGAAAGGGGCGAAGTATCCGACCGGCTGCTCGAAAAAATCTCAACCGATAATAAAATCTTTAGAATAAATATTTTTAACGCTGGCGGGAAAAAACTATTCACTAGTTATATCTCGGATCCTGAACACGGTATTACGGAAGCTCAAAACTTTCTGCAGCCAATCTTTGACGGTATTGCAGATACGCTGGTTCTTGGCATAAAACCAGCACGTTATGAGGAGGGTTTTCGCTATGCAGTCGCTGTCGCCGCTAAAAACCGAAGTGCAATTGTGGTCAATATCGACGCAGAATCGATGTTAAAATTGCGCCGTCAGACCGGATTTGGTGTTCTTTTGCGCAAGGTAATCGACAATCCGGGTATTGTATTTGTTGCTCTGCAAGATACCGCTGCAATTCTGGCTGCCTCAGGCAATGTCAGCGAAATGGAATCTATTCGTGATTCCGAATTTCTGAGCCGGGCTTTACGTGATTCTGTATTTATGACCCGCACCTATACCTTCGATTCGGTTGAAGTCCTCGAGGCGATTCATCCCTTTGTATTTGAAGGATCCGTCATTGGGCTGTTCAGACTTGGCATCTCACTTGATCCGATAAGGGATATCAATAAACGTATTTATCGCCGCCTCATCATCATTACCATTGTGCTGATCATGGTGGGAACAATCGTTTTCACCCTGATATTCGTCCGCCAACGTTACGATTTTCTTGAGAGACAGTATCATATTGTCGAAACATATACGGGCGATATCATCCGATACGTGAGTGATGCAATTCTGGTGTATGATGAACAAAAGGGCATTAAAATATTTAACCGAGCGGCTGAGCAGATCTTTCAGGATCAGGAGGAGAACGTTCTGGGCAGACCATTATCCCTGATTGCGGGTCCCGCCGAATACGGCAGGATCATGGAACAGCTGCCCGGTACCGAATCCATCGAGGGTATCATTGGTCGCGAAAAAAAATTCCTTCTCGTCTCTAAATCTGAATTTCATGACGATGAAGGGGTCAAAAACACCATCCTGGTCATCCGGGATCTTACCCGGCAACGGCGGCTTGAAGCGCAGATCCAGCGTAAAGAACGGCTATCTGCAATGGGAGAACTAGCCTCAGGGGTCGCACACGAGATACGAAATCCACTGAATACCATCGGAACAATTATTCAGCAGCTGGATAAGGATTTTGAACCATCTTTTAATGCCGGAGAATTTCATGAACTGGCACAGCTGGTGCACGGGGAGGTACAGCGGATTAATAAAACAGTATCGGATTTTCTGAAGTTCTCACGACCTGATCCATTGCATCCGGAAAAATTTCAGCTGAGCAAACTTATCCATCAGATCGCGCAACAATATCAATCGCTATTACGGGAACATGACATTCGAGCTCGATGTCAAGACAAACTGGGAAGGCCAGGTTTACTGGGATCAATCACAGATCCGGCAGGTATTGATGAATCTCATTCAGAACGCCATTGATGCTTTGGAAGAAGGCGGAAAAATTACATTATCGGTAAGCCAGGTAAAAACAAATGAAGTCCTGCTCTCGGTCAAGGACAACGGGGCTGGAATCCCGGATGAAATCAGGAACCGGATATTCAATCTTTATTTTACGACGAAAGCAAAAGGTACCGGAATCGGCCTGAGTATTGTACAGCGCATCATCTATGAACATGAAGGGATAATTTCGGTAGATAGTAAAGCCGGATTTGGGACCAGTTTCCATGTGACCTTACCGCTTTATGTAACCGGAACGGGGGAAGCATAAGATGAAATCAATTTCTATTTTGCTGATCGACGATGAAGCCGCTCAGTTAAAATCTCTGGAAAGTTTTCTAAAAAGAAGAGAATATACGGTTTATACCGCTGATTCAGGACCTTCCGGTTTCGAGATCGTCAAGGACCACCTGATTGATCTCGTACTCACAGACTACCGTATGCCCGACTGGAATGGTCTGATGGTGGTAAAAAAGGTAAAGGAACTCAATCCTGAAATCGATGTCGTTGTGATGACCGCATACGGAAATATAGAAGATGCCGTCAACATCATGAAAGCCGGCGCCTATGATTATCTGAATAAGCCGATCGATCTGGATGATCTGGAAAATCTTGTGCTGCGCGTCAGCGAAAAACACCATATGATTCAGGAAAACCGCATATTACGTGACCAGTTGCCCGATAAATTCAAATTTGATGCGATCACATCCCAGAGCCGTGAGATGGAAGAAGTGCTCAATACGGCAGGACGCGTGGCGGCCAGCAAGGCCACCGTTCTGATACGAGGAGAAAGTGGCACCGGAAAAGAACTCATAGCGCGGGCAATCCATTATGCCAGTGATCGACGTGACAGGCCATTTATTGTTGTAAATGTAGCTGCACTCTCGGAGACGCTAATCGAAAGTGAACTTTTTGGCCACGAGAAGGGTGCTTATACCGGTGCGGCACAGCAGCGGATTGGCAGGTTTGAACAGGCCGATAAAGGTACTCTTTTCATCGATGAAGTGGGAGAAATCCCCCACTCAGTGCAGGTTAAACTGCTGCGGGCCATACAGTTTGGCCAGTTCGAGCGTCTGGGGGGAGATACCACGCTGTCTGTCGAGGTCCGCATTCTTGCTGCTACGCATCGTAACCTGGAAGAAATGATCAAACGAGGTGATTTCCGTGATGATCTTTATTATCGCCTTAATGTCATTTCCATCCAGATTCCTCCCCTGCACCGGCGTAAAACAGATATTCCCATCCTGATCGATCATTTTATCGGTAAATTTTCACGGGAAAATCATAAAGAAGTTGAAAGCATCAGTAAGGAAGTTCTGGATCAGCTGCTCAAATATGATTTTCCGGGTAACGTAAGGGAACTGGAAAATATAATAGAACATGCGGTTGTACTGTGCCGCGATAAGTATATCTCCGTCCAGGATCTGCCGCTACAACTGCATACTGCCGGTAAAAAATCCGCTCTTGATCCCTATCATCTGGAAGAAGGATATGAGCAAAAGATGCGTGAATTCGAAACCGCGATGATCCGGGAAGCGTTAAAACGGACCGATGGCAACCAGAGTGCTGCCGCAAGGCTTATGCAGATCACCGAACGTCACCTGCGATCCCGTCTCGAAAAACTGGGATTGAAAAATAACACGCAATAAATTCCAAATCATAAGAACCAATTAACACATAAAATTCAATTTCCGGATAAATGCACTTGCTATTATGTTTCCAGTTTCACTATTTAATGGGATTGACCGTATATATTCCAGGGATTAATATCCGTGCAGGATTCAACCAGGCATCGGATTTTTAATTAGAACGCAATTTATCTTTAGACCGACAACTACCGTTTCCGATTCAACAGATAATCAATTCAACGATTTATCAGGGCATAGCACACCGCGAGATCCCATCGTGCGCAGGGACACGCCCTGCCCGTCTGACCGCTCGCCCAATCGGGCGGGTTTTATGCCTATAAACGTTAGCATCTCTATTTATAACCTATTATTTTTAATATAGTTATACCTGCCTTCACCCATTATGGCACGATTCTTGACGTATAGGTTGGTGAAGAGTTAAACCATAAACCAACTAAAGGAGAAACAGGATGAAGACCTTCAACTTAATTTCAACAGCCCTCAGCGCTGCGCTGATTTTTACATTGAATACCGCCGTATTGGCTCAGAACAGTGAGACCGATCCGGAGCAGAACCAATCCAAAGCAAAGGAGCAAAATACATATCAATACGGCAAACAGGTCAAAAGCCAGAATGGGAATCGTTTCCAGGATGCAAATGGAGATGGCGTCAATGATAATGCACCCGATCACGATGGTGATGGCATTCCCAACGGAAAAGATAGCGACTATGATGGCGCGAAAGCAAGATCCGGCAACGGCAAAGGCGGCTTTGTTGACGCCAACGGCGATGGGATCAATGACAATGCGGAAGACTATGATAACGATGGTATCCCTAACGGCCAGGACCCTGACTTTGAGCGGCCCCAAGATGGCACGGGTGCACAGCATCAATACGGAAAACAAGCCCGCAACCAATCAGGTCGCGGCGGTTTTGGACCCTCTGACGGTAGCGGAAATGCCGGTGTTGGCCCTCAGGATGGAAGTGGTAACGGACCCGGAACCGGCGATTGTGACGGCACCGGACCAAAGGGAACCGGCAAAGGCAATAAAGGAAACAAGAATTAATACCCCATAACTCCTCCCAACCCCCTGCACACAACCCCTCGCAAGAGGGGTTTTTCTTTTATATCCGACCGGACAGGCTAAGGATTCGACCAAATTGTCGAACCCGCAGAATTATATGAAAAATTATGATCCCAAACCACAGAGAACACAGAGGTGTCTTATATTATTTAATTACAATACGTTAAATATATATATAACGGCCATAACTATTTCTTTTTAGTCATATTATATTCGTCGTTAAGTATAATAATATCAATTATATAAAATCAATTTATAAATATATTTGGTGAGCTGTATTTTAAAAGAGTAAAGTTTTTTAGGTCATAACCTACTGAATTTATATAAATTAAGTGTATAATTTCTCCGTGTTCTCTGTGGTTATATATTAGCCTATCTCTGGCATAATTATTGTATATATTTATTGTGGATTGAATAGAGGGAGATAATATTATGCGCAGCATTCTAAGTGTCACCGCTTTCTTTCTTCTGGCAAATTTGGCGGCTTTTGCTCAGGACAGCCTGAAAACCGGCCAGGATCAGGAAACCGTAAAACACGGACCGCGATTTGTCGATGAAGATGGTGATGGATTTAACGACAATGCGCCCGATCATGATGGTGATGGCATACCGAACGGACTCGACCCGGATTATCAGGGGCAAAAGAATCGGCATCGTCATGGCTTCCAGGATCTTGACGGGGATGGTATTGATGATAACCTGGTAGCACCGGAGCAGGGCAGCGAACAACATCAGATCGGACCCGCCGGATCAGGTGAAGGTAACCAGACACCCGCGGAAGAGGGTGCCAGAGAAAAACATCAGCGTCGTAAAGGAAAGAATGAGCAATGAGACTTATAATCCATATAATCGTATCACTCATCGTGCTCATACAGATCAGCCGGGCACAGTGGCAGGCGAACTTGTATCTCAACCAGGCTTATGAGAGTAATCCATTTCGTTTGCCGGAAAGCGAAGCCAGTTGGATTTCGATACTGGATTTGGGATTGCAATATGATTTCGGAGATTTCGCCATCAGTTACACGGGAGATTATACCTATTTCGATAATTTTGCAGACCGCAACCACTACTGGCATCAGGCGGCTTTTTTTGGCGAGATCGGCGCTACAAACCTCGGTGTTTACTATAACCAGCGGTTTAACAAAAATGATTTTACACTTTATAACTACTATTCCGGTGTTGCCTATCTCAATCATTCCGCAGAACTGGCAGGTATCAACGTTTACATATCGGGGAATGCAATTTTAACAAAATATGCGGAACTTTCCGATCTGGATAATATCGAACTCAACGGTATCGTTCGTCTTAATAAGGGTTTTGAGACCCGGACCACATGTATTGCCGGTTTTGGGATGTATTATAAAGACTATACCCAAACCTATACCATGATTGATAGTGTTGAGAATAGCGGTGGCGGACAATCAGGGAATGGCAGCGGATCAGGATCCGGAACAGGGTCCACTGGGTATTACTTTGTGGAACTTGAAGCCCCTTCCGTTTCTCAATGGCAGGCATGGGCACGTTTGGCACAGTCCGTATTCGACCGAACCGGAATTTCGGTACAATACAATCTTCGTAAATCACTTACCGGTTCTACCCGATTCGTATCAGGGCCAACGCTCGGATATAATGAAGAATCTGAGATCTTTGACGATCCGCTCGGTTACGAGCTGCAGTCAATCGGCAGCGAATTGACCAGTATCCTGCCAGGTCAGGTCGTAATGAAGGCCTCCTACTATCAGGGCAATAAGAACTATATCACGCAGGGTATATATCGATCGGAAGCAATATATGATTCGGAAACGCTTCGATATGACCGATACCAAACAGCCAGTTTCAGCCTGCGCAAGGCTTTTCCGGCAGGCGGGGCAAATTATGAAGTCAAGTTATGGTATCAATGGTATCATAACACCTCCAACAGTTACTGGTATAATTATCAGAATCATTACAGCAGCATTTCTTTTGGCATAAATTTTTAATATAAGGGCAATAAAACGTGATAAAAAAATTTAACTGGCGCGCATTTACAAGTCTATATATCGTAATTTCATTCCTGATCATAGGGGTCAGCGGCCTGATTTTGTTTATTGCTCCTCCCGGAAGAATAGCCAACTGGACAAATCTGATTATCCTCGGTTTGACCAAATCGCAATGGCAGGCGATCCATACCGTCTTTACATTCTTATTCATTCTGGCGGCTGCAGTTCATATTTACTTCAATTGGCGGCCATTAATCGCATATTTGAGAACAAGGGCGCAGCAAACGATCCATATCCGAAAAGAGTTGATCAGTTCCGGAATACTGGTTTGTCTTCTGGTTTTACTGACCCTGCAAGATGCACCCCCCTTCAGCAATCTAATGAAACTCAGTGAGGATCTTTCCTATTCATGGTCCGCTCCGGAAACCGAACCGCCGATACCCCATGCAGAACTTTTAACGATTGAAGAGATCGCAGAGCGAACCGGCAAACCGCTGGAAAAATTAACCGAAAACTTAAATGATGCCGGTTTCGAGATTAGCGAGACGACCATGACGCTGAGTCAGCTCGCATCAGCCCGCGGTATTTCCCCGCAGGAACTTTATAAAACAATGGTTAAGCTAGAAACGGCTGAACCATTAACCGGCACTGGGTATGGTCGTATGACTGTCAGAGCAATATCAGAAAAATTTGACATCCCCCTGGACCAGTGTCTTCTTCGCTTAAAGCAAAAGGGGATTGAAACCGATGCAAATATGATTTTACGCGATTTGGCAGATCGAATCGGAATGCATCCTCATGAAATTCTGACGATCATCCGGGATTCATAATTGCCTGTTTTAAGAAGCACACTTCCCAGTTATGAGAAACACCTCTTCAAAATTATTTATAATTTTATATATAATTACATCATTATAAACAAAATTCATGTGGCATAAACTTTGAACATTTCATCCTAACACAGATCATACGCAGGGAGGACTTCTTATGTTAAAAGATTTATTACGCATGCCCGTATGTATGCGAAGTATTCATCTGTCCCTATTACTGTTTGGTTTTGTTCAGGCACAGCCTGCCGGAGATGCCTTATTGGGTACCGGTTCTTATGAGCAGTTCGAGAAACCGCAGGTGTGTGGAACCTGCCATGTGGATTTTTACATGCAGTGGCAACAGGCGATGATGTCGCAATCATACACCCACCATTGGGATGAGATTGAATATTTTAAACTGGCCGTTCCGCATGCAGAAAAAGATCCGGTAGTCGCCGGTGTTAAAGCCGGTTGCAATGGCTGTCATGCCCCAACGGCATTTATTGCCGGGGATGTACCCCCTCCCCTGCCCGAAAAAAATTCACGTGCAAATGAGGGTGTTTCCTGCGACGTATGCCATACAATCACCGGCTTTGAAGGTGATACCCCCTTCAATTTTAATTTTACCATCACACCCGGCAAAGAAAAATATGGCAATCGTGAAGGGGTGGTCTCCCCCCATCATAACACCAAACTCAGCGCACATACACAATCCCCGGAACTTTGTGGCAGCTGTCATAATGAGATGAGCCCATATGGGATTTGGGTGAAATCGACCCATCTGGAATGGAAAGCCGGTCCATACGCCAGGGAAGGGGTGCGTTGCCAGGACTGCCATATGCCAAATGGTGAGGGCCGGAATTCAAAAATGTCTCCGGTTTATCCGGATGTTTCACAGCATCTTTTCCATGGTGCCCACTCTCAAAGCAAACTGCGCGGATCAGTTGAACTGCGCATGCATCCGGATACCCGTGAAATAGAACCTGGTGTACCGATCACGCTTACAGTCCAGGCTTTTAATCATAAGGTCGGTCATAAAATTCCATCCGGTTCCGCTGAAGAAAGGCAACTCTGGTTGACGGTCATGGCTTATGATGCCAACGACAAAGCCTATCATCTCCCCGTGGATCGTAAAGGATTTGAGGGGGAAGAATATACGATTTCATCAAATGAACTCGCCTATCAGGATATCGGCATGATGATGGATCTTCCCGACTTTAAGGGTCTTCCCCGTGACGCACTACCCTACGAAGGTGACCGGGTCTTCCGGTTGCCCTACTTTGATCCACAGGGAAGGATGACCATCGCACAATGGAATACCAAATCGCAGGGCGTTGATTATCGAATCGGTCCACGGGAGACCAAGATTGAAACCTACACCTGGACCCTGCCGGATGATATACCGGAAGGGCGGGTGCGCTGTGTGGCGGAAATCTATTATAGCAAACTGGTCAAATCGGTAGGTGAATTTCTTGAAGTACCGGCCGAAGAGATGGAACCTCTGATGGTAAATCGTACCGAAACCTGGTTCGAAGTTTACTATTAACAAACATGCATAAACCACAGAAATACACGGATAAAAATACTTTCTCAACAAGACGCCTGACGAGCAGATCAGGTTCGTTGTTAAAAATCCGTGTCAATCCGTGGTAAATTTTTAAATTTCAGACAGCATATTGATACCAAGCATTGAAAACCCCGGAGGAAACATGTTCAAAAAACAACTCATTTTGACCCTTACAATTGCCATTATGGCTTCGATACTGGTAACAGATGTTCAGGCGATCCCGGCTTTTGCCCGAAAATATAAGATATCATGTACAACTTGCCATATTGCCATACCAAAACTGAAGGCATATGGCGATGAATTCGCCGGCAACGGTTTTTTGCTGCCCGAAGGTGAGGAACCAAAACGTGCCTATATTGACACCGGCGACGATATGCTGCTGTTGAACAGCGATTTTCCGATTGCGGTAAGATTGGATGCCTATGCACAATTGGCCAACCGCGATAATGTAAACACCGATCTCGGCGTACCGTTTGGTATCAAACTCATGAGCGGCGGGCCCATATCCAAAAAGGTGTCGTACTATTTTTATTTTTATCTTTCAGAGGGTGGTGAAGTTGCCGGTGTGGAAGATGCTTTTCTCTACTTTAATAATATCGGCAACATCCCACTCGATCTTACCGTTGGTCAATTTCAGGTTTCTGACCCCCTTTACAAGCGTGAACTACGTCTGACTTATGAAGATTATCAGATCTTCAGGGTCCGGCCGGGTAATTCTAAGGCCAATCTGACCTATGATCGTGGATTGGTATTAAATTATGGATTTGATTTTGGGTTTGATGTCACCGCAATGTTGATCAATGGCAACGGCATAAAACCGGCTGAAGATAATATCTTTGACAGCGATAACAATAAAAGTTACGTATTGCGGCTGACCCAGGGTATCGGTCCGGCTAACATTGGCGCATTCGCCTACTCCGGTCAGGAAACAATGTCCGATTCCGCCAATGCCAGAAACAATATTCTTTATTTCGGTCCCGATGTGAATATCGGAACCGATACCTGGGAGATCGTTCTGCAATATCTCCACCGCGAGGATGATAATGTATATTTTTATGCGATGAATCCGGTAAAATCAAAGATTGATGGCGGATTTGCCGAATTCTCCCTTTTTCCACAGGGCGATCAGTCCCGGTTTGTTTATACACTGCTGTACAATTACGTCGATTCGGATATCGCTGAATATAAGTATCAAACTGCCACCGCGAGCGTCAGTCACCTGGCAGCCCGGAATCTGAGGCTTATGGCTGAAGTGACCTATAATATAGATACAGAAAAACCGAGATTTACGATCGGTGCAGTAGCCGCATTTTAGTCCTCCCCCTGCAGGGTACCGGATCAAAAACGGCCGGTACCTTGCTTTTATATTTACCCCGCTTAACTTTTCCAGCACCGACGACCTCGATTGATAGTTTGATATGTTTTCCTTCTACCTGATTATGTTTGGATTACCCGTGCTGATCATTATATGAGTGATCTGGCTCGCCTGGGTGCTGTACTCGGCCCGACATCCATTCTGGCCCTATATTGGAAGGGAGCAAGCCGTGCAGGTGTTTTTCCGCGGTTACTTTTAAACCGGTTTCCGGGCAAAAAAAAGAGATGACCGGGTCATCTCTTTTTCCTGAGTGGAGAATCTATATCAAATTTTAGCACATATTAGTCGATTATAGATTTGGTGATTACAATCAGCGCAGGCTTTACGCGCACTGAGAAAACTTCGCCCAGACGCTTAAGCACATCAACCATATCAGCAATAAAGATATAGGCAAAAGGAACCACATACGCCAGAATCACCAACCCTATCAACATTTCTTTCATCGCTTTTACCTCCTTCTGATTTATTGTATACTACGCGAAAATGAAAGATTTTGTTTCATATATTTTTTGACTGCCCTATATCAATTAAAATTCTTATATTTTGGTCATAATCAATAACAAAGGATATCTCAATGGGCAGTGTCAAAGATCTTAAAATACTCGAGCAACCAACATTCAACCGGCCCGGAGTCGGTCAGTTCTATTTTTCGGATCGTTATTCTGTTTTTGATTGGGGTGAAATGCCCGATCATATTGCGGCAAAAGGAAAGGCCCTATGTACGATCGGTGCCTATTTTTTTGAAAAACTTGAAGAAATGGAAATTAAAACACATTATCATGGACTGGTTGAAGATGGAACCGTAAAAAGACTTGATGCATTGGCTGCGCCATCCGACACGATGCAGGTATCCCTGGTTAACGTTCTCCGTCCTGAAACGCGTGGTGAAATATATGATTACTCTGTATTTCAAACGGCACATAAAAATATACTCATTCCCCTGGAAGTAATATATCGCAATAGTCTCCCGGAGGGATCAAGCGTTTTCCGGAGACTTGCAAAAGGATCTCTCTCACTGGACGATATCGGGCTGGATCATATGCCCGGTCCAAACGAGACCTTACAGAGCCCCATTTTAGATGTATCAACGAAACTTGAAATTACCGACAGGTACCTTTCATGGGATGAAGCACGTAAGATTGCCGGACTGACCGATTCTGAGCTGAATAATCTGAAAGATACAACAAACCTGATCAATCAGCTGATCACAAAACATGTTACCGATGTTGGTTTGGTAAACGAGGATGGAAAAGTCGAATACGGTTTTGATATCAACCGCGCCTTAATGCTTGTGGATATCCTGGGTACCCCCGACGAGTGCCGTTTTAGTTATGCCGATATACCCGTCAGCAAGGAGGTCGCCCGCATGTATTATCGTAACACCGAATGGTACACAAGTATTGAACGAGCCAAGGAACAGGACCGTGCCAACTGGAAAGCACTGGTAAAAAACCCGCCGCCAAATCTCCCGGAGCGTCTGCATACCCTGATTGCACAATTATATCAGGGCGTATGCAATGCCATAACCCAGCGCGAATGGTTTCAGGCTCCTCCTTTAAAAACTATTCTACAGGAGATTAAGGAACAAATAATCGGGTGATTTGGTTCAATGAAGAGAGCGTCCGAGTAACAGTGTGACTGAGCAATACAGACTTTTTCTCCGTCGCTCTGTTGCTGCGTTGCTTTGCTACTTGGTATTCATAATATAATTAATACTCGCAGGTCTATTATATGCAAAAACGAACGGTAGCTATACCGAATATCAGTTGTGGACACTGTGTCCACACGATCGAATCGGAACTGGGCGACCTTGCCGGAGTGGTTTCGGTAAAGGCGGACCAATCATCCAGGTCGGTGGAAATAACCTGGAATAATCCCCTTTCCTGGGAGGAAATCAAACATCTGCTCACTGAAATAAATTACCCCCCTAAAGAATGATGTATTATGTCTGATCGCGATTTGCACATCCCGGTACAGGGAATGACCTGTGCCAATTGTGCACTTACCATAGAACGTATCCTCAAAAAAAAAACACCCGGCGTGGTTCAGGCTGAAGTAAATTTTGCGACTGAAAAAGCCCATGTCCGTTTTGATGACACAGAAACCGATATTGATCAAATTATCGCACAGATCGGTAAAGCAGGATACAATGTAGCCACGGAAAATGTCGAATTTCCCGTGACCGGGATGACATGTGCGAATTGTGCGCTTACCATAGAACGAGCTCTCAAAAAGAAAACCCCCGGTGTAATCAATGCCAGCGTAAATTTTGGCACCGAAAAAGTAAATATCACCTATTTACCGGGTATTTTGACCCGTACCGATCTGGTTTCGGCCATAGAACGTGCCGGTTATGGAGTCGCAGAGACAGACTGATCATGTGGCGGATAATGCAACAGACTATCAGCAAAAGGAAATCCACCGTCAGACAAGCAAACTGAAAATAGGCATCGCCTTTGCCCTGCCCCTGTTTCTCTTTAGTATGTCAAGGGATTTTCAACTGTTTGGTACCTGGGCACTAGAGATCTGGACCATTTGGTTTATGTTTCTGCTCGCTGCACCGGTTCAGTTTTATGTCGGTTCCGATTTCTTCATTGGCGGGTATAAAGCCGTGCGTAACGGTACCGCCAATATGGATGTTCTGGTTGCGCTCGGCTCCGGAACTGCTTTCATTTTTAGTGTTATTGTGATGGTATTCTTGACAGCCGGGAATCAATCGCTTGGCAATCATGTCTATTTTGAAACCGCCGCAGTTATCATTACGCTGATAAAGCTCGGAAAAGTACTTGAAGCCAGGGCCAAAGGCAAAGCCGGAAATGCTGTAAAAAAACTGATCGGCCTTCAACCTAAAATCGCAACACTGGTTACTGACGATGGCACACGTATGATACCGATCCAATCTGTGCAGATCGGTAATATTTTAATGGTTCGCCCTGGCGAGAAAATCCCGGTGGATGGTGAGATTACCGTGGGCTACTCAACCGTCGATGAGAGTATGCTGACCGGAGAAAGCATCCCGGTTGACCGGAAAGAAAAAGATCCGGTTTTTGGTGGGACTTTAAATGGCAACGGATTGTTGCATATAAAGGCGTTAAAAATCGGTAAGGACACCGTTCTCGCACAAATTATCAGGCAGGTTGAACAGACCCAGGGGAGTAAAGCACCGATCCAGAGACTTGCAGACACGGTTGCCGGATATTTTGTTCCGGCTGTAATTGCAATAGCGGTCATCGTTTTTGCTATCTGGGCATTCCTGATCGGTGATTATACGCAGGCCTTCCTGCGTTTAATAGCCGTCCTCGTAATTGCCTGCCCCTGTGCACTCGGCCTGGCCACGCCCACAGCAATTATGGTCGGATCCGGAATTGGCGCCGAACATGGCATATTGTTTAAAAACAGTGCCGCCCTGGAAGAGGCCGGACAGATTAGATCTATCGTCCTGGATAAAACCGGTACACTCACCCAGGGAATGCCTGAGGTCTCCGGGATATACCCGTCGAACCTGTCGAAGGATCAGATAAACCGGGCACTGGAACTGACCGCTTCGGCTGAACAGGGATCGGATCATCCGATAGCAAAGGCCATTGTCCGGTATGCGATGGATAAAAAAATCAAATTAAACACCCCTTCGGAATTTCAGGCTCATACGGGGATGGGTATTATCGCAAAAGTTGACGGAAAGCATATTATCGTCGGGAAGCCGGGTTTCATTTCCAGTCAAAAGATTGACCTGACCACCGGCACCAGCAGGATAATCGAGGAACTGGAAATGGCTGGTAATACGGTCATTCTTACTGCATTTGACCAACGTGTCCAAATGCTTGTGGCTGTTGCCGATGCGATTAAGCCTGAAGGCTGGTTCAGTCGTAAAACAATTAAAAACATTTGGTCTGGACGTTTATATGATCACGGGGGATAATTTAAGGGTTGCCCGTGCTGTGGCTGAGAAACTCGTTATTGACAACGTCGTAGCAGAAGTATTGCCGGGAGATAAAGCCAACCGGATATTGGCACTGCAGAATAATGATCAGCATAAGGTGGCAATGGTTGGTGATGGAATCAATGATGCCCCGGCGCTGGCACAGGCCGATGTAGGGATAGCACTCAGCAGTGGTACTGATATCGCCATGGAGACAGCAGACATAACCCTGGTTCGTTCCCATTTACAGGGTGTTCTGCAGTCTCTGCAGTTAAGCCGGGCAACCCTGCGTCTGATACGGCAAAATCTTTTCTGGGCTTTCGTCTATAATATCATTCTGATACCGGTTGCAGCCGGTATATTATATCCGCTTCAAACAGCGCCGGATTTCCTGCGCAGTCTCCACCCGGTTATGGCAGCTCTGGCGATGGCTTTCAGCAGTGTTTCGGTTGTCACCAACAGCCTGCGGCTTAAACGGATCAGATTGGACTGACCTCATAAAATTTCTTGTGATTAGTGAAAAGGAAGACCTGGTTCATCATAAAATCCGCCCATGACGATAACTGTTCAAAATTTTCAACGATCTGAGAAATTCGGGGCATAAACAGAATTAAAATGTAAAAAAAAAGTAGCGAATTGATCATGAATTTTCCTGCCTGAACATCTCCAGAATCATTTTGCGTTTGCCTATCAGGGCTTTATTATACGGCTTATTCAAGCGGGTATCAGGTTTCAGGCGCCACTCGTCGGAACGACTCTCAAGGGCTTTCAGGAATTCCCAGCGGTAGTGGAAGGTCTCTTTCTGCAATTCTCTCACGGCTTGTGCCTGCGCGTCGCTGAGCATCCCAGGCTGTATCCTGGCATCCAGCAGGTAAGGATCAATATAATAATTTTCATATCTGGCTAATTTGGTCAAGGAATCTGTCTTAGATCTGCTGAGATCTGTCCGCAATTCAATTTGCTCTCTGAAACGGGTGATATTATAGAAATATTTATTTTTTAAGGACTCCATTTCGCTATCATAGCAATTGATCTCTTTAGTGTAGGTAATGAAATTATCGTCCATCATATAAACCATTTTTTTACTGACCTGCTGATTGAAAACATTTTGCAGGAAAAAAAGGGATATGAAGCTTATAACACAAGCCAAAATGGGTGTCGTGATCCATCCCGAAGCGATCTGACCGAATACCCGGAATTTTATGGCCCGGGCTCCCTTCATGAGGCCGATACCGATCACGCCTCCGATTATGGCTTGCGAGCTTGAAACCGGAACCAGCGGGAATGCCGGTAGTCCATGCGAAAGCAACCAATTCTCCAATCCTTCCGAAGCAAAAACAAATAACACAAGTGCCTGGGCCAGTACCACAATCAAGGCGGCATCCGGAGACAGTTTAAGAAGATTACCGCCCACCGTTTCCATTACCTTGCGAGAATACGTATAAACGCCAACGGCAATGGCCACACCGCCGATAAAAAACAACTGTTCAACACCCGTAAGGGTGATCAGACCGAATAGGTCAAAATCGGTAAACGGCGTCACCGGAACGAAAACCCCCATCACATTGGCGATATTGTTTGCACCCAGGCTGTAAGAACCAAAAGCACCGGCAAGAATCAATCCGATACGCAGAAAGAGGTCGATGCGCAGCATGTGCACTTTTACGTGTCTTATGGTTAAGCGATAAAAGGCGTATAGCGCCATGGCAACCAAAGCAGATAAAACCGGACTGGCAATCCAGGTGAGAACAATTTTCTTCAGCGATTCCCAATCGGTTGGGGATCCGGTAAACAAATTCCAGCCAACGATTGCACCGACAATTGCCTGTGAGGTCGATACCGGGATTCCAAGACGCGTCATCCAAAACACCGTAACAGCAGCGGCCATCGCGACCATAAAAGCACCGGCCAGTGCATTTACTGAGCCGAGCACACCAAGGGTCTCTGAGGTTCCGGCTCCGCTGACGACTGCACCAATGATCACAAAAAAACCACAGATCAGTGCAGCTGTTTTAAAGCGCAGCATGCGGGTAGTTACCGCAGATCCGAACACATTTGCCGCATCGTTGGCTCCCAAGGACCAACCAAGAAAAATTCCGCTTGACAGAAAAATAAGCAGCATAATTAAAGATCAGATGGTTCGTTTGATTGTATATATAGATAGCCGGTCACTGACGTCCTCTGCACGGTCTGATACATTCTGTATATGCAGCGCAAAATACCGCAGATGAAATTTATGCGCCAATTCAATGTTCAATTTAAAAGCTTCCCGTTTCAGATTGTCCCCGATACGATCTGCCTCCTTCTCATAAAACATAACCTTATGCAGATGATTTTTAACCGCACTGACATCCTTAAAGAAAGCCCGTATTGCGTGTATCAGCACCTCAACAGCAGCAACGGACATTACGCTGAGTTCCTGATAATAATTGATCAGGTTCTCTGGAATCACCGGGCTCTCCACATCGAACTGAAAAAGCGTCTCCTTCATCGTATCCATCACCTGATCGGTACTTTCCAGGATGCCGAGTACATCGCCACGATGCTCCGGGATAAGCGTGTGGGTGTATAATTGATTTTCAATGGTGCGACGCAGATCGTCGGCTTTGTTTTCCAGTTTTGCGATCATCCCGATGCGTTCCTTAAAACTCTTCTGATCGCCGGAAAGATAATTGTCAACGCCATGGCGAAAGACCAGAGCACCTTCCCCCACGGCATCAAGAAATTCATCAATTTGTGATTCAAGTTGTTTTGTCGTTTTGAACAGGATTGCCATATTCTATACCTCCCTCTCAGGCTTGCCATTTATTATAGGGATGCCCGACAAGATTTGCGTTATAATAGCGTGGATCTCCCGTTATCTCCTGACCAATCCAGTCCGGTAATTGCAGGTCTATCGACTCATCTGTCAGCTCAATTTCGGCGATGATCAGGCCGGCATTTTCTCCATGAAATTCATCGATCTCCCAGGTCTGGTCCTGATACGAACAGAGATACCGGGTTTTCTCAATAAGTGGTTTATGACAGAGATGTTTTAGCAGATAGACAGCATCATCATACGGAATTTCGTATTCGAATTCCGGGCGGGCCAGCCCTTCAGGTTTCCCTTTTATCGTGATCAAACCACGGTTACTTTCCGATCTTACCCTAACGGTGCGATTCTTTTCGGTATTCAGATATCCCTGCCGGATAAATTTACCTTCAGCCAGCTTTCGCCAGTTTGCATTAATTACCAAAAATTTTCGTTCAATTTCAAGATTCATTTTATTTTGTTACGATCTTGTCTTATAATTGTCGATGCCGGAATAAAAAGATATGGGAATTGCATTTAAAATTATAATCCCATCAAATCAGTACCTGGATAAATATAGATAATCTTGAAAAGAAGTGACAGTAAAATCTATCAGAGGGAGTATATTGTATGGCCGAGATAAAACAACCAAATAGTGAAATTTATCATCCTCTAAAATCAATCCTCAAAAAAGCAAACGTTAAAGAATATGATAATTTTTACCGTTACTCCGTGGAAAAGCGTGAGGCATTCTGGGCTGATCAGGCAAAAAGTCTGAGCTGGTTCAGGAAGTGGGATAAAGTACTCGACGCGGATCAGGCCCCGTTTTACAAATGGTATACCGGAGGAAAAATCAATATTGTACACAATGCGATTGACCGCCACTTGAAAACCTGGCGCCGTAACAAACTTGCCCTGATCTGGGAAGGGGAGCCCGGAGACTATCGCACCTTTTCCTACCATGCGTTGCATCGTGAAGTCTCAAAGTTCGCGAATGTCCTGAAGAGCATGGGTGTCCACAAAGGTGATATCGTAACGATATATATGCCCCAGATCCCGGAACTTCCGATCGCAATGCTTGCCTGTGCAAAAATCGGGGCCGCCCATAGCGTGGTCTACGGGGGATTTAGTGTTGAAGCACTGGCCGAACGGATCGAAGATGCGGAAAGCCGCGTACTCGTCACAGCTGACGGTGGATACCGGCGTGGTACGGTAACGGATCTGAAAGGCATCGCCAATGAAGCCATGAAGCGTTCGCCTACGATTGAAGTGTGTATAACAGTGAAACGTACCGGGCATGATGTCTATATGGAAAATGACCGCGACTTCTGGTATCATGATCTTATGTCCATGCCGGTTGCCAATCCCGTTTGCGCTACGGAGAAGACCGATGCCGAGGATATGCTGTTTATTTTATATACTTCCGGGACGACAGGACGGCCAAAAGGACTGGTACATACCCATGGCGGTTATTCAGTTTATACCGCTACCACCCATCGTATGGTTTTCGATATCAAAGAAGACGATCGTTGGTGGTGTGCAGCTGATCCGGGATGGATCACCGGTCACAGTTATATCGTCTATGGACCGCTGATCAATGGGACGACAATTATGATGTATGAAGGCGCCCCCAATCATCCCTACCCCAATCGCTGGTGGCAGATGATCGAAAAATATGGCATCAACATTCTCTACACGTCCCCAACCGCCATCCGCGGATTGATGCGTTTCGGTGAAGCCTGGCCAAACCGTCATGATCTGAGCTCATTGCGATTGCTTGGTTCTGTCGGTGAGCCGATCAATCCGGAAGCCTGGAAGTGGTATCACCGGGTGATCGGCAAGGAAAAATGTCCGATTATGGATACCTGGTGGCAAACCGAAACCGGCGGTTTTATGATCACACCGTTGCCGATTACACCGCTGAAACCGGGATCAGCGACCAAACCCTTCTTTGGAAATGAGGTTGCCGTTGTCGACGATAAAGGCAAGGAAGTCAAACCGGGTGAAGAAGGAAAACTGGTAATCAAATCTCCCTGGCCCGGAATGGCCCGCACCATTCACCGCGATCCGGAAAGATTCCGTGAAGTCTATTGGAAGGAATTCGAAAAACAGGGGTGGTACAAAACCGGTGATTCGGCCCGCGTGGATGAGGACGGCTATTATTGGATCATCGGCCGGATTGATGACGTCATAAAGGTTAGCGGATATCGTTTAGGCACGGCAGAAATTGAAAGTGCCCTGGTCAGCCATCATGATGTATCAGAAGCCGCCGCAATTGCACTTCCGCATGAATTAAAAGGTAATGCCATTCATACTTTTGTGATCCTGCGTGCCGGCGTTGAAGGCTCCAAGGAACTTGAGACAAACCTGAAAGACCATGTGAGCAAGGAGATTGGACCGATCGCCAAACCGGAAACCGTACATTTTGTAGAAACCCTGCCCAAAACCCGCAGCGGGAAAATTATGCGTCGGGTACTGAAAGCGAGGGCGCTCGGTCAGGATGAAGGGGATCTCACCACCCTGGAAGAATAAAGAAGTATCAAGTTATGCGTATTTTACGCGCCAATACGATCGCGCTGGTAATCGATATCCAGGAAAAACTGTTTCCTCATATCGATAATCATGCGGCCCTTGAAAAAAATTGCCGGATCCTGATCCAGGGCTTACGTATATTGGACATTCCCATGATACTCACAGAACAATATCCAAAAGGCCTGGGTTCTACAATTGCCCCGTTGAAAATTCTGCTCGGTGATATTCCCCCGATTGAAAAAATGAGCTTCAGTTGTTGTGGCGAAGAAATCGTTCTTGCAAAACTCAAAGGTGCGGAGCGAAGAAATGTGCTTGTATTTGGTATTGAGGCTCACGTTTGTATTTTACAAACGATCTTAGACCTGCCGGAGCACGGTTTTCAACCGGTCGTGCTTGAAGATTGCATATCATCCCGGAAAGCAACCGATAAAAAGTCCGCTTTGCGGCGCATGGAGCAAACCGGCGTAATCTTTTCTTCTTATGAATCTCTTTTATTCGAATTATGTCAGACAGCCGGAACTGATGAGTTTAAAGCCATTTCACGTCTTGTAAAATAAAAATGGGCAGATTAAAGATCTGCCCATTTTCAATAAACCGGATATTTTTATTTTACTTTAACTTCAATCTGTTTTGGTTTTGCGCTTTCGGCCTTCGGCAAAGTGATCTGCAGAATACCGTCATTAAACCCGGCTTCAATATTGTCCACATTCACATCCGAGTGAATCCTGAATGCACGCTCGAATTTCCCGTAACGTCTTTCAGTCAAATGATAATTGGCGTTTTCATCATTACGAGAATCTTTTTTCTCACCGCTAACCTTCAGAACACCATCGTGAAAAGAGATCTGGATGTCATCTTTTTTCATTCCCGGTAATTCCACACTCAGCGCATAGGCTTCTTCGCGTTCTTCTATATCAACCTGCGGGTACAAACCATTCCTATTCGCATTGAATACATCATTAAACAGATTCTCATTCCAGTTGAACAACATACGGTTTGGATTCAATTTTACCAGTGTCATAATATTACCTCCTTATTAATTTGTTTTTTAAACCTGTCTATACTTATTACAAATGCCATGCCAAAATATAAATATTTTATATCCTGTTATTTATATTAAACTTAGAGATTATTTAATAATCTTTTTCAATACTGCCTTTTTGTCGTACATATATGTCGTTCTGGCATATTTGATCTGATCTGTGGCAAATTTTCCGAATCGATCTGCATTTTTGTCATTGATTCTCTCGGGTACAAAGGATAAACTTACCGCATGCAACGGCTCACATTTCGTCTGATATTTAAATTCTGGATTCCGCTGGCTGCCACATGGCTAATGATGTCGGTTGAAGGCCCCTTTCTGGCGGCGATTATTGCAAGACTTGCCGACCCCAAATTCAATCTTGCTGCTTATGGCGTGGCTTTTTCATTCGCCCTGATCATTGAGGCACCGATAATCATGATCATGAGTGCATCGACCGCCCTGGTGGAAGACAGATACTCTTTTATCAGACTCCGTAACTTTACCTACTGGCTTAACGGCAGCATCACGCTTTTTATGCTGATTTTTCTGATTCCGGATCTCTTTTATTATATAACCAGCGATCTCATCGGCCTGCCCGAAAACGTTGCGCAACTTACCTACTATGCCACACTTATCCTGTTGCCATGGCCCGGTGCAATTGGATACCGACGGTTTTATCAGGGTATCCTGATCCGCAATAATATGACCCGAAGGGTTGCTTACGGAACTATCATCCGACTTTTAACGATGACGGCAACGGCGCTGGGATTCTATCTTTATGGGAGGATACCCGGGGTGGCTGTCGGTGCGGCTGCTCTTTCTGCCGGCGTTGTCAGTGAAGCAATCGCCAGCCGCTTTATGAGCCGGAATATCGTTAAAGAACTGACCAGGATAGACACCGGTGAGCAGGAGATCAGTTATCGGTCAATCACCAGGTTCTATTACCCCCTGGCGCTGACTTCGATGCTGGCATTGGGCGTTCATCCCCTGGTCACTTTTTTTGTTGGCCAAAGTCGTTTTGCCATCGAATCGCTTGCCGTACTGCCGGTTATAAACGCGCTGGTTTTTATATTTCGCAGTCTTGGTTTGTCTTATCAGGAAGCGGCTATTTCATTGATCGGGAAAAACTGGGAGGGGTATAAACCGGTTCGGAATTTTGCTTTTACCCTGGCGGGAATCGTTGTTGCAAGTCTTAGCTTGATTGCATTCACACCGCTGGCAGATTTCTGGTTTGCCGATATTTCCGGATTGACATCCGAACTTACGGGATTTGCAGGCATCCCCCTGATGATCATGTGCATCATGCCCGGTTTATCGGTGATTCTTTCGCTGCAAAGGGCCATCCTGGTTGCGGCCCGGAAAACCGCGCCAATTACCTGGTCGACCGCTATGGAAGTAACCGGGATAATCCTGATGCTGATTCTGGCCATCGGATATTTGGATCTTACCGGTGCCGTTTCCGCGACCCTGGCCATTGTCATCGGAAGGCTGGCCGCTAACGGCTATCTGATCACACCGTGTGTTCGGGCAGTAGGCAGATTAGGGATGAGAGATTAGAGATTAGGAATTAGGAATTAGGAATTAGGATTTAGTAATTAGTAATTAGTAATTAGTAATTAGTAATTAGTAATTACTAAATATAGAATTTACATTATGTTAGGTTGAGTATTAAATTTTGTTGAATTTGTTTATGAGTATCCGGTTTAAAAAAAATTAATATTTGCCACTTTGTACCCGTTTCTGCTCTCATCGCGCATCCCTCATCCCCCATTTCTCATCTCTCATCTCTAATCTCTCATCTCTAATCTCTCATCTCTAATCTCTCATCCCTCTCAAGTATATCACCGCAGCAAAACAAGTTTTCGTGTGCGGATCTCATTTCCGGACCGGAGCCGGTAAAGATACACACCACTGGCGAAAGCGCCGGCATCCCAGCTCAAAACATAACGCCCCGCCGGCATATCACCGGCATATATCGTCGTCACTTCTTCACCAAGCACGGAATATACTTTTAGTTCAACATATTCCGCCTTTGGGATCGAGAAGGCGATATTGGTTACCGGATTAAAGGGATTTGGATAATTCTGTTCAAGCGCCAGCTCAATCGGATTGATTGGAGCATCTTCTATGCCAAGCGGCAGGATTTTCTCCCATTTTACCACTGCAGAATCTGTATGCGCCTGTAATTCAGCCAGATCATCGCCGGCCGCCATCACAAAGGTGATGGTCTGTGCAGCCCCGGCGGCGATGTCGAAGGGACCGGCCGATATGACAAATGATACGTCAGCAGGCCCGGCGTCCGTTACGGTCGTCCCTCCGCTGATTGATTGCCACTTTTCCTGGTCGCTGAATCCGTCATACAGACCCCATTCCGGACCGCTGGGATCAGATTCATCATTATAGATGGCCCGGTACGAAATATTACCCGGTGAAAGCAACGCCACACCCACATACGTGTCCGGACCATCGGCGTGAGTATTGTAGATGTATCCCATTTTGCGGGTTGCATCCCACGCGGTAACATCGGAGTCAAAATTGATCTCATCCATATCCCAGTCAAAAAAGAGACCAAAATGAAAATTACTCAGGCTCTCCTGCTTCAGATTATACACCGTATATTTCAACAATATAAAATCATCATAGGATGCATCTTTCCACGCATAGGATTCCTGTTTAATCCTGATATACATCGGATTTTCCGACTGCGTGTCCTCAAACAGACCGTAAGTCTCCTGATCTGCCTGCATGCCCGGCGTATCGATACGGATATCACCGTTGTATGAAATATAAAAATCCTGATCCGAATCTGAGCCGGTACCCCGTGCGGCATTCGATATAAGGTCGATCGATGCACCGGCAATGATGGCTCCCTCGTACAACAAATTCTCACCATTTTTATAGTGAAAACCCAATCCCTCGGTGACATTATTCAGTGTCGGAAAACCAATTCTGCCTACATTTGTCACTGTTGTACGAATTTGATTGATCTCCAGGTCTGCATAAGCAGGCATGACCGTCAGATCGAAATAGTCTTTATCCTGGTAAGATTCACCATACATGACCACCGTAAAATAAACACGATGCCCGCTGGGGGTATTGGGAGATACCTCAACTTCAAAATATGAGGATAAAGATTGCTCCTCCAGCGTGTTTATCTGGGAAATCAGTATTTGTGCGGAAGAGACCGAAACGAATTCGTCGGGTGTTGTCAGTTCCAGTGTAATATTACTGGCAGGTTGCAGATAATTTATCACATCAAGATAAATACGTACGGTTTCACCACGTTCAATGATGTTGTCATTGTCTCCATCTTCGTAAATAAAGTTGGTCAGGCGGATCGAAGGTTGTGATTCAAGCAGTGCTCGGGCCGCATTCACGCGCCCCTGGCCGAGCATACCTGCATACAACGGATTTACCGCATCAATATTATCCGCGGTTACTCGTACCTGTTCCGCTGCCTGGATTCCT
The DNA here is from genome assembly GCA_963712885.1 of Calditrichia bacterium. Lineage (GTDB taxonomy): Bacteria > Calditrichota > Calditrichia > JAJRVZ01 > JAJRVZ01 > CAVQJT01. The sequence goes on from CAVQJT010000021.1 coordinate 123,476, forward strand.
GACCAGAATGGGTTCTTCGTTTTGACCAGGCCGACGACGCCTGCAACTATCGGACAGGCCATGGATGTACCGCTGGCAGTGCCGTATGTGCCATAATTGAATGTGCTCAATACGCTTAAACCCGGCGCAGCCACATCCACCTGTGTACCGTAGTTCGAAAAAGATGCTCTTTGATCCGAGGTATTTGTCGCTGCCACAGAAAGAACATGATTATACGATGCAGGGAAAAACGGCAGATCGGAATTATTGTTCCCGGCAGCAGCTATCACCACAGCCCCGAGGGCAGAAACGGAATCAATCACTTCCTGTTCGAAGCGTGATGCACCACCACCTCTCCCCCAACTGCAACTGATAATATCGGCACCATTTGCGGCGGCATACAAAATTCCTTCATAGCCATAACGAATACTATTATCAACAATTTCATCTCCGGCGTTAATCGCCATCAGTTTCGCATTCCATGAAATACCTGCAACCCCAACCTGGTTATCACTCACCGCACTGATGAGTCCTCCGGTATGCGTACCGTGGTTGGCGTTAAATGGCATAGAGATCAGTCCCGTAGGATTACCGGTGTTATTCGCGAAATTCCATCCCGACACATCATCGATAAAACCGTTGTTATCATCATCCACACCTGTAACGCCATTTGATTCAAACTCATTGGTCCAGAGATTGGCCGCAAGATCCTCGTGAGCGATCTGGGTTCCCCCATCCACAACCGCGATAACCACACTACCCTGTTCACCTTTGATCACGGTCCATGCCTCCGGCGTGTGGATAACCGGGTGGAACGTTTGCTGCCCGTAAAGTGAATCGTCGGGGGCTTCTTCAAATATATGATGGAGATACTTCGGTTCTGCATATTCGATTGCATTTTGTTCCGATAAGACCCGCGCAATTTCAAGCGGTGATGCAATTCCGTCATAATCGGCATAATAAATGTGATCCATCCAGTCTGTCTGAACCGGCTTGGCAAGAGCGCCCAAAGTCTTGCTCGTTAAAAACACGCCGCATTGAGCTTATACCGTTTGCCTTCAGCACCCGATCGAGACTTTCATTCCCGGTCGTTTGCATGTCTTTTTTCAGGAAGCCGGCGGGCTTGAATTTAATGATGACCATATTTGGTTCAACCAACAGATCCTGAGGATCCGCAGGACGGTTATTTTTGGCCTCAACCCCCACGGTAGACATTGAATAAAAACATACGGTTATCAGAATGGCAATTTGTTTTGTCATCGTTCGTTCCTGCAAATATTCATTTTAATCATAACAAGAGCTTAGCCATAAAATTTATTTCATAAAAGATTGATATTTGGTACTTTCTCATTAATTTAATCATATTAAAAACTATTGGAAAACTAAATGATTGAGAACCTCTTATATGTTACCATCTTCTTGCTACTGGTACTTATTATTCTGCACTTTTACAGTCAGCGTAATCGAAATATAAGTCATATCCAGAACAGTCTTAGTGTGCTCGATCACAGTCTGAATAAAGTCGACCAATCCATTCGCGATGATTTTCAGCGAAACCGGGAAGAATCCAATAAAATCGCCAAGGAAAACCGGGAGGAATTGGTCAACACCCTTAAAACCTTCTCCAGCACATTTTCATCCGATATAAAAGAATTTAATGCCATTCAGCAGGAAAAGTTTGACCGGTTGTTAAAAAAACAGGATGAACTGACCGATAAGACCGAAAAGCGTCTGGAAAGAATGCGTGAAACCGTCGAAAAAAAATTACAGGCGATACAGGAAGACAACAACCAGAAACTGGAGAAGATGCGCGAGACCGTTGACGAGAAACTTCATAAAACATTGGAACATCGTCTTGGTGAGTCTTTCAAACTGGTGAGCGAACGTTTAGAGAAAGTGCAGCAGGGCCTGGGCGAAATGCAGACACTGGCCACCGGTGTGGGTGATCTTAAAAAAGTACTGGCCAATGTCAAGACCCGGGGGGTGCTCGGTGAATTTCAACTGGAAAACATTCTGGCACAGTTGTTAACCCCCGATCAGTATGGCAAAAACATCAAAACAAAAAAAGACAGCGACGCGTTTGTGGAATTTGCCATAAAACTGCCTTCAAAGAAAGATGACGACCAGCCCGTATGGCTGCCGGTTGATTCGAAGTTCCCCACCGATACCTATCAGATACTGGTCAACGCCTACGAAGCAGGTGATGTGCCCACCATTGAAAATGCACGCAAGGAAATTGCGAAAACGTTAAAAGCTGATTTGCCCGCGATATCCGGCAAAAATACATCGATCCCCCCCATACCACCGATTTTGCCCTGATGTTTCTACCCATCGAAGGGCTTTATGCGGAGGTTTTGCGGGATTCCGCCCTGTTCGAGACCCTGCAGCGGGAATTCCGGGTAATCATCACCGGCCCGACAACGCTGGCGGCGTTGTTAAACAGTCTGCAGATGGGATTCCGCACCCTGGTCATTGAAAAGCGTTCCAGCGAGGTGTGGGAGCTGCTGGGTGCGGTCAAGACGGAATTCGGGAAATTTGGCGAGATGCTGGATCGCACGCGCAAGAAACTGACCGAGGCGACCAATGTGGTTGAGAGCGCGGGACGGCGTTCCCGCGCAATTGAACGCAAACTACGCGACGTGCAGGAACTTCCGGCGGGAGAGCACGGCAAATACCTTGAAACCGAAGAAGAAGAAATCGTGGAATCTGAGGATGCGGGGGAGACGGAATAAATTATCGCGACGGAAGATCGCTTTAAAAGCAAGACAGGAATATTCTAAAATCTTTAACATATATTCAGCTTTTTATAGACTACACAGCAGTTTTAACCGAAATCGTTCTTTGATATACGAAATTAATGGTACTTTATTGGCGCTAAGTACTAATTCTTATCTGGCAATTTTTTGGCGGAGATGGCGCGGCACCATTAGTTTTTCAATCACTTCGAAGATCAGTTCGATTATAAATGCCAGCAGGGCTGCCGGAATCGCACCCTTCAGGATCATGCCGGTGTTGTTCAGGGACAGACCGGTTACGATGAATTCACCCAATCCCCCGGCGCCGATAAAGGCCGCCAGTGTGGCGGTACCCACGTTGATCACTGCCGCAGTCCGGATACCGGCCAGAATGGTCGGCATGGCCAGAGGGATCTCCACGTAACGCAACCGCTGCCAGCGGGTGAGACCAATACCAGTAGTCGACTTTTTTTAACAAAGGATCGATGCCAAACAGGGCAACAATGGTGTTGCGCAGCAACGGCAGCAAGGCATATAGAAATAACGCGATCACCGCCGGCAGTACACCGATGCCAAACAGCGGTATCATAAGCGCCAGAAGAGCAATTGACGGTATCGTCTGTAAGAGGCTGCTAAGGTACAGTAACGGTTTTGCAATGACCGGGGTATTATAAACAGCAATCCCGGCAGGTATCGCAACCAGCATGGCAGCCAATAGAGCAATAAAAGTTAGTTTTAAATGTTCGAGCGTTTTGTCATAAATATCCGATAATAAAGATATTTTATCCGATTGATCCACACCGGTAATCAGATTTTTTCCGGACAAAAATGTCCCGGCTACTTCGGCATAAGATTTACCTTCAAAAACGACCAGCCTATTCAACTGCTGCATTTGCGCCTCATCGAACCGGTTGGATAAGAGATTAACTATCCGTATTACGGATGTCGGTAATTCGGAACGATAGAATGTTACCGCCTGATAATCGGGAAAAAAATGACGGTCATCCTGTAATATGAACAGATCATAACGGGATATCTCGCCATCGGTGGAATAAATATCGATCAGGTCTACCTGATCTTCGACCAGTGCCTGATAGGCGAGCCCGTGCTCGATACCGACCGGTTTCTGGGGAAGTCCATAATATTTACTCAGATTTTTCCATCCGTCCTGACGCTCGAGGAATTCATAACTGAAAGCCATCCGCAATTCGGGAAATGCTGCAAGGTCGGAGATCTTTTGCAGATCATAATTCAAAGCCAGATCTCTTTTAACCGCCAGGGCATAGGTATTATTGAACCCATAAGGGGCTCCGATATCCAGACCGAATTTTTCCCCAACGGCGGTCCGGAGTTCAGCCAGCGAAAGATTTTCATCCTCCCCGAGGATCTGCTCTGCTATTGTGCCACTATATTCCGGGTACATATCAATTTCGTTGTTTTTCAGGGCTTCAAAACAAACCAGAGTGCCACCCAGATTAAATTGCCTGACCACCGAATAACCGTGATACTCAAGCAACTGCGCCAGGATCTCTCCCAGCAGAAAGCCCTCATTGAAATTCTTCGCACCAACTCTTAATGGTGCACCGGATGTTTCTCCCTGAGCGCTCAGAAAAAACATAAGAATCAGGAGTGTTTTTATGCATTTAAACATCTTACATCCCGGTTTGCTCGTTGATAAAACGGGCGACAAAGTCATTTGCCGGATTTTTAAGTATATGATCGGTTTTGTCCAGCTGCTGTATAACTCCCTTTTCCAGGATAAGAATACGATCGGCCAGTTTTATAGCTTCCTGCAGATCATGGGTGACCATCACAATTGTGCGTGGTTCCGCTTCCTGCAGCACCAGTAATTCCCGGTGAATTTCGAATTTTGTCGCCGGATCAAGCGCAGCAAACGGTTCATCGAGGAGGAAAATCTTTGGATTCAGCATCATCGCACGACAGATGCCAACCCGCTGCTGCTCGCCGCCGGACAACTGATGCGGATATTTGGATAGATAGGCCGGATTGAGGTCGACCAGCCTGAAGAGTGTTTCAATTCTAGCCGAAATTTCAGCCGGAAATGTACCATTTATTCTTGCCAACAGTGAAATATTATCCCGTATATTCATGTGTGGAAACAGTGCCGCACCCTGGACCAGGTAACCGATATCCTGCCGGAGCTTATTGATTTCCGAATAATCGATCCTATTATCGAATATTTCAATGTGACCGGTTGAGGGGATAACAAGTCCGTTAATCATTTGTAATAAAGTTGATTTTCCGCTGCCGCTTCGTCCGATTATGACCAGAATTTCGTTTTTATATATCTGGAAACTGATATTTGATAAAACCTGCAATGTTTCGTAGTGATGGGAAATCTTATGGTAGGAGACGGCGTTCATATTGGACAGGGTATGGATAAAATTTTCAAAAGATAAGGAATTATTGAAATGAATGAAACCAAATATACTTTGGACGTTCTTCGCGAGGCATTCAAAACAGTCCGTCTTCAAACCAGAGAAATACTTTTTCCACTGGAAATCGAGGACTATGTCATCCAGACCGATTTTTTTATGAGCCCGCCAAGGTGGCACCTCGGTCATGTATCCTGGTTTTATGACCAATTATTGCGTGAACATGCAGGCAGGTATACCCCCTTCAATCAGGATTTTGGCAACTACCTGAATTCCTATTACCGCACTTTTGGTGAGCCGTTTGACAAGGGGAAAAGAGGCACCGTCTCAAGACCGACAGTCGCTCAGACCATGGCGTACGCAGACTGGATCGATGAGCAGGTTACCACCTTTTTGACCCGTGAAAAGGAAAAGTTTTCCCCGGAGATCTTTCGTTTGTTCATGATGGGTATCAATCACGAATACCAGCATCAGGAATTACTCATATATGATGTTCAGCACATGCTGCAAGACAAATATTTGCCAAAAAACATTGCGACATATAAAAATCCGCCGCGGATTGATACAAATGACGAGATGATCCGGATCCCGGGCGGTGTTTTCGAACTCGGCTATGACGAAAAATGGGGGCAATCCTTTCATTACGATATCGAATCCCCCCTGCACAGGGTGTATCTGAACGATTATATGATCGACAAATACCCTGTAACCAATGGCGCCTATCTGGAATTTATCGAAGCCGGCGGTTATAAAGATTTCAGGTACTGGTTATCCGACGGCTGGGATTTCATGCAAAATAACGGCTGGAAGGCACCCCTATACTGGGAGCAGGATGAGGCCGGTGAGTGGGTAAAAACCGATTTTCGTGGACAGAGCGCAATAAAAGACCTGACCGATGAACCGGTCGTTCATATCAGTTACTACGAAGCCTGGGCTTACGCCAGATGGGCCGGGAAACGACTGCCGACGGAGGCCGAATGGGAAAAAGCGGCTGCCTGGGATGAAGATACCGGGCGGAAACGGATATTTCCCTGGGGGGATACACTGCCTGAAGCAGATCAGGCTAATTTACTCGAAGGGGGGCGGTGGGCTCCATCACCCATTGGTGCGTATTTAAAGGGCGCAAGTTATTACGGTGTCGAGCATATGGTCGGAGATATGTGGGAATGGACAACGAGTGAATTCATGCCCTACCCGGGATTTATATCGGGTTTTGATGAATACAACGACAAGTGGTTTGGGAATCAGAAAGTACTCCGTGGCGGATCATTTGCAACCTCCGTCTACCAGACCCGGAATTCGTACCGCAATTTTTTCCGCTGTCCCGAAAGATGGCTGATCTCAGGCTTCCGCTGCGCCCGTGATTCTCAATGAGAACGGATTAACGTAAGTGCAAAAAAGGCGTCGGGATCTTTCCAGGTTCTGATGTGCGAAAATCCCGATGTGGTCACCAATTGTTGAATCATCTGATCGGAAAATTTGTAGGAATTTTCCGTGTGGATCGATTCACCGGCGGCAAAACTGAATTCCTGGTCGAGACTTTCAATATACACATTTTGTTCAACACGAGAGATCAGGTGCATTTCGATCCTGCTGGATTTCTCATTGAAAAAAGCATAATGCTCAAAATTGGCGACATTAAATTCACCCCCCAATTCACGATTGATCCGTCTGAGCAGATTTAAATTGAATTCCCGGGTAACACCCGATTTATCGTTATAGGCGGCATTGAGCACATTGATATCTTTGACCAGATCAAATCCAATCAAAACCGAGTCCCCCGGATCGAGAGCATCATGTATTTGCCCGAGCAGGATGTTGCGTTCAACCCGGTTTAAATTTCCGATACTCGATCCAAGGAAGACCAGCAATTTTTCCCTTTCCTCAAGCATGGGCAATACCGTTAATCCGGATGTATAATCAGCAATAATACCGGTAATTTTCAGATTATTGTAGGTCTCCAGCAGTGACCTGGAACTTTCGATAATAATATCCGATACATCGACCGGGACATATCTCAGGGTTTCCTGAGAAGAATGCAGGGCACCTAAAAGAGCATGGGTTTTTTCCGAAGTTCCACTTCCCAGCTCGATCAACGCTTCCGGACTTTTTAATTTATTCAAAAGCGTATCGCTAATCGAATGAAGCAATCTTTTTTCAATCCTTTTGGGATAATATTCCGAGGTGGTGGTGATTTTATCAAAAAGCATAGAGCCTTCGGCATCGTAGAAGTATTTTGGCAAAAGGTATTTTTGCGGAGAAGACAGACCGGCTGATACATCAGTCGCAAAAGATTCACGGAGATCATCATTTTCAAGGGTATATAATTCAAACCGCTCTTCCTCGATACGCTCATATTCAAAATTACTCAGCGCATTATACCGGACCTGTATGTTAGATATTTCCATGGTTCTCCCTTTTTAATATAATTCCAACGTTTATTTGGTTGAAATTAATTCTTAATCATCCATTTGCATCAATTTATAATACCGGATATATTATGACCATGCTCTATCAGACTATCATTTTGACTGTGAAAGGCGATATATGGATTTTTCACTCACGGCCGAACAGGAATTATTAAGAAAAACGGTCCGGCAATTTTCTGAAGAGGAAATTCGACCGGTGGCGGAAGAACTTGATCGCACCGAGAAATTTTCCATCGATCTGACCCGTAAAATGGGTGCCCTAGGCTTGTTCGGCATTACGATCGATCCCGATCTTGGCGGACAGGGTATGGATTATTTATCCTATATTCTTGCCGTAGAAGAACTTTCGCGGGTCGATGCCTCACAGGCGGCCACGGTTGCCGCTGCCAATTCCCTCGGAATCGGGCCAATCTATGAATACGGCAATAAAGAACAGAAAGAAAAATATTTGCCGCCACTTTGTTCGGGAGAAAAACTCTGGGGATTTGGTCTCACAGAACCGAATGCGGGTTCGGATGCCGGAGGTACCCAAACAAAAGCACGACTCGAAAACGGCTTCTGGATCCTTGACGGAAGTAAAATCTTCATTACCAACGCCTCCACCGATATTACTTGGGGCAGCACCGTACAAGTTATTACAGGTACCGATAAAGATGGCAAGAGGGAATATTCCTGCATTATTGTCGAAAATAGTACACCCGGTTATGAAGCACGACCCATGCACAATAAAATGGTCTGGCGGGCCTCAAATACCTCCGAGATATTTTTGGATAACGTAAAAGTTCCGGATAGTAACCTTCTGGGTAAGCGGGGTGAAGGTTTTCGTCAGATGCTCAATGCTCTGGATAGCGGCCGGCTGGCCATTGCTGCAATGGCCATCGGGGGCGCCCAGGGCGCATTTGAAATGGCCATGAAATATGCCAAAGAGCGGGTACAGTTCGGAGAGCCGGTTATAAAATTTCAGGTGAATTCATTCAAATTTGCCGACATGGCCACCGAGATCGAAGCCGCCCGCGCGCTCTTGTACCGCGCCTGCTGGTTAAAAGACACCAACAAACCGTTTACCAAAGAAGCGGCCATGGCTAAGTTGTTTTGCTCTGAAATGATGGGACGGGTCGTTAACCATGCCATCCAGCTGTTCGGAGGTTATGGTCTGATGGAAGAATATGGTATCGCCCGGTTCTACCGGGATCATAAACTGCTTGAAGTTGGTGAAGGAACCAGCGAAGTACAGCGTCTGGTAATTTCACGGCTTATCGGCTGCAATGATTGAACATGCAGGAAATCTTGTAATCCGTCTCATTTTTAACCCACGGAGTTACACGGAGAACTGCAGGGATTAATTTAAGATATTATTTGAAGCAGATTAATCAAAATATAACATGTCATACCTTGAGTTGGTGTTTTCAAAATTGTAACTGTTTATTTGGATAGAATATGTGCTGACGTTTTTGTCATCCTGTACTCTGGCCTGTCGCCAGGACATGCTTGATTTAAGATCTAAGTAATTGATTTCTATGAGATTCCGAAACAAGTTCGGAATGACTTAAAATGCTAACTCAAAAATTAATAATTATTATTATTTTGTGTACATTCGATCAAGACAATACATATTATATATGAATTACCTTGTGTCATAGCGTGGTAAAATGTAAAAAGGTAACAAATGTTCATTTATAACACAGAAGTTCAGCTCCATCACACCGATGCCGCCGGCGTACTTTTTTTCAGCCATCAGTTTACACTGGCACATGATGCCTACCAGGCATTCATGCATAAGATTGGATTGCCCTTATCCCATTTTATCGAACATGCCGGTTATTACTTACCTATCGTTCATGCCAAAGGTGATTATAAATTGCCTTTACGGGTTGGACAAAAACTACAGGTGAAGGTAACGGTAAACCATATCGGTCAGACTTCTTTTGTTCTTCACTATAATCTTTATACCGAGAGGGATCAGCATTGCGGTGAGGTTGAAACAGTCCACGTATGCATGGATCGCAAAAACCGGAAAAAGAGGGATCTGCCGGAAGAACTCAAAAATAAACTGGCTCCTTATTTATCTTCCAAAGATTGATTTTTAATCCAGGCGAGCGCTTTTTTACGTAATCTGCTGCGTCCGGCCTTAAAACCACCCGTGCTAAAATCACTAAAAATAAAATATGCCGGGATCTTATATCGCGAAATCCGTTCTGCCAGGATCGAACGAACGTATTCTTCCTGAAGTTTTTTTGTGGACTGAATAAAGGCAAAGGGACGTGCCCCATATTCATGATCAGGCACATCAACAACCATCGCCGTCTCAATTTCCGGGATTTCCATCAAAACCCGCTCTATCTCTTCAGGGTGGATATTCTCACCGCCGGAGATGAACATATTGTCTTTCCGACCCAGAAGAGTAAGATACCCATCTGGATCCACCGTTCCCAGATCACCCGTTGCAAACCAGCCATCGTGTAATTCAAGATCTAAATTACCCTCTTGCACATATCCGTCAAAAAGTGTCTTTCCGCGAACGAAAACTTCGGTATCGGCTGAAATTTTCACCTCACGATAGGGCAAAACTTTTCCGGCAGTATACAACTGATCCAACCGGTCATTTTTACATGAAGTTGTTACCTGGGATGACATTTCAGTTGATCCATAAGAAACAAATACGGGTATTTCAGATTTGAACGCCTCTGCAATCGGTTTTCGACTGATGGGTCCGCCCCCAAGCAGGACAGCCTTTAAACGGTGTATATCGATGGACGATATCCGGCTGTTGATCAACCGATTGAACTGTGTTGCCACCATAGAAAGATGCGTAATCTGGTATCTCTCGATATTTTGAACGGCCGTCAGATCTTTATCGGGAATTACCATTGTCGCGCCCGCCAGTATACATCTGAAAATAATTGCCAGACCACCCACATGGAAAAGCGGCAAAGAGGCCATCCATTTATCACCAGGCACAAGTTCTATATTGGTGTTTGAACCCAGTGCACTGAAATAATGATTGCCCATACGGTGTGCGACGGCTTTGGCTTCCCCCCCGCTTCCCGAGGTGAATAGGATATCGCACCTGCGATCAAGCGGAATCGGTTCACTGTGATGTTTTCCTTCGGAAGGATCCCCATCGATCAAACTTGATATGGAGGTCCGTTTCGAACCCGGCTGAAAATGAAGTTCCCGGAAGTTTTCCTGAACCAAAAGGTGTCTGCATTTTAATTTCGATAGAAGTCTTTGGATCTCGGTTTCTGGCAGCCGAATATTTAGCGGGACCGGAATGGCGCCATACTGCATCAGCGCCAGTAAAAGGATCACCATTTCAGGACTGTTCTCAGACAAGATCGCGATAGTGTCTCCGGGCATGATTCCTGATCTGGCAATATTCCGGCCGGTACCTGAAATATATTTTGCGAGTTGGCCATAGGTAATACTGCCATGTTTTGAAATGATCGCAGGTATATTTCCTGATTCCAGACAGATCTTATGTAGTTCAAAAGACGCCATTTGCCTCACAACCCGATTTTTTTCAGAAGTGCCGAATTGAGATCATTAAAAGTAATCGACTTGTCAGCCAATCTTATTTCACCATTTTCAATCACAGCCGGACTCAAAAGGATATCTTCTGCCAGCCAGCTTAGCGTATCGAATCCCATGGCAAGATCATCCTGGCATAAAGCCCCGGCCAACTCAGCCAGAAAAGAAATGCCCACACCGGTCTGGAAGGTATCACTTAGAACGACCGGAATCCCCTTATCGCGAAAAGCCATCAATCGGGACATTACCGGAAGGAGGGTCGGCTTTATCACCAGAGCACCGATCCAATCGGGAATAACCTCTTTTACATACCATGACAGGTTTTCATCCAACGCTATCGGAAGGGTCACTTTTTCAGCCAGATACGGCAGCTGCCGGTGATCCTGCAGCGGCTCCTCCAGATACTCAACCGGTAGTCCTTCCAGGGCATGACAGAATTCAAGGGCTGTATGCATATCCCATTGACAATTCGCATCGAAGCGCAACCGGCCACCTGCGGGCAGATGTTTGCACAGATCTAGGATCCATTTTATCTCTTCCCTCTTTTCCCGTCGGCCGGTTTTGATTTTAAAAGTCTTGTATCCGCTTCGGTCAAACAATCGGTTGTCTTCTTTACCTGTGATCAATGCATTCACCGGTATTCGATCACGGGATTTTTCAGATAGTGTGGCGCGCACAGTTTTATTCTCTTTACATGCGGCAATCTGTATCAGGGCCGATTGCAGCCCAAAAGAAACCGAAGGGAATAGATTCACTGATGATATTTGGTTGGCCCAAGTCTCGAAGAGGTCATTATCGTTAAATCGGGTTAATAATGGATTATCATTTAATATTTTTATCTGGTTAACACAATCAGAAACCGTTTCGGAATGCAGTCCGGGTAGCGGGGCGATTTCTCCAACACCTGAACAGCCCCGTCTATCCTCAAGAACAAGGATTAATCCGGTTCTGTCTGACAGCAAGCGGGAAGAAATCCGAAGTGGTCTTTTTAGAGCGATATTGTATCGATAAAGTCTGATCCTATCGATGATCACACGATCCACCCCAGCGAGAAGATGATGCTATAGATCAATAGAATTTTTCCGGTCGTGGCAAGCACAGAATTCAATTCTCTATTGATTTCATTAAAGAATACCGCCTTTATCGATGGCAGAGCGAAAAGAAACACCAGCATACCGGCAAGAATATAGGGATGATGGGGTTCGATAATCAGCAAGAGCACCGGGATAATGCACAAAGCGATCAACAAGGCGAACAGATATTCCATCCGCGTAAAAAGCAATCCGAACCGAACTGCCAGTGTCCGCTTCCCAACCTTCTCATCGGTATAGATATCCCGCAGATTATTTACGGTCAGTAGGGCGGTCGAGATCAGTCCCGGTGATAAACCTGCCAGCATGACCGGGTAGGAAATCTCACCGGTTTGCACATAATAGGTACCCCCAACTGCTACCGGACCAAAAAATATGAGTACAAAAATATCACCCAGACCATTATAGGCCAGGGGATATGGACCGGCCGTATAAAGGATCCCGAAGATAATCGATAAAATTCCGATCAGCAGAATCGGCCAGCCCCCGCGCCAGATGAGATATAATCCGATGAGAAACGCGAGAAGAAACATCAATATGAACGCCATCCGCATAACAGCCGGTTTGATCAGCCCGGCGCCGGTAGCCCGGACCGGACCCAGGCGATCTTTCTGATCCGCCCCCTTACGAAAATCAAAGTAATCGTTTGCGAAATTGGTGCCGATCTGAATAAGGATAGCAGCCATAGAAGCAACCATTGCAGACGCTAAGTGCATCATTCCGTCACTGTGTGCCATAGCGGTGCCGATTAGAACCGGCGCCAGAGCAGCCCATAGTGTTTTGGGCCTGGCCGCATCGATCCAGATTTTTATTTTACGTCGTTCCATCATCTTTCCCGCGATGTTTATTTGTATTTAATCTGTTTCAGTCCATTAACCACGGAAAAACACGGATTGACTCGCCATCCGCTTCCGGCGCTTTCTTCGCAATGACACCAAAAATGGTATTTTTCGAAACGCTCAGTATAACAAAATATTACATATTCTAGCTAAAATGTACAAATTATGGAAATTATTATACTTAAATCTGATCTCCATTATTGTTTTTTCTTTTATCATTATTTTCGTTTCATTCCATGGTTAATATACCTATTTAATCTCTAAACAGGATCAGGGGCGCTTCGGAAATTTAGAAAAATCCGGTTTACGTTTTTCGTTAAAGGCATTCCGGCCTTCCTGTCCCTCTTCGGTCATGTAGAAGAGCATGGTTGCATTCCCGGCGAGTTCCTGCAATCCCGCTTGCCCGTCACAATCGGCATTGAGGGCCGACTTCAGGCAGCGAATGGCGATCGGGGAGTTGGCCAGAATTTCCTTTGACCACTTTATGGTTTCTTCCTCGAGATTTTTCAGGGGAACAACCGTATTGACCAGTCCCATGTCAAGGGCCTGTTGTGCGTTGTATTGACGACATAAATACCAGATTTCACGTGCTTTTTTCTGCCCGACAATACGTGCCATATAGCTGGCGCCATAACCGCCGTCAAAAGATCCGACTTTCGGTCCTGTTTGTCCAAAAATGGCGTTCTCGGCAGCGATTGTCAGGTCACATATGAGATGCAAAACATGGCCACCACCAATCGCATATCCGGCGACCATAGCGATCACCGGTTTTGGACAAGTCCTTATCTGCCGTTGAAAATCGAGCACATTCAGGCGATGAACACCTTCCTGATCAATATAACCGGCATCTCCCCTGATTTTCTGATCTCCCCCCGCGCAAAAGGCTTTTTCACCCTCGCCGGTTAAAATTATTACACCCACCCCGGAATCGTTGCGAGCATCCTCGAGGGCATCCATCATTTCCACCACTGTCTTTGGCCGGAAGGCATTGCGAACCTTTGGCCGGTTTATCGTAATTTTTGCCATGCCATCATATTTATGATATCTGATATCATCGTACTTCTCTACTTCAACCCATGCAACAGAACCCATCAAAAATCCTCCAAATCTATTACAATCATCAATTATAATCTTAATATTATCAAATGCTTAGACAAAGTTCTGGAACATTACCCAGAAACTCCATCAGTGCCGAATACCGGGCCTTTCTGAACAGCTATTTCTGCGGTCTCCGGATATCAGCTCTGCTTTACTTTTTCCAGATTTTCAATACTAAAACCATAGTCTTTGGCCTTTTCAAGCAGCATTTGCAGTATGTCTTCTTCCATCTGGGCTGTACGGCTCAGTATCCACAAATATTTTTTACTGCTGCTGGTGACCATCGTATACGAATAATTTTCCTGGTCCAGAGCAATGACCTTGTAGTCACTTGAAAAAATCCAAAAAAAACTTACTTTTAACAGAGCAGGCTGCGTCTCATCCGCCAACCAGGCCTTGCCTTCAGCCTCGTCCCATTCATTTTTTTCCGGATTAAAACCCCGGTTGACAACTTTTATTTCACCATCATCCTGAATGGTGTATATGGCCGTAACCTGTTCCAACCCCTCTTCAAACCGGTTGGGCAACCGCATAATTTCATACCATTTTCCCTGATAGCGCTCCAGATCAAGCGCCGAAACCGCCGGAATAGCGTCCGTTCTTAGTTCCTTCGGGGTTGTGCAGGCCATAAGGCTGAATAATGAAATATTTAACATTACAATCCAGTGATATTTTGTTTTTAGCCACCCAAATTTAAATAGGTTGAACAGGTGTAAACGAGATAAAACTTTTTGGAATTCCATTAATTCTCCTCCGCCATTGATAAAAATTTTAATATTTCTGCCGCAAAAGTGCCTGGATTTTCAAAATGAATATTGTGTCCTGTCCCCGGCACCACATAATTCTTAATTTTGTTGTTAAACTTCAGCATAGTTTGGATAACGTGACAATATTTTATGTCCCTTTCTCCGGCAAGGGCGAGTACCGGCATTTTCAATTCGCTTAATCTTTGCCAAAGGGAAGGTTGCAAACCGGGAGATGTGCCACGCAATACATGGGCCAGTTGTTGCGGAGAATTGTTCAATCGTCGCTCAAGGAGCTCTTGATAAAGGGGGTGGGATTTTATACCGGAAAAAACCGGTTGGTCATACCAATGCACCAGTGATTCGTGCCAAGGTCGCGATACAAACTCATTTGCCAGTTTCCTGTCATGATCAAAGCGAGTCGTCCGCTCCAGGGTATTATCAATTCCAGGTGAAGCCGATTCAAGAATCAGCGAGCTACTATTTCTGGCTGATGCAATGCCAGGTAAAGTGCCAATCGACCACCCATTGAATAACCGACCACATGGCAGGATGCAATATGATGCCGCCTTAAAACTGAAACCAATTCTTCTTTCCAGGCTGAGAATATAAAGCCTTCCGGCCAATTATTTTTCAGATTACTTCCATGTCCGGGCAGATCGGGTGCCAGCGAACAATAGCTATCCGGCAAATTTTCGATCACCGGTTGCCAATCAGCACCATTTCCCATAAATCCATGCAGGAAAAGAATGACCTGTTTTCTACCCCCATTCGGTTGCCGGGCGTCCATACGGTCAGTCTCCCGGTTGGTCGGTATCGGCGATGATCTTTTCTAAAAGCGTGCGATGCAGGGTATAATTTTTTTCGCGGTCGGTCTGCACTTCGATGATCATGGGATCATCTCTTTTTAAGGCATTCTGATAAACCGACAGAAAGGTATTTTTATTATCCACCAGCATATACTTCAATCCAAACATTTCCGTTACAGAACCGAACCGGAGATCATGCGGTGTCGCAAAGTACGGCTCGAACACCTTTTCAAAGTCGGAAATTGGTAAAAATGAAAAAATTCCACCACCATTATTGTTGATTACGATCAGGATAATGCGGTGTGGGGTTTTACTGAGGAGATGCAATGAATTCAGATCATGCAAACAGGCAAGGTCCCCGATCACCGCGGTAACCGGTGCATGTATCCCTTTCGCAAACCCGGCAGCAGATGCAATACTCCCGTCAATACCGCTTGCACCGCGGTTGGCCGTCACCCGTACCCTTTTATTTCGAATCCGTCCAAACATGTCAAAATCGCGAACCGGCATACTGTTCCCCAGATAAAGGCCCTGCCCGGCAGGTATGATATCAGCTACTTTTGCGGCAACAAATATCTCTGAAATTTCAGTGGAACGTTCAACAAAATCTCCCACCAGTTCACCGGTCCGCTTGTCCATGATCTCCAGATCTTCAGCTGTTACTGACTTATGTAAGAGCGGCATTATGGCTGCACAGAATGTCGATATATCCGTTTCTATTCTTTGGGTAATGATATGAGCCGGATCCTGTCGTCTCGAATGATCGTGCACATGGATATAATCCTCAGGAGGATTTTCACTCAAGAACTGAAGAAACCGTTTTGAAGTTAACGGATCCCCAAAATGAAGGATCCGGAAACCATCCAGACTTTTTTTAAAGGATTCTGTCGCCAGCAATTGATCATACCAACCGATACACCGCACATTTTGATCGGCTTTGGTAAATCCGGAAGTGATATCCGCAAAGACCGGCCACCCGGTTGCACGGGCCAGATCGGCAATGGCCGTAAAACCGTCAGAATTACCGATACGCCCAACCGTCAACAATGTCCTGGGGGAACCGTTGAGTTTTTCTGCTACGGAAGCCAGCACATCATCGGTTAAAGTCCTCAAAGATTGCAGGTATTTTGTCCAGGGCTTTTTATGTTTCTGCCATCGCCTGATGTCTTTCGGGTATTCTTCCGGTACCGGGATCGGTTTTGGTTCGAGTGGTTCGCGGAACATACAATTAATTTGAACCGGTCCCGCAGGCGATCGCGTCGCCTGATAAAAGGCCTGATCAATCGAACTCAGAACATATTGAGGTTTTATGGCAATATCGGGTGCAGGCAGATCAATCGCCCAGTTGGTATATGACCCATAGATCCCGGTTTGATCGATCGTCTGGTTCGCACCGGTATCGCGCAATTCTGGCGGCCGGTCCGCACTCAGAATGATTAAAGGAAGGTGTGACTGATATGCCTCAACGACGGCCGGAAAGTAATTGGCAACGGCTGTGCCCGAAGTACAGATAAGCGCCGCCGGCTGGTTTGTGGCACGTGCATATCCGATTGCATAAAATGCCGCTCCCCGCTCATCAAGGGCAATCAAGGTTTCAACCTGCTCATGACCGGCCGCGGCTATCGTTAACGGTGTTGAACGCGAACCAGGTGAAATACAGAAGAAAGTCACCTTGTGCCGGACAAGTTCCTCGACAATCAGGCTGGCCCATAATATATTGATATTTGCAGGGTTCAGTTTCAAAGGTATTCAGCAGATATTGTCAATTGAAGCTTTAATATATCTGATTTAGTCATGCAAAACAATGATTTCTCTTTATTATATCCGCTCATTGTCTTGATTTTATATGGCTGTAGAAATACAACCGATCGGGTGGGTATAAGGCAGCCTCTACATGCGGGATCCGCCATCAGCTTCGGGTGCTTAGGTTCTATTTTACAGCATAGGATATTTTCTCTTCGGTGGTTTCGATTACATCCTCGCCGTTAAGATTAAGCACACGTTGAAAATTTGCGATCTTATTATTGATCTCTTCCCATTCCAGGTCCGCTTCGGAACCTTCGACAATTCCGGCACCTGAATATAGATACAAGTCTGAACCCAGTATAAGTCCCGAGCGTATTGCAACGGCAAAATGTGCCCGATCCCGGGACAGCCAGCCAACCGGTGCGGCATACCATCCTCTGCGGAATGGTTCCAATTTACCGATCTCAGGAAGGGCATTATCCGTAGGATAGCCGCCGACAGCTGGGGTCGGATGCAATTGAGCAATGATATCTGCATCCGTGACATCTTGCCTGAGCGTTCCCCGATAATTCGTATAAAGATGCTGAATACGCGATAACTTCAGAACGGATACATCGGGGGAATCATCAACTGCCGTGCACAATCCGCTCAGAATCTCGCGGACATTGTCCATAACGAAACGATGTTCCCGGCGATCTTTTTCGCTGTTCAGGAGTTCACTTTCATATTTTTCATCTTCCTGCTCATTTTTGCCACGCATCCTTGTACCTGCAATGGCTTCACTGAATATTTCACTTCCGTTGCGCTGATAAAGCAACTCGGGTGTACCTCCGATAAAAACAGCACCCGGTTTTGGCTGAATCAGAAAATAAATTGAACCCGGATTTAATGATTTCAGGTTTTGTATAATATCAGCAGGGTTGAGCGGATCGGTGAATGAAAGTCTGGTTTTTCTGGCAAGTACTATTTTCTCATAAATACCTGCACGAATCGCAGTCAATGCGCGCCCTACCATCTCCCGCCATGCGTCCTGATCAGGGAAATGGTGCCTTTGCGTAAGCGTCGGTACGAGCATTAAATGTTTCTCCCGTATGCCGAAGATCCGGGGAAGTTCTTCAATGATTTCCTGGGTATCGTTGATCTGGTAGTTGATGGCAAATTTTAGCTGGTTGTCGCTACGCATTATTTCATAACGCGGCAGAAGAAAATAATAATCACCAAAATCCTTCCAGATCATTTCATGATGGTTGTGACGGGTAAAACTAAGGCCGCCAAAATATCTGAGACGTGGATCAGAACTTTCCAGCACATTTTGTATTTTAGAAAACAGATTTGTGAAATCGGCCAGGTCAGGACCATGAAGCAAATCGGCCTCACCCAATGCCGTAATTTCCAATTTACTGCGGCGGTCCTGCCAGTGAATTTGCGGACCGGTTGTCGTTATTTTCAACCAGTCTGCCGGAGAGGTATCTTCAATCTGCATTTCAAAACGATTGAACAACCTGAAACGGGTATCCCTCTGATGCTGCAAATGATTTTCGAACGCCTTCACAATAAGACCAACCGATGTCAATTCTGTTTCTCCTGTTTTATGCCCTGGTAAATGGTGGCAATACCCAGGGTTATCGGTATTGATGACACCTTTGCAAATCCTGCCTGCTTCAGAAAGTTACAAAAGTCATTGCCAAATGGAAAGGTTTCAACTGTCTCATTTAAATATCGGTAAGCCGTCCGATCACCGGATATTATTCCGCCCAATATGGGTAGAATATTTCTGAAGTAGAAAAGGTACAGACGGCGAATCAGGGGACGGGCGGCAGGGAAAATTCCAGGATCAGCACATTTCCACCCGGTATCAAAACGCGATATATTTCGGCCAACGCTTTTTCCGGGTTTTCGACATTACGAATCCCGAAGGATATGGTCACCAGATCGTATGAATTGTCCTTATACTCGATTGAACAGGCATCACCCTCGACTAAATTTATCGATCTGCTAAGCCAAGCTTTTCGATTTTGATTTTACCTTTTTCCAACATCATTCTGGCAAGATCAATTCCTGTTACATGGAGAATATGATCACCGGATCGTGCAATGGAAATCGCCTGATCGCCTGTTCCGGTTGCAATATCCAACGCTTGATCTTTTTCTCCCGTGGAATAAACTGAACCAATTTTCTTCGCCAACGGATATCCTGACCAAAAGACAGCAAATGATTGAGCAAATCATAGCGGCCGGAAATACGATCAAACATCTGCCAGACCTTGATGCGGGACGGTTTTTTTATTTCAGTTTCTATCATTTCCCTGGATCTTCTTTGATACCTGTATAAGTAGGAAACGCTTCCTTTCTAAATATCTTCCTTAAAATACAAAATTTGAATTTAGGTATTCTCATATTTTCCATCAATAGCCGTTATTGTCATTCTCAGAAGAATCCCTTAAATTTTTATCCACTTTCAGAAACGGGGTTACGATCATGTTCACGAAATTTGTTCTCTTTTTTTTCGCACTTTCTCTTGCTGTGGTCTTTGCACAGGATTCGAGTTCAATTGATGTGGCTACTTTCAATATCCGGTTTTTCCCCTGTAACGAAAACGGTGAAATGATGAAACAATACGATATTGAAATGCAATATCCTCCCACCGGCGATCCAACCGATACAACGATGCTGTTCCGGATAATCCGGGATCTCGATATAGAGGTTCTCGGGGTACAGGAAATCGTTGATCCGCCGCTTTTTGGTGCCATGGCCAAGCGTCATCTGGGCGATCAATATGAATTCATCTATGAACCTTCAAAAGGATGGCAGAAGGTCGGTATCCTGTATAACTCCGAAAAAGTCAGGCTGATCGGCGAGCCACAAATTTACAACGAAGTGACCATTGGCAGAACCGACCGATTGCGACCGGCTTTACGCGGATACTTTAAGACAATTCCCGACGGTTTCGATTTCCATGTAATTGTAGTCCATTTAAAATCCGGCCCCCGCGGATATGAAGAACGTATAAAGCAGTGGGCAGAGATCGACACCCTTCTGACCGGTCTCCCGGCCGGAGCTGAGCGTGATGCCGATATAATACTTCTGGGTGATTTTAACAATACGAGTAAAAATAGAAAAGATGAATTCTTGCCGCTCATGAGCCGGCTTGGGTACTACTGGACAGGCAGTGAAGATACCCTGCTATTCAGTGAATACTGGCGGCCGGACTGGCAGGTTCACGAAATCGAAGGATCCAGCATTGACCAAATTTTCGTATCGGCCGATGCAAAAATAGAATATGCGGAAAACAGCTTGCGGGTTGGTGGATTATGTGCCGAGCGCCAACAGGTTTATAACGGAGCGTTTCCGGAATATTACCTGAAAATATCCGATCATTGTCCGGTTATTGCGACGTTCCGGGCTTTTCCGGATGACGACTAAAAAATTCCCAGATCCCTGGCGCCAAATTTCACATAAATTCAAATTTCCAGGGACCAAAATCCAAACCGACAACAAATGTCAAATATCAATATACCCGTATCTGCTGTTCCCAACCTCAAATGCCCCGCCTTAATCATATTCTGGACCCCATATGACTCTGAATGACTGTTAAAAAACAATTTATACTGGACATACATTTTGGTATTTGATCTTTGGGATTTGTATGAAATTTGCGAGTTGGGATTTATGCATCAATATGATTTGTAAAAAAATTTCAAGTCTCTAAATCACAGGCATCGCAATGATCTGCATACTCCAGTCCAAAATAGCGGTGGATAAATGCCTTGCGACATGATTCCTCTTTTTTATAAAGTACCATTTGATAGAGTTTTTCCTGTTCATTCTTCAGTTTCTGATCAAGATAGCCGGGATCTGATAGTCGATGGGAAGCTCTCCGAGAACCGCAAGGTTGCGTGTTGCCAGTGATCCTTCCGTTACCCCATATCGATCGAGTAGACCCACTGCTGTTTCCAGGCGGAAATCATGCCGATTTTTAAAGGTAAGCTGCTCGCGTAAGTATTCAGGGCCTTCAGCATTTACCCGTTGGATATCCGATCGCAACAAAACATACAGCCTTTCGTAATAGCTGCCACCCGGGTTGTTCCATTTTATAAAATCAAACTGAATATTCAGATCCTGCTGGTCGTAGAGAAGACTGCAGATGGAAGGCTTCCCGTCCCTTCCGGCGCGTCCGATTTCCTGATAGTATGCCTCAACCGAGCCCGGAACCTGCGCATGGATCACAAACCGGATATTTTCCTTATCGATCCCCATTCCAAAAGCGTTGGTCGCCAAAACCAACTGATTTTCATTCCCCATAAAACGGTTCTGTATTTTCCTCCGTTGGTCAGATACCAGATCGCCATGATATACCATATGATGAATACCTTTTTTTCGCAATCGAACGCTCATTTTTTCCAAATCTTTTATCAAAACAAAGTACACGATTCCGCTACCCGGATTGTTCTCTACGATCTGGAGAATATGATTATATTTCTCATCTTCACCCCATACATCAAATACTTCCAGGAAAAGATTGGGTCGATCTATACCCTGATGAAATTTGTGTATTTCACCAGGTTCCAGACCCAATTGGCTGATAATATCCTCCTGAACCCGGGGTGTTGCCGTTGCTGTCAGAGCAATCGTGATCGGAAGATTCAGCATCTGTCTGAATTCACCGATCCGCGTATAATCAGGGCGGAAATCATGCCCCCACTCACTGATACAGTGCGCTTCATCTACGGCAAGAAGTGATACCGTCCTTCGGGCAATGGCAGTCCGGAATTCTTCCTTGCGGAAACGTTCAGGGGTAATATATAGCAATTTATACGCCCCGGCCGCCACTTTTTCGTATCTTTTTTCGCGTTCGGACCGATTGAGTGAGGCGTTTATAAAAGTTGCCGAAATACCTTTACGTACAAGTACGTCGACCTGGTCTTTCATCAACGCGATGAGTGGTGAAATAACCAGGGTCAGATCTTCCAGCAGCAAAGCCGGGATCTGGTAAAGCAGCGATTTACCGCTTCCTGTGGGCATAATTACCAATGCATGGCTGCCTTTCATGATGTGATCTATTATTTCGGCCTGGGGAAACCGGAATTTGTCATAACCGAAATATTCCCGGAGTAATTTGGTTTTTTTATCCGACATTGAAACCTGCTATTTTTTTGGTTTCAGAATTTACTGGAATTACCGTAAATTACAAAAGTTTACTACCGGAGGGAGGGTAATCATGCGTTACACATTAGCCATTATTCTTATTGGTGTTTTTCTGCTTTCCTGTACAAAGCCAAAAGATGATCTGTTACTTTTAAAGAACTATATGACTGGTTCTTTCAGCAGTACCGCACAGGCAGAAGCAGATTCAAATTTTTTGGATATCCGTTTGGAAATGAAGCCTATCTGGCCATCCCGTACTGATGGTTTCTGGTTTTATGTCGAACAGGCTTCCGCCGCAAATCTGACGCAGCCATACCGGCAACGGGTATATCGTCTGACCCAGGAGAACGACAGCACATTTGTCAGCACGGTTTATACGTTACCGGATCCGTTAAGATTTGCTGGCGCCTGGAAGGAACCAGAAGCGTTAAATACGATCAAACCTGATTCATTAACCGAGCGCGAGGGATGTGCCATCATTCTAAAGAATTACGGCACTGAGATGTTTGTCGGCAGTACAGCTGGCCTTGACTGTGACAGCGATCTGCGGGGTGCCGTTTATGCTACCTCAATCGTTATTATTTCTCCCGATCAAATGTATAGTTGGGACCGGGGTTATAATATCAATGGCAACCAGGTATGGGGGGCCGAAACTGGAGGCTATATTTTCAAAAAGGCAAAGACAGCGATCCAATAATCCGGATTTTTCTGATATCGTCTTTTAATGTATTGCCCGTTTAGTGGGGTGATTTTTATCCGGGAATCCAGATACGTTTTGCATGCACAATTTCGCATTTGGAGGGGAGCATCAACGGTTCGGGGGATTTGGTATAGAATGTCAGACCTTTATAACTGGTCAGATACTGATGATTTTTACTGAAAACACCCCCCACCGTGTATACAACCAGTCCCTGGGAATTCCGCTCAAGAATTTTATAGAACTCAGTGAATTCAACATTAATCAGGACACCTGATGCCTTGATGGCATTTACAATGGCGGCATTTATCGTTGCGGCGGAGGTTGCACCGGTTGCTGCTGCACTCATGATGTTTCCTTCTCTGATTTTTAAACATGGTCACTTAATTATACTCCGGAGACGTGCATTTATTCAAGGGATATTAAAATTAAATCGGAAATAGATGCATGCTCGAATTGAAGAAGGCCATTCATAATCAAAACTGATCATCATCCAGATATAATCGCACCTGTTCCACATTTCGCACTGTATTCAATTCCTTCAGCAACTGCCCATGCTGGTCTGCTTTTTTTAATTCCACATAAAAGGAGAGTTCGAACCGGTCCTGCTCACCCAAAGATTGCATATTAACCAGTCTTATGACTTTTGCAATATTTACTCATAACGGGGAGATAGGGCGACTCATCCCCTTCAAGTGAGATTGAAACTGAAGCAGGAACTCTTTTTTATGCGGCTGCGCATAGCGGATTTTATGGAGTGTATAAATAACCATACCGATCATGAAAGAGCCTGAAAATGCGAGGATTTTCAGCCCGACCCCTGCAGCCATGCCCGCTGCCAGAGCATAAAATATAAAAACAATATCCTGAGTATCTTTTACCGCTGTACGGAGCGAATGATCGACATGGCACCAACAAGGCCAAATGCACGGGCAAGGTTGTTCCCGATAACCATGATCACCAGTGCAGTAACCATGGCAAGTATAACAAGCGCCTGCACGAATGAAGCCGAGTAATGCGGCCCACGATAACACAGGCGGTAAAACATTGAAATGATCAATCCGCATAAAAGTGCCATAATAAGATTAATTGTAAAATACCAGAAATCCAGTGTGGTAAATAGATTACCCTGAAATCCATCAAGCATATTTATTGGCCTGTTATTTTAGTTTGATATTTAAAGGCATCGAATTTGCGGTACCCATGAATCGAACGTTGCAGCTGATGTTCATATCGAGTATGGGATTCCATGCAAATTGTATATTTTGACAGTGCCTGTAAATGCAAGCCGGCTCTTCCGATCAATTGCTGCAACCAGAGCGGAAATCCTCCCCGTGATTTGATTTCCAGTATCGATTTATTGCGGGCGCGCATTTCTCATATTGAGATCTTCAAAAAATGTATCAAAACCAACCTGCAATGAACTCCGTAAATTTCTGTCGATGGTTAGACGCAGGTCTGGATTCATGCGTGCAAAATGTGCTTCACGTTCGTAAAATATTTTTATCGTCGGTATAAGATTCAGAGAACGCAGATAAAACAGGAAGCTTTTACCGTGTCTTAGATTTTCATCATCACTTGAACGGATGAGATACTCCTCAACGCCGTTGTTGAGCGACGTTTCTTTCAGGTTTTTAAAAAGCAATGAGGCCCGGTTTTTCGAAATAATTTGTCCATTCTTGCGCTTGATCTCCAGAAAAACCGTTGCATCGGGTGCCTCGTCATTATACCCACGGATTCGGATTTTTTTTCTGCGTTTTAGCCCCGACAGTTTTTCCTGGTAAAAATCGAGCCGGTTGGTATCAAAATATATACTTTTTACGGTATAGTGTTTTTCCGGACGTATTTCCGAATACCTATCCCATATAACATAAGGTTCCAGTGCCCTGCGGAGCCGATCCAGGAGATTTTCGTCAACCAAATATTTATATTCGAACTTTTTCATTTGTCTAAAAGAACAGGTTTTCTACCAGCGTTCTTAAATGATGCCATCCTGTTTTTGGCAGGGTAGCGATATCGAATAAGGTGATCAGATTTACCGGAATCATCCTTTCGTCAATATCAAGTATAGCCGTTACCAGGAATATCTGTTGTCCCCCAAGAATACGAATTTCATTTTCAATCCGTATTACCTTACCGGTCAATTTTTGTTCGTTATTTGGTAGTTTGCCGGAAACAACCTGACCCAATGTGATATCGCCATAATATTCGTATGGTACCGGCATAATTACTACACGCTTGGCATTGTTAACAATAAAAAAGTGTATCGTTGGCCATCTCCGTGGTCAGCGTCCCTTGAATGGGGGCTTTCAGATAGGACCAATTTATTCTTTTTCTCAGGATTTCCAGATTACGCTGAATAGACTCAATCTGAACCCGGACAAGATTTATTTCTTCCGGTTTGGCACCTGTTTTCAGTGACCGCAAACGGGCTTCAGCAACCTGTGCCTCAAGCTCATATATTCTCGTCATCCCTCTGGTGATTTCATAATCCTGATTGGACACAAGATTATCGCTGAACAGCGTTGCTTCGCGTTCAAGAATGCGCTGCTGAACCCTTGCACGCTCGAGATTGAGCATATATGTTTTTTCTGCTTCCGTTAATAGGGATTGCTTTTCACCGGTGCGACTGACTTCAAGCGTTGCCTGGGCTAAATCTAATTCCCCCTGCAGCCGGGAAAGATCTTCGGCTAAAAAACTTGAACTGAAGATTCCCAGGGTATCCGATTGTGAAACCCGATCCTGATTTAAAGCAGCGGGATTTATTTGAAATTGGACCATATCACCCCGGTCGATCTGATAGGCACCATAATGTTGGATAACGCCCTTAATATTGTCACGTGTTATTTCCATAAGACTACCATCGGTCTGTCGAATAAGAAACCAATCACGTCCGGCCAAAATTTTACCCTGGATGGAATACGAATAAGGAATTTCAATAACCAGGATGATGATCAGCAGAAGAATTGCACCCGATATAAACAACCCGTACTTGATTTTCTTTGTCATAACAAATAATTAGTCTATGGTATGATTTAAATAAACAATATATTTATCTTGGTTTGCAACGCCTGTAAATCTTTTTAACCGGACCCTCGTGCTACAATTTATATATTATCATGATTAAAACAAGCTGCAACATGTATTTGGATGATATTTATAAATCATTCAGGTTTAAGACATCCGATGGACCGTACTTGCTTATTGGACAAATTTACTGCCCCCGGAATTGCTATTTAATTAAAATCAGTTTTTCGCTACCCTCATAACCGGAACTAGAACGTAATATAAAAAAGTAGATGCCCGAAGCATGCGATGCTGTCGGCCGCCAGTCAATTATGTGCCTGCCGGCATCCATATGGCCATCATATAAAGTGGCAATCCGTCTCCCGTTAATATCATATACCATTATTCTCAGATCTACTGCCTTGGGCAAATGAACCGGAATTTGAGCTATCGGATTGAACGGATTTGGATAGGCCGGACCCATCGAAAAATGCTCCGGCACCGTTTCATTTATAATCATTCCAAAAATTGCGGTTATAATATTTTCTTTTCCCGGGGTGCCATAGTTATCAGAAGCAAACCAGCCTTCCGCATAGCTATTATCCAGGCGCGGGTCGCTTAATGCAAGCGTTGCGCCCTGCCCGTCCGGCTCTATAGGCCACGGTGCAACATCATCGTAGGTGAGGGAATCCACCAGATTTCCTGCTGAATCGAATAACCTGATCAGTTCACCCGCGCCGGATAAACCGAAATTAAATTCACCCACCATATGCTCTACATCCGGAAAGGCAGCATTAAATGCCCTGGAATCGTTGCAAATGACCAGCAGGCTATCCGGCCCAAGTATCGTGTTCACTGGAAATTCAAAAACATGGAGATCATCTTCATCACGAAATTGCCAGCCCGACATATCGATCGTTTCATGACCGGAATTTATAAATTCAACCCAGTCACCAACTTCAAAAAGCGGGGATGAATTATAATTTATCTCATTGATCACGACCGATGAATCACGGATAAAATGCGCAGTAATGGTCATCGTTGCTGCCGGTAAAATGATTAGCGGATTTGCACCGGATTGCACCGTCCCGCTCCAATGATCAAACCGCCAGCCTGTGTGCGCTTCTGCCGTTAACTTTATCGGGATATTTTTAAAATAGGCTCCCCACCATTCAGGTTGATCAATAGAAACAGAGTTCAGCCTGATCGAGCCGCATTCCGGATCGGGAATATTGATTCCGACCTGCACCATCCCTTCAAGCTCAAAATGCCGGCTCAAATACATACGCATATATCCCAATCGCAGATTAGCATAATTATCCAATTTGGAGACTTTGGGTTCCCACCTGTTGGGATCAAGTTTCCAACGCAATAGGTGACGGTCGATCTCGGGTGAGATGACCGATTTTGATCGGGATATAATTGTTTTAATTTCCGAGGGAAGAAAATTTGTATTCAAGAGATCAGCAAACCGGTTAAGAAAGGTTATCCTGAATTCGCTATTTTCCAGAAGACGCCTTAACAGCAGTGTTGACCAGGGCGGATTTGGCCATTCCGGACCGTCAGGATCTGTCGCCATAGGCTAAGGTATTATGACTGACAGGACTGTCCGGGAAAAGACCAAACCCAAAATCGGTGTCAAAAAGAATCCAACGCCATTTGCCGTCACTGCTCCGGGGGCGCCAGTATTTTATATTGTTTCCCGGCCAATCGGTATTTCCGATAAATATTTCGAAGATCTCATAATCGATATAATTTTCAATATCCATTCGGTGGTCAATCTCAGCATATATCTCGGGACGGGATACATCCTGTCCGGTGACGATCTGCATCAAATCACGGTAATGTTCGTCATCCCCCTCCAGAATGATCATATCGTCTTCAAGCATATCCAGATTATCCGGATCTACGGGAAAATGCGCAGCCAGAAAATCCTCATTAACTTTCTCACGCAGATTGTGAATCCCCCAATAGATACCGTTCAGATAGACCACAACCGGACGATAGGCCTGCGCCTCAAGGCCGATTTGCCGGCCCAGTGTCGTCATCAGGCCGTCGCGCATGAAGGTTTCACCCCAATCGTTACCGGAATTACGTAGAACAAATTCGTCATAGATCTCAATATCCTGATCGGGAAATAGCCGATAAGAGAGTGTTTTATGGCCATATTCCCCCCGAAAAAAAACCGCTAATGATTTCTGCGGATAACCACGACTCCATGCACCGGTAATTTTCATACCTGCAGACTCCCCAAATCCATGCGTTTGATCGGTTTCAAAAAACTCAAGGTATGCCGGTATTTCCCAGTCTTGCCAGAAATTTGCACCAAAATACGGGAATTCCTGTTCTGCATTGAAACCCATGACGTAGATCCCCGATTCATCACTCCACAGAAATTCCGGTTCGGTTGAAATAGAGAAAACAGGCAGATTTTGCATTTCACCAATAAAATAGGTCGCCGTCACCACAGGGCTTGGCAATTTACCAAATTCAAAAGACCGAAAGCGTAAAACGGTAGTCTGCTGTATAAGCAGATCATTTAAAAAAAGTGTACTCTGCTCATCCGGTAATGACCCGTCGGTTGTGAAATATATTTTTGCTCCGGTCCCTGTGGAACTGATGTTAAGCATTATTGCTGCCGGATAAAAACCGGCTGTTTTTTCCGAAACAGGCAACGCTGAAACCCCGGTATAGCCTTCACTGCTGTTAGGGAAATCTGGTGTAGCGATATCGAAATAGAACCACTGGTCAGCACCGTCAGGTTTACGCCCAAAAGATTTGTCGGACAAAAGGGTTACGGCGGGAATCGAATCTGCGATCATGCCATCCCTATTCGTCAGATAAAGTGACTCACCCATGGATGAGATCTTAAAATTTGTATGTAACCGGGGCAGACCCTCATCCAGAATTTCCGGTATACCTCTTGGATTTTCAGGCGTTCGGGTATATCCGAGGTTCAGATAAGGAATCGCTGACAAATCAGAAGAATTAGCACCGAAATTATGTATCTGAATCGCAAGAATATTATCACCGGTATTTAATAATGGAATAAAAGATTGCAGATCAAAGCGCTCCGGTTTGCCACCCCGATAGATCTCCGCCTCACGATACGTATCAGCATCTTGGTTAAAATCAGGTTCAATGCCAGGTGTCCCGATATTTGACCGCGCGATTTCAATCCCATTGAGGTAAGCCACGAAGGCATCGTCATAGTCCATATGTAGCAGAAAAGCGGAGATGAATCCGGCATCCTGAACGGTAAAAACCTTCCTCAAATACAAAGACGTTACTGGCTCGATGACCGTTGCATCATCTCCGTCACCATACCCAATACCGCCGGTACCCCGAAGCCATGATTGATCATCAAATGTAAGTAATTGCCAGCCGTTTCCTGGAGCCGTTTGACCGGTGTGGTATGTCCAGATGTCCTCCGGAACAACAACGGCTTCCCAGTGGGCAACCCAGGTGTTCCTATCCTTACCGGAAAGCAATATTACAAGAAATTTCTCAGGTTCGATCTTTACTCCGGGCATCCGCCACCGGTAGAGGTCATTCCAATCATCACTCAGACCATATTCACCGAGATCCGCCGTGTCCGGACCGGGATTATAAAGTTCTATCCAATCCGGGTATTCATTATCCTCATCCATGAGCGTTGTCTCATTTGCTGACATGACCTCATTAAACAAAGCCGATTGCGCCGTGAGATTTTTGTCTAGTAAAGACAGATAAATAAATATTATCAAAAAAAAGAAGAAATGATTCATACCACGCGTTTAATTATATTTATTTAAAAATATACGTTTATTGAAAAGATTTACAATGACAGAACGCAACATTTAAAGCATATTTTTCTCTGCAGACCAGATCTAATATTAATTATATTTCTGTATTAAAATAAAAAGGGAGCACAAACTCCCCCTTTAAATTACCTGACCTGATTTATTCATAAACCACGGAATGACACGGATAAATGTACAGATTTATTCAATTTATATAAGATTAATCTGACTATATTTTTTTAATTTATTCGGATATATTAGCCAGGCTTGATGTATTCATAAAAAATTAATGCATAGTTGTCAACCTGAACCCTGGCCTGTCGCCAGGCCAGGCTCGTTTCAGGTTCTCTAAACAAAATTCATACGAGATTCCGAAATAAACTTGCCCTGAGGCATCTCAGGGTTCGGAATGACACGAACTGCTTAATATTCAAAATAATAATAGGTTAATAACATTATTTCCAGAATTCATGAATTATGCAGGCTAGTTACTTTGATTTCATTATATTGTGTCTTTCTATGAAATTCCGAGGTGAATGATTCAGGCTCTCGCTGCAATTTCAAATCCCAGAACAACCCGGTCGTGCAGATTTATATGCTTTTTACTCCAGGAGTTGAAATTTTTGTTCGAGATCAGCGACCTTTATTATAAACTCACCGGCTTCAACAATTCTGGTATTTTCTTTTCCGATAAATGAAAGATCATCGGTTTTAAGTGTAAAACTGACCGTTTTGGATTCTCCCGGATTCAGGGCTACAGCCTGAAAACGTTTTAATTGTCTGACCGGTGATGTGACCGATCGGATTAAATCGCTCAGATACAGAAGTACCACCTCTCTTCCGGCCATTTTTCCGGTATTCTTGACCGTCACTTCTATTTTTATATCCTCGCCTTTTTGGAATGTGTCTTTCTGTACACTCAATTTACCGTACGCAAAAGTTGTATAGCTGAGTCCAAAACCAAAAGGATACAGGGGATCATAGCTGTTAGGAGGGGTAATTTCACTGTATTTATGATCATAGCATTTCAAATCGTTTGCATATTTGGGATAGGTTACAGGCAGTTTACCCGAAGGATTAACCTCGCCGAAAATAATATCCGCAACCGCTCTGCCACCCTCGAGCCCCGGGAGATAGGCCATTAAAATTCCATTTGCAAGACCGCCAATTTTAGTGATTAGTCTTGGACGTCCTTCAATCATAACCAGGATAATTGGTTTATTCGATGACGCCAGTTCCTTCACAAGTTGATACTGTACCTCGGGCAGATGCAGATCATCGATATTTCCGGGGGTTTCACAATAGGGCATTTCACCCAAACAAACTATGGCATATTCGCAGGATTTCATCGCTTCGACGGCTGCGTTGATATCAACCTCCTTGTCAAATTCGGTTCCCGGTACATAAGTTACATTTTCCGGATCCACTTTAGCCTGAATGGCTTCGAGAACCGTCATTTTTTCCTGTGGATAAACCTTTTCCTGATCACCCTGCCAGGTATAGGTCCATCCGCTGTTCAATACCGACAACATATTTGCAGTTGGACCGGTTATGAGAATTTTCTTGTTTTTTTGCAGAGGTAAAACATTATTCTCGTTTTTTAGCAATGTGATCGCCTGACGGGCAGCTTGCAGACTTAGTTCAACAGATTTGGGATTTCCAAATTGCGGCATCAGGGTTTTGTCCGGATACGGATTTTCAAACAGGCCTAGATCGGCTTTCAGTTTGAGAATACGGCGGACTGCTTCATCGATACGCGATTCGGGGACCGCCCCCTCTTTGACCAATGCCAGCAGATCGTTATAAAAACTATAGTCGTAAGGCACCATACTCATATCAATTCCGGCCATTACCGCCATCCGCACTGCATCTTTTGGAGATTTCGCAATATGTTCGCGGTCGTAGAGGTTAAGAATATCGCGCCAATCGCTTACGGCTACTCCCTCAAATCCCAATTCATCCCTTAAAAGTGTTTTCAGGGCAAAAGGATCGGCATGTACCGGAATACCATTAATTTCCGAAGAATTAATCATAACCGTATGGGTACCTGCTTCAACTGCCGCAGCGAAAGGGGGTAAAAAAATCTCGCGCAGCATACGCTCCGGAATCCATGCGGGTGTACGGTCTTTTCCCGATAGAGGAAAACTGTACCCCAAATAATGCTTCATACAGGTGGCCACTTTTGTGGGATCGGATACATTATTTTGATCACCTTCCTGTCCTTTTATATAGGCTTTACCCATTTCACAGGCCAGATAGACATCCTCACCATAGGTTTCCCACAGCCTGGGCCAGAGAGGATTCCGCCCCATCCCCAATACCGGGTTAAAATTCCATGGGACACCAGATGCCCGGACTTCGACTGCAGTAATTTCACCTTCCTTTCTTGAAAGTTCCGTGTTAAATGTAGCCGCCATGGCAATACTTTGCGGAAAAAGTGTGGCCCCTTTGGTATAATTTGCACCATGGATTGCATCTACTCCATAGATTACCGGGATTCCCAGACGGGTTTGTTGTCTCGCAATATCCTGGATATTGGTAATCAAATCTTGCCATTCTTCAATGGTAAAGGCCAGATCATAAACATTCAGAAGCGACCCGACATGATATTTGGTTATGGCCTCTTCCAGTTTCTCCGGATTCAGAATAAACGGCTGCTCCGCCGTTGCAGCCTGGTCTGAAACCACCTGCAAGGTGACCTGAGTCATCTGCCCCACTTTTTCCTCCAGGGTCATCTTTTTTAATAATGCATCGATATCCACCGCCATTACCTTATTAGCCATGATCAACCCTACTACAATCATTAATTTCAAAAACGTTTTCATCTCACCCTCTTTATTTTATGATTGTCTGAATACATATTTGACAGGATAACAGGATAGACAGGATCTAGAAAAATGACTTGAAGAAACACGAAGAGATAGATTTTATTACTTGTATACCTTTCGTGGATCTTCGTGCCTCCTCCGTGTAACTTCGTGAGAGGTCCTTAAATCCTGTTTATCCTGTCTAAAAATATTTTAATCGCCTGGTGTATCTGAAGCCAGGGTCATTTTTTTCCCATAATCCAGTTTGTCATGCATGGTCAGTGTCGGAAACGATGGCACCATCACCGGGTAGGGCACATTTCGCTGAATGACAAACATATCAATTCCGGTCAGTCTGAATATGCTCAAATGCGCCGGTGTTGATCTCAACTTCATTCTGATACTTTTTGGTCAAATCCATTGTATAGGGCGTCAGATCCCTGGCAATAATGTCCAGTTCATTCTGCCCGGTTGTATTCATCTGAGCCAGGATCTGCTCTTTCTGATAAAGCGCCAGCAAATTATCCTTCCACATGGAGTAATTCCGCTGTACTTCGGGTACAAGGTCATATCCATTTGCATACGCCTGTTCAGTTATATGCTGATCCCTTATCAGGTCGACAATAGCCAGTTTAAACTGTTCGGCAAATTCGTTTTTTGGCATTTTGCGTTTCCTGAATACCAGTGGATGGATCAAAATGGCATCCTGCAGTGTCCGCACGGTCCATGTTTCACCATCATGGTTTAACAGGGGCTGGTCGATGATCTGATCCATTTGATTGGATAGATCGTCCAGGATCATCTCATCCCGGTCTTTATTCCAGAATTTTTTGTTAAAGGCCTCCTGCTTGTCATTCTCGGATTTATAATATTGCGGAGCAACGATATTGACCAGTTTTTCAAAGGTTTGTCGGTTAAATTCGACCGTCTTACCACGCATCAGCTCCCTGACATAGGCGTCAAACATGGCATTTGCCTTTTTCTCCGCAATTTTGTTGCGTACGTTTTGCCATCTGTCTCTGATCTGCGCATCCGTTATGGCGACCTGATCTGTCCAGCCTTCAATGCGCATCAGCAAAATGTTCTCATTAGAAACCAAAACAGGTCCCACGATATCCCCTTTGGCGTGTTTTTCAGAAAACAGGGCATCGTGAACAGCATCAATTTCCGGCTCCTGAAATCCAATTTCCCGCCTGGGTGGTTCCCCTTCTCCTCCAAGGGCGCTGTAGATCTCCTTGAAATCCGCATCTTCTTTTGCTAATTCGGTATAAATTTTTTCCCGATCATTAATCGAGCCAACATTAAAATACGAGATCTTATATTTTCGCCCGGCCACCCTGAACACATCTTTAATTTCAGTGCTGTCAATCTCAACCTGGTCGTGCATTTCGGCATAGTACATCCACTGGCGCATGGCCTGCTCCTTACGCCCCTGGAGATACAACTGGACCTCCCGGTTCCGGATCAGTTTATTCTCTTCGCCGGCTTCGAGAGCGTATAATTTTTCTGCAATCAGGGAATTGAGCACAATTTTGCGATGGATGTAATTATCGGAACGGCAGTAAACCGGACGAATGGTGTACTCCGCCCGTCGTATAAATTCATTTACCGAAATATTTTTATCGCCAATCCGCGCGATGAGGGTTTCTCTGGCAGAGTCAGAACTATCGTCCGAGCACGCTAAAAAAAAAATAAGCGTGCTCAACAATAGCGGAATATTTTTATACATACCACTCACTTAAAACAGAAAACCAATGGTGTAGCTGCTCACCTTACCGAGAATACCGACTTCACGATAGGCATAGTCGAATCGGATGCCCATATTGCCGACAAAATATTTTACCAGACCAACCCCAAGGGTCAATCCGAATTCCGAATCGGGGAGGAACAGTTTGGTATATCCGCCGCGCAGATAAAATTTCCCGAAGCCTGGCTGGGTCAACGCATACTGCATACCCATATTCACAAATTCCGAACTGTTGTTCGGATGCAGAGCATCGGTGCTCAGTGTGAGCGTATGGTTCTCAAACAGGCGGTAATCATATGACACCCCGATTCTGAAAATCAGTGGCAATTCCCATTCCGACAGGCTGAATTTACCGGGTGTATCTTTATAGTTTCCGTTTTCATCCGGGAGGATATCAATCGGATTGATCAGATCCTGGCCATCGTATTGCATACGGGTGCCATAATTGGAGATGCTCATACCGATCCGGAGTCCGGCATTGCGGTCACCATCCTGTGCAAAGAAGGGGGTTTTCACGATCACCCCGAGATCAACGGCAAAGGCGCTGGCATCCATATGCCAGATCCGCGAGGTGATATACTTTCCGGCTACCCCAAAGGAGAACCAGTTTGTCAGTGGACGCGAATAGGCCAGACTGACCGCATAATCGTCCGCGCTGAACCGCTCTCCCGTACCTTCCTGCATATTGAGCGTGGTCACATCCATTTCACCATACCCGGCGTGAATAAAACCCAGTGCCAGGGTCCCTACTTCAGGCACAACAAGACCAACAGCCGCGAAAGTACTGCTAATGTCCACCACCCAGGGTTGATGGATAAACTGTGCCTCACTCTGCTCCATAAATGCAAGTCCGGCCGGATTCCAGTATATGGCCGAAATATCATCGGCCATACTGACGTATGCATCCCCAAGCGCTATACCCGCGCCACCATAACCGTATTCAAGAAAAGAAGCAATCGTTGTTCCAACGCGGGTGGGTTTTTGCTGGGCAAAACCGCTCAGCGTCAACAGAAACATCAATAATATGCTGATTGATAACGTTCGATTTTTCTTAATCATCATACAAACCTTTCTTATCCGCGTGTTATTTTACGACGGCAAATTTGCCCAGTTTTTCATCACCGGTAACTTTTGATTTTATATGATACAAATAAATACCGGCAGCAATTTCTAACCCTTCCTTGGTCAGCAGATTCCAGTGGGCGGTGCCATCATCGGATGGATTATTGACATCGATATCATTCACGAGGTACCCACTGGAGGTAAAGATCTTGATCGTGCATTTTGCGGGAATGTGGGTGAACATGATCTCCCGCCGCTGATTCAGAAAAGCATTCGAGACAGAGTCTCTCCATGGCATTGGTTGCGACGTAGGGATTTGGTACAACCTTGATATCATCCATGGTCATTTTCAGCTCGGTGGCATCGATCCCGCCTTCCGCACTGACATTAAAGGAAAGCGTATCGGTTATCCAGAAAGGACGCTGGTAGGTTATACGGTACGCATCATTTACCTTCGGCAGGGCCGTACTGTCCGGTGTATTCATAAAATCGATGATGAAGGCCGTTCCTGCCCAGATTCCGGTCGTTGTTACCGGCCCGGCCAGTATCCTGTCTTCGAGAATATCAAACTGTAGATTGGCGTTCATATCCTCGACAACCAGATCCAATCTTTCATAGGCACCGGTCGAATCAAGCGAGGCCTTGTTGATAACATAGAAACTGAAAGCCTCCGTATTTAGCAATTTGGACCGGGGCCGGATCGTCACATCGTTTTCATCCCGCATGTTCTTGGATAAACCCCGACCAACGTACGCAGAATCATCAGCAGTAAAAATGATTTCGTAATCCCAGGGGAAATAGGCACTTTCGCTTTTTGTCTGGGTTATCCGGATTGGTGCTGTTCCCGTGATCCAGCCGGAATTTCGCATGTCTATTTCAGCAGTTTTGACCGGAATATTTATGGTCAGACGCAATCCGTCAAAAACATCCGTAGAAAAATCACTCCCTGTTCTGAAGGACCAGGTTTTGGTGGTATCGTCATAGATCAGATTATCGTAGGCATAATTCTCAGGATTCTCCTCGTATACCGGCAGCATGTCCTCGGATGCATCGAAGACTTTCAGACTGCTGTTGGTAAAAAGTAATCCGTACGCATAATTGCTTACATTATACAACGTATCCAACCCAAAGGTGACCTTATAAACATGCCCGTCTTTTAACGCGCCGGATGCCAGAACATCCGGTACAACCGATCCGGTCCCCAACACTTCTTCATCGTTTGCCGATTCGATCGATGGCGGCAGATATCCCGCGGCTTGTTGATGAGGGACTACAATTGCCACATTCTGCCCGATCGAACGGACAGATTCTGATTCGTCCAGTTCAATCACCACATTGTTTTCTGACGGGGAGATACCCGGATCGATTACGGTAATCTGATTGGCCAATCGCGAACCGGCTGATGCAGCCCCGTAGTCATAAGCGACGATCGCATAATAATAGGTCCGTCCGTTCTGAACCGTATTATCAATAAAATGATGGGTAAGGCCCGTATCATATCCCAGATTATAAGCTGCACCATTCACCATACCATAATCGGCAAATCCGTAGATCGTATCTTTTTTATCACATTGAAAAATTGGTTTCTTGAATTTCGGATCACCGAATCCGTCGGTGATAACCTCTGCGTCCGCCATATATTTGTCTGTTGCCCGGAAGATCTTATACCCCTCAAAATCATTGATATTACCCAGGAAAGGGTCACGGGTGCGTGTATCGGAAATATTGTCCCATGTCAAAATGACCCTGCCATTTTCTGGTGTGGCAAATATGGTCGGCATCTTTGGCGGCTGGGCAAAGCGATAATCCTTTTCATAGATCACCTGCACGATGCGCTTGGCCTCATACAACGCTGGCGCAATGTGATTTTCGGACATGAGTCCGGTAAGAGCGTCATAGGAATGAAGTTCCGCCATTGAGATCCGTTCCTCACTGCCCTGAATGAGCGGGAAAGGTCCGGAAGCAAAACATTCAACCAGATTTGAGATATTTCCTAGATACTCAAGTGTTGAATCCTGACCGATGAGGTCCCACATCGATTTATCATTACGAAACCACCGGGTATAGGGCGGCCGGTGCTGTGGGATCGGGAACAACCGGAAAGAAGTCAAACCAACCATGTCTGATTCGGTCACATCGGTTGCCGCAAAGTTTGGTTCGCAGCCAAGGCCCTGCTTGAAATCAGGTTGTCCGTTTCCTTCACCTTCATCAGGCCCGAAATAATTAAGTTCTGTCGGTCCCACACCGTCGAGACCTACATCATCCCCGGAGGATTCACCGGGTTCAACCACCCAAATACCCGGAGCGATCTCCATTGAATATCTGCCGTTTCCGTTGAGATCAACGCCGTTCTGCCAATCCTGGTCCTCGTCCCCTTCATAATGTTCTACAAGGTCATCGATCGTCAGGCGGTAAGCGGCCAGAAATTTTTGGAGATCGTAAATACCATCCAGCGGTCCGATCAAACTTCCAGCCGGGTTATCACGTCTCTCGTCTAGCAACCCGTCATCATCGTTATCTTTCATATCGTCATTAATACCGGGGCTTTCCAGATAAGCAAATCCCATCGTACCGGTTCGGGTTCCGCCGGCACCGGTTTCATCGGTATCCCAGGAATAGGCCATATCGATCTGACGATCAAAGAAACCAAGTTCATCGTCGTTTTCACCACCGATCCCGTTGTCCACCCAATAACCAAAAGCTACTTCAGGCAGGTTGTAAGCCGATATATTGGCAATACTGTATTCCCAGAAAACCGCATCGCGGGCCTGCGGATTATTCCACTGGAACCCTCGCTGGGATACCCTTACCCCGACGCCGCCCCAGGGTTTACCTTTCTGAATGGTAACCGCCGACCTACGGTCGCCAATTTTTACACCGGGACGGGGATAATATTTTACCCGGTCCTCCGGACCCAGATATTCCTGATCCTGTGCATCATTGGCAACAAAATAGGTTTCCTGATCTGCGTAGATCACACCCCGCCCAAAACGACCGTTCCATTCACCCGGCCATTTGAGGCTTGTATTGGTCGAAGGCCAACCGGCAAGCGGCCAGGAATTGGGCAGGTTGCTCATGGCCGGATATTCGTCATTTTCGTTAAAATAGCCATAAACAGGGTAAAGTCCCCATTCAATGGTTCCGGTGGGATCGGTATCCATCTCTTCACGATAACTGGTTTGCAGGAACCACAGCGTATCCACATCGGTCCGTGATCCATCATCAATAATCACGGTATCATCTGCCACATATACTTCTGCACCGATCAACAAACCGATCCCGTCAAGCATCCGTGTACCGTCATCGTTGTTCGGCCAGCGGGACCAGCCGGACCCGGTGTATGTTTCGGTCCATTTTGCCAGTTCAGTCGTATTCTGAAAATACAATAAGATCCGGTTACCGTTCATATACCCTTCGCGCTCCATTTCAACATCACCGGCGGGATCATCGGGCCCTTCATAGGGACTGCCCTGTGCAAAAACCATATTCACCATAGACAGCAGGAAGAGCGCGGTAATCAATACCATAAAATTTGCTCGCTTCATATGTTTGTCACCTTTGTAATTTTTATACCGGTTAAAATTCAACACCAACACCAAATTTGATCTCCCGCGGAGCCGAATAGGCGGAAGGATTATGCACCCGATCGATATAGGTGTTGAAATTACTTCGATGCAGTGCCTCATCCGAAGGACGAATTATAGCGCTATAGGCACGACCGGTCTGGCCATTAACCCACACTTCATTTAAGCGGTCTAATAGGTTGTAAATATTCAACATCAGCATAAGTCGCGTATTACCGACAAAATCGAATTTGTAATAGGCCCGCAGATCCACATTTACCGTCGAGGGCTGATAGGAATTATTCGGGTACAAATTTACCCGGGAAAGCCGGCTTTCCTGGAGCGGTGCCCAGGTATACGGGGTACCGGAATTAAAAAAGCCAATCGTAGCCACACCCCACTGGGGTTGGTAATATCCCAGCGTAAGATTGAGTGTGTGCCGCTGATCCCAGCTCATCGGTATCAGTTTTGGTACCGGGTCCTGGCTCGCCCCGGCCCGGTCAAAGGTCATGGTTGGATTATCCGCATTACCCCGTGTATATTGGAGGGTATAGTTCAGCATGGTTTGAAACTCACCAATGCGGTAATTCAGCGTCAGATCAAGACCCTTTGAATTTCCATAATCCTTATTACTGTAGAGACCATACTCAACCTGATTATAAGTACTGAAAACAACAGCACTGAGCAGGTTATAGATGTCGCGATAATAAAGTGCCACATCAAGACTCATCCCGTCGACAACTTCCTGGGACAAACCGATCTCATATTGAACCGTCTTCTGTGGTTTCAGTTCGGCATTTCCCATTGTTGTGACATAATCGGTCGGCACGACAAGAAATGAATTGTTCTGATAAAGAGCGTACATCGGTGGCATCTGAAAAAAGTGACCGTAGCTGAAACGCAACAGCGCCTTGGTACCCAGTTGATAGGCAAAACTTACCCGTGGACTGACCTGATACTGCTGTGTTGCCTTCGGGTAGGTTGACATTTTCGACGGATCTTCAAAGTTCAATTGATTGGCCGGATTCCTCCGCTGGGAAGGGTAAACGGTCTTGGGATCAAAATAATCAAAGCGCACACCCACATTGAGTACCATATCCTCGTACTCCATTTTATCCTGGATATAAGCGGAAAACTCGATGGGTTCTACGTCGTAAAAATCGGAATACCGTGATGAATCGGGATACGTAACCGGTGCATAGGGCGGCGGTACCAATCTGCCAAATTCATCAAACGAAGGTACCCAGAGTTCTGCCTCGGCCTGGTACAAGTTGCGTATCTCAGACCACCGGTTTTGCAAATCATGCTGGGTAAGCAATGCACCTGTTTTGATGGCGTGGCGGTTGTTGATTTGCCAGACAAGATCGAGTTTGGCATTTATGTCTTTCTGGATGGTCGTACTGTGGCCTTTTTCCTGACCGCCGGTATAAAACCCGGTCTCCACATCGTTTCCTAAATAGATATCGCTGAGATAGCCGGGATTGGTCGGATCCTCAAAGACATACCATCCATCATAATTATCAAGGTAAGAAATTTTCAGTTCGTAAAAAGCACTGTTACCGAGACTATGGTTCATCTGGAACATGTACATATTGGTCTCACGGAATGAGGAGGCCATACCGTTTGGATCGTATTTGTAAAGATGGTCATATCCGCCCCACTCATCGTCATTATATGTGTACAGAAAAGAAACTTTAACATTTCGGAGTACATTATAAGCCAGTTTACCCATGATCGAGAAATTCTTGCTGTAGTTCATGGGAACGAATGCCCCATCTCCCGCATGCTCTGAATACCATAGAGAGGGATAATTGGAGAAGATACTGAAATCGTCAGGATTGAAACGGAGAATACCGTTCAGGTGATTTTTATTATCCTGATATCGGGTATTGATAAAAAATGTCAAATCATCGAGAACCAGGGGACCCCCCAGCTGAATTCTGTAATCCTGATTTCGGGGAAAGTTTTCATTGATACCAATAAATATATCATCATGGTTGGTCAGATAGTCTGCGGCATAGGCAGACGCACTGGCCGATATCTTTTTACCACCCTCTTTGGTCACAAAATTGACCACACCACTCATGGCCCGGCCGTACTCTGCATTAAAATTACCGGTGATCACTTCCAGGTCCTCAACCGCCTCAGCTTCCAATTGTACATTTTGACCCTCACCTTCGAAAGCATCGTTTACAGGTAGACCATCTACCAGATAGGACACCTCGTTCAGGCGTCCTCCTCGAAAATGGCCGTTTACAACCCCGGCCTGCATCTGTACGACATCGTTGACATTTTCAATGGGCAATACCTGCATCTGTTCAGAGGAAACTGTACGGATCGATCCGGTTTGATCCTTCTGCATGGCTATTTTGTCAGCCTGAACGACGATTACTTCACCTTCAAGAATAGCCGGACTCAACTCAATCTCCAGTGTAATCGTCCGGTTTACGGAAACCCGCAGGTCGGTGAATTTTTTACTGTCATAGCCGATCATATCTACTACCAGATCATAGGTTCCTGCCGGAACATTAATAATGTAGAATGCCCCCTCCAGACCAACGGCAGATCCAAGGTTGGTCCCTTCCACATACACATTGGCGCCTGCCAGGGGTTCTTTTGAATTGGCATCAATTACCATACCTGCTATTTTTCCGGTTGTCTGGGCATAGGCAGCGGATAAAAGCCCCAGAAATACGAGGCCAACGAAAACCGGCAGGCTGAGCGATTTTTTCATGATAAACCTCTCTATGAAATATAAAATAAGGGGGACAGCATTTCGGCTGTCCCCCTTGACAAGATTATTTGAGCAGAATCATCTTTTTGGTTTTGAAGAAATCACCGGATCTAATTGTGTAAAAATAGACGCCTGAAGAAAGACTGGCACCGTCAAATTCCACTTTGTGGATTCCGGTTGTTTGGTTCTGGTCGACAAGTGTTTTTACACGTTCACCCAGCAGATTGAAGATCTCAACCTGTACACGACCCGGTGCGGCAATCGCATATTCGATCGTGGTTACCGGATTGAACGGGTTGGGGTAGTTCTGCCGCAGTTCATAGGTGCGAACTAGGGTATTATCGTCACGGCCAATACTGGTGGCTACGTGTGGTCGTATCACCGATCCAGGTATTGATCCATTCATGCTGATCCAGATAGGCCAAGTCGGTGTTATTGGTTGACCAGGTTAGGTTACCGCCACCCGTATCCCCAAGATTGGTATCGTTGTCATGCATCACCAGATCAAACATGATGCGCATGCCATTCTTGGGATGGAAACGTGTATCACTGCCAAATGCGATGGAATCCAGCGGGATTCTGGCTTCAATGATATAATCCCGGCTGCCCAGAGCTTCAAAATGATAATTGGCATCATCATTATTGAATTCGGGGGTATATGGTTCAGCCCAGTGTTTATATTCATTATGATATCCGTCTTCCAGAAAGATCAGTTTGTAATCCGGTTCGGCACCACGGCTGCTTGCCGGTCCGGTATCATGAACAGGTTTGCCATTCTGATCCCAGAGCCCGATATACAATTCAAAGGCATCCTGGGTCCACCAGTCTCCAACGTGTGCAGGATCATAGTAGAAGTCATCATCAATGACATCTAATGCCACATACAGATTATTATCGTCAATAGCCAACCAGATGGTTGCCGTCATATCATCATCATTGGTAAAAGCGCCGGCGGCCACATTACTTTCCGTTGCTTTCAGGATCCACGGCATTATACCCGAGGTTTCCCATTCGGTTGGATCTCCGTCCGCGACAAAGTTTGTGGGTGGCGTGAGACTGATCGTCGGGACACCTTTTGCCATATTGGTAACCGCGTCGGAACTTCCGGGTTCGCCGACATTCCCTGCCAGATCTTTTGCCGTAACGGCATAGTACATCGTTATGTTTGCATCTGTAAGAGGATAATAAATATAGTGTACCGCTTGTGCAACGTCTTCAGTTACACCGGTGGCAACAACCTCAAGTGTCGGATCGGAAACATCGGTGATCGGGCTGGTACTGGCATAGAGGGAATAGGTCTCACCGGTTTCACTGGCGATATTATCCCATGAAACAAGGTTGTAGAACGCACCCGGAAATCCGGTGACATTGGTGACCTGGGGCGGTGGTGCGAAATCAAATTCGGGATTGCCGGTCCAGATATCATCAAAATAGACATCGGTGGCAATGACCTGACCCATATTTCCCATCGAGAATTTAGCCACTTCGGTGGAATCGAATTCGCCAGGCACGGATTGATTAAGATCACCATCCCAGACACCGGCAAAACGGTTAAAATCGCGCAGCGCAACCTTCACATTTTTCCAGGAGCCATCATAGACCATTGAAGCTTCTGTCAGTGTATACACTTGCGGTAAATGCATAATCCTCTTTTCCTTCGGGATCATGATCCACATCCCAGAAATTAAGTGTCAGATCACCAATTCCGGCCTCTGCTTTAATTTTAAACTGCAGTGAATCCGTGTGCCAGTTTAATACCATATTACGTGGTGAGGCCAGTGTAAAATTTACGGCATCCCAGGCTGCGCCACCACTCCATTTAATCGAATTGGTACCTTCGTCATAAGACTGTTCATCGGTAACGGCAACGGAGCCGCTCCAACCGACATTCATATCGACCGTTCCAGGCACATTTTTACCATTAAAAAATACCAGATCCACACTTTTAACGCCGGTCAGGCGCATATCATCAAACAGGATCGTCCCGCTGATGCTGTCGCCTTCGGGATAAGTGGTACCTTGTGACCATTCGAACGCCCAGCCGGCAATGGCATCCATATCAAGAAGAGCAT
This sequence comes from Calditrichia bacterium, assembly GCA_963712885.1. Taxonomy (GTDB): domain Bacteria; phylum Calditrichota; class Calditrichia; order JAJRVZ01; family JAJRVZ01; genus CAVQJT01. The sequence continues at coordinate 167,483 of CAVQJT010000021.1, forward strand.
TGCCTTCAGCAGTCTGTCCCCAGCGGGGGTTCCAGAAACCAGGTGCATCGTGCTGGCCCTGGGCATCGGCGCCAACATCGATCATTGGAACTTTGATCTGCTGCCAGCCCGGTGCATCATCCAGAATCAGATGGTGTGAGATCCAGACTTCGAACTCATCCCAACTCGTGCCGGGTCCATGATCATAGAGAATGATCCGGAATTCGACGTCGCTATGGGGGGTTTGCGGTACCTCATTGTAAAACCAGAGGGACAGTGTGTCGTACAATCCGAATTCTTCAATCATACCGGAATCGGGATCGAAATAGTTGAGGCCGATCCAGCCGCCCCATTGATCATAGCGCTGGTTCTGCCATTCTAACGACATGGCCCCGGCGCCTTCCACCTTGTTATCACTCGATATACTTGCATCAATATAAGGTGCATTATAGTTTCCGGCACCTTCAGCATACCACCCATACCCGCCACCCTCAGCGGTATCGGGCAGTGTATCAAAACTGTCAACTACATAATAAAATTGCGCGCCTGCAAAGGCGGGAATAAAAAGCAGTACGGCAATCGTTAGTAAAAAAAACTTCATTTGAACCTCCTGCATAAATGGGTTACAGTTAATACATATAGTACGTAGCAAAATGGTTTAAAAGATCGTTGGACGATACGCCTCCTTTCTTTCATTGTTTTACAGTCATTATTTGTACATAAATCGTTCCAATTTTGAACATTTCTCATAAATTATTGTTTTTATTGAGTCGAAAATATTTTTAAATTCTTATTATTGATAATTTCAAACATTTTTCAATTATTTTTAATAAAATAATTCACAATCCAACGCACATCATTTTTCGGATACAGCTCTTCGCAGAAGGGATTCTAATGACGGGACGATCATCAGTTCCGTTTGGGCAACAGGTTTTTTAATTTCGGATAACAGCTTATTTGATTCCTCCACCCACTTTTTCACCGGTTTATCACTGTTTTCGATGCAGGCGATCGCCTCCAGAGCCATCTTCGCTGCGGCTGATAAATTAGCGGACATTGGTTCGATCTCGAACAAAACCGGGGCGTTTCGGATGATCGGGATCAATTGCTCATGGTTTGACTGCCATTTGCTCAGCCAGGTCTTCAGTTCATTTACATTTTCAGGCGTTGTCTCCCCGGCGATAAAAGCCGCTACTTTTTGTCTGAATATCCTCGCGGTCTTTGCATCGGGTCTGGCCGCATCGACCACCCGGGTTAACGGTGTGTGGGAAAATTGTTTGCGCAGTTGGTTCCGGGTATAGATCTTCACCGGTTCGATGACATCAACGAGTACTCTGAGTGGTTCGATATCCTGATCATTGGTCAAACGTCTGAGCATCATGGGATAATTTTTTTCGTGCAGCAGCCCCAGCTCCTCCAGCCGGAAGCTGACCACATCAAGCCGCCTGTACATATCCTTTACATCCCTGACTTCGGGAGCGGACCATAGGCGCTCCGCAATAGCAGCCGTACGCGGCCAGATACGTGAATCGACGGTTTCAGGCGAAACAAATTCCGACCACATGGTTGCTTCACCGCCAATGATCAGTTTAAGCGCATCAGGGGAAAGTTCAGCATCATCGGGAACAGGATCATTGAGATAATGAAAATCGGTCGGTTGAATCAGGTCAATATAGTATCCCCTTGAAAGCATCACCTGGTAACCCATTTTTGCTGCTTCAATCAAGGATTCTGCACCCCGCCAGGATTGAATGACAATGTTTTTCGGCATATCCGGGTGAAGGATCTCCTCCCACCCGACCATTCGCTTTTCATATTTTGTTAAAATCTCCAGCAGCCGTCGGTTAAAATAACTCTGGAGGGTATGGTTATCCGGTATATCATTTGCTTTCATGAATGCCTGAATATCCGGATTAGCATCCCATTGTTTGCCGTTATTTTCGTCTCCTCCAATATGCATATAATCATCGGGAAAAATTTGTGACATTTCTGACAGGAAATTATCGAGAAAGGTATAGGTTTCTTCCAGCGTGGGATTAAAAGTGGGATCGAAAATGCCCCAACCGCGTTCGATCTGATATGGTCCGGGCGCACTGGCCAGCTCTGGATAGGCGACCAGCCAGCTGGTGGCATGACCGGGAAGATCAAACTCGGGAACAACCCGGATTCCGCGGTCCGCAGCGTAGGTAATAATATCTCTTATCTGATCCTGGGTATAATAGTACCCATCAGATCCCAATTCATGCAACTTCGGATACACCTTGCTTTCCACGCGGAAGCCCTGGTCCTCGGTCAGATGCCAGTGCATGACGTTCAGTTTTACCGCTGCCATACCGTCCAGATTTCGCTTGATCACCTCTATGGGTAGGAAATGACGACCGGCATCGATCATCAGGCCGCGCCAGGGGAATCTGGGGGCATCTCTTATTTCCGCGGCCGGTGCATAATATCCTGTTTCATCGGCGGTTAACATTTGCAGAAAAGTTTCCATTCCGCGTAATGCACCGAGATCCGTTTCAGCGGTCAACAGAATTTTACCCGGTTTGACCGAGAGATAATACGACTCATCCTCATAAAGGGCGAGATCGCCAGCCCTTTTAACCTGAATTTCAAATATTGCATTCAGCTTTTGGGATATTTCGGTGATATGGGGTTGCGCAAGAAAAAGACCGGTGCGACCGGTAAGCCGGTGCAGCATTCGGCTCGACGCTTTGTAAAGTCGTTGCGAAGATTCCCCTTTTACCGAGATCATAAACGACGAGTCAATGTGGCATTTCCCGTCATCCATTATAATTTCAGCGGGTACCGGCATAAAGGCGGGTTGCGGATTTTTTTGCTCCGCTTGAGCAATCGTCGAGAAAGCCAGAATCACTCCAATGATCCAGAATTTTATCATGATAGTTGAAATATTTGGGATAAAAACCGGGCTACCCATTTGATTAGTTGGTTTAAACAACCAACTTTTGGCAATTATAAACAATTTGTTTTCCAATGTCAACCCTTTTTTACCAAATGTCTGCATTTTACCCTTACCGGGATTTAAAGTGAGTGGTGAGTGGTGAGTGGTGAGTGGTGAGTGGTGAAAATTGAAATCATGTCGATTATTTGTCAAATTAAAAGCTTATATTTTTCTCATCTCTCATCTCTCATCTCTCATCTCTCATTACTAACTACTCATTGCTCCTTGCTCACTACTCCCTTCTCCCTATATGGCCAACACCTTTTCCATCACCAGAGCGCTGGCACCCAGTACAGCCAGATTTTTTTCGCGCAGATTTGAGATCATGATCTCCGTTTTACCCCGATATACCTTTAACAGATACGCTTCCATATACCGTTTGGCCGGATCCAACAGAAATTTACCCGCGTGGGTCAAGCCACCGGTGAGAATGATCTTCTCCGGATTCGAGTAGGCTACAAAGTCGGCCAGTTTCATACCCAGTATTTCACCGGTCCGGTCAAAAGCGAGCAGTGCAATTTTATCCCTGTCCTGAGCCGCTTTTGTGATATCTTCGGCGGAGAGATCTTCATAAGAGCAATCCCTTAATAAACTTGGTTCTGTCCGTTCGCTCAACAGTTCAAATACTGTCCGCCGGATTCCGGTTGCCGAAACATAGGTCTCCAAACAGCCTCTGCGCCCGCATCCGCACTGACGACCATCGGGCTTTACGATCACATGGCCGATCTCGCCGGCATGCCCGCCTGCACCATGGACCAGCTGTCCGTTGATAAAGATTCCGCCACCAAGACCGGTACCAAGTGTCAGGACGATAAAATTATCCAGATTACATGCTATTCCAAACTTTTTTTCACCCATGGCAGCGGCGTTCGCATCGTTGGTGATGACGATCGGAACCTCAAAATATTTGTTCACTTCGGCCACGATATCAACGGTTCCCCAGACTCAGATTACTGGCTTCTTCTATACAACCGGTCAGATAATTGGCATTGGGAGCTCCGATGCCGATTCCGCTTAATACATATTTATCCGGCAAATCCTTCAGTTTTTCTGAGACAGACTGTGCAAATCTTTCCATAAAATTTTCAAAGGGTAATTCCGCTCCCGTGGCAAAGGAAGATACCTCAAAACTCTTGCCGGAATCATCCACAAATCCAAATTTTGTATTGGTTCCACCGATATCGACACCCAGATATATATCCTGCCGGGCAATCAGAAGGTCAGCAGTCAGCGACGCATGCTTACTCATAGGTGTATGAACCGTCATAGCTCTATTTCTTTCTACCTTTTTAGATCTTTATAAATATTTTTTTCTTGTACAGTATCAGCATAAGCAGGTACATGACCACAATAAATGTGATCGCAAATGCAAACGAGGCATTATATTCACTCAGCCAGGAAGTATAAAAAGTGTTATAGATCCAGCTTTTCAGAGAAACTTCCGTACCGTCCGCACCCATAAACGTGATCAGGTACAATAATTTGGCAAAGATCCCTGATAAGACAAATACGGTTATCGCATTGGTACCATATACCAGTGCCGGCTGTATGCTGCTTCGCTTCCCGCGTACATCGATAAAATAATAGCTTATCCCAAGACAGATCAGGGCAAGCCCGGCCATGGCGACCGTGTAAGAGCTGGTCCAGATACTTTTGTTAATCGGTAGCCAGGCGTTCCAGAACAGTCCAATGAAGAGAATGATATTTCCATAGACCACCATACCAACGGTTTTTTCCAGTGGGGTTTTTTCACTTTTCAGCCAGTGTCCGGTCAAAATACCAAAAATTGTTGTTGAAATTGCCGGTAGTGTACTGATCAAACCTTCCGGATCCCAGGTTTTTGTAAATGACCACATATGGCCCTTTAGGAGCAAACTGTCAATATAATTGGAAAAGTTTGCCCCTTTTTCATAGATGCCCGCGCCAATACCCGGAACCGGAATCCAGGTCATCATCCCCCAGTAAACAATTAGCAGGGATATCCCCCAGACCAGCTGGCCTTTCCATGATGTATTCAGGAAGATTACCGATGCGATAAGATAACAAATGGCTATCCTTTGCAGCACGCCGGGTATCCGCAGTATGGAAAGATCAAAGTATGGAAAACCGTTCAGGAACAACCCTAAACCAAAAAGTATCAGTGTGCGGCGAATAATTTTGATATAAAGCTCTTTTTTGGGTGCCTGTTGTGACAATTTCTTTGAGAACGCAAAGACAATGGCAACGCCGACGATAAACAAAAAGAAGGGAAAAATCAGATCCGTAAAAGTCCATCCATGCCATTCGGCATGCAACAAGGGTGCATAAACATGGCCCCAATCCCCGGGATTATTAACCAGGATCATGGCGGCTATGGTCGCACCGCGAAACACATCCAGCGACAAAAGGCGTCCGGTTGATTTTGGAGTTTCCTCTGACATAGGCTCATTTATCCTTTAATTTGATTCATTCATGAACCACGGAATGACACAGAAAAATAATAGCCAGTACATTGACGTTTTACTGGAATTTTCCCTTATTATCTGACAATTCAGATTCCATTACCATATTATTTCTATATGATATTCTTCTGTGTAATTCCGTGGTTTACAATATAAACGCTAAAAACGTTTTGAGAATCGACATCTTCCCTTCAGCATTATATGCTTAACGGGTGATCCGGTAATCCCGGAACAATTCTTTCAGCGCAAGTGTTGCCGCACCCAGCAATCTCGGTCTGAGCTTTAAAGACGTCGGCAGAATCTTAATTTCCCGTTTGATATCAAAAAAAATGTGCTCTTTGACGACTTGCTGTATCTCCGGGAATATAATATCCCAGGCTTTGACAATATGCCCCCCGATCACCACCGCCTCCGGATCGACTGCTTTTAGAATGTTCGCAATTCCCAGGCCGAGATAGTTACCGGTTTCCTCCAGGGTCTGCCGGGCATACGGATCACTATTTAAGGCCTTATCGATAACCTGCGTTATGTGATTCACACCGTCCTTGTTTTTGCACAGCCTTTGAAATCGCTTGACGGACGCACGGTCGGAAGCATAGGCCTCGAAGCATCCGTAATTACCGCAACTGCAATATTCACCGTTGGGAAACATGGTCATGTGGCCGAATTCACCGGCGGCATGCATATAACCGCCCAACAGTCTTTTTTCGACAACAATTCCGGTACCGATACCGATACCGACGGTCAGAAATACAAAATCAGATATATCGGTAATCGCTCCCTCTCCGAACCATAATTCAGCCAGGGCGGACGCCTTTGCATCATTTTCAAACTGCAGATTATCCACGTTTTCAAAGATCTTTCGGCTAACAGTCCCGATCTCAAAATTTTTCCAGCCAATATTTGGTGCATTGATCACCAGTTCATTATCCGGATCGACAATTCCGGCAACACTGAAGCCGATACCGGCCAGGTTCTCAACACCATGCTCGCGCTTCATGCGCATTAATTCGCGGGCACATTTCTCAATAAATTTTGTCTGGTTTTCGGTTTGTGTCTCCAGTTCCTGTAGGGCCAGTAAAGAACCGTCGATGTCGATAATTGCCACCCGGGATTTGGCCGAATCGAGATTAATGGCGCCGACAAAATTACGTCCCAGTTTAAGGTGCAACAAAATGGGGTTACGTCCCACATTCTGATCCTGAACCATTTCTTCATAAATAAGATCCTGTTCAAGTAATTCATTGACTATACTTGAAACGGTACTTTTATTCAGGCCCGTAAGTTTCGAAATGGCGATCCTCGATATAGGCTGACGTTCACGGATGATATTCAGTATCCCGGACCGGTTGATATTCCTTACCAGTTTCGCATTTCCGCCAATGATTTCGTCGGTATCCAGTTTCATATGCTTCACAATATTATTTGTTGGTTGTTCAAAACAACTTATTAAGCATAATGAATTTATTTTTATTTTCCAAGCTCATTTTTGAAAATTTTCATCATTGAGTCATTGGAGGCGGTTTGAAAAATTGCCTGCAGGAGAGACCCCTCCCCATC
>CAVQJT010000022.1:0-26868 GCA_963712885.1 Calditrichia bacterium
AACTGGTCTTTTGTATATCCCATCCAGCGATAAGCGGTCTCGGCGGCAGGATTTGCCAAAACAAAAGTCGGATATCCCTGAATACGATAAGATTTTGTAAGATCAATGCCTTCGCCTTTTTCGCAATCGATCTGGATCAGCACTACATCCTGCAGCCTTGCCATCACGTCCTGGTCTGATTTTGCTGCACGAGCAAATTCCTTGCAGCCACCTCACCATTCGGTCATAAAATCGATCAGCAAAGGCTTTTCGAGTTTTAGTGCCTGTGCTTTTGCGTCGGCAAAACTGGTAATCTCACCGGTAAGTCCCATAGATACAAAGACAAGTAACAGGAAGAGTATCGAAGTAAATTTCCGCATGCACTATTCTCCTTTAATGAAGGTAAAAGATAAATTTATTAAAGCGCGTACATCTAAGCAACCCGTAATTTCCAGTCTTTAAAATTATTAGTATTAGGAGACTTCTGAAAAATGCATCAACGGCAAGACTATTTGTCACTCCCGAAATACGGGATTTTCAACCTGAATCCCGACCTGTCGTCAGGACAGGTTCATTTCAGGGTCTCAAAAATTAGATTCTGAAATAAATTCAGAATGACATTTTGAAAGAAATCCACATTATGTCATGCCCTCTGTGGTGAAATTTTCAGATTAACCTGGGGGATAAATCGTCGCGAACAATATTCATGGCTTTAATGGTTGCAAAAGTACACACTTATGGTATAAATTTTATATTGTATTTAGGAACGCATTGTTTCTGCGATAATTTAACAGGTGATAATATAAATATTTTGATCCGATAGTTTAAAAAATGAGAGGTTGGCGAATATGTTTATCGGTCATTTTGGTGTTGGACTTGCGGCAAAAAAAGTTGCGGTAAAACCGTCTCTGGGGACGCTTTTTTTAGCATCCCAATTTATCGATCTTATCTGGCCACTACTCCTGCTCCTGGGATTAGAGCGTGTCCGGATTGATCCTGGCAATACGATCGTAACCCCGCTTGACTTTGTCCATTATCCAATTTCACACAGTCTGGTTGCCGTTCTGATCTGGGGATTGCTGGTCGGTGGCATCTATTTTTATTTTCGACGCGACCGCAGTGGAGCCGTATGGCTCGGATTATTGGTTATCAGTCATTGGATACTTGATTTGATCACCCATCGTCCCGATTTGCCGCTGTGGCCCTCTACAGAGACGGTGTACGTTGGATTTGGACTCTGGAATACCCTGATCGGGACGCTGATTGTCGAATTTGGTATATTTGCCCTTGGCGTGTATTTTTATCTATCGGTTACGCGGGCCCGGGATGCGACCGGCAACTATGCATTCTGGTCGCTGATCATATTTCTTGTGCTGATCCATTTGATGAATCTGTTTGGACCTCCGCCTCCGGCTGAAGGTCCGATCGCATATGCCGGATTTGCTCAGTGGCTCCTGATTGCCTGGGCATACTGGATTGATCGGCACCGTGAGGTAAAAGCATGACCAATAGTCCGGATTATTATCTGGAGCCGATGGATCCCCAGAATGGCCCGGATGTAATCGAAATTTATAATTATTTTATCGTCAACAGTCTGGCGGCCTATTCGGATCAAACCGTGCCGGCGTCTCATTTTGAGAAATTCTGGCAGATGATCCGCGGATATCCCGCTCTGACAGTAAAACTGGAGGGTGGAAAGGTAATCGGTTTTGGATTTCTTCATCCCTACAGACCGATCCGAACAATGCAACATACCGCTGAGATAACCTATTTTATCTTACCCGAATACACCGGCAGGGGTATTGGTAAAAGACTGCTCGATTTCCTGGAAGATGCCGCTCCTGCATTTGGCGTTCAGATTTTATTGGCAAGTATTGCCTCCGCAAATCAACAGAGTCTTAATTTTCATATAAAGCATGGATTTCGCGAATGCGGACGGTTTAAACAAGTTATCCGGAAAAACGATCGCGAATTTGATATGGTTTGGATGCAGAAGAGGCTGGTTTAAATTTATGCCGGAAGATAATACAATAACCCTGGAGATGCTTGGCTGGCGGGAAGAATTTGCCAATTACTATCTCACCCTTAAGAGATCTGAACTTATACCGGCAAGGATAGCCGTGCAATACCGGGACAGACTACCGTATCCTCACTACACTGGGAGAAATGACGGCAGAAGTCACCGGGAGATTTATCAACCCGGTAAAGCCTGGAGTTGAGTTACCCCGTGTTGGCGACTGGGTTGGCGTTCAGGTATTTGATCAGGAATCCAAGGCCATTATCCATGAACTTTTCCCGCGACAAAGCAAAATATCCCGGAAAGTACCTGACCGTAAGACCGAAGAACAGGTCATTGCTGCCAATATTGATGTGATATTTATTGTTCATGGCCTGGATCATCCGATAAATCTGAACCGAATGGAACGGTTTCAAAGTATGGTCCAGGATGGTGGTGCAAAACCGGTATACGTCTTTAATAAAGCCGATCTGGTTACGAATTTACAGGATGTACATGAGGAAATGCGATCCGAAGTTCCGGTATTGATCATTTCAGCAAAGGCTGAAAGTGGTATGGAATCCCTGATTGATTTTATTCGACCTCAACATACATATGCCTTTATCGGTCCGTCAGGTGTCGGTAAATCAAGTATTATCAATAAACTGGTCGGTGAAGAAATATTTAAAACGAATGAGGTTCGTGAAGGGGATGCCAAAGGCAGGCATACGACTTCTCATCGTGAACTTGTAAGGATGCCGGGTGGGGGATTGCTAATCGACACACCCGGTATGCGTGAAATTCAGCTGTGGGATTCCGGAGATCCGCTTGAATATTCTTTTCCAGACATTATCGATTTGGCACAAGATTGCCGGTTTTCAGATTGTCGTCACGTTACCGAACGGGACTGTGCCGTAAAGAAGGCCGTAGAAAGTGGTGATCTGGAACCAAAACGGTATGAACATTATATTAAATTGGAAAAAGAGTTGACCTTTCTGAGAACAAGGCAGGATCAGTGGTCGCAGCTGGAGCAAAAACGACAGGATAAAATTTTGCACCGGGCGATAAAGCGATACAATAAAAAAAAGTGAATTTCAATTTCTTAACCGCACACCGGCATTTTTCATTCGAATATGACTGATTTAAAAGATCCTTTGGATACAGTGTTTAATATTATATTTGTATCTGATACCCATCTCGGATTCGATTTACCGCTTCATCCGCGGGTAAATAAACCACGCCGTGGCGAGGACTTTTTTAACAATTTCGCAGCCGTTTTGCAATATGCTCGTGAAAAAAAAGCAGACTACCTGGTTCATGGGGGTGATCTTTTTTATCGAAGCCGCATACCTTTGGGAATGGTCAACCGGGTATATCAAATGCTCCATACTTTTGCCATCGAGGGCATAAAAATTTTAATTGTTCCGGGAAATCATGAACGGGCCAATCTCCCGCCTTCACTGTTTCTTACTGATAGCAATATTCATATTTTTGACCGGGCCAGATCTTTTACGTTTACAAAGGGCAGGCATAAGATTTCGTTCAGTGGGTTTCCGTTTCAAAAAGGTGATATTCGCACAAGTTTTAAATCCTGTCTGGAAGCAACCGGCTGGAATTATCTCAATGGGATGGCTAGATTCCTATGTGTACATCAGATCATTGAGGGTGCCAGGGTAGGGCCGAACGGTTTCCGATTCACCAATGGACCGCAAACCATAACCAGGGCCGACATACCTGAAAATTTTACAGCCGTCCTGGCCGGACATATCCACAGGGCTCAGATCATTCACCGGACTGGTATCCCGAACGATCACCGGTTCCCGATCATCTACAGTGGATCAATAGAACGTACGTCATCTGCTGAGCGGAAAGAAATAAAGGGCTTTTATGATATAGAAATCCGGCTTCAGGCGAACGGAAGATTGGCATATAGCGCTATCGATTTTGTGGAATTATCAACGCGTCCGATGGAAGAAATATTTATACCGGTTAATCTGTCGCAGGGTGAGGTTTTAGCCTTTATTGAGGAGCAGACCAGAGAACTGAATCCTCGCAGTATTGTGTATTTTAAATGTCGCTCAGGTGGTGGGGTTGAGAGATCAATCCTTCCGGGCGCGCGCCAGTTACGCACCATCCTGCCTCCGGCGATGATCGGTAAATTTACCCGCAGTCTGTTTTGTCTGATAAAACCGTTGTCATTTTGTTCGCAATATTGTAGGTTATCTGCCAATGAAGAAAAGGGTATAAAGATGCCGGATCCAGTAAAGGATTGTATCCATATTGCGCTTATTTCGGGAAGTGTACGACCGGGAAATAATACGATTAAGGCTGTAAATCTGATGGCCGAAGCCTTGCGCCACCAGGAAAATGTCAAGGTAACCATAATCGATGCCATGCATTTTGATTTGCCGTTACCGGGACTGCGTGACAAAGATGGAAATGCCAAAAAATTACGTGATATCGTGGCTGAAGCAACCGGTGTAATATTAGCGACGCCGGAATATCATGGTGGTTACAGCAGTGTTATTAAACTCATGATTGAAAACCTGGGATATCCTTCTGTCCTGGAAAGTAAACCCGTATGTATGATCGGGGTGGCTACGGGTGATATCGGCGCGGTCAAAGCGCTCGAGAGTCTGCGTGGCATCTGTTCTCATCTGGGTGCTCTGGTATTGCCAGGCGTTCTTTCTATTGCCCGGGTGCACAAAATATTTGATGCACAGGGGAAGTGTCATGATGAACTGACCTTGGAACGAATTGAACGGTTGGCCGGTAATATGGTAACATACATCCGCGACCATGTCTGTCCAAAACTGGCCCTCGAAAAAATGGTCCGGCGGATGGAGAAGGGGTATAGACAGTAGGCCGTTGGCAGTAGGCAATAGGCAGTAAGGGCTTGGTAGGAAATTTAAGGCAAAAGGCCACCCGCCTGGGGCGGGGGCAAGCAAAAGGAAAAAGGTAAAAGGTGAAGAATGTTTGACCATCTGTTTGGTAAAAATATATTTCTTTGTCGCTTTGTCGCTTTGTCACTTTGTCACTTTGTTGCTTTTTATCTTTGATTCAAATGTAATTCACATAAAAAATTGTTATAAAACAAAATTATTTCGGGAGAGATCATACATGTCAAAACTGATTGGCGTCCTGACGGCCGGCGGTGATTCGCCAGGTTTAAATGCTGCCTTACGCGGAATAGGTAAATCGGCGATTGATTTTTACGGGATGCAGGTAATCGGATTTCGCGATGGATTCAGGGGATTGATGGAGAACCGGATCATCCGGCTGGGCAGTTCGGAATTATCCGGTATACTGACCATGGGCGGTACCATTCTGGGTACAAGCCGGGATAAGCCACACCGTATGCCGGTTGGAGGAAAAATTCTTGATATGACCGATGTGATCGAGGAGAATTACCGAAATCATCATCTGGAGACGCTGGTATGCCTTGGTGGAGGTGGGACCCAGAAGAACGCACTCCGTTTAAAAGAGCGGGGCATGAATGTGGTTACCCTACCAAAAACGATCGACAACGATGTTGCCATGACCGATACAACCTTTGGATATGATACTGCCCTCGGTATAGCCACTGAAGCTATCGATCGTTTACACAGCACCGCACACAGCCATCACCGGATTATCGTCGTTGAGATCATGGGCCACCGCGTCGGCTGGCTGGCTCTGGGAGCGGGAATAGCCGGTGGGGCTGATGTCATACTGATTCCTGAGATTCCCTATCATACCGATTTGCTTGCAGAGGCTGTTTTAAAACGTAGTCGCAGCGGAAAGCGGTTCAGCATCGTCGCTGTGGCGGAAGGAGCCCTATCCAAAAAAGAAGCAGCGAAAGACGGAAATCAAAAGGAAGCAAAATCCGAAGGATCGGCCAAGAAAAAACCGCATCTGACCAGCAATACCTTGCGGCTCGCCCGTGCGCTGGAAAAATTAACCGGGCTTGAATCGCGGGTAACCATACTCGGTCATCTCCAGCGCGGTGGCACCCCGTCCGCCGCAGACCGTATCCTGGCCACAAGATTAGGTACAGCCTGCGCAGAAATGATCAATCAGGGAAAGTATGGCGTTATGATTGCAGCGAAAGGGGATACGACAGAACCCGTTCCGCTGGAGGACGTTGCCGGCAAGGTAAAATATGTGCCATTGGATCATCAACTGATCGAATCCGCCCGGCGGGTGGGAACGAGTTTCGGGGATTGAGAGTGCAGGTGCAACACAGTTGGCAGTAAACTGGAAATTCAAGGCAAAAGGCAAAAGGCAAAAGGTAAAAGGATAAATAAGGAGACCATTAGCCAGCAACAGGGTAGGAGCGATTCAAAAATTCGCCATTGCTTGCACATTTGTGTCTTTATAAAGATTATGCTGAATTTAAACATGGACTTGAAGTAATTCCGGAGTAACCAATGACCGACTTTTTACGAGGTATCCTTACACAAATGAGCGATTTTCTTTGGGGATTTCCCCTGATCATATTGCTGGTGGGTACCGGATTATGGCTAACATTTAATCTGCGCGGACTACAGTTTACCAAACTCTGGCATGCGCTCTATCTGGCACTGATCAAGCGTCGTGAGGATGGAGATGAACCCGGTGACATCACCCATTTTCAGGCGTTGATGACCGCTCTCTCGGCAACCGTGGGTACCGGAAATATTGCCGGTGTGGCCACGGCCATTGCCGCCGGCGGACCCGGAGCGCTCTTCTGGATGTGGATTACTGGCCTGGTCGGAATGGCAACCAAATATTCCGAAGCTCGTTTTGGCGGTAAAATACCGTGAAATGGATGAATATGGTACGATGAGCGGTGGTCCTATGTATTATATCAGTAAAGGGCTTGGCTGGAAATGGCTTGGGGTGCTTTTCGCCTTCTTTGCCGCTATTGCAGCTTTTGGGATTGGCAATATGGTCCAGTCCAATTCTGTGGCGGATGCGATGGAAAGCAGTTTCGGAGTACCGTTCTGGTTTACCGGCCTCGTCCTGATGGGAGCCACCGGAATAGTGATTATCGGAGGCATCAAGAGTATCGGACGGGTAACCGGTGTATTGGTTCCCGTAATGATCGTATTTTATATGGGGGCAGCGCTGATCATAATCCTGATCCATATTGAGCAGCTGCCAGCCGCGATTATCATGATCATTGAACAGGCCTTTACGCCGGCTGCAGGTGTTGGTGGATTTCTCGGTGCAACAGTCATGCTCACCATCCGGATGGGGGTAGCCCGTGGTGTTTTCTCCAATGAATCCGGACTTGGCAGCTCCCCGATTGCCGCTGCAGCCGCCCAGACAAAACATCCGGTTACCCAGGCACTGGTCTCGATGACGCAGACATTTATTGATACCATTGTGGTATGCACCATGACCGGTCTGGTTCTCATTTTGACCGGCGAGTGGAGCAATGGACTTACCGGGGCAGAATTGACGACGGTAGCATTCGGAGAGGGACTCGGTCATGATCTTGGCCAATATGTGGTCTCTGTTGGCCTTGCCCTGTTTGCCTATTCCACCATACTTGGCTGGTCATACTATGGGGAAAAGTCAATCGAATTTCTGGTCGGTGTCCGGGCTGTTCAACCTTACCGGTATCTTTTTACCATTTTCGTTGGTATTGGTGCCATTGCGCAACTCGATTTGGTCTGGGCCATAGCGGATGTGTTTAATGCCCTGATGGCCTTTCCGAATCTCATCGGCCTCTTGGCACTGACACCGGTCATTGTTTCAGAAACACGACAGTTCTTTGCGCGATAAAAAATATATAATCGTTTAAATATCAATAGGTAAAATCAAAGTCTATAATCAGAGAGCATAATATGTACAGGATATTTATCGTACTATTGTTGTGGGGTCATACGCTTTTTGCCCAGGAGGGTATAGTCGACCCGCAAAAAGAAGCCGTACCCCTGCCGATTCCAGTTACAGATGTAACAGCCAAAGTCGAGGAGGCACAAAGTTCAATTCAGAAACTCCGCTTGGATCTGGAACCGGGGAGCGATTCTGAGTCAATCGAGAAGGGAATACCTGAAACTCTGGATTCTCTAAAAAGGATGCGTGAGGATAAGCTATATGATCAGATTGACCGAACGGAAGTACGTGTTTTAGGAAGCCTTCAGCAGGAATGGACACTCTATTACAATAAGCTGAATGATTGGAAAAAAAGCCTCGAAAGCCAGTCACAAGATGTTGAAAGAACCGGCAATATATTTCAGGAGATGGCTGCGGTATGGAAACTAACCCGCGATAATGCGCTGAGCGAAAAGGCACCCCGTGCAATCCGTGATCGTATCTCGTCGATAATTGAACAACTTCGGGAAGCAGAATCAGTTGCTTCAAAACGTCTTAACAATCTCCTGATTTTGCAAAACAGCATCTCGGAAAATCAGAGCGAAATTAACGAACTGATCAGGGAGATAAAAGAAACCGAACAGTCATTGCGCGGACAATTATTTGTCCGGGATAGCCCGCCTCTGTGGGATGCTTTTCGGGTCGAAGATGATAGCCTAAAAATCGTAGCGCAATTCGAACAGAGTCGGAAACGAACTTATTCGCTCAAATAGCGCTTTTGTGGAGGCAAATCAGGAACGCTTTTATTTTCACTTTGGTGTGCTGCTCTTATTGATTACCCTGATGGTTTTTCTTTCTTTTAAGAATAAAAGAGAGCAGCTATTCGACAAAGATGATGTCGCTCTAAAAAATTCCGCTTATTTTATATCACGTCCGTTCTCCGCTGCACTCCTGATAGCTATGTTTTTATCGGTATTTATTTATCCGGATCGCAGTGAAACCGTTAGTGAATTTATTTTGATTTTACTGCTTATTCCGGTTCTCAGGTTAACCCCGGGATTGCTCAGAGATAAATTTCATAAACCTGTATTTGTGCTTGCATTTTTATTTGTTCTGGATCTGCTCCATAAAAATGCGATTGGTTTTATTCTTGCACAACGTATTTTATTACTTTTCGCCAGTCTTGATTGGTATCGTGGTTCTGATCTGGATTATTCGGCAAAGGGGATCGGTTGACAAAACAAAAATGCCCTTCCTGCCAAGGACTTTTTGGAACATTTTACCCTTTATCCTGTTTTTGTGCCTGGTATCATTGGCGGCAAATTTTTATGGAAGTGTAAATTTGGCCGGTACGCTGGGCTGGGGCATGGTCGAAAGCCTGTATCTGCTGGTGATCGTTTATATTGCAGCCTCGGTTGGATCGGGTATAATTACTGTTCTGATTCGACGCCGGCGAAAGCGGGCCATGCAGTTTATAAGAACCTACGCAAATCGGGTCGAACACTGGGCAAAACTGGTTATCAATACCATTGCCTTATTAATTTGGCTCCGGGCAACGCTGAGATTCTTTGCTGTCTGGAACCCACTTCTGGCCTGGTATGAGGAAATCGTCGCCTATAAATGGACGATCGGAACAGTAACCATTTCGGTAAACGCGATCATCGATTTTATTCTGATCATTATCGGTACGTTTATCCTGACCAGGTTTATCCGAATTATTCTGGATATGGAAATCTTCCCACGGATCAAATTGCCCAAAGGTCTGCCCTCTGCCATCTCGATGATGGTACGATATATACTCACCATACTTGGTATCTTTTTAGCACTTTCTTCGCTGGGTATCGATATTGGAAAATTCAGTCTTCTGGCGGGTGCGCTTGGTGTCGGTCTGGGATTCGGACTTCAAAAGATCGTTGCCAATTTTATTTCCAGCCTGATCCTGGCTTTTGGCCGGACAATCAGGGTTGGGGATACGGTAAAGTACAATGAAGTCTTTGGCAACGTAAAAGAGATTGGTGTAAATGCGACAACCGTTAAAACCTTCGACGGCTCCGATGTGCTTATACCAAATTCTGATCTGATATCGAACAGCGTCGTAAACTGGACCCTTTCGGATGTAAAACGCAGAATGGAATTACCGGTTAAAGTGGCCTTTGACAGTGATCCGCACAAAGTCCTGGAAATTCTGGCGAAAGTGGCACTCGATCATGAAGATGTATTGAATGAACCCGGTCCGATTGCGGTTTTTAATGGCTTTGGCGATAATTTCCTGGATTTCACTTTGTATTACTGGATACCGAGCAGCCTGTTTTTTAAAGCAAAAACCGAAATTGCCCTGCAAGTGTATGACACCATTAAGGCCAAAGGTGTTTTACCACCGAGGCCACAGCGGGATTTGCGGATTACTGCGGAAGAAAATCAGGGCAGATCTAAGGCCATCGAACGTCCGACACCTCAAAAGGGTGGTAAAAATTCCGGATTAAAAAAAGGATCACAAAATAAGCCTACCTGAGAAGGAATCATTCTGTTCTGACTATTCGGGTTTTGAAACAATCTCCCGATAAAAAAGACTTTCGGTCCAGAAGGAGAGGCTGGTATAATGACGGATCCGACCCGCAAGGGAATCCTGAAAAATTTCAGAGGATAGATCAAAATCAGACAAGGAATCATTGGCCCGCCGGTTATCAAAGAAAATATTGTTTTCAACTGTAAAATCATCAGGCGTGTCAAAAATGGATAAAGCACATTGGTACCCATAATAGTCCGGTGAATCATATTTTGAATTCTGAGCCGTTTTTACAATAATATTATGCATAAAATAGCCCACGCTTTCTAAGGTGTCTGCAACAGCCGAAAGATTTACCCCACAGGCACCGGTCCGGTAAATAATGTTGTCGGAAATTCGTACCCAGGGTCGCCCCTTTCCGGCATCCCAGTAAGCGATACCCCATGTGAGTAGGTTTTCAATGAGATTTCTTTCAACTATCGCCTGACCGTCGACAAAAACACCGATCCCTTTCCAGTAGTTTGTGATATAATTTTCACGAATTTCTGCAATCGCATTCCAGGTCACACCGATGGCTACACCTCTGCCGCCTCCGGCCTGGTTGCCCCGCGCACGATCCACCCCATCAATATAGTTGCCGTGAATAATGGCCCGGGAATCACGGTAGAGTGCGATGGCATCCCATGAATTACGGATAATCCGGTTATTAAGGATCTCCATTTGAGCGCCTTCCCGACCAGCAATACCAATAATTCCAACGATATGATCCACCACAATGCTTGAATCACCGATATTGTCCAGGATAACATTATTGAGAATGCGTACATCACTTTTTTGGACAACCACCGCTGCGCTCGATGCCCTTGGATCTTCATCCCTGGTACCACCGGTAATAATCAGGTTTTCGAGCAAACCGTCCCGGCAGTTTCGGAAGAAAACACCATAACCCGCATTGGTGATGATTGTTGCGGTACGATCTGCAGGACCCAGCAGATGTAATTTTTTTCCGGTCAGCACCAGACCGGCCGTCGCCGGGACAGTTTCGGCGGGATCCTGACAATTGGCGCAGGTGGAGTCCAGAATACTGACGGGTGATAGTTCATAGGATCCGGGTGCAAGACGAATGATTCCTGATGCCGGTGGTTTTGCTGACCGCCTCCTGTAATTCGGCCGATGATGCCACGTATACTTCATCACTGCAACCGTTAAATATGGCCGGAAAAAACAGTACCCCAAAAACAAAAATCATGGTGATGAACTGATTAAATTTCATTTGGTTTTTCCTTATCTCCCATTCTGAAAACCTATCTTTCATAACGATTTGTTATATAATTTCATGAGTGTCCGTTTTAAAATAAACGTTATGTATTTTAGTAAATTCATCTTTTCATGTGCATCAGTTGACCCTCCCCTGGCCCGTAAATAGCGGGCCTTTCCCCTCCCTAATGGCATTAGGGAGGGGACTAAGGGGTGGGTCATTTCCAGGTATTGCAGATCAAGTCCTTCTTTTTCCAGATCAGTGAAAATATCTTTATATTTAGATTAAGATGTTCCGTAGCCTTTTTTAACCGGACACGCATGATATAATTTCTTAAGAGATCCTGTCCCGAAGGGATCTCTTTGGGAAAATAAATGCTCCAAAGGATTCATTCGGACACGATGACATTAGAATAATAATGTCTTTCCGAACTTGATTCAGAATCTTTTCAGTCATCATTCTTTGACTTCCCAAAAACCTTCCCCCACTCAATTTCGGCAACGATCATTCCGCAGAGGATCAGAAAACCGCCCAGCCATCCCAGATAGGTCATATCATCTCCCCGCCGATGATATAGGCGAAAAGCGCGGCGAATACCGGTTCCATTGAAAAAACCAGTGCTGTACGTGTGGCCGTGGTAAACCGTTGCATCGCCGTTTGCATAAGAAATGTGAATAAAGTACCGAAGAGAGCCAGGTAAACGAGCAGGGCGATGATTTTCAGGTCTGCCGGAGGGCCGGGGTCGGGATCGAATCCGGAGAGAATCAGGCTAAATAGTGCAATGGTGGTCAGACTGAACGGCGGTTAAAAGGTATACATTATTTTTTGGCGCAAAACGACCCGTTAAGATGACATGAAAAGTAACCACCAGCGAACAGATAAAAACCAGCCAATCTCCGCTGTTCAGTCTGTCCGAGATCACCCCCGGATAAAAAAAACAGGCCGGCCGTAGCGAAGGCTACGCCGATAATCGATGCTATTTTTGGGTGATCGCCAAAAAACAACACCGAAAATATGGGTACAAAGACGACATTCAACCCGGTTATAAAACCGGCTTTGGATGCTGTGGTAAAGCTTATCCCCCACATTTGAAAAAAATAAGAAAAGAAAAGAAAAAGGCCTAAGATAAAACCGTGTTTCAAGACCTGCACAGTGAATTCCCGCCGGAACCTCATCGCATAAGTCGACATGGCAACCGCGGCGATGGTCAGTCTGATGGCAAGATATTTTGACAGGGAAATTTCTTCAAGGACAATTTTTGACAGGATAAAGGTCGTGCCCCAAAAGAGTGTGACCGAGAGAAGACCCAGATCGGCGGTTGTTTGTAGTAATCTTTTTTTTCATCAAAAATAGAGCAATAGAATTTTGTGAATTTAACCGCGCCGAAACATTTTAATGTATTTCCGATTACCAGTTGAATATGAAATTATTGATCATAATATGCCGGAAACTCTTTGTAATCGTTAAAAAAGATCCTGAAACGAGTACAGGATGACATTGAACGCCGAACCCGGTTCGGAATCCCACCCTCATGATGCCGTTTACCTTACCGATATTACAGATAAATGCATATTTAAGTATTACGCAATCCCGCGGTTGATGCATCCAGATGAATAAATATTGAATAATTTAAGAAAATTTACTAAACTATTAAACTTCAAAATAATCCATTAGAGAATATGCCGCATACCAAAACCGCCAGACAATTGAGAATCAAGGAAATAATTTCATCGCGCGATGTAGCCAGTCAGGAAGAGTTATGCGACTTGCTGAAAAACAATGGCTTTGATACGACCCAGGCTACCCTTTCCCGTGACCTGCACGAATTGGGCATTGTAAGAATTCCGGCAGAAGATGGTTTCAAGTATGTCTTTCATCAGGATGATAATGAGCAGAACCTGCGTCACCTGATCGGTATGGAAATTATCAATGTCCTGAGTAACGAATCCGTCATCGTCGTTCGAACAATGCCGGGCAGGGCACAGGGAGTTGCCCTGTTTCTTGATCGAATGAAAAACAGCCATATCATTGGAACGGTTGCCGGCGATGATTCGATTATCATTATTCCCGACAAACATGCTAACGTCAAACAGATCGTTACGATTATCAATGATGTGATGATCTCGGGATAAAATCCTCTTCCCGATCTACAGGTCGTCATGATAACCTGCGTTTCAGAAACATTATTCCAAATTTGCGGTATTTACGGAATTTTATTGGTAAATTATCTTTACATTTGAATTAATTGTAATGTTCAGGAGGGATCGTATTAATGCAGGACCTTATCGAAGCAAAAATAAACGAAGAGCTCCGCACAATAAAAGATATGGATGTGGAAGAAACCTCGGAATGGCTTGAAGCCCTGGAGGGGATCATTCGTGTTCGAGGTGCTGAACGTGCAAGATTTATCCTTGACCGTTTGATCCAGAAGAGCTTTCAGAGTGGCATAAGGTTGCCATTTACGGCAAATACACCCTATGTGAATACAATTCCGCTAGAGAATCAACCCCCTTATCCCGGTGATCGTAAAATTGAACGCCGTATAAAAAGTATCATTCGCTGGAACGCGATGGCCATGGTTGTCCAGGCCAATAAAAAATATTCCGGCCTCGGTGGCCATATTTCGACCTATGCCTCTGCAGCCACCTTATATGAAGTCGGCTTTAATCACTTCTTCAGAGGAAAAGGTGAAAATTTTGATGGAGATCAGGTCTTTTTTCAGGGGCATGCCTCACCGGGCATTTATTCCCGGGCATTTCTGGAAGGTCGTCTGAGTGTAAAGCAACTTGAGAATTTCCGGCGTGAACTGGAAAAAGGCGGTGGCCTCTCCTCTTACCCCCATCCATGGTTGATGCCGGATTTCTGGGAATTTCCCGACCGTATCGATGGGCCTTTCGCCGATCACGGCCATTTATCAGGCCCGGTTTAACCGATATCTGGAAGACCGGGGGCTAAAAGATACTTCCCGTCAGCGCATCTGGGCCTTTCTTGGCGACGGTGAAACCGATGAACCGGAAACACTTGGAGCGATCAGTCTCGCGGCCCGTGAACAATTAAATAATCTGATATTTGTGATTAATTGTAATCTGCAACGGCTGGATGGACCGGTACGCGGCAACGGTAAAATTGTGCAGGAGCTGGAACGGATCTTCCGCGGAGCCGGCTGGAACGTACTCAAAGTCCTCTGGGGCGGTGACTGGGATCCGCTGCTGGCAAATGATCATACCGGATTGCTCGTTCAGCGGATGAATGAATATGTTGATGGCGAATCACAAAAGTATATCGTAGAAACCGGTGAATTTGTCCGAAAATCGTTTTTTGGAAAATATCCGCAATTGCTCAAACTGGTCGAAAATTATTCCGATGAGCAGATATGGAAATTACGTCTTGGCGGACATGATCCTCAGAAGGTCTATGCGGCTTACAAAGCGGCAACCGAGAACAAGGCGGCGCCAACGGTTATCCTCGCAAGGACAATCAAGGGATACGGTCTGGGTGAAGCGGGAGAGGGCAAAAATGTAACCCATCAGGTAAAGAAATTAAATGAAGAAGAACTGCGTGATTTTCGCGACCGGTTTGATATTCCAATTTCGGATGATAAACTGGAGGATGCCCCTTTCTATCGTCCGGAGGAGAAAAGCGAGGAAATACAGTATCTCCTGGATATGCGACAACGTCTGGGTGGATTTGTACCACAACGTAAATATATCAATTTGTCGATCACGGTGCCCGGTGTCAACGTATTCAATGAATTTATGAAGGGTTCAGACCGTGAAGTATCCACCACCATGGCGTTTGTGCGGATGTTGACCATCCTGCTAAAGGATCCGATCATCGGCAAACGCATCGTACCGATCATTCCCGACGAAGCGCGGACATTTGGTATGGAGTCCTTGTTCCGGCAATACGGGATCTATTCCCATGTTGGGCAGCTTTACGAACCGGTCGATGCCGATATTTTCCTGTTTTACCGGGAAGCGAAGGACGGTCAGATCCTGGAGGAGGGTATCACGGAAGCCGGATCGATGGCATCGTTTACCGCAGCCGGAACCGCTTATGCTTCACACGGCATCGATATCATCCCGTTCTTTATATTTTATTCGATGTTTGGATTCCAAAGGGTTGGCGATCAAATCTGGGCCTTCGGTGATCTTCGGGGACGGGGTTTTCTTATTGG
Source organism: Calditrichia bacterium (assembly GCA_963712885.1). Classification (GTDB taxonomy): domain Bacteria; phylum Calditrichota; class Calditrichia; order JAJRVZ01; family JAJRVZ01; genus CAVQJT01. The sequence continues at coordinate 15,701 of CAVQJT010000022.1, forward strand.
CGCTACCCATGGCCGGACAACACTGATGGGCGAAGGCTTGCAACACGCCGATGGACACAGTCATCTGCACGCCAGCACCGTACCCAATCTTGTTGCCTATGATCCGGGATTTGCTTATGAATTAGCCGTGATTATCCAGGACGGGATAAAACGAATGTTTGCGAACCGTGAAGATATTTTTTACTACATCACCGTAGGTAACGAGAACTATGAGCAGGCGGCCATGCCAAAAGGGGCAGGTAAAGGTATCCTGAAAGGATTATATAAATTTTCGGAATCCGCGATAAAAGATAAAAAAGCGTTGCGGGTCCATCTGTTTGGCAGCGGATCGATCATACGCGAGACCCTGCGCGCACAGGATATACTGGAGAAAAAATATAAAATAAGCACCGATGTCTGGAGTGCCACAAGTTATAAAGAACTCCGACGTGATGCGCTGGCGGCAGAGCGGTGGAATATGCTGCATCCGGATCAGGAACAACGTAAACCGTATATTTCGGAGTTGCTTGAAAAGGAAGAGGGTGTGTTTGTCGCAAGTTCGGATAATATGAAAGCGATTCCGGATCAGGTAGCCCGCTGGGTACCCGGTGGACTCTTTACTCTGGGCACAGATGGATTCGGACGCAGTGATACCCGAGAAAGTACCCGTCGTTTTTTTGAAATTGATGCCGAATCGATCGTCATTGCCGCGCTCAATCAATTGGTCCGACAAGGCAAACTAAAAGCAACCACGGCAAAAAAAGCGATAAAGGATCTTGGGATCGATCCGGAAAAGGCGGATCCGCTGCTCGTTTGAGTGAGTGGACGGCAGACGGAATTTCGTGCTTTGTCATCCTGTAAGGATCTTCCTGAGTTTATGGCGAATTGATCCTTTTCCCAAATATAGATCGATCATAGATTAGTTGTCATCGAGGCCTGATAAAATGCCAGTTGGGATTATTTAAACTAGTAAGATCTTTTTTCCTCTTTCGGTTCAGATTCTTTATCTCTTTTTCTCTCTCGATTGCATCAGTTACGGAAGTAAAATGGGCAAAATGAATCAGATTATAACAATAATATCGTCCTGCGAATGAATCCGGGTTACCTCGGTTCTGAAAATGCTCCTGAATTCGTCTTTTTAATTCGTTGGTCAGGCCGATATATAATACTGATTTTGCTTCATTGGTCGTGATATAGATATAATAATTTCTGTTGAACATACCGTATTCGAAGACAAAATTCGTGCCATTTGAAAGAGGTAGACTTCAAGGTTAAAATAGATTCAAAAACCAAACGTTTGTGCTAAAACACTTAAGTATCTCCAATTCTAAAGGAAAATTATAAAAAAGATTGATCCGTGATCAACACAGGAAGATCCCTACAGGATGACAGTTTAGGTGATTCCTCTTACTACCTACCGCCTTTGTGTCTGAATAAATTCAAAAGCCGGTGCCAGGATCACCACGCCCATGCATCCTACCACATTATACCACAGGAAAGAAATGTCGGTAAAAACAAAAGTGGCTACGACGGCCATTTCTGCGATGACGGCGGCGATAAAAACCGCTGTGCTTTGTACGCGTTTAAGATAAAAGGCGACCAGAAATATACCTAGGATCGTACCGTAAAAAAGTGAACCGAGGATATTTACCGCCTCGATCAGGGATCCCAGGCGACTGGCATATTCAGCCAGTATGATCGCATAGATACCCCACGCGATTGTCGACAATTTGGAAACCAGAACTTCTTTGCGGTCGTTAGTGCCCTTAGCAATCACCCGTTTATAAAAATCGACAACGGTTGTTGACGCCAACGCATTCAGTTCGCCGGCGGTTGATGACATCGATGCGGCTATAATAGCGGCAATCACAAGACCAACCAGTCCTGCGGGTAAAAAGTTTACGACAAATGTCAGAAAAATATAATTGGTATCACTGGTATCCACATCCGGATTTTGTGCCCTGATCATGGCTTTTGCCTGATTGCGGACATCTGTGAGTTGGTCATGGGTGGCGATTAAAGCGGTGCCTGTTTCATCGATTACCTGAGGAATTCCACTTTCGCGGGCCCTGAGATAATCACGGATGGCCAACTGCTTTTGTGCATGGATCTCTTGTTGTCTCTCCTCCAGCGCCTGATATTCTTTTCCAACCGAACTTTCCTTCACACTCTCCGATGCCACCGAATTGAAAAACAGTGGCGGCAGTTGAAACTGATAGAACGCGAATACAACAACCCCGATATACAGAATAAAAAATTGCATCGGAATTTTTGCAAATCCATTAAAGATAAGACCCATACGACTCTGGGTCACAGAACTTCCTGTAAGATAACGTTGAACCTGGGATTGATCGGTGCCAAAATAGGACAGCTGTAAAAAAAGACCGCCAATCATTCCCGACCAGATGTTATACCGGTTCTCTAGATCAAATTTCAGATCAATGGTATTCAGACGCCCCATTTTACCCGCGACATAGGTTGCATCGATGAGAGAGATATCGGCAGGCAGGAGCCGTACCGCGACAATAAACGCCCCGATCATACCAAACATGATGATCAGCATCTGGTAAAAATGGGTCTTATTTACCGCTCGTGTGCCGCCGGAGGCCGTGTAAATGATAACCATGACCCCGACAATCAGATTGGTCCAGTATATGTTCCAGCCCAGAATAATGGAAAGAATGATTGATGGCGCATAGATCGTCAGACCAGCAGCGAGACCGCGCTGGATAAGAAAAAGAAAACTGGCAAGTAAACGGATATTGAGATCAAATCGGTTTTCGAGATATTCATATGCCGTATATACATTTAATTTGTGATATATCGGTACAGCGGTAATTGACAGAATGATCATGGCGAGCGGCAGCCCAAAATAAAACTGGACAAAGCGCATGCCGTCGATATAGGCCTGTCCGGGTCCGGATAGAAATGTGATTGCACTGGCCTGGGTCGCCATAATCGAAAGGGCGACTGTATACCATTTCATTGAGCGATTGGCAAGCAGGAATCCCCGGATATCTTTGCTGCCGCGCCCTTTGATAACGCCATACAGGACGATAAACACGAGTGATGAAATAAGGAATATCCAGTCGAGTGTACGCATGGTGCTTTTGGCTTAGCTGAATAATTTCATGAACAGATAAAATAACAGGATCAAAGTCGCAAGCGTAGTGATGAGCAGTAAATACCAGGTTTTCCAGTGGCGAAAAACAGGTGGTCGCTCATTTTCCGGAAGCATGTTCATTGTTCAACCCCGACAGAGATCAGATTGATGAATAATTTGTAAGCACCGGGTACGCCGGCCGGCAACTGTCTGAACCAGGAGTATGCGGCATAGATATAATGACCCTTGCCGTAAGGTGTATACAAGATCCCGCCTGCCTTTGGATCCTCTCCAGGATCCTGGCTGCTGATAATCGTCTGATAGTGTGCATCCCACTCCGAGGCGAAATAGAGCCCTCGTTCCTGGATCCAACCGTCGAAATCCGTCTGCATGATCCGGTTTGGAAAAGTGAGCAGGCGGTGTTCTGGTTGAATGAAATTTACCGGAGCATTTTCCACGCTCACCCGATCCCGGCCTACAGTGAACGGATAAGGACCGATATTTTCCGGCTGGAGGCCAAAACGTGTATTGTGCAGGACAATAAATGTGCCGCCATCACGCACATACTCCTGAAATTTATCCCTGAGCAGGTGCAATTTGTCACGTGTATTAAACGCCCGTGTTCCGGCGATCAATACATCATAGGTGTTCAGATCATCCTGCTCAATCTCCGTATCCGTGAGTTCCCTCACCGTATATCCGATCTGTTGCAAATCAGCAGGGATCTCATCGCCGGATCCCATAATATATCCGATTTTTCTTGAGATGATTTTGAGGGGTGCCCGCACCAGTTCAAGATCGGCAGGTGAGAGGTAAATCTGGGCCGGAATATGATCATAATCAATTGTTTGTTGACGCAACAGCGGATCACCGGCCGTGAATATTAATTTTCCTGCCGATGCTGTTTCAGGAGGGTAGACTGTGAATGGAATATATTTTTCCCCGAATTTTTCATTGATGGCAACCGGAATCTCGGCCGGCTCAACCCGCCATCCTATCGGTGCTGAGAGGGAGACCGTTGCGTTTAGGGAGTCCCTCCAGCTTTTAACGGTGACACCGCTCTGACGGGGCAGATTATTGCCAAAAAACAGCACCGATCCATTTGCATCAACGGTTAATGCCGGAAGGATATTTATCGGTCGTACCAGTTCGCCTTTTGCCCGGTCGGTCCAAATATATTTTACGGCTGTTTCATAATCAATCAGGGTTGTGTCAATGAGGAGACTAAAGCGGGCATGCATATTGACTTTTGTCTTATCGGGAATCTTACAAATGGTCTTCGCCTCAAGGGCAATATTGTTGATCAGGGGAGTGGTCAGAAGGGTATCGTAATTAAGTTCCATTATCGTGACGGATTGAGCCGTTACCGGGAAATCGTTGCGATTTACCAGGCGTATTTCAATCGTCATCACATCACCTTTTACATAGGCGTAGTCGGTGGACCTGGCATCCAGCCACAGACCGGAGCACATCTGTATCAACCGGTCGATTTCACTGAGTTTCCGCCGCTTCCAGTAAGCATCGGACAAATGGGAGACGGATTTGCGGATCCTGAGCAGCGCAGGAATACTTGCGACAGGTTTATCCGGATTGAATCCCTCCTCCAGAGCAGATATCTGATTGCTGATATCTGCGCCGCCGGCGACCCGGTTCCAGGAAAGATCGATCTGGTCAAATATATCGTTCTGAGCGGGGGTACCTGCAGTATGTTCAAAATAATTTAAATAGCTGCCGCGAACAGGCGCGCTCCCGAATCCCTGACTTTTATGCATGCTCCGGCTTTCGGCCGCCAGTTCAAGATATGATTTTCCGATCAGGGGATTATAGGTTCCCAGATCGATGGCGACCAAGGCCGGCATGTCGGAACTGCGGTTTTCAATTTCCGGCCGCCAGCTGTTCCATACCAGGCGTTTAGCCTGCCATACCTCCGTTGTATCAAGTTGTTCCGGAAATTTATTTGGATCCGCCGATGCCGAGAAAGCTTCCAAGGCAAGTATGGCAGATGAAAGATGGTGTCCGTGTCCGCCCTGTTCGGTGCTGAAACGGGTGATCATCACATCCGGTCGGAACGATCGAATAATGCTTACCATTTTAGCCAGCACCTTTTCGCGATCCCATTTTGCCATAGTTTCTTCAGGTAATTTTGAATATCCGAAATCCTCTGCGCCGCCGAAAAACTGCTCGGCGCCATCAATACGCCGCGCCGACAGTAGTTCCTGGGTTCGCAACCGCCCGAGGGCATCCCCGGTTTCACTGCCGATCAGGTTCTGACCACCCTCTCCGCGGGTCAGAGCGAGATATCCGGAACGAACCAGACGTCCATTAGCAAGCCAGGCAAGCATGGCGGTATTCTCATCATCCGGATGTGCCGCAATATAAAGGGCGCTACCCAGAACGTTTAGTTTTTTGATGTTTTGAAGAATAGTGGCAATGTCATAGCGTACCGGGCTGATTAATGTCTGCGCCGGTAATCTTGTTACCAGCAAAATTAAAAGGGGAAGGATATATCTAATTTTTGTCATATTAGGTTTTCCAAATAAACTATAAATTTGCGCTTGATTATATATTTTTACAGGGACGGCATTTACCGATTTGATTTGCTGTCCAAGAGCTTAATAACTAGTTCAAACTATCCGGATATACATTTATTCCGAAATTGGCAAAAAGTCGAATCTTTTTCTTCAAAAAAATGAATTTTCTCAATATATTATACCCGTTCACGATCTAAATCTGCACGTGTACCTTTTCATTCAAATACCCTGAGGGGGTGTGCCAAATGGATTTTTCCACAAATTACGACCCGGAATCCGGTCGCGCGGTGATTACTTGCCCCAAACGTCTGGATGTGAATAATACAGCTCAAATCAAGGATGACCTGAACGATCTGATAACCAATTCCTGCTTTAAAATCATTCTGGATCTTAGTATGACCAAATATATGGATTCCAGCGGTTTGGGTGCCATCGTCTCCCGAATCGCCGACCTGCGGGCCAATGGGGGAGATGTTCGTATCGCCGGTGCAACCAATAATGTAGCCGCACTATTTAAACTTACCCATCTTGATAAGATAATCCAACTGTTTAATAGTGTACCGGATGCAATCCAGAGCTTTGAGGCGTAGAGGATGAAAGATCTGAAATATTTTCACCGACTTGAACCGGATTTCAGCCGACCCATTTACAATCTTCCCGATAAATACCGGAAGCGTATTCGGAAAAAGATGGCATTTCTTTATGGAGATGCAAATCTGGAGTCCATGGTAGCGGAATTGGAACGGCTGTTGCAGGTGTATTATGCCCATAAAAGTGAGGAGATGATCACCTGGGAATCTGCCTTCGATCCTGCCCATCGGTTTACAGAAAAGGATGTTATTCTGATCACCTACGGCGATCTGATTCGCGGTCGTCGTCAAAAACCCCTCCAAACACTCGCTTTGCTTTGCCGTACATATTTAAAAGGTGCGTTTAATACGCTCCATATCCTGCCTTTTTTCCCTTATTCTTCAGACCGCGGATTTGCCGTGATGGATTTTGAGGAGGTAGATCCGGAGTTGGGCAGCTGGGATGATATTCTTGCCCTAAAACATGATTTTAAATTGATGTTTGATGGCGTCCTGAACCATGTATCTTCAAAAAGCCGCTGGTTTCAGGAATTTCTTAATCAGAATCCCAAATATCTGGATTTTTTCACGGTATTCTCAACACGCTCGGAAATTTCGCCCGATCACCTGAAGTTGATCATCAGACCGCGAACTTCTGATTTACTCTCTGAGTTCCGGACTCTACATGGTACGCGATTGGTCTGGAGTACGTTCAGTCATGATCAGATCGATCTAAATTATAAAAACCCGCAGGTGTTGCTGAAAATGGTCGATATCCTTTTATTTTATATCAGACGCGGGGCTGATCTGATCCGGCTTGATGCGGTAACGTATTTATGGGAAGAACTGGGAACCACATCAGCGCACCTGAGGGAAACCCATGTGACCATCAAACTGCTGCGGGATATCCTTGATATGGTGGCCCCACATGTGGGATTGATCACAGAAACGAATGTCCCGCACCGGGATAATGTGAAATATTTTGGGAATGGATACGATGAAGCGCAGATGGTCTATAACTTTGCGCTGCCTCCTCTGGTTCTTTACACCTTCCAGAACGAAAACAGCCAGGTACTCAGCCGGTGGGCGGCAGGACTCCAATATGCTTCACCACAGGCTACTTTTTTCAATTTTTTGGATTCCCATGACGGGATCGGTGTAATGGCTGTCCAGGGCATTCTGACGGATGGTGATATTGAACAAATGGCACTTAAAGTTCTGGAGCATGGGGGGTACATTTCATATAAAGCCAACGGCGATGGCACCGAAAGTCCCTATGAACTGAATATCACCTGGTTCAGCGCAATTAATCGTGAAGACGATCCCGAACCCTTTACATTAAAAATTCAGCGATATCTTGCATCCCGCGCCATAGCACTGGTATTAAAGGGTGTTCCCGGTGTATATTTACACGGTCTGCTGGGTTCGCGTAATGATGCCGAAGCGGTGCTGGAAGATGGATCGACCCGCAGTATAAACCGTAAAACAATCCGGAAGAAGGAACTGACCGAGGCAATTTCCGATAAAAAGTCAAATATCAGTCGTGTCGCAACGGCGCTGCTTGATCTGATAAAAATACGTATTGGGGAATCCGCCTTCCACCCCAATGCCCCTCAGCAGATATTTTTCATTTCCGATGCACTGTTTGTTGTTCAGCGGACGGTAACAGAGAGCAAAGAAAAATTGCTTTGCCTGATCAATATTACGGGGCGGACGCAGGAGATCATTTTTAATAAAGATGAACTGGGCAGGGAATCAAATCAGACTAAGGGATATCATATCGAATAAAACATATAAATTTATACGGGGAAAGTTAATATTGAACTGCCTGCCGTACGAAATTTTATGGCTTAAAGGAAAGTAGTTGAAAATGGAATATCCGTTAGAAGAGATAAAAAATTTTTTCCGTACGCAGAAGGTGTTGTATGGCCCAAACCGGTTGCTATCGGTCCGGTTAAAAGATCAGCCGGACGAAAATGATCCAGCTGTGGCCGAGCATGCCGACTACGCCACCCAAAAAACGCCGGATGTTCATGAAAAGCCACCCGCGCGTGAAAAATCAAACGATTTGCATGACCATCCACTGGTTAATTTCTATCACGAAATTAAGAATTGCACCGAATGCGCGCTGGGTCATACAAGAACCCATTTTGTATTCGGAACCGGAAATCCAAATGCGGATCTGATGTTCGCCGGCGAGGCGCCGGGACGCGATGAAGATCTGCAGGGTAAGCCGTTTGTTGGTCGGGCGGGGCAATTACTGACGCTCATGCTGCAGGCCATTGACCTGAGCCGGGAGGATGTATTTATTGCGAATGTCCTGAAATGCCGGCCGCCAAATAACCGGGATCCGCTTCCGGAGGAGATCGGACAATGCGAACCTTATTTGCTCAAACAGATCGACCTGATCAAACCGCGGTTGATAGTCGCCCTTGGGCGGTTTGCGTCGGCATCTCTCCTGCGCACAAAATCAGCCCTGGCTGCGTTGCGGGAAGATGTACATGATTATAACGGCGTTCCGCTGATCGTCACTTATCATCCTGCAGCCCTGCTGCGTAATCCGCAACTGAAAGCACAAGCCTGGGAGGATCTTAAAAAAATCAGGACTTTTCTTGGATGATAATACTTGCCTTGTCGTGGTTTTTTAAGTATGATACTTGTTCGTCCGGATAACCATCCTGTCTGATACGGGCAAGACTGGACTCGCTCCCACTGGACACGAATACACCGGTTTTGGGATTCAAGGGGACGCCACCGTTTTCTAAAGACTTACAGATATTGCAACGCCCTCCGTCAGAGTGAGGGAAAAGACAACGAAACATGGGGAGCAAGCGTAAAAAAAATACAGGAACAATACCAATACAAATAAAATAATTTATCACACCTTCACCAAACTTCCCTACCTGTTGCGCCCACCCGCCTTGGGCGATGGGCCAGGGGAGGGTAAACGGGGAATACATGGCAGAAATTTTATCGGAAGTCAGCAGTGTGCGTACACCGCCACAGGCCCTTGAAGTTGAGCAGGCGGTTCTTGGCGGGATGATGCTTGATAAGGAAGCCATCGCCAAAGCGATCGAAAAAATAGATGAATCCTATTTTTACCGGGACAGCCATCGTCTGATTTATCTGGCCATTGTGGAATTGTTCGATAATCATCAGGCAGCGGACCTTTACACGATGACGGAAATTCTCAAAAAGAAGGGTATCCTGGAAGATGTCGGCGGTCCATACTACCTGGCCGAACTGGCAAATGCGGTACCTTCATCGGCGAATATTGAATATCATGTAAATATCGTGAAAGAAAAGGCAATTGCACGAAAACTGATCAATGTCTGTAACGAAGTGGTCAATGCCTCCTATGCACAGGAAAAGGATTCCGATGTGCTCCTCGACGAAGCTGAGCGGGCTATCTTCGAAATTTCTGAAAAAAGATTGAAAAAGGGATTTGAATCGGTCAATCCGCTGCTGCATGCCACGTTTGAGCGTATCGAGGAACTTTATCACACCTCAAGAACCGGTGTCACCGGTATCCCATCCGGGTATAAAAAACTGGACGAATTTACCGCCGGCTTTCAAAAATCGGACTTTATCGTTCTGGCCGGACGACCCAGTATGGGAAAAACGGCATACGCCCTTAACCTGGCCCGTCATGCGGCGGTGGAACATAAAATACCGGTCGGTATTTTTAGTCTGGAAATGTCTTCCGAGGCGCTCGTCCTGCGCTTGTTGTGTACGGAGGCTATGGTCAATCAGACCAATGTACGAACCGGAAAAGCTCAGTGCCGATGAGTTAAAGCGTCTGTCGCAGCATGTCGGGGTGTTGGGCGAGGCTCCATTATACATCGACGATTCCCCCGGAATGAATATTTTGCAATTACGTTCGAAAGCACGCAGGCTGGTAGCAGAAAAAAATGTACAGATGTTCATTGTCGATTATTTACAGCTGATGGAGTCACCGACCGAAGAAAACCGACAGCAGGAAATCACCAAAATCAGTCGTTCTCTCAAATCACTTGCCAAAGAGCCTAGTGTACCGGTAATTGCTCTTTCACAGCTCAGCCGGGCCGTAGAAACCCGCGATAAAACCCGCCGTCCCCAATTGTCCGATCTTAGAGAGTCCGGTGCTATCGAGCAGGATGCCGATCTGGTGATGTTCGTCTACAGACCTGAATATTACAACATTAAGGAATTCGAAGATACCAACGAACCGACGTTTAATAAATGTGAAATCATTATCGGAAAACAACGTAACGGCCCAACCGGCAGTGTCAAGACTGACTTTTCTAAAAGAATTCGGGAAGTTTTCTGATCCTGCACCGTTTACTGAAGAAGGGGTGTTTTCACCGGAGGAATTTTAGACACTGGATTTAAAGTAACAGAGCTACAGAGCAACAAAGTTACAAAGCGACAGAACAGGAGATGATCGGTAGAAAAGGCATATGCTTTAGAAATGTCATCCCGTAGGGATCTTCCTAGGTTAAAATCCGAATCTCAAACAAGGAAGATGTGTTCTGCATGACGGATTTTTAATTTTGTCATAAGGGTCGTGGCATGCGATACGCTCTGCTTTGTCGCTCTGTTGCTTTGTTTCTTTGTCACTTATTTTTGAAACATTTATGCCTCCTCGCGAATTTAATAGGATATGAATTTGATGGCGCAGGATAAAATGGTGCGCAAGTTACATGCGCAGTATGATAAAGAATTTGATGAGCTGATCAGGCAGGTGTCGGAGTACAGCCGTACCGATGATATACCCCTGCTGCGTAAAGCTTTTGAATTTAGCATGGAAGCGCATAAAAATCAGCGCCGTTACTCGGGTGAGCCATACTTTGAACATATCTTCAATGTTGCAAAAATTCTCGCTGAACTGCGTATGGACAGCACAACCATTGCAGCCGGTTTTCTTCACGATGCGGTTGAGGATACGGGAATCCCCCTGGAAGAGATCCAGGAATATTTTGGTGAGGATATAGCCATCCTGGTCGA
>CAVQJT010000023.1:0-47345 GCA_963712885.1 Calditrichia bacterium
CCCATACCATATCCGCCGGCAACAATGATCGGAGCGGATTTTAAATTTATTTTATTTTCTTCCTGGTGCTTATCGATAATTTTAATGACATGATCAAGTTTATCTTCCCGATAAGGTATATTTACAATCGTTCCCTTTACCGGCTTCTCAAGCGGCAGGTTTTCCATTACCCCTTCGCGCACGGTTGCCATTTGAATGGGTGCATCGGGCGTGATGATCGTCGCAATGATATTTCCACCGAAAGCGGGCCGGATCTGCAGCAGCAGCTCTTTATATGCGTTCCTTAGATAGGTCACATTGGAAATTTGTAAATCGGTGCAATCCGCTGTCAGACCGCCTTTGGTATGTGAGGCTACCCGCGGGGCAAGATCACGTCCGATAAACGTGGCCCCGAATAAGACGATACGTGGACAATGCTTGTCTACCAGTTCATTCATGATCCTGCTATAGGGTGTGGTTTTATAATCCTTCAATTTTGGATGGTCGATAACCAGTGCCTGTTTTGCGCCATATTGAAATGTCTGCCGGGCAATCGAATTAACATTATGGCCAATAACAACCGATTTGAGCGTACCGCCTACTTTTTCAGCTAATTTTCGCCCTTTGGACAATAGCTCGAAACTGACGTCCGCGGGCTTCCCCGATCGCTCTTCGATAAAAACCCATATTTCATTCGATGCTTTTCTCATTCTCTTTTATCCTAAGATATGATCATCCATCAGTTTGCCGATTAATTGTCCCAATCCCTCTTTGGTCGGCTCAATTTTGACATGCTCACCCCCGCCCAGTATGACGGACTCTATTTTATACACTTTTGTAGGAGAACCATGCAAGCCGCACCGTTCCGCATCAACTTTTAGTTCATCCATGGTCAATGTAGGGATAAACAGGGATTTCGTTTCGAACTCATGTTTCAAATCATCGATATACAGAAGCGAATTCCCTTCGACCATTTTTTCGAGCTCCATCAAGGAACGTGCGTTTTTGTAGGCCATTACCCGTCTTGCTTTGAACGGCCTCGGTGATGCGGCATCTTTGATCACGGTCATCAAGACGGGAAAGGAACTCTCCAGGATTTCATAGCCGCCGTCAATTTTACGTTTTACCCTGATCTTTTTCTTATCCATGGAAATAATTTCTTCCACGTAAGTTATCTGGGTAACACCCAGTTTTTCGGCTGTCTGCGGCCCGACCTGTGCCGTATCGCCATCGATCGCCTGGCGCCCGGCAAAGATCAGATCAAATTTTCCAATTAATTTGATCGCTTCCGATAACACATAGGAGGTCGCCAGCGTATCAGCGCCGGCAAACTTCCGGTCACTGATCAGAAAGACCTCATCCGTACCCATATACAGACACTCGCGGAGCAGGTCGGAGGCCTTAGGAGGTCCCATTGTGATGGCACTTACTTTACCACCGTAGCGATCTTTTACCTGTAAAGCCAGTTCAAGTGCTGTCTTATCCTCAGGATTAAAAATTGCCGGCAGCATGGCCCGGTTTACGGTTCCGTCGGGTTTCATGACCTGCCCTGAGATATTTGCCGTATCCGGCACCTGTTTTACCATTACGATTGAATTGTAGCCCATTATCTTTCCGTCTCAGATTTTTAAATTACAGGGGTGTAAATTAAAGAAATGGTTAAAACAAAACAAGGTGCAGATATTAACCGAGGAATTGTTTCAGAATGGTGCTGCGTGATTGATGCCGAAGTCTGGAAAGCGCTTTTTCCTTGATTTGCCGGACTCTCTCCCTGGTAAGTTGATACTGACCGGCAATCTCTTCAAGACTCATGGAACGATCGATATCGATACCAAAATATAACTTTAATACTTCAGATTCACGCGGCCGCAGGGATCCCAGAGCATTTCTGACTTCCTGTTTTAAAGACTCTTCGGTCATTGGCTGGTCCGGCATCTGAAGATTATCATTGCTGGTGATGCGATACAACGTATGTTTATCGCTGTCCGGTAGAACGGCATCCAGCGAAACCGGTTTGTTTGGTGACTGCAGGGCGGTTGATACTTCTTTCAGCGTGATTTCCAGCGTGCGGGCAATTTCTTCGGCCGTTGGGGGACGTTCGTAGATCTGTTCGAGCATATTATAGGTTTTTATAACCCGATTGGCCTTGCTGATTTTATTCACAGGCAATCGTATGGTTCGTGCATGATCAGCCAGAGCCTGCATAATGCCCTGCCGGATCCACCAGACCGCATAGGAAATAAATTTGAATCCCTTTGTCTCATCAAATTTATGGGCGGCCTTGATCAGTCCCAGGTTTCCCTCATTTACCAGGTCTTCGAGTGGCAACCCCTGACCCCGGTAATCAAGCGCAATACTGACGACGAAACGCAGGTTCGCATTGATCAGCACCTGTCTCGCCTTTTGATCACCTTTTCTTATCTTTTTTGCCAGCGATATTTCCTCTTCAGGCTTAAGCAGAGGATAATTGCGAATTTCACCAAAATACCGCTTTAACGCATCGTCACGATGATTAGAATCCTGTTTTGTCATTGGATCCAATAACCACTCCAGAAAATAAAATTAATGCCGTTCAACCTGCATGGTATTAAAATTGATTATCGGAACCCGATCAAAAAATATTACTTTTATTAATAATTTTATTTCCCCTGCGATGACCAAAATTGTATTGATAAAAGTTTCAGGAATCGCTATTTTGAACATCGTTTAAATTGAAATGGTCCGACTAATGCGCAGTTTATATTATAATGAGGATAACCAATTAATACTCGAGAATATCCATCTTTCACAGTTGTGTTCTGAATACCAGACCCCCTTTTATCTTTACAGCACCAATGAGATTAAACGCAACTGCCAACTGGTGCAAAAAATCGGTTCTGAATTTAATCTCCATCCGTGCTACGCCCTCAAAGCCAACTATAACCCGGCACTGATAAAATTAATCCACAGTTACGGGTTCGGGGCCGATGTGGTCTCCGGTGGTGAACTGACCTTTGCCCTGAAATGTGGTATTCCGGCGGAACAAATCGTATTTGCCGGTGTCGGTAAAACCGGCGCAGAATTGGAAATGGCCATTAAAGAGGGCATTCACGCAATCAATGTTGAATCGGAAAGTGAGTCTGACACGGGTTGCCGAAATAACCCAAAGGCTCAAAAAGCAGATCGGAATTGCCATCAGGGTTAATCCCGATATTGATGCCGAGACACACCCCTATATATCCACCGGATTGCATACAAATAAATTCGGTGTGGCCCGGGAAACGGCTATCGCTTTATTTTGCAAGGCAGCCGCTTATCCGTTTGTAAAACCGCTTGGGATCCATGTTCATATCGGATCTCAAATTGCCGTGCGTGATCCATATATGCAAACCGCACGTTTTTTACTCGATATGATTGCAGAATTAAAAAAATCGCGGATTTCCATCGAATTCATCGACCTGGGGGGAGGTATCGGCATCAATTACGAAAACCAACTTGACGATGGTAGCGGTGCACTGACCTACCTGCCCGAGATTTTGCCCGCATTACTGGCTCCGTTTAAAACCACTAATCTGAAACTTTTTATCGAATTGGGAAGATCAATTGTCGGTACCTCGGGGTTTCTGGTTACACAAGTACAATACATCAAAACGACGCCGGCCAAAAAGTTTCTGATCGTCGATGCGGCCATGAATAATTTAATCAGGCCAAGTCTTTATCAGGCTTTCCATCAGATCGTGACCCTTACAAAAAACAGCCGGGCTCAGGAAAAAGTGGATGTTGTCGGTCCTGTTTGTGAAACCTCCGACTATTTTGCACGGGATCGTGAGTCCCCCTGTGCAGGAAGGTGACTTTCTGGTCATTACCGGCGCCGGTGCCTATGGCCAGGCACTGGGTTCCAATTATAATCTGCGCCCGATGATTCCCGAATATCTCATCGACAATGAATCGGTTTTTACAATATTTAAGGGGGAAACAATCGGGCAGATCAGTGACCGGTACAACTGGTGAAACTATGGGACCCACTGTAGCATATATCACACATTCTAATTTACAGCACAATATTCGATTGATCCGGAAGGCTGTGGGTAAAAGGAAAATCATGGCGGTCGTAAAGGCCAACGGCTATGGTCATGGTGATATCGAAATCGCCCGTAGCGCAATCGAATCCGGATGTGAAGCACTGGGTGTTGCTTTCCTGGAAGAAGGTATACGACTGAGGGAAAATGGCATTACCACGCCCATACTGGTTTTCGGCGCTCAGTTAAGCGAATATTTTAACACAGCGGCGGAACATCAACTGGCCATGACCGTTTCCAGTCCACAACAGATTGAGTATTTGAGCAAAAATCCGCCCGATTTCCCCTTAAAAATTCATATCAAAATTGATACCGGCATGAACCGGGTTGGATTTTTCTACAATGATTTTGTTCCCTATTTTCACCGACTTCTGACACTAAAAAAT
This sequence comes from Calditrichia bacterium, assembly GCA_963712885.1. GTDB lineage: Bacteria > Calditrichota > Calditrichia > JAJRVZ01 > JAJRVZ01 > CAVQJT01. Next base: position 4,424 of record CAVQJT010000023.1, read on the forward strand.
ATCAGCGTCGAAGGCATTTATTCACATTTTGCCACCTCCGATGAGAGGGAGCTTTCATATGCCCAGGTGCAGCTGGATCGTTTCAATGATGTGACCAAACAGGTCCGTGAAATCAGCCATGAAAAGATAATTTTTCATATGGCCAATTCGGGCGCAATCATGCAACTGCCCGATGCATATTTTGACATGGTCCGACCGGGTATTATGCTTTATGGGTATGCTCCGGATCCCGCCTATAATCCAGGTTGGGATCTGAAACCGGTCATGGCTTTACATTCCCGGTTGGGATTGGTTAAATTGGTCAGAGCAAATGAACCGATCAGCTACGGCCGGCGTTATTACACAGAAGAGGATACCAATATCGGGGTGATTCCGGCCGGTTATGCAGATGGTTTCGACCGGCGTAATACAAATAATGCATTTGTGATGATCAATCGGAATATAATTCCCCTGGTGGGCACCGTATGTATGGATATGATCATGGCCAATCTTGGAAAAGAGGCCAAATATGCCGCCGGTGATGAGGTCGTTATTTATGGTGGAGAACCTGATACACCCACCCATATCAACCAGATCGCCGCGCGTCTTGGTACAATCCCTTACGAGGTCACCTGTAAAGTTTCATCGCGGGTACCCCGTATACACATTTATAAATAATCTGGAGGACAGATTATGCGTGTTTTATATCTGATATTTGTCATCGTTCTTTTTTTTCAACCCGTTAAGGCGCAGGTAATTCGCGCCACGGTAACCGTTAATTACAATCATTTGCCTTTTGAAGAACACAAATACCTCGAAAACCTGTCCATGAACGTGGAGGATTATTTAAATAATTACGCCTGGACAGAAGACGAATACGAAACCGATATCAATGTCAATATCAATATTATTATTGAAACCGTGAGTGAAAAAAGCTTTGAGCGTATTTATAAGGCACAGTTTTTGATCAAAAGCGTATCGGGTGAAAGTTTTTATGATAAAGAATGGGAGTTCCCGTATCAGCAGGGCTATAATTTTGATCACAGCGTTGGTCAGTTTGATCCTATCTGTAATTTTCTGGATTTCTACGCCTATATGATCCTTGCCGGCGAGCTGGACACCTATGGAACAACCCTGGGTACGCCTTATTATGATGCAGCTCAGAACATTGCCAACCGAGCCCTCCTGAGTCAATATACCCGCGGTTGGAATACCCGGCTGGAAGAGCTGCAAAAAATCACCAATGTCCGAACCCGTCCCCTGCGTGAGGCCAAACCGGTCTATTTTGAAGCGGTATACTATCTTGAGGAAGGTAACCAGAAACTCGCTCACACCAAAGGGTTAAATGTACTCGATGCGATTGAGAAAGTGGTGCGGGAGCAGCCCAATAATAAATATCTCAGATCATTTTTTGATGCGCATTACCAGACCTTTGCACAGATCTTTCAAAATGATGCAAAATCACTGGAGCGTCTGATCGACTACGATAATAAACACCGCGATACCTACCGGAGCGTCTTTAAGGATTGATCATGTCTTCAGGAATTGAACACGGGCAAATTTACGTTTGCCAACCTTAAGAATGCGTTCTTTTTCGATCTGAATTACTGCAAAAGGATCACCGATTTTATCGCCATCGACCGAGACGCCACCCTGCTGAATCAACCGGCGCGCATCACTTTTTGAAGCCGCGGTTTTTGCCTGAATCATCAGATCATCAATACGGTATTCTCTCTCAGGCAAAATAAACGCGTCGATCTCATCCGGCACCTGTTTGTTAACAATCACGTGTTCAAATTCTCTCTCTGCTTCGATGGAAGCGTCCTCACCATGATACATCTGGACGAGTTTACGTCCCAAACGCTTCTTCAAATCCCGGGGATTGAATTGAGGATCATCCAGATCGCGGCGGATCTTTTTCAGGTCTTCAAGCGAAACATCGGTCACAAGTTCAAAATAGGTGTAGATCAATTCATCGGGGATTGACATCGCCTTGCCATACATTTCCGCCGGTTTTTCATCGATACCTATATAGTTGCCCGATGATTTACTCATGCGCTGTGTTCCGTCAATTCCGGCCAGGACGGGAAGAGTGAGTACAATCTGTTGTTCTTTGTCGTATTCCTTTTGAATCTGACGGGCAATGACCAGATTAAATTTTTGTTCCGTGGCACCCAGCTCGACATCGGCATCGATCATGACCGAATCGTACCCCTGCATCAGGGGATAAAAAAATTCATGGATACTGATCGGCATTTGATTCTGATAGCGTTTGGCAAAATCATCCCGTTCCAGCATTCGGGCGACAGTGAATTTCGCCGCCAGCTCCATGATCTCGTTAAACTTCAATTTGCTGAACCAGTCACCATTGTAGCGGATGATGGTCTTCTCCTGATCAAGAATTTTGAAAAACTGCTTCTGGTACGTTTCGGCATGCTCCATCACCTGTTCATGGGTTAACCGTGGACGGGTGCTGTTCTTCTCGGAAGGATCCCCGACCATGGCCGTATAATCTCCGATAATCACGATCACCTGGTGCCCCAATTCCTGGAACTGGCGCAGTTTGCGGATGCCGACCGTGTGACCGAGATGAATATCGGGTGCGGTCGGATCAAATCCCTGTTTGATAATCAGCGGTTTATTCTTTTTGATCGATATTTCAAGTTTTTTGATCAGTTCATCTTCCGGCAGCAGGTCCACTGTACCCCTCCGAATTATATTCAGTTGTTCTTTCAGTGGCGGAAATGCCATGCTAACGTCTCCTGATTTTAACGGTTCACAATTTATATTTGAATTGTTTTTGTTCGCGATCGATATCCCTTTTTGCATCACGTTCGGCTATTGCGGCTTTTTTATCGTATTTTCTTTTCCCGCGGGCAACACCCAGACTCAATTTTGACCAGATTATTTTTAAAGTAAACACGAAGCGGGATCAGCGTGAATCCCTTCTCCTCGACCCGCCGGACCAGACGTTTTATTTCGTTGCGATGCAGCAGCAACTTTCTTTCCCGGAGCGGATCCGGAGGCTGTGAATGGGTTTTATCGTAGACCGAGATATGCATATCGATCACCCAGACCTCACCGTTGCGTACACGTCCATATGCATCACCCAGATTTGCTTTACCGTGACGCAACGATTTCACCTCACTGCCAATCAAAGCGATGCCTGCTTCGATCCGGTCGATGATCTCGTAATCATGACGGGCTTTGCGATTGGTAACAACGGTTTTTTCGGTTGTATTCTCGGTCATATTTTTATTATGCGATTTTTAAACTCAACCACAGAGGACACGGAGAGGAATTAGGAATTAGGAATTAGGAATTAGGAATTTAAAAATAAATTTTGACTAAGATATACATTACGTTGTCATTGCGAGGAATCCGCCGGCTGGCGGATGACGAAGCAATCTTATAATCAACAGGTATTGAGATTCCTTCCCCCGCCTCCGGCGGATTCGGAATGACCGACACTCGTAAATCACTTGTCACATAATCTGAAGTGTTCTCGTTTCGCAATCATTGATAAATCAAAACACTCAATTCCTCAGAATTCCCAATCCCTAATCACTCATCCCTAATCTCTCATCCCTAATCTCTCATCCCTAATCCCTCATCCCTCATCTCTAATCCCTAATTTCTCTCCGCGTTCTCCGTGGTTTATTGATCGACCAGCACCACTAATAAAACCTGCACTGAGAGGGGAAATTTTAAGTAATTAATCCAAGGTTAGCAAGGGATGAGCATATTTTGTTGATTTTAAAAGTATGCCTGATTAAATTTATTGTTTATGCGAAAGTGGCGGAATTGGTAGACGCGCTAGGTTCAGGGTCTAGTGGGCGCAAGCCCGTGGGGGTTCAAATCCCCCCTTTCGCACCATATTTTACCGGTTCCCCGCCTGCTGCCGATCTTATCCAAATATGAAATATTTACAAAAAAATATTCTGTACCTCTTAATTGCTCTGAATGTCGCGGTTCCGGTGATGGTTGTCGGGCAAATTCAGGCGATGGCTCAAAAGATCGCCGGTCAACCCGAACTGCAGACAGGCAGCTGGAGTTTTTACGCGGTAAATATCACCCGCGGTAATGTCATCGCTGATATACAATCCTCACGCAGTGTAATACCGGCCTCAAATTTAAAACTGCTTACATCAGCCGTCGCGCTTTCTGCCCTTGGTCCCAAGATGCGGTTCAATACCTATCTTGAATATGATGGTCAGATTGACGCAAAACGTCAAACCCTCAACGGCAATATATTTATCAGAGGGGAAGGTGATCCGACGCTCGGTTCCTGCGCTTTCGATATGACAACCTGTGATGATTTGGTGCTTAAACACTGGGTCGATGCGATTCAGGATCTGGGAATCAAAAAAATCACGGGTCATATCATCGCCGATGATGCCTATCTGGATTATATGCCTCTGTCACCGGGTTGGCTGTGGCTTGACATCGGAAATTATTATGCCGCCGGTACCAGCGGACTGTGTTTTAATGAAAACCTGTATTACGTTTTTTTCAGACCCGGACCCCGGGTGGGTGATCCGGCAGGTATTATCCAAACCGAACCTGTGATCGACGGCCTGGATTTTTTTAATCATATGCGTACGGGGCCCGCCGGTTCCGGTGATAACGGGTATATCTACAGTGTACCCTGGCAGAATCTGCAGCAAACGGAAGGTACCATTCCCGCCGGTGTACCCGAGTTTTCGATCAAGGGTGCCATGCCCGATCCGGCGCTGTATGCGGCGCAAAAACTGGGACAACTGCTCTCTGATCGGTCCATTCAATGGGAGGGTCAGGCGGTCACCACGCGGTTACATGATGCAGCAAATCGACCCCGTACCCCATTCGATACGATCAGTTCACCCCCGCTTGGCGATATCATCACCCGATTAAATAAGAAAAGCGTCAATCTGTACGCCGAGCAACTGGTGAAAATACTGGGTAAAAAACTGTTGGATGATGGTAGTCTGGAAGCGGGACTAAAGGTTATTGAAAACTGGCTGATTCAGCGTAAGATCAATATGGATGGTGTTTATATCGAAGATGGTTCCGGTCTGGCCTATACCAACCGGGTGACCGCGAAATTTATTGTCGACCTGTTGGTCGCCATGCATGCTGAGCCAAGCCTTTGATCAGTTTTATCATTCACTTCCGGTTGCCGGAGACTCAAACGATTCGGGAACATTGAAAAAATTTTGCGTGGGGACGGAAGCCGCGGGAAATGTTCACGCCAAGACCGGCTCCCATGTCCGTGTCCGGGCCCATTCCGGCTATGTTCACGATCGTTCGGGTGATCTGATCGCCTTTGCGATGATTGCCAATGATTACAGCGGATCTGCGCGGAAAATATATGACAATCACGAAAAACTGATGATTGCCCTGGCCCGCCTGCCGTGAGGTTTTTATAGACAGGATAAACAGGATTTTAAAAAATAGGAATATTTTACACGAAGAGACACGAAGCAAAACTAAAGATCACGAAGAATATTCAGGGATTAGTAAAAGAGAAGATCGAATACCGGCAAAGTCTTTCTGGATTTATTAAATCCATTCCTGTTGTCCTATTCCTCTCTTTCTTTCCTTCGTGATTCTTTGTGTCTTCTCCGTGTTTCTTCGTGAAAGTTCAGTAAATCCTGGTATCCGGTCAAAATTAACAGATCAACACCGTAATGAATAACAAAGAGATCGCAGGAATTTTCGAAGAGATCGGACAGATGCTCGAGATAAAGGGCGAAAATCCCTTTAAGTCCCGGGCCTATTTCAATGCCGCCCGCACGATCGAAACACTCGCACAGCCGTTGCGGGACTGGGCGGCAAGACCGGGATCGGAAAGATCAGGGGAATCGGCACCGCGCTGGCTGATAAAATAAGCCAACTGCTGGAAAACGGAGATCTACCGTATTACAATGAGCTGAAGGCTTCCATGCCCGACGGCATCATGGACCTGCTGAAGATCCCGGGCCTTGGTGCAAAAAAGGTCAGGACGATTTACGACCAGCTGAAGATCAGCACGATCGGTGAACTTGAGTACGCCTGTACGGAAAATCGTCTGCGCGATCTGCCGGGATTTGGCGAGAAAAGCCAGCAAAAGATCTTCGACAGCATACAACTCTTTAAAAAATACCATGAACGGTTTCGGTTCCCGGTTGCTTATGAAGCAGGCGGCGATCTGCTTGAATATCTCAGGCAGAACCACTCGATCATTCGTATTGAGATTGCCGGCAGTCTCCGCCGGAAAATGGAAACGATACGGGATGTCGATCTGGTGGCCTCCTGTCTTGCCTCAGACCGTCCGGCGGTCATGGACTATTTTACCCGGTATAAGGAAATTACTGCTGTTGAAGTCCAAGGGGAGACAAAGTCCACAGTGCTGCTGAAAAGTGGGATAAAAGCAGATCTGCGGCTGGTCGGAGACGAATCCTTTCCGTTTCTGCTGCACCATTCGACCGGCAGCAAGGAGCACAACACCGCTCTCCGGTCCAGGGCGCGCGAGCGGAATCTCAAACTGAATGAATACGGTCTGTTTGGCGGTGATACGGCCATCCCCTGTAAGGATGAAACTGATATTTTCGCACATCTGGACCTGCCTTATATTCCACCGGAATTGCGCGAGAACTACGGGGAGATCGAAGCAGCGGAACACGGCACACTGCCCGAATTGTATTCCGGAGAACCTTTTTACGGCCATTTCCATGTGCACAGCACCTGGAGCGACGGAACGAATTCGATCGAGGAGATCGCCCGCTTCTGCAAGGATCAGGGTCTCTCTTATGTCGGGATCTCGGATCACAGTAAATCCGCTTTTTATGCCAACGGACTGACCGAAGAACGGGTCCATGCCCAACACGAGGAAATCAATCGGCTGAACGAAAAATTAACCCCGTTCCGGATCTTCAAGGGGATTGAATCCGATATTCTGGCCGACGGACGGCTGGACTATAGCGACGATATACTCGCAACCTTCGACTTCGTAATCGCTTCGGTCCATAGCCAGTTCACACTTGCACTGGAGGCCATGACAGAACGGATCTGCCGGGCACTTGCACATCCCGCCGTCACCATGCTCGGGCATCCGACCGGCCGCTTGCTTCTGGCGCGCGAGGCCTATAAGGTCAACATGCAGCAGGTGATCGAAACCGCATCCGAATATGGAAAAATCATCGAGATCAATGCCAACCCCTACCGCCTGGATCTGGACTGGCGGGATGGCCGGTACGCCAAGAAGCTGGGTGTAAGGACCGCCATCAATCCCGATGCCCATGCGATTGAAGGTCTGGCCGACTACCGCTACGGCATCGGCATCGCACGAAAATCCTGGTTCGAAACAAGCGATATTCTAAATGCCTCTGATGTAAAAAGCATCTCAGCCTTTTTTAAAAAAAATAAAATTTAACTTGCGCGGTCAAAATCTGTTAATTATATTACGGCCAATAATATGACTCATAGTCATATTATTGTATTAAAGTAAGTTTATAGAATAAGGAGCAATATGGGTATTATCGAACGACGGGTACGTGAGCGGGAACAACGCCACAACGATATTGTGGATGCCGCTGAGAAGGTCTTTTTTTCGGGCGGGCTTGAACATGCTACAATGGATGATGTCGCCCGGGAAGCGGAACTGAGCAAGGGAACCCTGTATTTATATTTTAAAAGCAAGGAAGAACTCTACCTGGCCATTCATTTGCGCGGAAATAGTATTCTGAAAAATATGTTTGAAAAGGCCGTTGCCCGCTTTGACCGCGGTATTGAAAAGGTAAGATCCATTGGACAGGCCTATATGGAGTTCTATCAGAAATATCCCGATTATTTTCATGCGATGATCTATTACGAATCACGCGTGTTTGATTATCAGGATCAAAACTCCATAGCGATACAATGTGTAGAAATGGGCAAATCCACGCTGGAGATTCTGATCGATGCCATTGAATTCGGGATAAAGGACGGCACCATAAGATCCGATATCGACTCCAAAAAAACCGCCATCAGTCTTTGGGGACAATCAACCGGAATTATTCAGATCATAGCTCTGAAGGAGTTTATTCTCATAAAAAACCATGAAATCAAATCCAGTGATATTATCGATTATACCTTTGATCTGATATACCATTCCTTAAAGGCATAATTTTTTTCTTAACCACTGACTGACGGTCATATATTTACTTAAAGTCGAGGAGATGCAATATGGTCAATATTAAAAAAACCCTTCTTTTCCTGCTGATGGCCGGAACCGGGATCGCCCAGAATAATATGCTCGATCAATACATCACAGAGGGGCTCCAGAATAATCTCGCACTTAAACAGCAGCAATTTTCATTGCAGAAAAGTATAAAAGCCCTGGATGAGGCGCGCGGCCTCTTTTTCCCTTCTGTTAACCTCCTGGCCCGCTATACACGTGCTGACGGCGGACGGGAAATTGTCATACCGGTCAACCGTTTTGTGACGCCGCTCTACGACTCCCTGAACGATCTCCTGGAAAACCTGGGATTAGAGCGCACAGAATTTCCGCCGCTGCCCGATCAGACCATACCGTTTCTGAGAAAAGAGGAGCAGGAAACAAAGATGCGTCTTATACAGCCGATTTTCCAGCTGGCAATATATCACAACTACGGCCTGAAAGCCGAACTGCGTGATATCCAGTCTCTCGCTACGGTTATTTTTAAACGCAATCTGATCCGGGATATAAAACAAGCCTATTTTAATTATGTACAGGCACTCTACGGGGTAGATCTTTTTAAACAAACACGTGAATTACTCAAAGAAAATTTAAGGGTGAGTGAGACGTCTTGTTTGCAGCACAGAAGGTCACCCGCGATGCGGTTTACCGGGCAGAGGCTGAATTAAGCACCGTTGAGCAACAGGAACTTGAGGTGCAGAACCGGCTTCAACAAGCCCGCTCTTATTTTAATTTTCTGCTAAACCGTCCACTGGAAAACGAAATTGTCTTTGATGAATCCGTTTTCAACCTGGGTATTCGCGATTTTACCTTTGAAGAGGCCAATCAATATGGTCAGTCACATCGCGAGGAATTGCAGCAGATCAGGACCGGTATAGAGGCCGCAGACAGAACACGAAAAATAAATAAAAGTGCTTACTATCCGGGCATCAATGCCGTCGTTGACTACGGTTTTCAGGGTGAAAAATACCGGTTTGATCGTGAGCACGATTTCTGGACGGCCTCCCTGGTACTGGAATGGAATATCTTCAGCGGGCTCCAGGACAAAGCACGGGTCGAACAGGCGACCCTTGATCAACGCCGGTTGTCGTCACAGATGGAAGAGTTGAAAAAACTGATCGAACTTGAAATTCGCCAGGCCTACGACAATTTAAAAAATGCCCAGAAAAAGATCGACGTGAGTGAAAAACGGGTCACAAGTGCCAATGCATCTTTTAAACTCATCCAGAAAAAATATCAGGAGGGTGCCGCCAATCTCGTGGAGTTTCTTGATGCACGAACAAATCTCACCAATGCGGAAGTTTCCCGAATTATATCAAATTATGATTATTATTTGAATTATTCCGAGTTGGAGCGTGCCACCGCTTTTTATCATATACCCGAATTAATAGAAAAGGATTAGCATCATGTCGAAAACAAATATCGTTATATATTCGGTACTGTTATCTTCCGTTTTTCTCGGTTGTGAACAGAAAATTAACACAAAAGAAACCATAAAACCGGTCCCGGTTGAAACCGCCCCGGTGGTTTATAAAGATATCAGCGAAACAATCCAGCGCAGCGGTCTGTTGGCGACGGGAACGGAAGCACGGCTTTCCTTCAAGATCGGCGGAATCGTGCGTCGGATTCTGGTAGATGAAGGTGCGGCGGTATCAAGAGGACAATTACTTGCCGCATTGAATTTGTCTGAAATAAACGCCCAGGTTGAATTGGCCCGGGCAGCCTATGACAAAGCAGAACGTGACTACAAACGGATATCTATCCTCTACGGTGACAGTGTCGCAACCCTCGAACAGTTGGAGGACACCCGAACCGCTGCAGATGCGGCTCGCGCAAACCTGGAAATTGCACAGTTTAATTTACAATACGCCCGTATCTATGCTCCAACAGACGGAAAAATTCTGAAACGCTTTGTCGATGAAAACGAACTGGTTGCTCCCGGTGCACCGGTATTATACTTCGGCTCCAGTGAAGCGAATTGGATCATACGGATTGGCGTTACCGATCGCGAACTGGTAAAACTGTCATTAGGTGACTCAGCTGAAATAAAGTTTGACCCTTATCCCGCCAGAAAATTTACCGGTTATGTAACCGAAATTTCGGAATCGGTCGATCAGCGCAGCGGTACCTTTGAAGTTGAAATAACCCTGCAGGACAAACAATCACGTCTGGCTTCCGGCTTTGTTGCCCGGGTCACCATTTTCCCGGCAAAAAAGTCCCGGCATTATTTGATTCCGGTCGAAGCATTGATCGAAGCTGAGGTGGATTCCGGTTTTATTTTTTATGTATCCGACACCTCCGGGTCTGTACGAAAACAAAAGGTTCGGGTTGGCTCTTTCCTTGGAGATCAGATTATAATTCTATCCGATCTGAACGGCATTGAAAATGTTGTAATCAGCGGAAATGCTTACCTGACTGACGACAGCAAAATAATTCAGGTCAACAATAACTAATCTTGAAACCGGAGGCTTGAATATGCGTCTGCCAAAACTGGCATTAGATAATCATCAATTTACCACCGTATTGATTTTTCTTTTGGTTCTTTTTGGCCTGGTCTCCTTTTGGACCATGCCGAGAAGTGAAGACCCACAGATTTCACCTGCGGGTAGCAGTATCATCATTATTTATCCGGGTGCAACACCTGCCGATATGGAAGAACTGGTTGTGGATCCGGTTGAAGAAGTGATCAACGAACTGGACGATATAAAAAAACTGACCTCATCTGCAAAAGACGGTTTGGCTATTATTGGGGTCGAATTTATTACCGGATCCGACCCGGATGAAAAATATTCGGATGTGGTTCAAAAAGTAAACAGCATCCGCAATACATTACCCTTGGATATTCTGAGTCTCGAGATCAACAAATGGTCAATTTCAGATGTCCAGATTTTGCAGATAGCCTTACATAGTCCTACCGCCCCCTACAATCTGATTGAGTATGAAGCAGAGATGCTGAAACAACAACTGGAAAAGACCGGTGGCGTCCAGAAAGTCAAAACATGGGCATATCCGGAACAGGAAGTACGCATTTCAATCGATCTTCTTCGGATGGCGCAGTTCAACATCCCCCTGAGCCGGGTGATTCAGGCCATTCAGAGTGCCAATCAGAATATCCCCGGTGGCAGTATAGACATCGGAACCCGTAAATTTAATATTCAGACCAGTGGGTCATTCCAGGGAATAGAAGAAATTAAAAATACGGTCATTAATACGTCCGGAGGACGATTACTTTATTTACGGGATATCGCACAGGTTGATATGGCATATGAGGAACTCTCCTACCATGCACGCTTTAAAGACCAGCGCACGGTGTTTATTACGGTCAGCCAAAAACCGCGTACCAATATTTTTGATGTTGTCGACCGGTTGAATGCAAAAATAGAATCTTTTGCCTCATTGCTGCCTCCGGATATTTCACTCAGTTATGTGTTTAACCAATCGGAAAGCGTTTCTTTTCGTATTTCATCTTTTTTTATGAACTTGTTACAGGGTTTAATTCTGGTTGGTCTGGTCGTGCTCGCGGCGGTTGGTATTCGAGCCGCCATGATTGTCATTTTGGTCATTCCGATATCCATCCTGATTGCCATCGGTGTTATTGATTTAAGCGACTTCGGATTGCAGCAGATGACCATCTCGGGCATGGTTATCGCCCTTGGATTGCTGGTCGATAATGCCATCGTGGTCATTGAAAACATCTCTCGATTTATGCGCCAGGGTTATGCCCCTGAAGAGGCAGCGGTAAAAGGCACCGAACAGATCGGTTGGGCAATCGTCAGTTCCACCGTCACAACCGTTCTCGCATTTGTCCCGATGATCATGATGGGCAATATTACCGGGGACTTTATCCGAAGTATGCCGGCAACGGTGGTGTATACATTGAGTGCTTCCCTGCTGGTTGCATTAATTTTTACCCCCTACCTGGCAAGCCGGTTTTTGCACATCAGTCGCGATTCCAGTGTAAACCGGTTGCAGCAAATTTTGAATAATTTCATCCGGGTACAATACAGAAAGAGTCTGCAGTTCGCTCTCGATAAACCGGCACGGATCATCACGATTGCAATTATTACCTTTATCTGCAGTCTTGGATTGTTCCCGTTGATCGGTATTAGTTTTTTCCCAAAAGCCGAAAAACCTCAATTTATTATTAATATCGATACCCCCGAAGGCACCAGTCTGGACCACACGGATCATATCGCGAAACGGGTTGAGGATATTCTCTCCGAATACCCGGAGGTCAACCACTATGCCACCAATATCGGTCATGGAAATCCCCGGGTTTATTATAATGTGATTCCCAAAAACGAGACAAGTACCCATGCACAAATTCTGGTTATTATTGACCGATATGATCCGGATCGTTTTGAACGGTTGGTAGGTGATCTGCGTCAACGCCTCAGTTTATTGTCCGGTGCAAAAATAGAGGTAAAAGAGTTTGAACAGGGTCCACCGGTTGAAGCACCAATTGCCATTCGCGTGATCGGTGAAGATCTTGACCGGTTGCGTGCATTGTCGCTGGAAGTCGAACAAATTTTTTCTCAGATACCCGGCACCGTAAACATCAATAATCCACTCACGACCACAAAAAATGATCTGCAGATACGGATAAATCGTGAAAAAGCCGGCATGCTGGGGGTTCCGCTGCTGGAAATCGACCGGACAATCCGTGCCGGCGTAGCGGGTCTCACAATTTCAAAATTCCGCGATGATAAGGGCAAAGAATTCGATATCGTTATCCAGCTACCCGTAAACGAGAAGACAAAACTGGCCGATCTGAATCAGGTTTACGTTGCTTCGGTCACCGGCGCTCAGATTCCACTGATGCAACTAGCCACTTTAGAATTCAAGGCTTCTCCGATGGTTATCAATCATTATAGTCTGGAACGTGCCGTTACCATTACCGCGGATGTCGAACGGGGATATTCCGTCGACGCCGTATCACAACAAATTAAGGGCAGATTAGATGATATGACCTGGATACGCGGATATCGATATGACATCGGAGGGGAACTTGAAAGTCGTGAGGAATCGTTTGGAGGTATGTCCCAAGCGGTTCTGGTCGCCTTGATCGGGATCTTTGGAGTTCTGGTACTCCAGTTCAGATCCTATCGGCAACCGCTGATCGTATTCTCGGCCATTCCGCTGGCTATTATCGGTTCTATATTGGCCCTTCTTATTACAAATAACACATTCTCCTTTACAGCGTTTATCGGACTTACCAGTCTGGTCGGCATTGTTATCAATAATTCGATTATTCTCGTGGATTATACCAATCAATTGCGTACCGGTGGGAAGGAACTAATCGCGGCGTTGAAAGAAGCGGCCGAGACACGTTTTATACCGATTATTCTAACCACCGCAACGACCGTGGGTGGTTTACTGCCGCTTACCCTGGCGGGTGGAACCCTCTGGGCACCGATGGGGTGGACGATTATCGGTGGATTGATCGTATCTACACTGCTTACACTTCTTCTGGTACCTGTCCTCTACAAAATATTTTCCTCCTGATTTTACGCATCTCCGGTTTTGTATGCATATACGGTTCATCAAATAATTATTTAAGATGAACCGTATATCGTTCGATTATATTAAACAAACAAAACCCAAGTGGTGCATGCTGAATACCGAACGTAAAAAAAGAACCCCCGATCTGTTCGAACAGGTTGAAGGAAGAATAAAAACCATTCTTGACACCTCCAATCAAGGATTCTGGCTGGTCGACAACCAGGATATGACCATCTACATCAATCCCCAGCTGGGCCGGATACTGCGCCGGACAAAAAAAGAGATCATCGGGCATAGTATTTATGATTTTGTCGATCGCAAAAACCACGATATCTTCAAACGCCAGGGGAAAATCCGCGATCTTGGCCGGAAAAGCACCTATGACATTGAGTTACGCCGGCCTGACGGCACTCTGATACCATGCCTCGTACACGCTTCCCCTTTTTATAACGATCTCGGTACAAAAATTGGTGCCTTTGCCATGATCACGGATATCTCGGCCCAGAAAAAAGCAGAAGAAGCTCTGCGGGTGAGCGAAGAGCGGTATCGGGGTCTGGTTAAAAACGCACCGATTGGGATAATGCATATCGATACAGAAGGGCATGTTCTGGATGTTAATCCGAGATTAATCAAAATACTGGGGACTCCGTCGATCCGGGCGACCCTGGCAATGAATGTTTTCAGTTTTCCCCCGTTGCGGAATGCCGGAATCAGCGATGTATTTCGCAAATGTTTACACACCGCCAAACCCTGTTCTGGCGAGAAGGCCTACACATCGAAAGGGGGGAAAAAGGTCTATTTGCAGTATCACTTAAACCCGGTGCGGAATAAAGAGGGAAAGATTTCCGGAATAATTGCCAGTGTTCTTGATATATCTTCCGATATCACCGCCAAAGAGACCTTGCGCCTGACCCATGAGATCTATCGTGAGGCGATTGTAAATGCACAGGGGGTTCCTTATAAACTGAATTACAGTACGGGAAAATATGAATTTTTTGGTGAAGGATTGCAGGATATAATCGGTTATCCTGCCGGTAAAATCACCTTCGAAAAAATCGACGAAATTACCGATGAAATAATCATTACGGATCCGAAATATGTAAACGATCCCGTCGGATACGGAAAGGCGCTCCGGGAAGGTAAAATAAAACAGTCCCGGATCGATATTCGAATTCACACATCTTCCGGTGAAAATCGCTGGTTGAGCGATTGCTCCGTTCCCATTCGTGATGAAAAAACAGGTCGGATTATCGGTTCACTGGGTATTATGCAGGACATTACCGATCGCAAGGAGATCGAGAATGAGCTGAAGGACAGTGAGGCGCGTTATCGGACGCTTTTTCAGTCGGCCAATGATGCGATCTTTCTGATGAAAGGCGATAAATTTATTCAATGTAATGATAAAACCATCGAAATGTTTGGTTACCGGTATGAAGATATTATATTCAAACCACCCTATGCATTTTCACCACCACGTCAGCCGGACGGGCGCAGTTCCCGGACAAAGGCACGGGAAAAAATAAATGCGGCTCTGGCAGGACAACCTCAATTTTTCGAGTGGCAACACCGGCGTTCAGATCAGTCGCTTTTTTATGCCGAAGTAAGCCTGAACAAAGTCATTATTTCCGGGAGACCCTTTCTTCTGGCCATCGTCCGGGATATCTCTCAGCGCAAAGAATCTGAAAAAGTTCTGCGTACAAGTGAAACAAAATACCGGACCCTTTTTGAACAGGCGAGCAATGCTATTTTTCTGGAAAGCGAAAAACATCAGATCATGGATGCCAACAAGGCCGCCAGCGATCTTTTTGGATATACGCATACAGAATTTCTTGCATTGAAAGCGACCCAGTTGTATCAAAAGTATGATTTCCAAGAGATCGTAACCCGATCGGGTAAAACACCACTTGAGATTACCGCCCTCCATAAAACCGGCAGACAATTGGCTATAGATATTACCATTGCCCCCTTGATGACCGAAAATGGAAAATTATTTCTGTCCATCGTCCGGGATATCAGCGAGAAAAAACTGCTCGAGCGTCAGTTATACCAGTCCCAAAAAATGGAAGCCATCGGTCGACTGGCCGGGGGTGTAGCACACGACTTTAATAATCTTCTGACGGTGATCCGCGGATACAGCGAACTGATCCAAATTCAGGTCGAGGAGCAGGACCCGACCTTTCACCGGATCAAACAAATTGATCAGGCATGTGAACGGGCAGAGTCCCTGACCCGCCAGTTACTTGCGTTCAGTCGCCGGCAAATTCTTCAGCCCAAAATTGTTAATTTAAATGATCTTATCCATGAAATGGAAAAAATGTTCAGCCGCATTATCGGAGAAGATGTTGCCCTGACAACACATCTTAATCCAAAATTGGGCCATGTTGAAGCGGATCCGGGTCAGATTGAACAGGTTATCCTGAATCTGGTCGTAAATGCCCGGGATGCCATGCCGTCAGGCGGTTCCATTCTCATCGAAACGGATAATGTCCTCCTGGACCGGAGTGCACGACGTAAACACCCGGAGATCAGGGAAGGCGATTATGTGCGGTTATCGATTACCGACACCGGTGTCGGCATCGACAAGGAGACACAGGCCCATATTTTTGAACCCTTTTTCACCACCAAGAGAGAAGGTGAAGGTACCGGACTTGGTCTTGCCACGGTCTATGGCATCATCAAACAAAGCAACGGTTTTATCTGGGTCTATAGTGAACCGGGTCACGGAACGACCTTTAAGGTTTATATACCCCACAGTACATCGGACACCATACCGGACACAAAACTGGGAAAAGAGCAATTGGCCCTTATCGGAACGGAGACCATCCTGGTCGTGGAAGATGAAATTGATGTTCGTCAGCTGGTTTGCGAAACCCTTGAGATGATGAATTACAACGTCATTGAAGCCTCAAATGGTCTGGATGCGCTCCAGATCGTTAAGAATGACCATAAGAAAATCAACCTGGTATTGACGGACGTTGTCATGCCCGAAATGAGCGGAAAAGAATTGGTTGATGAAATCAAAAAAATACAGCATAATATGAAAGTACTCTATATGTCCGGCTATACGGAAAACACCATCGTTCACAAGGGGGTTTTGGAAGCCGGTACCAATTTCCTGCAAAAACCGTTTACCCCGGCAGCTTTGATTAAAAAAATCCGAGAAGTTCTCGACACACCCTGAGCGCTAAATCCAAAGACCATGAAAATGCATTACCGGCCCATGTCCGGCTCCCAATGAGTAGTCTCTGCCCGCTTCTATCGCCTGATAAATATAATGTTGTGCTTTTTTCACCGAATCCGAAATGCTGTAATTTCTGGCCCGGTAAGCGGCAATTGCCGAGGATAATGTACAACCTGTTCCATGGGTATTTATCGTATCGATCCGATTAAACTCGATATATGTGGTGTCGGTTTTGTTGCCATTTTTTATCACAAGACAATCGGCACCACGTTTGCCGGAAAGATGCCCCCCTTTTAAAAGAACAGACCCCGAACCAAAGGCAAGCAGACGCAATGCGACTTTTTCCATATCATCTATACCATTAATCGGCTCTCCGGTCAAAACGGTTGCCTCCGGGATATTTGGTGTGATGATTTCAGCCAGGGGTATCAATTCGGTTTTAAGGGTTTCGATGGCATCATCCTGCAAAAGTTTATCACCGCTTTTTGCCACCATAACCGGATCCAGAATGATATGTCCGACGTTATATTTTTTGAGGTGTTGGGCAACCGTCCTTATCACATCCGGGGTTTGCAGCATGCCGATCTTCACGGCATCAACCCCGATATCATCCAATACGGCTTTGATTTGTGCACCGACAAAATCCGCAGGGACCTCATGAATGGCTGTTACCGCTAACGTGTTTTGGGCCGTCAATGCTGTAACCACCGACATCCCATAGCATTTTAATGCCGAAAATGTTTTCAAATCGGCCTGAATACCGGCCCCTCCTCCGCTGTCCGATCCGGCAATAGTTAAAACCCGCGTATATTTTTTTGTCATATATCTTTCGCCTCATACAAAGTGGTCAAATCCATGTTTGGTTAAATGGACCGGCAAGCCGTTCTCGCGGTAATCCAGTTTGGTTTCCTCGCATATTTGGCCGATCGGAAAAAGATCACGACCAAATTTTTCGCTAAAGTCCCGGTTAATCGCTTCATATGCCGGCGCATCAACGGTACATAATAGACAATAATCTTCACCACCCGTGGCAGCGATTTCATGCACATCCCAGTCGTATTCGCTGCACACCTCACGCAATTCCACAGAATAGGGCAGCCGGTTCAAATCAATCCTGGCCCCGCATCGTGATCTTTCCATGATCCTTTGAATATCTGAATCAATCCCGTCGGAAATATCAATCATGGCATGAACACCTTCTTGGTTACCCAGCCACGCCCCTTCCTGTAAATGCGCGCGGGGACAATGATGTCTTTTTATCAGCAGGGCCTCTTTATCTGCCACAGGCTTCTTTTCCAGGATTAAACGCAATCCGCCCCCGGAGTCGCCGAGATCGCCGGTTACACAAATAATATCACCGGGCCTGGCCGTCGAACGATATTTGACATGTTCTTTCAACGATTCACCGATCACCGCTATATTAATAATAAGATGCTTGCCGGAACGCGTCGTATCGCCTCCCAGCAGTTGAACATGCGTTTCCCGACAAAGCAGTCTGCATCCCGGCAAAGAATTGATCCATCCATTCAACTTCGATTTCCATGGGCAGTCCCAGCGATAAAAAGGCATATTTCGGGACACCGCCCATCGCAGCAATATCACTCAGGTTTACTGCCAGGGATTTATAACCCAGATCATCCGGCGGAATCCGGTCGCGCAGGAAATGTGATTCTTCGATGAGCATATCTGTTGTAACCAGCAGCACGCGTTCATCAGCCAGCGGTATGACCGCACAATCATCACCGATCCCCAGAACGCCCTTACTTAAATTTTTGGTAAAAAACGGTGAAAAATGATCGATAAATGCAAATTCACCCAGCTCAGATAATTTCATTGTCCGGGCTCCTGTATCCGTGCCGCATCAATGCGCGTTCGTATTTCCCGGGCAGCGATTTCCGGATTGTCGGCAGCACAAATCGCAGAAACAACAGCAACACCATCGGCACCTGCTTTTATCATTTCAGCAGCGTTCGTCTGATTCAGACCGCCGATGGCCACGAGTTTATGCCGGCTTCTATCGGCAAGGTTTTCCAGGCCTTCAATGCCCCAGACATGAACTGTATCGGTTTTTGTCGGCGTGGGAAAGATCGTACTGACCCCCAGATAATCTGCATCCAGTGCTTCCGCTGCAAGAGCCTGCTCTTCGGTTTCGACGGTCAGTCCGATAATGGCATCCGGACCAAGTAATCGTCTCGCCTCCGGATAGGGCATATCACTCTGCCCAATATGTACGCCATCCGCCCCGCAAGCCAGAGCGATATCCAAACGATCATTGATTATCAAAGGAATGTCATACATAGATAGAATGGCTTTTATTTCGGAAGCAATCTCCAGATAGACTCTGGTCGGGCATTTTTTTTCGCGGATCTGGACGACCGATACACCACCTTTTGCGGCTGCAAGAACAACACTTGACAATGACCGGTTCCCGATCATCTCGCGATCGGTAACGAGATACAAACTGTAATCAATTTTTTTACGCATCGCTTTCACATTGAAGATGATCAACGATATCAGATTTTTTTAATCCATAGAGGGTGTCAAGTAAGATAAGCTGGAGGCTGCCGGGACCTTTTGCTATTGTTGCGGCCATTTCTCCGGTAATTCCCAAAATCGCCATGGCATGGGCAGCTGCTCTGAACGTATCCGGATTTACCGCAGCAAAAGCCCCGGTAAGGGCAGATGCGGTGCATCCCAATCCGGTTACCCTGGTCATCATCTTATGTCCGTTATGTATTTTTATTTTCAGGTTTTGCTGAATAATTACATCGGTTTTCCCACTGATACTTACCGTGCAATTCAGGTTGGTCGACAGTTCCTTGGCCGCCTCCAGCGCCGCCTCCGCATCCATGACAGAATCAACCCCTTTGGTCACACCTTCGGCTCTAGCCAGTGCATTAATTTCTGACCCGTTGCCCCGAATAATCCCGGGTTTTACCTCCGTGAGAATTCTGTGTGCCGTATTTGTTCTGAACGCTGTCGCACCGGCACCGACCGGATCAAAAACAATCGGAATTCCCTTTTTTTGCGCGGCTTTGCCGGCTATGATCATGGCCTCTATCCAGGGATTACTCAGGGTCCCCATATTCAACACAAGTGCCGATGCCAGTCCAACCATTTCAGCAACCTCTTCACGCGCATGGGCCATTACCGGAGAAGCGCCGATGGCCAGGAGGGCATTGGCCGTACTGTTCATCACAACGTAATTGGTAATATTGTGCACAAGAGGGGCTTGCGTGTGGATTTTTTCAATATCACGCCAAATCTCGTCCGCTGTCATACTCTGCAATCCTTTCAAAAAAAAACCGTTTTCTGGTATGCGGAAAACGGCATGCTCCCGTTTTCCTGCGCTGGTATGATCCAGGTCAGGTTCAAAGGGTGTGATCTCAGTCCATTTACTTCCGGACACCCCTAACAGTTAACAATCGATATATACTAAAATATTATACGGTAATATATTTCAAAATCCAAATTCCAGAATCTTGATTTTTATATCTGGAGAGTCCTTCGGACCGTTTCGGGACAACATGACGCCTGGGGAAGGTATTGACCGAGCGCAGAATATATGGATATTACGGGCAAAAATGTTCGAAATTAATGATCATAAACAAAAGCAAAGATTTTATTGTATTCTGGTTAATTGATTTTGGATTTTGGATTAAATAATCAGTCTTTCATGGAGTCACGATCACCGTAGGATTCAAGTTCGAATGTTATTTCATCCAGCCCCATTATTTTCTGGACGATATAAGTAATTCCACTCCCTTCCAGTTTCGCATGGGATTTTACCATACCAATACCGGGGGCAAACCATTCATTAACGGTGTTTTGGGATCCGTTTTCAGATGATACTTCCAGTTCAATACGCAGGCAGGTAAACTTTCCACCCGCGGTTTCTACGATCTCCTCACCGATGGCCTTACCGCTGATGGTCAGCCTGGTTGTATCGTCATCTTCGGTTTCAAGCCCTTCCCAATGCCAGGTATCACCGGTCTTTAATGGCAGCGGAATCCGGAGAACCGGCTCCGGATAGGAGATATCGTTACCAAAGAACAGGAACGCATGCGTTTTGGTTCTGGTGAGATACACCCCCTTCTCGGTTTTATACAGGCTTTGCTGATAGGTAAAATTTGGTGCATCATATGTAATCGCGACGCCCTTGTTTTCCTGTTCAACCGTTGCAATGGTTTCGCCGGCATTGGAGTTGAATTTAAATTCTACATTTTCGTTTAACGGAAAGTATTCCGATCCGAATATTTTCATGCTTTCGGTCACGGCGTTCACGCCATGATCAATCACGGCTGCATTAAGCCCCATTGATGTTTCCAGTGCCATAGATATCCCCGATTCCGGAATTTCGACATTCACCCGAGCCGCTAATACCTGAAACATAAGAAATATGAGCAATAGTATCGCTTGTACGTTTTTCATCCGATTTCCCTTCGATAATATACCCTTCAACGAAAACCGATACTTTTTAATTCCAGACATCCCCCGGTAACCATGATAATGAAAATCAAACCGTATAATACTTGCGTATGGCACTTTTATTTTAGTATTTTTATCTTCACAATCTGATTATACGGGAGAATTTATGGCCGCCAAAATCGCATTAGATGCTATGGGCGGAGACCATGCACCGGGCGAAATTGTCCGTGGTGCCGTCCTGGCCGCTGAGAGTTTTTCGGATATTGAAATTGTACTGATTGGGGAAGAGTCTCTTATACGGGAAGAATTGCGTAAATCGGCGACCAAAATTCCGTTTGAGATCATTCATACCGATACCTGGATTGGCATGGATGAAGATCCGAAACAGGGGGTTAAGGAAAAACCCGGGGCAAGCATTAATATAGCCGCTCGCATGGTTAATGACGGTTATGTGCATGGGATTGTCAGCGCAGGCAATACCGGCGCCACAATCCTGGCTGCAGCCAGTCACATACCGGTAATTGAGGGAATCGAACGCACTGCGCTGGCTACTGTTTATCCAACCGCCAAATTTGATCGCACCAAAAGAGGCTTTGGCCTTATGCTGGATGTCGGTGCCACATTGCAGTGCTCGTCCAGGCAGCTGGTTCATTTTGCCTTTATGGGCAATTTTTATCTTTCAGAAGTCTTCGGTTTTGAGCGTCCGCGTATCGGACTTTTAAATATCGGTGAGGAAGAGACCAAGGGTGGGGAAAATCTAAAACGTACTTATCAGCTTGCTGAAAAAAGCCGAAGAACTCAATTTTATCGGAAATATCGAGGGTAAGGATATTCCCAAAGGGATTGCCGATGTGGTGGTTACAGAAGGGTTTCTCGGGAATGTTGTACTGAAAATGCTCGAGGGCGTTGCCGATGTGGTTAAAGATACCGGTAAATATGCGTTTAGTAAAAAACTTTCCTGGAAAATTGCTCTTGCCCTGCTTTCACCCGGTATTCGAAAGTTAAAGCAGAGAACCGATTACAGTGAATATGGTGGTGCCCCGATCCTTGGATTTAAGAAACTGGCCATTAAGGCCCACGGCCGCTCGAACGCAAAGGCCATTTCCAATGCCATCCGTGTTGCCGCGGAATCTTCTAAACAAAATATTTGCCAGAAAATCGAAGACTCCATCGGGCGTTTTAATTTAAAGCACGCGCTTGATTTTGCCGACGCATAAAATTATTTCATCTGCCATCGGCCATCCAGTTCCATAACCAGCGGCGTGTTCTTCTGGATATATTCTGATACCGCATCACGCAACAAAATGCCTGTACGGGCAATATTGGCATCATTCACCTCAAGCAATAGACTCATACCGGAATTTCCTTCGGCAAGATAATCGGTTGTCACGATCCGATACTCTTTTTTGGGGTACAGCGAATGATCACCGATCGAAAAGTAAGTAATCTTGTTGCTATCCGGACGGTCACTTTCGAATTCCACTTTCCCCCCACCGATGGCCAGTCCGTTTCTTCCGCCTGTGATTTTTGATTCGATGATCTGTTTTAAAAATTCACCGGTCATCTGGAGTACAACCAGCGCGTTTCCAAAGGGCATCACCTTAAACAAATCCCGGCGTGTAATCGGACCAGCACGCAGATCCGCCCGGATGCCCCCAAAATTTGTAAAGGAAAAATCGGCACCGGTTGCCTCAAGCATGGCGTCACAGATCAGGTTATTCATCGGCGACTCCCCCTGCCCGGAACGTGTCAGCGCAACCTTGCTGATACCGATCACCTCATCGTATCCTTTTTCTACGGCAGCTTGCTGTGCTTTTATATCCGCATATATTTCCATGTCCGGCCAGAATTCATCCATGGTCAGGAGCATCAGCCCGCCATCTCTGCCGGGGGTCTCATATCCGGCTATTGTATTTGTCTCACGATCAATCAGAATTTCAGCCAAACCCAGATTTCCACCGTTCCCATAGTTCTGAAAGCATAAGGTATGATTAACCGGATCCTCCCAGGGTTCCTGATAGCCACGGTGAATATGACCGCCGAATAACAAATCTATCCCCGTCACATAACTGGCCATTTCCATGGCGTTCAGATAGGAAACTTTCGATTCCCCTTGTTCCTGTGCCGCTTTCAATTCCCGGTAACCTTCCTCAGTATCATAGGGTAAACCCATATGCACAAGGGCTATAACCAGATCAACTTGCTCGGCCCTGAGTGCCTCGACCGCACGCTGAGCCGCCGGCACCTCAGCGGTAAAATCAAGACCTTCGATATTTTTCGGAAAACTCATGTTTTCCGTCGCTTCGGTGGAAATGCCGAAAATACCGATTCGGAACCCTTTTTTTTCGACAATCGTGTATGGTTTTACGTGTGAGAATACATTTCCGGTGGACCTGTCGGCCAGGTTGGCCGAAAGTATCGGAAACCGGGCCCGGCGGGTCAGATCGACAAAGACATCCTTTCCCAGATCAAAATCATGATTACCGGCGGTACTGGCATCATACCCGACGCGATTCATATAATCAATAATCGCCCGTCCTTCTGTTTTGGTACCAAGAGGTGTTCCCTGGAAAATATCGCCGGCATCGAGTACCAGAACAATATCATCCGTATTTTCCGTCTGCTTCCGGTAACTGAAGATGATATTGGCTGCCGCCGCACCCCCACCCAGAATCGGGGGAAACTCCGGATTTAAAAAATCCGCTTCCTGCTCGGTAATACCGCCATGCAGATCATTGGTATAAAAGATATATATTTTGCGGAAATCTTCGGCGTGTAATGCATTTGTGAATACGATTACCAAGCTTATCAATATTAGCGTACTAAATTTCATTTATGCCCTTTATGGTTTACCTGACTTACTTACAGCGCAGCCAGGTGCTGCAGAAAAACATTTTAACTGCCCCCCCCATCCATAATCCGATCAGGGAGAGGGAAAATGGGGGTAGGTCTATGCTTAATTTACATGGTCTTGACCTTGCGTTCACAAAATCATTATAATTGTTAATTTTAATCACGATCTGAATATGTCATTCCGCCCGCACTGCGGCGGGTCGGAATCGCTTAAAAACAAAAGAGTAGATCCTGAAACAGGTTCAGGATGACACTCTTATTTAGTTCACTTCAGATCAAAATCTGTGATAAATTTTGATATAAAATGTGAACACATGGTCAAGACAGAACACTTAATTTATAATATCATTTAAGGAAAATCGGAACTCGACCATTCCATAAAAATTACTGGTTTTTACCCGGTCAATATTTTCTATCCGGTTACTGAGCGGTGGGTAAAGACCATCGTTGAAAAGATCCGGTTGATTGGAGGTGAGATTCTCGAATCCACCGGAAAAATCGATCTGATATCCATCAAAAAGCAATCCGATACCAAGGGTAAAAATGCTGCGGGTATAGTTTTTATTTTCTTTTAACGGCTGGTAATTAAACCCGACCCTGAAAGGCATTTTATCAAAAAAGATATGCTCAATCCCCAGCTTTATGATATAAATATCACTTAAATTCACGGCAGAACGCCAGCTGTCGTTTAGATCAGACCAGAAAACGTATTCAAAATCGGCACTTATCCGGGCTTCAAGAATGTTCGTAAAACGATATTCCAGACCAAAGCCCGTGCGCAGAGGGTACTTCACTTTCCGGATTTTTTCCGCCCTGCCGGCCGAATCATAATCACTCTGTCCGGTCGTTAAATCCGGATCAATATATCGGTCAGGATCGAGAATCCTCGGCAAACCGGGATCATTGGTCTGTATGGTATACACATTTTGTGTTTCGACGGTAAATGGCATTCCAATGACTGCAGCGATGCCAAATTGCGGATCAACCTGATAATGGATCCCAATATCCGTTTTGAACGGATTTGAATCCAGATTTATGATCTTTGTTTCCACCTGTGCAATATCCTGCAAATTATTACTCACAGGATATATTTCAGCCTTTTGATCCATCCCGCCGGTCAGAACACCAAATTTGAGTCCAAGCGATAATCCGGGTAGCGGCTCAACGCCGGCGCTGAGATTGTACTCCCGAAAACCGCCGTCGGAATTGATTTTATTATAAGCCAGTATTTCATCGGAAAAACCTGTCGTTCTCACTTCCTCGACGTAATCATAATTAAAACCGATCACAGGATTGCTTGATAATCCAGCTACCAGCTTCATCCCGGTCAGTTTCGTAAGGTTAATATTTGCGGCAATGGATAGATTCCCATACCAGACTGCTGTTGTAAACATATGAACCAAAATCGACAAATCCGCCAAAATTATCGTAATAGGGATACGACCGATCCTCTTCATAACGTGTGACCATGCCCCCGACAAAACCGCTGATATCATGATCCATTTTTATCAGCAGCGCAGGATTTTGCCCCGCAGCATGGATCGCATAGGCACCGGCAATTCCTGATCCCCCCAACGCCAGAGATCGGGCATCCACGGATTTAACCGGTGTACCATATTGTAATTTCGTATCGGTGAGATTCTGCTGCTGTGCCATGACTGAACAAGCCAGAAAGAAAATGAAAAAAGGTGTATAAAATGTATACATGTATATCTCCACTAGAAATTATAGTCAAATTCGACCAGGAACATGTTATCCCCTTTTCGCAGAATATCGGTTGCGTAGGCTTTGCCCGTTACCGGATCCCTTACATCATTAAAGGATATATTGGTCATCGGCTGGTGATGATCATAGGTATACTTAAATCTCATGGAAAAATGGGGGTTTAGACGGGCATAGAGCGACCACCAGGTGCGCAGGGCACCGCGCTGACTATCCATCACCATAAACTGGGTATCTTCAAAGTTCCATAAAAATCCTTTGTATAGAATGATCGATCCGCTAAGCCTCAGATTATTATTAAAATTATGGGTAAATCCCATACCGACTGCTTCACTAGGTGGGGTGATATCGCCGAATACCCGTGGACGGGGTCTTACCAGGAGCATTGATTTTACATAAAGAAGCCCAATATTATCATATCCCGAAAGTCTTAGATCGATCCTTCCACGAAACTCAAAATTTTCAAAATAACTCAGAGTCAGATCATTTTCCTTGTTGCGGGCCTGCCATTTTTGACGCAATTGGATCCGGACAGGAAAAACCGGACGTATATTTACCGTACCGACCAACCGATACTGCCTGGCCAGGTCAGCTTTGCGCGTCCAGTTGTCATATTCCATACGTATGGTCATATTGCGGTTAAACTGATAGAAAGCATTTAAATAATATCCCTCCTCTGCCTGTGGTTGCGGATTGGTCGCATACAGCTGACCGTACAGACTGGATTGAAGATAAAAATAATCCTCATAAATGGTACCTTTATACCGGCGATAATTTGAAAATGAGCGTTGATAAGGATTATCATAAGCCAGATCATAATTACGATACAGCGCCAGGAGGTTCAAATTATTGAACTGGGTATATACAGAAAGTACAAATGCCTTTGGATCGTCTCCAAGTTTAAAGAAGGCTCCCCCTTTATCCAGTTCGCCCCATTCCCCCTGAATGGCCACATTGCTGAGGACGGTCTGAAAATTAAATCCATACACCCGGCGGAAAGAAACCGCATCATCCCAGAACGGATTGGACCCCCGCGAAATATCAAATCCATAGGCCGCACGAATTTCATTATCGGTTGTCACCAGTCGCTGCATATTTTCCGGGCTGACGATCTCGCTGATTACCGGCTCGAGGGGTCGATTATAGGCACTTTCATAATAGGTGAAGCCCACGGATGTGCCGGGGAAAAAGTCATATTCCAAATGGGTGCCATAGGTAATTTCCCTGACCGATTTAAGCCATGACAAATTCAGGTCAGAAGGTCCGCGCACCTCATCATCAAGTGCATACTGAAAACGCTGGTTAAGCACAACAAATTGATTGATTCCCCTTCCGACCGAACTGTCGGATATTTGCGTGTTCAGAATGGCATCCCGGTCTGCAGAGGAACCAAAAAATATGCCGCGGAAATTCTGAAATTCAATCTCCGCCGCGACACCTCTTAAAACAAACTCTCTGGTCCTGGAAATATCTCCGGACAGACCGTTAAACCGTTTTCGATAACCATAGCCGCTCTTCCGTGGGGTAAAAAAATCGACGTTTTCCATGATTACCCCCTGCCCGATAGACAGACTGTAATGACCAAGATACAATTTGCGCAGATTCAAACCACCCAGCGGAATATTTTCGACACCAAAATAAAACTTCCCCTCCGGTATCTGTAACGGGCCGCTGTTGTAATAATAACTGGGTTCGCTCAGCCGACGCACATAGGTATACCCGAATTTGTATTTTTGATTGAGGGTAAAACGCATTTTATAGTAAAAATTCGGCACAAAACTTGACCCGAATGTGCGTAAGGTCTGTTCCAGGGAACTCAGACCGGCCTGGGTTGAAGCCGCATCCTCTTCGGTAAAAAAGGGTGTGTTGTCAACCCGGGTGGAGACATGACCATGAAAACCTTTTTCTTCCTCAATATCCGTATCACCATAATCCAGAAAATTACGGACATTGCGATAGCCATAATAGGATAAACCGGATACACCGCGTAGATCACGTTCACTGCGTATCTCACCAATTTCATTACGATAATTCAGGATCGCAACCGCATCAACCGGTGAGATGTTCTGCAGATTGATCAGATCCTCATAGCTGATATGATTGACGTTATAAGGTTCAAGTGACCGGTCAATCCACAAATCGACCAGCGCGTCGTCCACACCTTCATCACCGGACCATCTTTCCAGACGATAATAGATTTCTTCTACCTTTTCCTCCCACCTTGTCCTTGGGCGGTAGGGCTCGATCCGGATCAGTGGTTTTAACCGGTTGAGAACCTGTTGATCCACCCCTTTAATTTCCCGTAATTCATAAATGCTTTTAAAGTCGCCTTTATACAGTATACGCTGGAAAATACGCTCCGCAATGTCCTGCGATACGGGCAATTTTTCGATCTCCGTAAGGGCAGCATTATTGATATCCAACGGGACCTGTGCACTGTCCTTCTCCGTTTGCGCTGGAAAAACAGCAGACCATAAAACCATATGGAGCAAAATAAAGTATGGGATCCGACTTCTAATCAGACGATTATCTTTTTCTATTCGGTTCGGTGACTTAAAATGCATAACTCAAACCAAATTGATGGGTTTCGGAAAGAACCGGGTGGGTGCGGAGGGCATAATCAAAACGTATGTTTTCATAATTAAACCCAATACCGCCCGAAAAACGGTTAGGTGATGTACTGACACCCAGGCGTAAGGCAAGTAAAGGGATGATCTGATATTCGAATCCGCCCTCCACCTGTGTGTCAAAACCGACGGTTTTGTTGAATGAAATCGCTGTGGTCAGCTCCGGGATCGGTTGATAAGCCAATCCGGCAGCAATACGTTGTGGCAAATCATACTTGGTCAGGGCGCCAATTTTCGGTGTATTAACATTGAGGATATAGACGCCGATATAGGTACGACTGTAAATCGATCCCTGAAGACCGATATCCAGACCAAAAGCCGATCCGGATCCCAGATCCAGACCGCTGATCGATTCCCCGAGAGTCCAGTGGTAATATTTGAGGGTATAACCAGCCGCCAGGGAAGAGTGAATATCCTTCATCAAATAAAAACCGTGTGAAAGCCCAAAGGTGTATTCAGACTGAAAGATCATTTCCCTGGTATTTTACACCAAAATTTTGCATCGTAACAGCTGCGGTACCAAAGGGAGTTGGCACCACACCGCTGATAAAATAGTTCCTAAAAAAAGCAAGGTTATAGGGGATCTGATAGGAAGCTCCGACCAGATAGTTTTCAACACCTGAAAGTGCTGCCGGATTATAATATGGAGCCCAGACATCACCCGTCATGGCAACGACAGCACCACTCATCGCGGTAGCACGTGCAGAAGGTAACCGGTCATCAAAGAGTCCCGCAGTTCCAGACCTGCAGAGCAGAATGAATAAAATGAGCAAATATGTTCGCTTCATAAGGTGGTATATCCTATTTATTTTAGAACTTCAGAATGGTGCCGACAACAACCGGTGCGGTCCCGATTTGTGGTTCACCATCGGTGTTGCTGACAACCTCGAGATGCAAAATATAAGCTCCCAGGGGAACGAGCTCATTCAGTTGATTACGGCCGTTCCATTCAAGGACCTGCTCGAACGGTTTCCCCTGCTCGTCAACCAGGGTTGTGATCAATCGCCCGCCCAGATCGTAAATACGCAGCACAATATGTGTATTTTCACTGCCGGCACTATACGTTACCGGAAATTGTTCCCCACGATCCGGCGCGAATGGTTTATTAGGTACTTTCAGGGAAAACGCGGCTTTAGGAACCTCAACCGGTACGATATCTTCCTGGTAAGCGACCAGGATTTGTCCCGCTCCACTGAATTCCCCGATCACCCCGCGGGCCACAACACCATCCCCCGGAAGGAAATTGCCCAGATCCAGATTAGCCGAATCCCATATCCGCAGGGTGACTTCCCCACTGCCGTCATCCACAACAATATTCGCTCCGCCGCCGGCGGAGTATTTGTCGATTATGGTCGCCACAATTTCAACAAATGTACCCTCACGGTCCAGGCTCTGCGCCTCTACCGTCTTTATTTGCAGCGGATCAGGCAGATCGTTATCTTTTTGCAGAACTTTCAGCGTATAATCGGTAATTTCGGTGACCAGTCCCTGATAATCTTCCACCACCCCCGTGATCAGAACCAGATTGCCCCGCTCCAGATTCACATCGGGTGCATCAAAACTAAAGATTTGAATACCGTATCCTGAATTATCCTGAACATATGCCGTGGTCCGGGTTGTGATCAGGATTCCAGAGCCGATGGTAACCACCCCGCTGATCGTGACCTGTTTACCGTCCCAGAAACCAATATTTGTCTGGATATCCGCAATCGGTGTTATTGTTTGTGCGGTACCCTTGCCGACCAGTACGGTTGGTTGCTTCTCTATGGGTTTTAAAGATCCCCCGATGGCCGCGGTCCTGAAGAGAAAAATTGAAACGGTATCGCTTGCCGGAGATGTCAGGCTGTTCAGGGTCACATTTCCCGAGTTCAGACTGGTTAAAGCGACTGCCTCCAGCAGGATCGATTTATTATTGATCGTTATCGTGGCCGCATTAAAGGCCGCACCAGAGAGTACAATATCTGTCTGATTGCCCGGCCAGGTCCAGTCTGACGGTATATCCAGAGCAATGGAAGAAACCGTATCCGAAACCGATCCGGAAATTGTAAAAGACAGGTTCACCAAAAAATTTAAACCGACACTATCGGGTTCCACAGAAACAACCCCAGAACCATCCCCTTCTGAAACAAATGTGGTCCGATATATTTCGTTCTGATAGGCGAGCAGGAGCTGGGCATTGTTGTTGAATAAATCCATTACCCCCTGCACCCCGACTGTATCGCCTATACCATAGGTATTTAGGTTTAATTGTGCCGTATCCCAGGCACGAATATCCACCGGACCACTTCCGTCATCAACCACCAGATTGGTGCCGGCACCGGCCACATACTTGTCGGTGATGATACCCTCAACCAGAATATATGAACCTTCCAGTGCGGTATTATTGGCTTCAGCGGTTTTTAATGATAAAGGCTCCGGCAACAATTGATTCCGTGCAAACACCTCTGCCGTATAGTCTACGATTTCGGTGATACCGTTGAATTCGTCCACCGTACCTTTGATCCGGACAAGGTTTCCCCGCGTTAACATGGTATCAACCGGTGTACCATTACGATAAACATTTATACCCCGACCGGAATTATCCTGCAAGTACGTGTCTGTCCAGTCGCTCGCAATAATACCGGCGCCCAGGGTAACGATCCCCTGAACCGTCACCTGCCGCCCCAAAAAAGCCGGGTTTCCCTGTATTTCCGCAATAGGTGTAATCGTATCCGCCCCGGCAACGGTGTAGCCAAAAGTGGGTGAAAGCGTGGTCAGGCCGCTGTCATCCTGCGCTTTTATAAACCATTCGACCAGGATGCCGGTTTTTTGCGAATCGATACTGGCGGTATATGTATTTCCGCCAACGGGATTCATAGTGGTGCTGTCATAGGTTGCCGCATCGATGCTGGAAAATAATTGCACCGAAACAATCTGTCCTTCATCGGAAACATCTGCCGAAATGTGGACGACATCTGCAGATCCCGGAATCGGCGGATCCTGGACAATATTGGCGATCACCGGACCTGTATTCGAAACCGGGCCGGTGCCGGGATTAGGTAATCCCGCAGGAAAGGATGCCGGCAGGTTCTCGCTGGTCTCATTATGACCGGTCAGGCCATTGCCACCGCTGCCGATCTCATTCGCTTCAACCAGATTAGTCCGCTGGATGGATTCACCAAAGGCATGCGGATCTGCCGCAGAAACCGATATTTGTTGGGCAATCGGTGTATCGTCCAGATAGGTTGAAGGTGTATTTTCGGCATCGGGACCATCGACAGAAACGCCTGTCTTATCGACCGCCTCTGCCTTGTCCCCCCAGACCACATAATCGATATCCTGTACGAGATCACTCTGTCCGTTCCAGTGGTATAATATGACCACTTCCCCGGCATTTGACAGTGTGCTGTTCCCGTCGATTGACCCGGTAAATGCCTCACGCATATCGGTCACAGTAGCATCTGTTGCTACCAGTTCATAGGTTGGTTTTTGACCATAGGTATTGAAAAAATCGGCGCCCTTTATCGCAATTATCTGAAACTCCCCCGGGGCAATACTACTCGTCACTGGAAAGCGGGCATGGAAATCAGAAGATGCCCCACCACCGGCATTAGATCCGGTAACAATATTGTAATAATATGCACCCCCTGCGGCAAAAGTGGCATCGGTCAGATAATAATCCGAGAGGTCTATCGTCTGGTTCGTATTATTCAAGATCTCGATAAATTCTCCGGCCGTCGGTGTCACCACGATTTCCGTGATCAGTAAGTGGTTCTGACCAAACAGTAAAGTACCAAGGAAAAGCAGGAAGAAGATAATTTTCATGCAGCAAACTCCTGTGAGTGAAAGGTGAAACCATCAAGGTCAATATAGAAGTGACGGGTATTAAAATCAAGCCGGATCATTGCTCCGCCAGATCCGATGAATCCCGGCGGAAAATGCCGTTTTTCGCCGGGTGTTTTTATTTTCGAATCCCGCGTTCCCGCTATGATAGGCCAGTATCCGTCTGCAGGCAAAGGCATCAGAAAGCGTTATCAGCAGCTTTTTAAATTATTTGTTTCAGGTTAGATATTCGTTCCGAATATCCATATATTTAAACCTAAGATTTACAAATGAGACAAATTGGGGAAGTCAGCATGATGAATCCTTTGCAACACCTGAAGCCGGAACTCCAAAAACAGATATTTGTCACCTTACAGATTCAGATCGAAGTGTTTCACTATGACAAAATTTTGATTCTGGCTTTTGATAACAATGGTCGTATAAAGCCGTTTATGCAAACCGACAAAAAAAGGTATAAATCACTCAAACTAAAAAAGTCCGACGTAAAACCTAAAAAAGTCATATTTAAACGGGATTTGAACGCAGCATCGCCGTTCCATAGCATCTGTGATGCTTTTGAGGTTCACGCGCTGTTTACCATACAACCGGATGAAGATTCCCTGGCGTTCCTGGCAATACAATCACAAATTCCGACCTTCACCGACCGCCAGGTCGAGATTGCCAGATTTATCTGCAATTATATCGCCAATATGATTCATAACGATAGTCTGGTTGAAAATCTCCAGCAGTATTCGGACCGCATGCAAAAGATGGTCGATGAGTTGGGTACGCTACACGAGATCACCCATGCTCTGGAGTCCACCGACAGTATTGACTCGCTGCTGGAATATATTATGAAAAAAAGTCGTGAGGTGATGCAGGCCGAATCTGCTTCTTTGATGCTGGTTATTGAGGAATCCAATGAGCTCGAGTTTAAGGTTGTATTGGGCCCGAAGGCGACCGCGGTGAAACCCTTTCGACTCCCGATTGGTCAGGGTATTGCCGGGTGGGTTGCCCAGACCGGTCAGCCGGTCCTCATTCCCGATTGTTACTCGGATGCAAGATTTGATCCGTCATTCGATAAGCGCAGCGGTTATAAGACACGCACCATGTTATGTGTACCAATGATACATAAGGGAAAAATTGTCGGGGTTATGAGCATCCTGAATCGTCTGGATCTCAAACCGTTTGATGAAAATGATCAGACTCTTATTTACCATATTTGCATCACAGGCCGCCTTATCGATCGAAAATGCGCGTCTGGTGCACTCCGCTATCGAAAAGGAGCGTCTGGACAAAGACTCCAGGTTGCCTCTGAAATTCAGAGGCTGCTGATCCCACAGGTTATTCCGAAGCAGGATTTTCTTGAGATTGCAGCGGCATATATGCCATGTAAGGAGGTCGGCGGCGATTTTTACGACATTATAAAACTGGATGATAACCGTTTTATCTTTGTTATTGCCGATGTATCCGGCAAAGGGATACCCGGTGCAATGGTCGTGTCCAATATGCAGGCCACCCTGCGCGCCTATTTTGAATATAGTGTCGATCTTCTCTCGATTGTCACCAGGCTAAATGACGCGATTATCCGACAAACGACATCCGATCGTTATATCACCTTTTTTATGGCGCTATATGATCACCGGAACGCATCGCTCACTTATATCAATGCAGGGCACAATCCACCCTTATTGATTTCAGCCTCTGGGCAGATAACCGAACTACGAAAAGGGGGGGTGTTTATCGGATATGTACCCTGGGAATACGAATCGGAAACCATTCCGTTCAATCCTGACGACCTGCTTATCCTTTATACCGATGGGGTGGTTGAAGCCATGAACGAAAAAGAAGAGGAATTTGAATTTAGACGTTTAAAAGAGATTGCCCTCAAGAATCATCAAAGTCAGGTTGAAATCATTAAAGATAAAATTTTTACCGCTGTCAAACATCATGTCGGCAGCAACCCTCTGGAAGATGATTATACCATCATGATTGCACGTCGTTTTTAGTTCATTCGATCTGATCCGAAAATCCGTGTTCGTCCATCCAATCATCCTGAAAAAACTTGCTCAGGTAACGGAAACCCGTGTCCGGCAGGATGGTCAGGATCTTCTTCTCTTTGTCAACCGATTTGGCCACTTCAAGAGCTCCCCACATGGCTGCTCCGCTTGATCCGCCGGCAAAAATGCCTTCCTTTCTCGCCAGTGCGCGTGCGACATCGAATGCTTGCCGGTCATTGACCTGCAGCATTTCATCCACGACCGAAAAATCCATGGCCTTTACCAGCATATCTTCACCAATACCCTCCAGCTTATACACATGTGGCTTGCCCGCTTTTCCTGATTTAAAATAATTATAAAAAACCGATCCTTCGGGATCGACAGCAACAATTTTAATCTCCGGTTTTCGTTCCTTCAGGAACCGCCCGACACCGCTCAAGGTCCCACCTGTTCCTATTCCGGCAACCAGATAATCAAAATCACCATCTGTCTGCTCCCATATCTCCCGCCCCGTAATTTCGTAGTGTGCTTCCGGGTTATCGGGATTGTGATATTGGTTTACATAAAAGGAGTCGGGAATTTCCGAAGCCAGTCGTTTGGCGGTTTCATAATAGCTGTCCGGGGAATCTGCCGGGACATCGGTAGGTGTAACGATCACTTTGGCCCCAAATGCCTTGAGAAAATTGATCTTTTCGGTGCTCATTTTGTCCGGTATCGTAAAGATGACTTTGTACCCCTTGACGGCGGCGACAATCGCCAAACCGGCACCGGTGTTGCCACTGGTGTTCTCAATGATGGTGGATCCGGGTTTCAATCTGCCCTCACGTTCTGCTTTCTCGATGATATAGAGGGCCATCCGGTCCTTTATGCTGGCACCGGGATTCAGAAATTCAAGTTTGGCATAAACCTGAGCGTCATTTTTGCTTAAAAGCCGGTTTATTCTAACGATGGGTGT
This sequence comes from Calditrichia bacterium, assembly GCA_963712885.1. GTDB lineage: Bacteria > Calditrichota > Calditrichia > JAJRVZ01 > JAJRVZ01 > CAVQJT01. The sequence continues at coordinate 39,648 of CAVQJT010000023.1, forward strand.
TTGACCGATCACCGCAAGAATATTATTGTATATATTTTTTTTTACCATATTTCGCTCGTGTTTTTATATTTCGATTCATTCATGATAACTTAATTTAAGCGATAATTATTTTCAAAATCGGTTTTTCACGGTTTTCTGTCCCATTTAAGATATTGCCTGAAGATCAGCCAGCACTTAAATTAATTTGTTCGTACCGAAAAAACAGGAGTCAGGGATGGAAGATGATACAATGTGGGGCAATATTTTTCGCCGGCAGGTAAAATCAGAAGCCAGCATTTATACTGTTCTGCAAAAAATTCCAATCTTTACAGATCTAACAAAAAAAGATATAAAAGCGATAGAACGCATACTGCATCGACGGACCTATAAAACCGGCGAAGCGATTTTTCATGAAGGGGATCCGGGTGTCGGTATGTACATTATCGAAGACGGGCGGGTAAATATCACCCTTGGTAAACAGGAAAAATTACTGGCTGTTCTGTCAAACGGTGAATTTTTCGGGGAAATGGCTCTGCTCTCTGAAACTCCCCGTACGGCTACTGCTACCGCGATAAATGAATCCAAGATGCTGGGTTTTTTTCAATCCGATCTTTTTGGTCTGCTGGAAACCGATCCGAAAATGGGTAATAAAATTTTACACCGGTTGGCGCAGATGATCGCCGACCGGCTCAGATTCTCCAACATCGAAAATCAGCAGTTAAAAATGAAGATCAATGAGTTGGAAGAAAAATTACCCAAAAAAAAGGGGTCATAATGGATCTGAGCGTAGGAAGGTTTTTAAGACTTGTTGTATTATTATTCTTTGCCGTTCTGATCGGGTACCTGATCTACAGTCTCAGCGAGATTATCACCGTCCTGATCATCTCCGCATTAATTGCCTATATCCTTGACCCAATGGCGAGTTACTTCGAAGCCAGGGGCATGTCGCGAACGACCGCCACGACCATTATTTTTCTTATGATCATTACCACGATCGCAGTTATCGGCTGGTTGGTTATTCCGGGGTTGGTTTCAGAACTTTTTACCATTCAAAACACCATATCGCTCAGCAACACCGATCAAATGGCGTCTATGATTGAAAAATTTATATGTGATGTTTTCCCGTTTATCAATCCTGACACCATTGATCTTAAAGTAAAAATCACCAATTTTATCGGGGCATTGTCCAGTGAAGCCCTTTCGGTCATGGGTAATCTTGTCGCGATTATTACGACTTTTGCTATTGTTCCTTTTGTCGTGTTTTTTCTTTTACGTGACGGACGCAGCATGAAAAAATTATTTGTCACTTACGTGCCGAACAAATACTTTGAGATGACCCTTAATTTTCTGCACAAAGTAGATCAGCAGCTCGGAGGATATTTGCGGGGACAATTTATTGAAGCCGGTGTCGTGGGTGTCCTTTCGGTGATCGCACTCGGTTTATTGAATGTAAAATATTTTACCGTAATCGGTCTCTTTGCCGGTCTGGCCAATCTGATCCCCTATGTCGGTCCGGTGGCAGGCGCCATCCCGGCCATTGGTATCAGTATTGCCGAGGGTGGAGAAACCAACACAATTATATATATCGTCATTGCCTTTACCTTGATCCAGTTTATTGATAATATGTTTGTCCAGCCCCTGGTTTTGTCCCGCTCGGTTGACCTGCATCCTCTGGTAATCGTATTGGCGGTGCTCATCGGAGCACAATTTTTTGGACTCCTGGGTATGCTGCTTGCCGTACCGGCGGCCGGCATCGTGAAAGTCACATCTCGTGAATTGTACGACGGTGTGCGCAAATTTCATTTATTATCCTGATTTTGACAGGAAAGATCATGTCCATTAATTCAATTGACGACCGCAATCAAAGAGTTCGTGCATATTTTCCCGTTTTGATTTTTATCGCTTTGATCTTTCTCCTGGAAGTGTTCAACCTTTCTAAAGCCACCAGTCTTGTGATTTCTGTATTTATTTCGTTATTTTTCCTCGGTTTGATGTCGGCACAAAAGCGCCAGAAAATCGGTGACAAATCCGGATTTAAACAATTTCAGTTTTACTTTGGCGTATTGTCCTTTTTATTCGTTCTCATACTTGGCATCGCATCGCTTCACTGGTTTCAGATCGGCCATATCAACGTACGCTGGATTTTGTTCTTTGTCATACTATTGGTCTTCTTTATTTTTCTCTTTCGCGCGGTACATATTTTGGATCAGATCAAACCCTCCGATTCGGATAAAAAACAAAAAAAATAAAAGATTCAAACCAATTATGGTATTTCATTAAAAGATGGTAAAACAAACTGCTGTGAGATCCATCTCCGTTACCCCGACAATTCGAAGTAAGATCCCCGGTTTGCGCCTGGGAATCATTGAAGTTTTCAATATTGTAATCCAAAAGGATTCGAAGCTGGTGGAACGTGAATATGCCCATCTTGAGCAATACATTCGAGACAAATTTTCCGGGACACCGCCGTCCACCGACCGGGTTGTCTCCCAAGTCCGGAGAATGTACCGTCGGATCGGTTGGGAACCTACCCAGTACCGCCCGTCGTCTGAGGCGATGATCCGTAGATTTTTAAAACAAACCGGACTTTATCGTATCAATAACATCGTCGACCTGGGAAATATCGTGTCAACCCATTATCATCTGCCAATGGGTCTCTATGACGATGAAAAAATTAACGGCGATATTTTACTGGATGTAGGCAGGGAAGATGAGCACTATCAGGGTATTTCACGTGATCATATCCGGGCAGCCGGAAAATTAATTCTTCGTGATGAGGAAGGCATTTTTGGTAATCCGACGGCTGACTCCAGAAGGACCTCAATTACCGACCAAACCCGGGCCGTCCTTGTAATTTTTTTTACACCGCCCGAAACCGCAGTCGCTTATTTATCGGAAACCCTGAACATGATGGAATCGTTTTTGAAACTGGAATGTCCGGAATGTACGGTTAAAAATTATCAGCTGGTATTCTAACGGCATTGATCAATGACCATCGGTCCCGGATCAATCAGAGCGGGACTTGGCCGCTGTAAAACATCGGGTTCTTTACATGATATAATTTCCCTTGCCAGGTATCACGTTCCGTCAGCATATCATCGATCGCCCGGAGCATTTCCGGATACCGTTTGCCCCACTTTGGCGCAACCAGCATGCGGGGCGGTGCAACGCCGCCCAATCTTTGAATAACGATCCGGCTGTTCAACCGCTCAAGAAAGGAAACAATCACATCGAGATATTCCTCAAACGAAAGCAAACCAAATTTGCCCTCACTAAATTGTCTGGCCATGACGGTGTCACGAACGATATGTAATTGATGAATTTTGATAAAATCGATCGGTATTTCTGATAGGACTTCTGCTTCGGTCATCCAATCGGATTTTTGTTCCCAGGGAAAACCCAGGATAATATGGGTACATATTTTAATGCCGCGGCCACCGGTCATTTTGACGGCATCCAGAAAAGAACGAAAATCATGACCACGATTGATCTTGCGCAATGATTCATCCAAAAATGACTCCAGGCCATATTCAACGGTGATCTCATATGTCTCCGCCAGGGATTCCAGATAACTGAGTTTGTGTTCGTCAATGCAATCCGGACGTGTTCCGATGGTAAGTCCGATTACCCCTGGAATACTCAATGCTTCCTCATAGTATCGTTTCAGTCTGTCCAGTGAAGCATAGGTATTACTATAGGGTTGAAAGTAGACGAAATAGCGTTCAGTTCCGTATCTCCTTTTCAGAAATTCTATTCCTTCCGTAACCTGTTGCCGGATAGACTTCGTGGCGCTGTTGTAGCCTGGATTGAAACTTTCATTATTACAATAGGTGCACCCGCCAGTCGCAACGGTTCCATCCCGGTTTGGGCAGGTAAACCCGGCATCGACCGTTACCTTTTGAATCCGCTCTCCATAACGCGCTTTAAGATAGGTACTATAGGCATTATAGCGCTTTCCCGGGAAGGGATTTTTCTGAAATTCACGGTTCGGGATCATACCAATTATTTAATCATTCCGGTTTAAATTCATACCGTTTATGTAACGCTGCATTTTATTATATTATTTTCTAAATTTAATCTTCTGATGTGATAATTCAAGTTTGTCCATCTAAAACGGTAAAAATGATGTCAACGCTTGAAAAAATGTTCGCTCCAAAATCGATTGCTGTCGTGGGCGCATCGCGGCGTCCGGGAACCCTGGGAAAGATGTTTCTCGATGCCGTCGTTTCATTCGGATACACCGGTAAAATATTTCCGGTCAATCCAAAGGCGGATGAGATAAATGGTTTGACCTGCTATACGGATATAAATAGTCTGCCGGAAATTCCGGATCTTGCGGTTATTCTCATTGCGAAAGATCTTGTGCTTGGTACCGTGGATGCGCTGGGTCAATTTGGGGTTAAAAATGTGATTGTAATCAGTGCCGGATTTCGCGAGACCGGGGAGACCGGAAAGGTGCTGGAAGAAGAACTTATTAAGCGTATACACAGGTATCGTATGCGTATGATCGGTCCAAACAGTATGGGCCTGTTCAATACAATCCCCGACCTTTTATTAAATGCGACCTTTTCCCCCACACCACCAATCCCGGGACATGTGGCATTTATCTCGCAAAGTGGTGCTCTGGGCGTTGCGGTGCTTGAACTGTCTTTAAAAATGCAACTTGGGTTCTCCCTTTTTGTCAGTACTGGCAACAAAGCCGATATCGGTGATTATGATGTGCTTGCATTTGCCGCCCGGGATAAGAATACTCGTGTTATCGCCCTTTATCAGGAAAGTATTGATAACCCGGCAAAATTTCGTCAGCTGGCACAAGAAACGGTTGCACATAAACCCATTCTTGTACTAAAAGCCGGACGGACAGACAGCGGTTTACGGGCGGCTTCTTCACATACCGGTGCCCTCGCATCAAGCGATGTTCTGACCGAGGCTTTCTTTCACCAGAGCGGCATTTTGAGATGCGATACTCTTCAGGAATTGCTCCACACAGCCTATGCGCTGGCCGCCCAACCCCATCCGGGCGGAAACCGTGTGGCGGTTATCACCAATGCCGGAGGACCGGGAATTCTTGCCAGCGATGCGCTTGAAAAAGCCGGTCTGGTTCTGAGCGAAGTTCAACCCGGGACATTGACCGGGATCAAAGAAATATTGCCTCCGGAAGCCGGTCTCAAAAATCCATTTGATATGATTGCACACGCAAATCATGATACCTACCATGCAATCTACAATCTTCTTGAAAAGGATCCCAATGTCGACATTTTACTGGTCATCATCGTCAAGCCGCCGGTAGACACAACCCCAAGGAAAATAATCAGCACACTGTCGCCTTTAATTGCAGCGTCAGCTAAGCCGGTATGTTTTGTTGTTATGGCCGATTCCAATGAAGAGGCCGGACTGGATATTTTTCATGCTCTTAATTTACCGGTTCTACCTTACCCCGAGATGGCCGCCCAGGTGATCGGAAATCTATACCGATACACAAAACTCAGGAAGGTAAAAACCAAAATTTTTAGCGATATATCCAAACCGGTTCCGGCAGACAGAAAAGAAAGACAAGTTGATTTTCCGGAAATTGCCGGCAGACTTGAACAGCATCATATTTTATACAGTCCTTATCAGATCATTAATGCGCCGGCGGAAGGTGTTGATTTTCTCGCGGAACATGGTCCGGTGGCACTGAAAGTGGCCGATGCGGAATTTATTCATAAATCTGATCAGGGATTATTGCATCTGGACATCCGGTCTGAGGCACAGTTGAACAAGTCTTACGAAGACCTTACACAAAAAGTGCGAAAATTATCCGGGGACAATCTAATTCCAAAGATGATGATTCAAAAAATGATCCCCGGGGGGATCGAGCTCGTCCTGGGCAGCAAATATGATCCGGTTTTTGGGCAAACCATCATGTTCGGAATCGGAGGAATTTTTATTGAACTTTATCGTGACGTTGTCTTTCGCGTGCTCCCGATCGATCTGGGGGATGCCCGGGAAATGTTGGAAACCATAAAAGGTAAAGCTGTATTAGCCGGTTTTCGAAATTATCCGGAAATCGATAAATTCACATTAGCCGAAACCATTTTTAATTTTGGCCTTTTAATCGCTCGATATTCGGATATCATAGAAATGGATCTGAATCCGATTATCTGGTCATTCAATCACCAAAAACCAGTTGTCGTCGATGCACGCATGACGGTTGCCGGATAAATCCGACCATATGGATCATAATTATAGGTGCATGAATAATTTAAAGCAGCTGTTGGTTTATCTCGTACTGCTTCCGGGCAGCTTATCCGCTCAGAATTACCTGTGGCCGACCGACGCCAGCACGTATATGTCTTCCAGCTTCTGTGAATTTCGAAACGGCCACTATCATTCGGCCATCGATATTAAGACCTGGCTGCGCGAAGGGTATAAATGCTTTGCCATCGAAGACGGCGAGATCGTGCGCATTCGTGTTTCTCCTTTTGGATACGGCAAAGTGCTTTATCTGCGTTTGAAAGATGGCAATACAGCTGTTTATGCCCATTTGCAGCGTTTTACGCCTAAAATTGAAGCCCAGATTCGTAAAAAACAACTCGCCAACAAAAAATATCGTCTCGACTGGTCCCCAAAAAACCTGATGGTAAAAAAAGGTGACATTATCGCATATACCGGGCGAACGGGAATTGGTGTACCGCATTTTCATTTCGAAATTCGCAATTCAAAGGGTAATCCGGTCAATCCGCTGGCCTTTTATAGTGAAATAAAGGATAGTATACGTCCAACGCTTGAGCAAATCGCTGTTATCCCCCTTGAATCGGGAGCAACGGTAAATAAAAGTTTTGTTCCCCGGGTCTTTGATCTCACCCGGATAAGCAGCGGAAATTATCGGATAAAGGATATGATCCGTGTACGTGGGCGTGTCGGTTTGGCGATACGTGGTATCGATCGTGCGGATGATGTCGGGAATAAATATGGATTCTATCGCACAAGACTGGAAGTCGGGGAACAACCGGTTTTCCAAATCACTTACGATGAACTGGATTTTGCCACCACCGAACATATTTTCACAGAATTGTCTTATCCAATCTGGATAAAAAACCGGACACACTTTCATAAACTCTATATTGAACCTTTCAACCCACTGCGATTCTATACCCGGTTTCCGGGGACTGATGGCAGCATTACGATAAACGATTCAGTCATTTCATTTAAAATAGACGTCCGGGATTTTCACGGCAACCAGTCAACAATTGAAGGTGAATTGGCATACGATTCTGACCCTTCTGTACAGATCCGCGGTTATGAGCGTTCCGGCTCATGGGCCTATCTTGATTTCGTCTCAGAACCGTTCAATGATCTCTCACTTGATACCGGGCCTGATTTTAAAAGATTAAAAAGCGTTGACTATTTTGAAATCTACAGCGGAAAAATATACCAACCGCAAGAGGGCCTGAAAATAAAAATTGGTCTTGAGGATAGTACCGATCAATATTTAAGACTTGGTTTGTCTGTCCGGGATGCGGGAGAATCGTTTTCGATGATCAGCCCGGCGCCTCCGGATTCTGTTGAGCCGGAAATATATTTTATGGGTGATCGGATTGTTTTAGAAATGGAAGATCACTTTTACCCCCTTCATTTATCGGTTGCAGATCAATCCGTTATGTTTCAGGCAACTGACATCGGCCGGATTCAGGCTCTTCTTCCGGACTCGCTGCCGGAGCCCCGAGACAATGCGTA
>CAVQJT010000024.1:0-4546 GCA_963712885.1 Calditrichia bacterium
TCCCAGGCCCATTGTTTTACCTTACTGTAGGGAATATAAAAGCTACCTGCTGCAAATCCGCCAATGGCATGATAGAAAATTCCGACAACCGGGTTCATTTCAGCTCCATTCGTATGTTCGTAATTCCGAGAGGCATGATTGACAACATACCTGTTCTAAAGGTTCAAAAATTTTTGATAGTCATTACAAAGCAAATAGTCAGGTGCGGTGTCTTCCTCAATTTCCGGAAAACGTCCGACTTCCAGAAAGCGGTTATCACGGGCATCATCATTGACCATCGATACTTCACCAATCATAACCGGCCCCTTATCACCATAAAACTTATGGTAGAGATAGGCTGGAAGGGTCAGGCTTTCTCCCGGTTTTAATACCACAGGTTTGCCGGGTTCGGTTGAACGGCTGATTCCATCCTGGGTATAGTAAACCGTTGTATCGTCCAATTTTTCATCGTCGGTGGCGTTGTACAGTTCAAAAACCAGATCACCACCACCTCTGTTTATAATATCTTCCATTTTATCCCAGTGAAAATGCAGGGGGGTCACCTGTCCGTTTTTGGCGATCATGATCTTCTCGGCAAAAGATTTCGCGTATGTTGTCACTCTTCAATTGTCCGTTTCTGATCGTAAACAGCAATAATCCGCATGTTTCAAAGTCACCCAGACCAAAATCAGTGACATCCCAGCCAAGGTTTAGATCAAATATTTCTTTGGCGGAGGCACTTATCTTCTGCCATTCCCTGATCGAAAAATAGGCAAAAGGCGGAAGAAAAAAGTTCATTGAACGAAAAAAATCGATTGCTTCCGCAATTATTTTGTTAATTTCAGATCGTTTCATATCAGTCATCCTCTTACCGGTAAATAACCAATACCCTTATACCAAATTTATATCTAGCAGATCTTTATCTGGTCGATCGCGAGTAACCTGGCCAGGTAGTCGATTTTGTCTGCACTATGTCCGATACCGATGGCACAATGGTGAGACGGCCCCTGTTTTGACCAGGCGTTAATAAAATCTTTCGCCCCCATACCGAATCGATACCGGCTGTTTGTGTTACCGATTTGCAATGTTTCTCCCGGCACTGATTCACCTTCTGCCGCAAGTAATTTGATCTTCCCTTCCCTGGTTTGTATGACCGAAAGCAGGGTTACCGGTCCGTTTTTCACTTTCATCTGGATCGAAAGGCCCTTTCCCGGTTTTCCGTGATAAACAGGCAGGGGGACGAGTTGCACCTTGCCCTCGGCAATCGCCGGATGAGCAGGACCGTCATGGCCCAGCAAGACTATATCATCAGTAAAGTCCATCGCATAAAATTCCGAAAACGATCCGCCGGCGCCAAAGAGATCGATAATTTTCATCGCCTGGGCATTTTTAACTTCACATTCTCCGGCAACCGGTATATGCTGACTGGTCAGAAGCGTGAATCCGGGAATCACCGATGTTATGATATCTTCATATAAGGGATCCCCGACGCCCTCATAATAATAGGCTAGTGATCCCAATTGGTATTCAGTTACCATTTTATCAAGGGCAACGGCTGTTTTAGCCGCCCGCCATAATTCTACTTTCTTCACATTCAGCAGAAACATCGAATATCGTATTAAATTCGCCTATTTTTGCTTTTACTTCAGAATCTTTGCTTTCTTCACGGAATTTTTTAATAACACCAAACTCGATAATTTCAATATGATTACCAAATGTTGCCGTTTGTAAAGTAAGATCTGTATAGACATCGAGCATGCCATTATAATAGTGGCCTACGATCCCCAGGCGGTTCTGAGCCATATGCTTTTTTACCTTAAGGGCATCGATCCAGTCACTCAATTCCTGCCAGACCTGCCCGTCTTCCAGATAACCTGTCAGCAAATGGTATGCAATGTCACTGCGGTTGAAAACAGACGATAGTTCCGGCAGGACGCAGGCCTGACAATGGGCCAGCCATTCACCGGTCATCACTCCCCTGTCCGTCATCCGGTTCAGTTTTTTATAATCGATCGCCGGAACAGGCTGCAGGTTAAGTACAATCACCGGTACCTTACAAGCCTGGACAACCGGCAGGACATTATGTGATAAAGCATAGGTGGAAATAAATAAAAAAATGACATCGATTTCTGACCGTTTGAACAGGGCGGCCGCATTCTTGCGCCTTAAAGGGATTATCGACCATTCCGGCATCGCATATTTCCACATCGTAATTACCAATTTTTCTTTGATTTGATCTTTATAACCAATCAGACGGGGCAATAGACCCTCAAACTGAGGCCAGTAGGTATCCAGACCGATACAAAAATATCCGATTTTTAATTTTTGCGGCATATCGGCATTCCTTATAATTGATGGTGGTTTTTCATCTTCGGAATACCCAATTATAGTAAATGAAATAATATCTATCAACTTGATATTTATAATTTTATGATAAAGTTCACCATCAACTGGCATAGCAGGACTAACCGGAAGATATTTTCCAGTTATAAAGTAAATAATCAGTCATTTTTATACCGGGTTCTCGCCATTTAAATCTTTTATTAGAGACCGCCATTGATTATATTGAATCACCGGTGACAGGTCCAGATTCAGACAAATTTTCAAACCAAAATACACTATGAATACACTCAATTTACCCGACAAAAGACCGTCTGGCCTTCTTGTATGATTCGATATAATAGAAACTAGGCAGAGAATAAACAGTCTGAGCAAACTATTACCACGGAAGTAAACGGCGTTTAAAGGAGTTACAGGCATGTCTCAAAAGCAATCTGACAGGCCCGAATCTTACAGGTCCTCAAAATCTGCCAATGACAAACTCAATATTGCCGGTATCGGTATCGGTGGCATGGGAAAGGAGTATCTGAAGGAAGTCCGGAGCGAAAATATTATTGCGCTCTGTGATGTGGATGATGCTTATGCGGCCAAAGCCTATCAAATGTTTCCCGAAGCAAAACGTTACCGTGATTTCAGGCTGATGCTTGAAAAAGAGAAAGAAATTGATGCGGTTATGATCGGCACCCCGGACCACAGCCATGCGGTTATCGCCATGCATTGTCTCAAAATGAAGAAACATATCTATTGCGCCAAACCGCTGACACGCACCATCTCAGAAGCGCGCAAATTGACTGAAGCGGCACGAAAGTATGGTATTGCCACCCAGGTAAGCATGCAATACAATGCGACAGAAGATCACCGTTTAATAGCGGAATGGATAGGGAGCGGAGCAATCGGACCCGTACGTGAAGTCCAGATCTGGTCCAGCCGGCCGATCTGGCCCCAGGGGATTGCACGTCCTGAGGCCACCCCGGCGATCCCGCCGACCCTGGACTGGCAGTTATGGCTCGGCCCGGCACCTGATCGCCCTTTTCACCCGGCCTATGTGCCTTTTAAATGGCGCGGCTGGTGGGACTTTGGCAGTGGTGCCCTCGGGTGATATGGGCTGTCATGGTTTCGATCCTATTTTCCGCGCCCTGAAGTTGGGCCATCCTGTCAGTGTGGAGGCAAGTTCGACAAAATTATTCCCGGAAACCGCCCCGCTCGCTTCCACGGTTCATTATAATTTTCCGGCCCGGGAAGATATGCCGGCCCTGCACCTGACCTGGTCTGACGGCGGAATAACCCCGCCCAGACCGACCTTATTGGAACCAGGACGCAGAATGGGTGATGGGTTTGGCGGCATTCTTTTTATCGGCGACCAGGGCATCCTGATGAGCGGCGGTATCGGCGGCAGTCCGCGTCTGTTACCCGAAACACGTATGAAAGATTTTCAACCTCCCGATAAAACGATCCCCAGGTCACCCGGCCACTATATTGAATGGCTTGAGGCCTGTAGGGGCGGAAAAGCGGCCGGGTGTAATTTTGAGTATGCCGGGCCGCTGACGGAGATCGTTTTACTGGGAAATATCGCTATCAGAAGCGGTGAAAAACTAAGCTGGGATGCGGAAAATATGACCATCAGCAATCATAAAGAAGCCAATCGTTATATAGAAGAACCCTATTATCATGGCTGGCGCCTGTGATAAGGCGCCTTATCTGCCCGATAGTGAAATATAACTCTAATTAAAGGAGATATTAAAATGAATCCGACCATCTTACCAAAACACCGGACATCTTCCACTATTTCAAGACGTGACTTTTTCGCTAAATGTACAGCCTGTGCGGCAGGTATGACCGCTCTGTCCGCTTTTCCCTTCCCTTCAATTCTATCTGCAACGGAGACGCTGAAAACGGAAAAAACGAGAGATCCGGTTATTTTTGCTCATCCCGATCCCAGCCAGCCAAACTGGCCGAATATCGATTATGACTTCAGCGGCCATATAAAGGAGATAAACGATAAATTACGTGCCAGTTGCCCGCAGGTTACTTTTTCGCCGATTACCGTTACGTCCGGCAGCCGGGAAGAAGGTTACAGAATACTCAGGGATTCCGCTGAGTATGACGGCTATCTTATTTATCTGGCCGGTTGTTTGTGGGGAGACATGACGGAGACCATCATGGCCGCACCAAAGCCTACGGTGATTGTTGATCATCTATATGCCGGTTCCGGCGAATTTCTTAACCA
>CAVQJT010000025.1:0-33853 GCA_963712885.1 Calditrichia bacterium
GTGCATCGATCACCATCGTACGCTCTGCCACATAATCACCAGGTGCTATCAGACCCAGAATGATCACCAGTGCAATGATCGCGGCAATCACGATACCGACTATTTTCAAAACCTTCATTTGATACCCTCCCCTTGAATTATTTGGGTTTACAACGCAGAAAGTTAATAAAATATTTTCCGGATTCAAAGTGAGGAAACCTTATACAGTTGGCAGTTGGCAGTTGGCAGCATAGGGGCATGGCGTGCCACGCCCGGAAGCGACAAAGGCGCAGGCAGTCACCATCAGGCCGGCAGTAGGCAGTAGGCAGCGTAGGGGCATGGCGTGCCATGTCCAAAAGCGATAAAGGCGCAGGCAGTCACCATCAGACCGGCAGTTGAAGTTGGCAGCTTAGGGGCATGACGTACCATGCCCATTCGGGATCCATTTCCTGGTTCAGGAAAAATGACAAATGACAAATGACAAATGACAAAATTATAAAATACAATTTTGACTATGCGCTTTAAATCTTTTTTCATTTTTCTTTGTTCTTTTTTCATCATTCATTGTTGCCGCAACAAAAAATAGAGTAAAAACCTTACGTCACACCTGTTTCTACCGATATTACAAATAAAGTAACAACAATATTCAGATGGCCTTAAATTTTTTGAAATTTACGATTCGATCTGCCGATATTTATGCAGCAGGATAGTATACGGACAGAAGTTATTCTCCGGGTGATCCTGTCCTACTGCCTTGTGGCAATCGTTGGCATGGTGGTTATCGCTTATTTCAGCGATTGGTACCAGACAACTGTTCTAACCGTTGTTCTCGCCGTCGGCACAGGACTGTGTCTGTTCATATTAAAAGTGGGTTGGATCCGGACCGCCAGCTGGTTGGCTCTTACCACTTTTCTCTGCGGTGTGATATATGGGGCGTATAGCGGGGACGGTCTGCATGATCTGTCAATTGTCGGTTTACCGGGTATTCTGCTAATCGCTGCCATTCTGCTTGATCGTCATCTGTTTATCATATTTTCAATCACGACTGTTTCCATACCTGTCCTGATCGCGTTACTCCTAACGGTCAACCATCAGCCCATCTGGCATCCTGACGAGATCTGGAATGAATCGCTGGTCCTGATATTAATTCTCACGGTTACCTCCATCGGTATACGTATCCTGATCAAACACATTCTGACCTCCTTTAGCCGCCTGCAGGACAGCGAGCACAAATACCGGAATTTTTACAGCAACATCCAGGACATTTATTATGAGATCGATCTCGATGGCCGGATACTGGAGATCAGCCGTCGTGTGGAGGAACTGCTGGGGTATCCGGTAAAGGAACTTATCGGAAAAAATATTCAGGATTTTTATACCCTGCCCCTAAATCATAAAAGATTTATCGAAGAAATCCAACATGAAAAACGACTCAATAATTATGAAGTGCAATTAAAGGATCAACTGGAAGAAATAAAAGTTGTATCGATTAATGCCGCCTTAACGGATGATACAGCGAGGCTCCGGTAAAAATTGTCGGTTCCATGCGTGATATCAGTGAGAAAAAGCAGTTGGAAGAGCAGCTCTCCAGGCCCAAAAACTGGATTCGATCGGCACGCTTGCCGGCGGTATCGCCCATGATTTCAACAACCTGCTTACCGTGATCAACGGGCATTGTGACTGGCCCTTCGGAATCTTGGTGACAGCGATCCGCTCACCGCCAGCGATATTAAAGCAATCAAATCTGCGGGGGACCGGGCCGCAAATCTCACCCGCCAACTGCTGGTATTCAGCAAGAAGCAGATGTCCTCCCCGATTGTGCTTAATCCCAACACGGTCATTCTCAATATGCAGAAAATGTTCAATCGGCTGTTGGGTGAAGATATCAAAATTCACTATCTCCTGGATAAAAATATCGCTTTTATTCTCTCCGATCTTACCCAGTTTGAACAGATTCTGATGAACCTGATGATCAATGCGCGGGATGCCCTTTCCCGGGAAGGGAAACAGGCTTCGGATAAACAAATCTTTGTCGAAACAGGTTCGTCACCGGAGACCGGATCAAAAAAGATGGTCCGGATCACCATCCGTGATAATGGGGTGGGCATGGATCCCGAGGTTCGCGAAAAGATATTTGAACCGTTCTTTACAACCAAAGAAAATGGCATCGGTCTCGGGTTGTCAACGGTCTGTGGCATTATCAAACATAATAATGCAAAAATTACCGTAACCAGCGAGATTGGCAGCGGTTCTGCCTTTACGATTCTCTGGCCGCAAACTGAACGCAGGGGTGATAAAGATCCTCAGCAGCCCGAAGATAAACGATTTATTGGAACAGAGCATATTCTGCTGGTGGAGGATGATCCGTCTGTCCGGCTGTTTACCTCACAGACCTCTGCGCCATAGCGGATATTCGGTGGTGGAAGCGGTGGACGGACCCAATGCCATAGAAACTTTTATGAACAGCACAAAGCCCATTGACCTCCTCCTGACCGATATGATTCTCCCCGGTATCACCGGGCTCGATCTTTACCGGTCATTAAAGGAAAAAGACAAAAAATTAAAAGTACTTTTTATTTCCGGCTATACCAATACAAATATCCTCAATATGATGGAAGCGGATGAACGGGAAAATTTTCTGCACAAACCGTTTGGCATTTCCGATCTGATGCGAACTATCCGGAGGGTGCTTGAAAAAAGTGATAAAGCAGCAGGGCAACAAAGAGACAGAGCGACAAAGCGACAGAGCGACAGAGCGACAGAGCAATTAAGCAACTAAGCAACTAAGCAACTAAGCAACTAAGAAACAAAAATATAAAACTGTAGGCAGTAGGCAGAATATCAAGGTAAAAGGTAAAAATAAACAGTTAACCGTCAGAAATTTATTCGAATCTAAAGCAATTATGGCTTAAATTATACATTTATATATTAATTATAATTCCTTTTTCCTTTTTCCTTTTTCCTTTTTCCTTTTTCCTTTTTCCTTGTTCCTTGTTCCTTGTTCCTTTATTGCAACAATAACATCTTCCTGGTCAACACCCTTTCCCGTGTCTCGAGCCGGTAGTAGTAAATACCGGTGGCAAGGCCGTTAGCATCCCAGTTATACTGGTGAATGCCTGCGGGGAGTTCACGGGCTACCAGTTCCGAAACGATCTCACCGAGCGTATTGTAAATCTTCAGGCTGACCCATCCGTTTTGCGGCAATATGAATTCCAGGGTTGTTGATGGATTAAACGGATTCGGATAGTTCTGTTGCAATATCAATTCAACCGGCAGCACGGCTTCTTCGAGGCTCAGGATTCCATCTTCCGAGGCGACCGGCAGGTCATTTCCATCCGGCCCGCCGGCAACCGGTGTTTCAATGAATGTGAGGGAAGATTCAACCACTTCCGTTGCTTCCCCTTTCAGTCTGAAATTCAGATATACGATCGCACCGTTATCCCGGATGGCATGATCAACATCCATCACAAACGCGGCGGCAGATATTATGTGCTCGGACGATTCCTCCAGATACATCATCCAGTTTTCCGGCGTCGGGGTCAGTTCACTGGGCAAATACCCGGCATATTCGAGCTGTCCACGATCATACACGATTTGAAACTGCAGGGCGCATACCGCCTCTCCGTTTGTTTCGATATTTACCGGTACACTGAGAACACCCTCTGCAGACCACCGGGCCGAGGCAATATTAAATTGCACAGACGCACCCTGCGTTTTCGCGAAGTTGAGCAGGTCGTTGCCGGTTCCATTCACATCACCATTGATGCCGCCGATAAAATCCAGATCATCTGTATCCCTCAATAAATTAGATAATTCAATTTCATGGGGATTATCAACCGTGCATTTGGCCAGGTACATCGATTGCAGCGGGACAAAGTTCCAGTCATCCAGGCCGTATGATCTCAGATTCAGTAGCTGATAACTGGCCAACTGAAAAATAACAAAGGCATCGGTGGTGTTAAAGGTATCGTTATTATTGGCATCTCCGATTTCGTATTGAAACGGATTCGGGAATGGTATCGTTTCGTTGGCTGCGGAGAAGGCACGATACGCATCGGTGGAATTTACCGTTTTGCGCAGATTGGTTTCATCATCAACCCATTTGGGCATCAGGACATAATCCTGCAGGGTCATCACACTATCGATCATATAAAAACCGTTTGCATCGGTAACCGCCTGATCGACGATATTGCCGTTGCTATCCATCAGTAAGACCGGTATTTTGGCCAGCGGCCGTCCCAACTCCGGTGCAAGCGGATCGAAATAATTGATCGTACCGGTCAGGCGGGCATAGATATCGACGATAATATGACCGGTATCGTAGCTGTTGGCCACCAGATCAAATCCCAGGCAGTCTCCGGCCGATGGCTGAACGATCTTGAGATCACTGGTATCGAGCGGCGCGGTTGCGTTAACCAGAAACGCAATAAAGGCTATTTCTCCGCTTTCCGTTATGGGAGATCCGTATTTTCTGAATCCGGAAATGTGGACTGTGCTGTCGTTGATCAGGGTTGCGGTAGTGTAATAGCCGTCAGCGGGTATGACAGGCCCGCGGGTCCAGTCCTGATAGGTAAGCACGGCATGATCAAATGACAGGTTAAAACCAAAGGCACACAGCTCCCGGTCTTCAAAAATTTCGATTGAAACCGGATAGTCGATCACGACCGTCGGGGGAGCCTTCAGATCACCCAGATGATAAAGTACATCCGAAGGCGGATAGACGGCGTATCCGCGCAGGGTAATCTCCACCGGATCATTAACCGGATCGTTGGAATCGATGATCAGTGTCGTCTGGCTGGGCCCGGTTGTTGTTGGCATGAAAGTAACCGTAAAATCGACCGAATCGTCCGGAGAGATGTCAATCGGAATTACCAATGTCTCCACGTCGAATTTACCGGTATCGCCCCCGCTTAGAGTAATATCGTCGACGGTAAGAACACCATTACCCAGATTATAAATTGTAACAACGGTTGCTGTGTCTTTTCCGATCTGAACCGTACCGAAGTCAATTAATCCCGACGGGTAGATACTTATCACCGGTTTGATTTCCGGCATAACCGTTAGGTTGAATTCTTCATGACTGGAGCGGACCGGCGTGCCGTTATCCTCGGCAACAATCTCGATCCCGGGATAATCCCCGATATCACCTGTCTGAGGAGCGAACTGTATGGTCCCGGTACCACCCCCCGGTGTACTGAAGCTGGCAAAAGGGGGTAGGTTGTTCACCGTCAGGGTGATCTGATTACCGTCCGGATCACTGCTGCTGATCGTGACCGTTTTGGTCTCGTTTTCTATCATCGTCAAATCTGCGATCGGTGTGATCACGGGTGCCCGGTTATTGATCAGCGTAATGATAAAAAGTCCGGGATTGGCCGAACTGGCTTCCCCGTCAGATACCTGAAATATCAGCGTATCCCGGCCAAAGGCATCATTATTTGGATTATAACTGAAGGAGCCGTCATTGAAATTGAGCAGGTTTGCCGTACCTTTTTTACCATTCTGAATGATGGAAAATGTCAGCGGTTGTGCCGGAAGATCGGAATCGGTTGCCCGAAACTGGCCATAGAATGTGCTACCCACAGTGGCGGATCCGGATCCGTTGACGGCCACGGGCGGATGATTTACCTGACCGATCTGGATGTTGAAGACATAGGGTCCGGCCGGACTGACCGGGACGGTTTCACCCTGTCCATCGCTGACCGTGAAGGTAAAATCATCACTGGTGCTGGCATCGGCATTGTGCTGGTAGGTCACCTGATTACGATTGATATGATCCTGGGTGAAAGTACTGCCCAGGCCGAGTGGTACGCCATTCAAACGCAGCAGTCCATGTGCCGGTGCCCGGCCGCCGGATACCGGACCGACGGTAAATGTGATCTGAGTAGTGGCACTTTCCACATCCTGCGCTTTTAATGCCGTTTGGGGAATCGAGACGGTTTGACCTTCCTGCATATTGATGGTCGTGTTGGTTACCAGCACCGGCAGGCTGTTCCGGTAATAAAAGGCACCATCCACGGAACTATATACACGATCAGTGCTATAGTAGTGTCGGTTTTCATAAAAATCAAATGCCGGTTGATAACTGGCGATATCATAAGTTGCCTGTAGTTTTATATTTACCCGGAAATAACTTGTAGCCGATATACCCCAATCCTGCAAAGATCCCACTGCACCAACATTACCCGGTAAACCAAGAACCGATGCATCGATCAAAGGCAGAGGCGTTCCGTTCAGGGTAGTGACGGTGATTACACAGCGGGTATAGACGGTCCTCGTCGCCCTTGCAAACTTATCGTAAAGACTGGTGCTTCCGGTAAACATCATTACCCCACCGGTCAGCGTGGATAAATCGGAACGGTAATCCATTATCTCATCTTCCGTATAGGTATTATTATCCATCGACATTTTTATCATCCGGTCTATCGGTCCCCAGTATACGACATCGTACGTAGCCAGGGCAACATTCCCGATGGTCCAGGTTATCCCGCTCGCTTCGCCGATACCATCAGCACCGCCGGAAACACTCATGGTATTCCCCATGGGTGCCGGATACACCGGACCGATAATTGTACCCTGGGCTGATAAAATTGAGGGGAACAGAAATAAAAGAAGTAAAATTATCAGAAATATCCGGAAGGTATAAGATAGTGATATCATGACCACCTCCCAATAATTAGTGAAATGACTTGATCTATGAGTTGATAAATAAATTCTTTGAGTTACAACATTCAGAAGTGCATACTATCCGGTGTGAACATTGTTTCAGCTAGAGGTGAGTAAATCATTCAGAACGTCATACATCTACTGATGTTGTTGAATCGTTGAACCGAAATACGATCATTCAGCCGCTTTGAGATGAACGAATATCCGTCTCTACTTCAATATTACCATTTTACGTTGGGCCATCACATGCCCATCAACCAGCATACGATAAATATATATACCGCTGGCCCGGCCTGCTGTGTCAAAGGTCACCGTATATTCACCGGATTTCTGATACCGATTTAACAGCGTTTTAACTTTTCTGCCAGTGATATCAAAAACTTCCAAGCGTATTTGACCGGGAACCGGCAATTGATAACGAATTGTTGTCATCGGATTGAAGGGATTCGGATAGTTTTGAAATAGTACGTACATATCGGGGACCGGGTCGAATTTTACTGACGGGATATGCGAAATCGTTGACTGGATCACATGCAAACCAAAAGTCTCTGTAAGTGTCGTGTCGGAAAAAACCAGCTTCTGTGATCCGTCGGTTGTATCAATTTCGACGATACTACCATTGAACAAATTGGTTACAAATATTTTTCCACTGTACAAATCGATTCCCAGCGGATCGATCAACAAGTCACCGGAAGCGATTACTTTTTGCCTGCCGTCGGCAGGATCAACCGTCAAAACATGACCGGTACCTCCAAATCCATCAAAATCTGATAAATATAACATGCCATTGGAAGCCGAAATAATATGTGCCGGATCAGCCAGCAACTGATTTTCACTTACTAAAGTCTGACTGCCCGTAACCGGATCAATCCTGATCACGCTGCCGTTGGCAGAATCCAGATCTGCGGCATCGGTGATATACAAATACCCATCAGCCGCTGCGGTAATTCCGACCGGAAAAGTCATCAATCCACCGCTCGAGAGGACAGAAGAGGTACCGTTTAGAGGATTAACCTTTATCACCCCCCGATCCCCGTCGCAGATGAAGATTCCACCATCCGCAGAGATATCGAGACCGATTGGCTGGCTGAAACTATCGACCGGGGCCAGGATAGTCGTTTCACCGGTCAGATAATCCACCCTCACCAGGCCGGTATCGTTGGTTACCGCAAACAGATTACCCTCTTTATCAAGTACCAGATCATTTGCCCTTAGATCGGGGTTGGTGCTTGATGGAAAAAGATTTTTATAAACCGTCTGCTGACCATCAGCCGGATTGACCATCAGGATTTGACAAGGATTGGCTCTGCCAATGAGAATGTAACCCTGGGGCAATACCGGAATATCCTCAATAGTTATGGCCATGATACCGTTTTGATCACTATAGGCATAGCCATCGTATACCTGGAATATGATGGTATCATTCCCAAGTGCATCCGTATCCGGCGTATATCTGAACAGCCCGGTTGAATCATTTAAAATGGTTGTTGTTCCCTTGCTGCCGTCTTTAACCAGTGAATAATAAAGTATTTGGGACGGCGTATCCACATCTGCCGCATTAAAATGCCATTCAAGCGGTGTATTCACCCGGGCCACCGCTGTCCCTGAAACCGGAACAGGCGGATCGTTGACCGGATTAATTACAAAGGTAAATGTATAGGTCAAAAGCTCACCGCTTGGCGTGCTGCCGCCATCACCGTCAACGATATTGAAGGTGAAATTATCCAGCAGATTTTCAGTTCCGTTGTGCCGGTAGGTTATCCGGTTGTTTTCCAGATCTGATTGTGAGAAAAAATCACCAGCTCGCAAACTGTCTTCGTCCCGTTTCAGCCAGCCAAAGTGGGGGGCTTCTCCGAGGCCGGAAGGGGCAATATTAAATAAGATCCGTTGCTTGCCACTCTCCACATCACTTGCCGAGAGAAACTCAGCCGTGACGGTTGCACTCTGGCCTTCATCAATCTCCAGTAAGTTATTTGCCGTGAGTTGCGGCGGTGAATTGACATAGTAAAATCCGGCCAGGAACGAGAGATATGGAATTGCCGGACCCGGTTTATTGGCATCAAAAAAATCAAGCGCCGGCTGATAAGGACCATTGCGGGAGAATGAAGCCTCAAAGATAAAATTCACCGTATATTCCAGGCCGCTGGTCACCCACAACACCCCACCAACATTAGCTGGCAATGTTATTGAAACGGCCGGAAGCGCAGATAATGCTCCGCCCGTGGCGTAATTGAGCAGACGCATTGTATACCGGGTATATACCGTATCCATGGCCCCCGGGAAAAAAGTGGTGCCATTCCAAATGAGAACCCCGTTACCCAGGTTCGAACTTTCCGGACTGAATTGCAGAACTTCATTGGCCGTATAAATGCTGTCATTAAAGGAAACATTGATGGCATCGTTAACCGGCCCCCAATAGACGCTATCAAAGTTTGCCAGTACGACGTTCTGATAGATCCATATAGCACCGCCTGCTGCGCCGCTGTTACCCGAACCGCTCCAGTCGACCCCCAGAGGGGGTGGGTAGACAGGACCTATCAGGTTGCTGCCTAGAGCTGGTTGAACCGGCAGATCGTAATCTTTAAATGTACTTGTAGGTTGGGCCAGGAGAGATTGGATAAATAGAGATAATGCAAACCATGACCACACGCAATTAAAGCGTTTCATACGCACCCCCAATCATTGATGCGGGTTTTCCCTGAAGCCATATCTATCTATACTTGCAAACATTTTGATCGCCATGTGTAAAATCAGCAATATACATATGTATCCATACCGGCAAAATCATGCAGGTCAAAATGACAGTAAATTTGTGATCCGATGGTCGTTATAATAAATATAAATCATTTGGTCGGGGAACCAAAGAAATTTTAATATTATTACACATTCCGGGGTGATTAACGAATCGCCGCTACATTATTACTTTGTAATGTATTCACGCTGTTAATTTTATCATCATTTTGCCAAAATCATCTTTCCGGCTGCCTGTCCGGAACCACTTTAATAATTATGTTATATTTCGTACAGGGACTCTGCCTTTATAGCCACTGTCATATAAAAATTATTTAATCTAATATAATTACTCTTTTTTTTTTACAAATTTATGCTATATTCAATACATCCTTGAACGTTTGACAATTTTGGAGTATCTAAATGGGTCACCATAACCTGATATCGGGTTACGATCGCCTTGTTGAACGACTGAACCGTTTTCCGCAGGGGGCACCCCCCTCGGAACTGCTGACCAAAATTCTTTCTATTCTCTTCCGCGAAAAAGAAGCCGAACTGGTGGCGATGATCCCGATAAAACCCTTTTCCGTCAGTCAGGCGGCAAAGATCTGGAGCATGGATATTCTGGCAGCCGAATACGCGCTTAATGACCTGGCCGGACGCGCTCTCCTGGTGGATATGGAGCACAACGGTGAGACCCTGTATGCCCTGCCCCCTCCCATGGCCGGTTTTTTTGAATTTTCCATGATGCGCATCAGAGGGGATATCGATCAGAAACAACTCGCCGAACTATATTATCAGTATCTCAACGTGGAAGAAGATTTTATCCGTGAGCTGTTTGCCGACGGTGAAACCCATCTTGGGCGGGCTTTTGTGAATGAACCGGTGCTCACGAATGATAACGCTCTTCATGTACTCGATTACGAACGCGCTACAGAAGTGATTAAAACCGCATCCCATATGGGTGTGAGTATGTGTTACTGCCGGCATAAAATGGAACATATGGACCGGGCGTGCAACGCCCCGATGAACATCTGTATGACCTTTAATACAACTGCGGCTTCACTCATCCGGCATGGTCATGCGCGTAAGGTTGATTCGGCAGAAGGTCTGGACCTCTTATCCGAAGCCTATGAGCATAATCTCGTTCAATTTGGTGAAAATGTTCAGAATGGGGTGAATTTTATCTGTAATTGTTGCGGCTGCTGTTGCGAGGCGATGATCGCCGCCCGCCGTTTTGCGGTTATGAATCCGGTCCATACGACCAATTTTATTCCGGTATCCGATACGACCACCTGCAATGGATGCGGGAAATGTGTGAACGCTTGTCCGGTCGAAGCGATGTCACTAGTCTCAGCCAATGATCCCCAAATGCCAAAGGCCAAAAAGGCACAATTAGACGACGAGCGTTGTCTGGGCTGCGGTATCTGTGTAAGGGTATGCACCCACAATGCGCTGGGGCTGGCCTCGCGAAAAGAACGGGTACTGACACCGGTCAATGGCACCCACCGGGCTGTGATCATGGCGGTCGAGCGGGGCAAGTTACAGCACCTGATCTTTGACAACCGGGTACTCTGGAGCCATCGTGCCATGGCTGCTGTACTGGGTGTTATTCTCCATCTGCCGCCGGTAAAACAGGCCATGGCCAGCCAGCAGATGAAATCCCGTTATCTGGAAGCCCTGATCCGGCAAACCCGTCACTAGTCCGGACTTCACCACGGAAATACAAGGAGAATCACGGAGTATTAATAAATCGAATTATGAATATACTGGCTTGATATATTCATAAAAATTAATGCATAGTTGTCAACCTGAATCCTGGCCTGTCGCCAGGACAGATTAGGTTCGGAATTTACAAAAAATCAATTATTTAGATCCTGAAACGAGTTCAGGATGACGGAATTGTTAACACTTAATATTTCCAAAATCAAATCTAAGAATATGTAAACACCAGGTGAGGACAGGACACCCCGAACCGTTCAGGCTAAATAAATTCCCTATTCAAACCTTGGAGAAAAACTATGAGTTTTGATAATCTTGCCCAAATGTTTTTTAATAATCGTGAGAAACTCGGTGACCAACCCGCATATCGCTACAAACATGACGGCCACTGGCATACAATCAATTGGGCGGAAGCTGCCGGGATTGTGAATCACTTGCCGGTGGTCTGGCATCAATGGGTATTTCACCCGGTGACCGGGTGGGACTGATATCATCAAATCGGTATGAATGGGCCTTAGCCGATTATGCCGTCTTATCCCTCGGTGCGGCACTGGTCCCCATATATCCGACATTGACGGCCCCCCAGACCGCATACATCATAAGAGATGCCGGCCTCAAACTGCTTATCGTTGAGCATGAGGAGCAGATGTCAAAAATCGAAGCGGTCCGACAGACACTGGAAAAGGTTGAAAAATATTTTGTATTCGATCCTCCCGCTCAACTTCCGGACCCGTGGCTGCCTTTTTCAACACTCACAGAAAAAGGTGAGGATTACCTCAAACAGTCTCCCGGATTTCCGGAGAACAGGATTGCCGGTTTGAAACGGGATGATATTGCTACTGTTATTTACACTTCCGGGACGACCGGTGAACCCAAGGGCGCCGTATTGACCCACGGTAATTTTCTTTCCAACATTGAAGCCGTTGCCCAGATATTCGAATGTTATTCCAGTGATTCAACGCTATCTTTCTTACCGCTGAGCCATGTGCTTGAACGGCTTGCCGGACATTTTTTTTCCTGCTATCATGGCGCTTCAGTGGCTTATGCGGAAAGCATCGACTCAGTGGCAGAGAATATGCTCGAGATCCGGCCGACCCTTATGATTTCCGTGCCCCGGCTTTATGAAAAGATCTATAACCGAATTCTGGCAATGGTGGAATCGGGATCCCCGGTAAAGCGCAAAATATTTTACTGGGCCATTTCTGTAGGAAAAAATTACAACAGCCGCCAGCGTCACAAGCAGTATATTTCACCGCTATTGAACGTCAAACACGGGATTGCCGCCAAACTTGTATTCCAGAAGCTGCATCACCGGGTGGGAGGCCGGCTGCGTTATTTTGTCAGCGGCGGTGCCCCCCTGGCCGCGGAGATTGCCGAATTTTTTGCTGCCGTTGGATTGGTCATTCTTGAGGGATACGGACTTACCGAAACTTCTCCGGCGATAACCTTTAACCGGCCCGGTGCAATCAAATTCGGCGCTGTCGGTATGCCGATTCCCGGTGTGGAAGTGCGTATCGCCGAAGATGGGGAGATCCTATCCCGCGGTCCCCATATCATGCGGGGATATCTGAATAAGGAAGAAGCGACCAAAGAGGTCATCGATGACGAAGGATGGTTCCATACCGGTGATATTGGCATGTTTGATAACGACGGCTTCCTGGTTATCACCGACCGCAAGAAGAATATACTGGTGACCTCCGGCGGTAAAAATGTTTCACCCCAGCCTATCGAGAACCGGCTGATCACAAGTCCTTATATTGAACAGGTCATGATTGTGGGAGACCGACGCCGTTTTTGCTCGGCAGTGATTGTACCGTTAAAGGAAGCGCTTGAAAAATGGGCACATGAGAAATCGGTTGATTTTGATTCCTATGTGCAGCTGCTCTCACATGCGCAAATTTCCGAACTGATTGCGAAAGAGATTGAACGGCTGACTGTTGATTTTGCATCATTTGAACAGATCAAGAAATTTGTTCTCGTGCCGGAACCCTTTTCACAGGAGGGGGGTGAACTGACCCCGACGCTCAAGATCAAACGGCGTGTGGTGGAAGAAAAGTATGCGGCGGAGATTGAAGGAATGTATCGGCAGGAGACCGGTAGTAGTGAGCAGTAGGTAGTTGGCAGTTGGTAGATTATGGATGAGGGATTAGGAATTGGTAATTGGTAATTGGTAATTGGTAATTGGTAATTGTTAATTGGTAATTTAAATTGCTTTTTAAATGAAATTAAGTGAAGCTTATTATTTAAATTCTCTGTTGCTCTGTTGCTCTGTCGCTCTGTCGCTCTGTCGCTATGTTGCTGTGTTGCTTCGCCCCTGCCGTAATACCGGAACATATTTGATCACCACAAACGTAAAATCATCCTGCTGTTTTTGGCCGTTCTGCCAGTCTTCCCCGGCCCGCAGCAGATGATCGATTACCGCCTGCGGGGCTTCCCCGGCGTGTTCCCGGAAAATTTCCTTGACCCGTGGGTAATCCATGACCTCCTTTTTATCATTAAACAGTTCGGCATATCCATCGGTCATAAATAATAGGGTATCCCCCGGATAAATATTCGTTTTTCTGACTTTATACGTCAGCCCCAGATGGGCCCCCAGCGGCATTCCCTTGATCACGATCTCCTCTACCTTACCGGTTGCCTTCCGGTAAATAAATAATGGCGGCATACCGGCAGCTGAAACCGACAAAGATCCTCCGTTTATCCGCGCGATCATCATGGCCATGTATATATTTCCAAGATGCATATCTTTTATGATCTCCGTACAACGCTTGAAAAATCCGGGAATATCCAGTGTCTGGCTGAAAGCCGCAAACAGGCTTTTGATCGCCGCTACCATGGTTCCGGCTTTCATGCCGTGTCCCGTTGCATCGCCAATGGCCACCGTAAGGGTGCCGTTTGAATCACAATAAAAATCATAATAGTCCCCGCCGACTTCGGTGGCGGTTTTCATCAGAGTGGCGATCTCAAGATGTGGCAGATTGGGGATCTTTCTGGGCAGCATGGACAGCTGTAATTGGCGCGCTTCTTCCAGCTCATTTGTCTTACGGGCATTATCGGCTTCAAGCAATTTGCGGGTGACCTCCTCCTCGCGCGCATGACGTTCCTGCTCCAATGCTTTCTGTGAAAGAGATTTTACCTCTTCGAGTTTTGACTCCAGATCGCGGTTGGTCAGGGCAAAATCACGTGACAGATCGATCGAAGCCGATATCGCTAGAACAAGTAATCCGTACACGTAGGTGATCCCATAGTCACCCAGTTGGGGTAAAAATCCCATATTTGACAGGATCTGATAGACAATTGCGATCATAAAGCAGACAAATCCCGTCAGTGTGATCCATCGCCTGTGCCAGCCGCGAATACCGGAAACAAAAATCAAACGAATAACCTCGATTGCCCCAAGACCGATCAGAATGTATATACCCACACCCATGACCCTTGATGTTGGCTCGAACTGTGTCCAGACCGTTAGAATCGCCCCGACAGCGATAAACAAATATCCGATGCGCGGAATACGCTTATATATGCTCTGATACAGCATCAGCAATCCGAAGACCACCGCCGGTGGAATAGCCGCGGCACCAATCCTGCCGCTTAAAAAAATCTCCTCAAAATTGTCAAACATCGGGCCGTGGAAGTCGGTAAACGTGATTACCGACCAGCATAGCATTGAGATTGAAAAATAAAGATGTTCCCGTGCTTTTGGATAAAAAGAAAACAGCAATAAGTGGATCGTTCCCAAAGTCAGCGGAATGACGAAAAATATGATCTGATAAAGACTCATTGTACGGACAATATTGACTCGATTGTCAATTTGTTGGGTCAGATCTTTTAGAAAGTTTACTCAAAACCGGCCTCAAGTTCGTAATTATGAAAAAGATTAAAATCCGTATTTGAATATCGTACTGCAAGCAGATGGGGGCCACTTTTCCGGAAAGTTAAAAAGCGTGGATTACGTTCCCAATGCGGGATTTCAGTGCTGTCCGGGCATGCCACGCGTCCAAAACGAAATATACGCTTTCCGTCCAGGTAGACCTCTGACGCCCCCACCTGAAACATATTAAATCCCAGTGGTGTCCCTATAAGGGAACTGTCTACCGAAAGATTTACGCGAAACCAGCCGATGCCGTCCCACCCGCTGGACGGCATATTCGCTTCACGTATTTGCGAATTGACCAGTTCCCAGTCATGATCATCAAAACCGGGATTGGCCCAGGTTGAATCATCGCCGGAATGGTAAAGCCAGTTTTCAGGGCGGATCAGATTATAAGATCTTTCCCCCAGGAGTGGCGCCGACAAAAAAGTTACTCCCGGACGGGCACCGGGATCAATCGCATTGCGCCTGATCAGCGCGATACGATGATCGGGCCTCATCACCGCCGTACCCAGCAACAACGGATTTAACCACATCGCATCCGCCCGCCCGGCTGACCAGTTAACCGAACCATCCCGGTTGTCCGAATCGTTATCATGTACATTTATCCCAAATCCAAAAATACGACCCTCTCCCGCCTTGATGTGTTTGTCGTCAGCATGTATCCATGCCCATTTAAGCCGTAGTTCCACTGCGTAGCCATCCCGCATAAGCCGACGGGCATAGTCACTCCCAGATATATGTAATGAATCGAGGTTTCCTTCGGAATACAAATTATCGACGCCGGCGGGACTCTCCGCCAGAAGGCTATCCAGAGCGCTTAACCGGGCATTTACCACGCCGGTAAGTGCTTTTATTGCCGGATCAGGGTCAAATTTAAATTCTATACAGTCGTTTTCCGGACGGGCGATATTATTTACCCGGATAAGATCATCCTTTATCTCCGCATAGACATAAAAGTATACCGAATCCCAGGCCATCCAGACCCTGCCGGAGAGATCCTGATCATTGTCGGGACGGGGGCCGCTGATCGGAAGGTAATCGTCAGTGGTAATGGTCAGGAATCCATCTTCGGGTCCGGTCAGTTGGTTATAGAAGGTGTCTTTCTGGGCATCGATTTTGATTTCAAATCCGGCGATGCCGATCCTGGTTATTACAAAAAACAAAGATAACAGCAGGATGCGCATGTTATCCTCCATTCATGCCTATAATGTGCTTTACGGGAATATACGGATTTTGATTCAGAAATATTGGTTTAGGGAGAATGGCATACCAGATGTCCGTTGAATCGTTTAATTGTTGAACTGTTGAATCGGAACAGAATAAATGCCACTGGTTGATGGGAAAATTCATCGAAGCATAATCAGAGAAAACATATGAAAATATTTTCATTCGTAGGGTCATGGCGCGCCACGACCCTACCCTATACAGCCATTCACAGAATTTTTCAGGTAAGGTTGAATGAATAAATCCCGGTAAACCCGGCGGATCTGCAAGACCTAAGCACAACCTGTATTTATATCTATGTTACTTTGCAACTTTGTTACGCCGTTTCTTTGAAACGGATACCGGTACTTTTCTGCTGAATGTTAAAAATTATTAAAACAAAATCTGTAACTCTTCGTATATCCTTGCATCCTTAAATTATAAATTGGTTTATCTTGACAAGGTGTTTACAATTTTTGTTCTAAGAATAGGTATATGAATTCAAACCATCGAGATATCATCCTGAACTTGGTTCAGGATCTAAGCAATTGTTTATATTGAGATTCCGAATCAAGCCTTTCCTGGCGACACGCCAGGGTTTGGAATGAAGTATCCTGGAATATTTAAAATTATTATTGATTCTTAACTTGTAAACACATGGTCAAATCAATACATATAAATTATCCATTGCTGAGATCGGCTCAGCAAAATATTTCACTATAAATTATGAGGTGACTATGCGTTCAGCTACTCTTATTGTACGTACTTATTTATTTTTGTTGATTCCTATCGTTTCACTTTTTTCGCAACAATCCTATGAAACTCGGGCGGATATTCCGACTGAATATAAATGGAATCTCAGCGATATATACCCCGACTGGGCGGCATGGGAAACGGATCTTAAAGTGCTGGAAGAAAAAATGAAGGCCGTTGCCGAAATGAAAGGGAAGATAAAACAGGGTCCGGAAAATCTGCTAAAGGTCCGGCTGATGGAAGATGATCTTGATCAGCTGTCCTACAAAGTTTACCGCTATCCACAATTGAACCGTGACAGCGACACACGGGATCAAAACGCTTCTGCCAATATGCAAAAGGTGCAGATCCTGTTTTCAAAGTTCGGAACCGCCACATCCTGGATAAATCCGGAAATTCTTGAGATACCGTGGGAGACCATGGAGAAATGGCTCGAAAGCGACCCGGCTTTTAAACCGTATCGGTTTGGCATTTCGGACCTGTATCGCCAACAGGCCCATGTGCTCAGTGAGGATAAGGAAAAAATCCTGTCCTATTATTCAAGATTTAACGGGACCCCATCGGATATCTATGGAGCCATCACCACCGCCGATATAGATTTTCCCGAAGTTATTCTTTCTAATGGCGATACGTTACGGGCATCAAATGCCAATTACAGCCGGGTTCTGGCTACAAATACCCATCAGGATGACCGTAAGATGATTTTTGATGCCCATTACGGTGTTTTTAAAAGCCAGCATAATACGTACGCGTCCATCTATAATTCTGTCTGTCAGCGTGACTGGGCATCGGCCCAGGCCCGTAATTATGATTCGTGTCTGGAAGCCGCACTCGACGATCATAATGTGCCGGTCAGCGTCTATGAAACACTCGTTTCTACGGTCAAAGCCCATACAGCCCCGCTTCAGCGCTATGTCAAACTGCGCAAAAAAATCCTCGGAGTTGAGCAATACCATTCCTATGACGGCTCAATTCCGATTATCGACTTTGATAAAACCTATCCCTATACTGAAGCCAAAACCCACGTGTTGGCTTCGGTCGCACCTCTGGGTGACGTCTATCAGGAGAAAGTGGATCAGGCCCTGCAAGGTGGCTGGATCGATGTATTCGAGAGCCAGGGAAAACGTTCCGGCGCCTATTCCACCAATGTCTATGGCGTCCATCCTTATATGCTGCTTAATTACAATGAAACACTTGACTATGTATTTACCCTGGGACATGAACTGGGGCATACACTGCACACGCTGCTGGCCAATGAGACTCAACCGTTTGCCACCGCCAGCTATACGATCTTTGTCGCTGAAGTCGCTTCCACTTTTAACGAGGCCTTGCTGCTGGATCATTTACTGGCACAAGCCGAGGATCCAAAAGAACGGATCGCCCTGCTGCAGCAATCGATCAGCAATATCACCGGGACGTTTTATTTTCAAACCCTGCTGGCCGACTATGAACTGCAGACGCACCGGCTTGCAGAGGAAGGAAAACCGATCACTTCAGAAGTTCTCACAGGTATTATGAAAGATCTGTTCAAAACCTATTACGGCGATACCGTTGAGGAAGATGAATTACTCTATTACGTATGGGCAAGAATTCCACATGTGTTTCGCTCTCCCTATTATGTATATCAATACGCAACCTGCTTCGCCTCCTCTGCCCAAATCTATAATAATCTGATGCAGGCACCCGAAAAAGACCGTCCGGCAGAGATCGAACGTTATCTGAATTTGCTAAAAGCCGGAGGAAGTGATTATCCCATGGATTTGCTCAAAAAAGCCGGTGTTGATCTAACCCAACCTGAACCGATCATGGCCGTGATTGGACAACTGGATACATTGGTGGGGCAGTTGGAGGTTGAGGTAGCAAAATTGGATGAACAGAAGCAGTGAGGAGTGAGAGAGGAGAAATTAGGAATTGGTAATTGGTAACTGGTAACTAATCAGTATCAATTTTCGGCAATTTATAGGCATACAAAAATTGATTGGCGTGATGTATGCATAAATCACCCGCCCCCAGCGGGGGGAGGCGGTGGTGAATTATTCAGGTTCGATAATTTTACAAATTACTAATTACCAATTACTTACTCCTCACTACTCACCATACTCTACTAATTCATTACTCCCCGGGTAGTCTTTTGATCACCTCGCCATCAGAACGATAAAAGGTCATGCTGGTTGTGAAAAAATCCGGGATGGACAGAAAAACGTCTTGAAAAGAGGGATATATTTATGGCGAGATACACAACATTGATCCTGCTTATACTCGGTATCTATTCCTGTAAGGAGGGATCATCCCACCGTTTTGCCTTGCTCAGCGACACACATATCGGCGGATCCGCCATTGCCGCAGTTGATCTCCGCAATGCTGTCGCTGATATCAACAGTCGGCAGGATATTGATTTTGTCATTGTATCCGGGGATATAACCGATATGAATACCGGTAGACATCTGGCACTGGCCAAACAGATACTCGATAGTCTCCGGGTGCCATACCATATCATTCCGGGAAATCACGACACAAAATGGTCCGGATCGGCAGGAGCTAATTTCCGTGCATTGTGGGGAGACGACAAGTTTGCCTTCGATTATGCCGGATACCGGTATATCGGATTTCACCAGGGTCCGATTCTGCGCATGGACGACGGCCACACCCCCCGTGAAGTGCTGACCTGGCTGGAAAACCAGTTGAGAGAAGCGGGAAAGGAGACGCCGGTTGTACTGGTTATGCACTATCCGTTAAATGACTCGGTTGATAATTGGTACGAATGTGTTGACATTATCAAAGATTATAACATCAAATTCATCCTCCACGGTCACGGACACCGCAACCGGCTGCAGTATTATCAGGGCATTCCGGCCTTTATGGGGCGTTCAACCCTGCGGGCCAGCGAATCATCCGGCGGTTACACCCTTTTCAGCTTGCGCAACGATTCGCTGATTGCCGCCGAGGTCACACCCGGTGGTCAGCCCGGAAAGGCCTGGGCCGCCTTCGATTTGAGCCATACCGGTCCGGTTCAGGCGGTAAACGATACTCTCATGCCCGATTATTCGGTTAACCGGGAATATCCGGATGTCCGGCCGGAATGGATCTTTCACAGCGAATGCACCATGACGAGCTTCCCCGGTTTACGATGATCAATACTTGTATGTCGGAGATGTCTCTGGAAGCATGTATGCGCTCTCCCTTTCGGACGGGAAGGTTGTCTGGAAATCCCGGCATACAGGATCCATTTACGGTACCGCTGCTGTTGACCATAAACATTTGGTCTTCACTTCCGCCGATAGTGCCATCTATTGTCTGGATAAAACCGATGGCACGCTTATATGGAAAGTCACGACCAGCAACGCACTGGTGTCCGTTCCAGTCATAGAAGAGGATATTGTCTATGTCGGAGCCAGTGACAGCAGCTTCCGTGCGCTGGATATCCGGCATGGCGAGGTCATCTGGCAATATGAAGGTGTCGGCGGTTATGTCGAGACCAAACCGTTGATATACCAGGGAAATATTATCTTCGGTGCCTGGGATGGCAAATTATATGCACTTGATCAGATCAATGGTGATCCGCGGTGGACATGGCAGGGGGAGCGGACAAATCCGCTGTATGCCCCGGCGGCCTGCTGGCCGGTCGGTGCCGATGGAAAGATCTTTATTGCCGCTCCGGACCGCTATCTGACAGCAATTGAGATCCTTACTGGTAAAACCCTATGGCGCAATAACCAATGGAAATTTCGCGAGACAGTCGGGATTTCCACAAACGGTAATCTGGTGTATGGCCGGTCGATGACCGATTCGGTGATCGCTTTCGAAAGCAAACGTTCTTTTCCTTCGGTGGCCTGGGCAGGAGATTTTGGTTACGGTTATGATATTGCCCCTTCCATGCCGGTCGAAAAAGAGGGTACACTTTTCTGGGGCACGAAAAACGGATTGATTTTTGCGGCCGATGCTTCCACCGGTGCGTTATTTTGGAAATATAAATATCAGAATTATCTGATCCAGACCGTCACCCCAATTAGCCGGCAGCGGGTGGTGTTCTCAAATATTGACGGAGATGTGGTCTTGCTATCTAACGATTCGAGTGAATAATATTATGACTTTATGAGACAGGATAACAGGATTGACAGGAACAATCAGAGCATTCACGAAGAATCACGAAGGACAAAGAACCTTGGACAAAACAACCAGATTGGATTAATTCTAAATTGCCTGCTATCCATTATTTTTCAGATAATTTTTTTAAATCCTTCAAATTCCGCTTGTACCTTCCGGACTTCTCTGTATCTTTTCGTGAAAAGTTTTAAAATTCGATTTTTTTGTTGAAAATTTTTTTCGCCTATTTGGGAAGGTCGCCGGTAAAGCTGACCGGCAATTCCGTCCGGGGAATCGTAACCATATATAGTGGCGCAACACACATATCACAAAGGCCCAGATCGGCAACCGGTCCTAACTGCACCGTTATCCGGTCTGGTGATTTAAGGATGAACTCGATGGAAGGGCTGGCGTTGGTGCAGCCCGAATATTTACAGTTATCTCCCCAGAATATACCGATCACGATCTTTTTGCTGAAATCGATATAAGGGATTGGTGCTTTTATCGCTTCATTCCAATAATTATTGCAGAATTCCAGCCATTCCGACTCACTGCGAATGACTGTGGTTCCGGCATCCGGGACCGCAAATAACTGAAAATTAAGCACCGGCTCAAACGGTATGATGAGATTTTGATCCAGCGTGCCTTCTGTGCAACCGGTCAGCAGACGGGCCAAAATAATAAGCAGGCATTGTTTCATACGGACATAACCGAGTTCAGATCTGTAAATCATATTTTGTTAAGGATATTCAGGATATTTACCACCTGATTCAACTCATTTTCCGATTCCACCATAAAACGCAGGGGGTAGCCTTCGGGGTATTTGTGGGCTTTTTTAATTTCTGTCTTTTTCCGCTCATCTGTCATACTGCTGAGCAGGGTCGATTTTTCCGCTTCATTCAGTGTCATGCCGATCTGAAATTTGTTTGCCAGCGGGGTGAGATAAAAGAGCGCTTTCTGATGGTTATGCACCTTAACTACCCAGCCGCTTTTTTTACTGTAATACTTCCACTCATGAACCATCTGCCCGGTCAGATCCTTTAGCCGGACAAAATGATTATAGCTTGAGTTCAATGTCGATGCCAGATCCTGCTCTGTCGGGGAAATCGTTTGATCGATAAAAATACGCTCGTCCATTATCGCCTCCAATAATGGTCCATTAGCTATTTGTGATGGTCTGATCCGATGAGGTTTTATAAATTGGTATTTGCCTGACCCTGCAACAGGCATCTCGAAAATTGCTTAAAAAATAAGTTATGTATTTTACATCAGCGGAAAATAAATTTCAACCTTATTTTTTAAGGACAGGATAACAGGATTGACATGAATTATCTGAATTTACACAAAGAATCACGAAGGACCTCGTTAGTTTTCGTGAGAACCTCGTGTTTCTTGGTGTAATTATTTTTTATTCGGATCATCCTGTAAATCCTGCTATCCTGTCTGAAAAAGTATGGTCGAAATCAAAATTTGTCTTACCTCAAATGAATTTTATTGCCATGAGCGTGATGTCATCTTCCAGGTCAGTGCCATTGGTCCAATCTTCTCCCGCCTGTACCAACCGATCAATAATATCCTGCGGAGAACGTCGGGAGACCTGTTCAAAATTCGATTTTATCCTGCCATAATCAAACATTTCGCCGGCATCGTTTTTTAATTCAGGCAGCCCGTCCGAAAGCAATAAAACCGTATCACCGCGTGCCATTTCCTGTTCGCGCACCTGGTACTCAAACGCTTTCATGGCACCAAGCGGCATACCATTAAACATTACTTCTTCGACCTGATCGGGATCACGCCGGTAGATATAAACCGGGGGCATACCGGCGTTGGAGAAAATCATACGGTTTTGCTTGATTTTCAATAAGGTCAATGCCATCATCATCCGTCCCAGCTGGATATCTTTCAGTGAAGCACTGCTCTGACTGAAAAAGGCCGGGATGTCAAGCCGCGAAGAATCTGAAGAGAAAAATCCCTTCATCAGGGTAACGACGGTTCCGGCCTGCATGCCGTGGCCGGTGGCATCACCAAGGACAATATTCAGTGTACCTTCTTTCGATATGCTGAAGTCATAGTAGTCACCGCCCACTTCCGTTGCGGTTTTCATATAAACTGCGATTTCCAGATGCGGTAATTGCGGCACCGATTTCGGTAGCATGGAGAGTTGAAGTTTCCGGGCTTCCTCCAGTTCACGGGTTTTACGTTCGTTTTCCAGTCTCTGCGGCCCGCGCCTGGGCTTCAGCGGCTTTGGCACGGAGTTCGGCTTCCCGGATCTGTGCCCGGTTACGTTCACGCTGGGTCAGCCGAATCCGCTGCAGACGATCGATAGTAAAAATTCCGGCGATAAAGATCAGACCATACAGAAAATAGGCCCATGTGGTTTTCCACCAGGGTGGAAGAATATTGATCGCGAGTTCGAGCCCCTGCTCATTCCATATACCATCGCTATTTGCTGCTTTGACTTTGAAAACGTAGTGGCCCGGATCCAGGTTGGTATAGACAGCGGAACGCTGATCACCCACATAACGCCATTCCGTGTCATAATTTTCCAGTTGATACGCATACTGGTTGCCGGCTGTCCGGTAAAAATGCAGCGCCACAAACTCCAGGGCGATATCATTTTGCCAGTGTGCCAGTGAAATTTCTTTTTCAAAGGATATATGTTTCTGCAGCGGTTCATCCGGCCCGATCTTCACCGATTCATTGAACAGTTTAAAATCCGTCAGGACAATTGCCGGCGGCTGCTGATCATCGGTGATACTCTCCGGAAAAAAGGCGTTAAAACCTGAAATCCCCCCAAAGAACAACTCTCCGGCAGGGCTGCGATAGAACGCACCACCATTGAATTCATCACTTTGCAGGCCGTCCCGCACAGTATAGTTTCGGAAATGCATGGTTTTCGGATCGAATTTTGATAATCCCCGGTTGTGACTGATCCACAGGTATCCATTATCGTCCGGAACAATACCATACAGTGAATTGCTCGGCAGTTCACTGTTCTGGGTCGTGTAAAGGGTGAATTTTTCCTGGTCAACATCGAAATAATCCAACCCGCTTCCATAGGTCACCACCCAGAGGTTCCCCGAGGGCTCCTCATAAACAGATAATACATTATTCCCGCTCAGACTTGCCGGATCATCCGGATCATTCGAATAACCGATAAACTTTTCTGTTCTGATATCAAAGCACATAAATCCATTCATGCCGGTAATCCACAATATTCCGGGATCCCTTTTCGACACCAGTACCGATCGGACAAAATTCAAGGGATCATTCAGACTGCCGGAATCGTTAGGATCATGCATATATCTTTTTATCTTTCGTGATGCCTTGTCAAAACGGCAAAGCCCGGCCCGGCTTGTGGCGATCCAGAGTTCACCGGGCAATACCGGTGATTCCACAATACCATAATTGATAAAATTCTCCAGCGATTCGGGATTATCCGGATTGATATAGATGCGTTCATTCTGTTCGCTGACAGGATTAAAACGGTTCAATCCCTGCGCCGTGCCGACCCACAGGATATCTTCAGGATCCTGATAAAGCGCCCGGACAAATTCATCATTGAATCCGGCCTGGCCGGATTGATCATGCAGGTAGTGGGTAAAACGGTCTGTTTTGCGGTCCAGCTTATTCAGGCCTGCATTCGTCCCAATCCATAACGTCCCGTCGGGATTCTCCCAGAATGCCCGTGTAATACTGCTGCTCATACTGTTCGGATTGCCGGGTTCCTGGGTATATTTCTTAAACCGTGTGGCTGCCCGGTCAATCTTGTTAACGCCGTTTAAATCGGTTCCAATCCAGATCTCACCGGTGGCATCTTCGAAAATCACCTTAATAAAATCATTACTGATACTGGTAATATCGGATGGATTATTTCGAAATCGGCGGGATTTTCCGGTATGTTTTTCGATCAGATACAAACCGCTTCCCCAGGTCCCGACCCACAGTCTGTCCCTCCCGGTCTTCCAGTATGGCCCTGATCTCATCAGCCGTATTGGTTGCATTATCAGAGTCCAATTCCAGAACGGAAAACCGTTCTGTTTGAGGATCGAAACGGTTCAGACCACCGCCGGCCGTGCCGATCCATATTTTTCCGCTGCGATCTTCATAAAGCGTACTGATCACAAAATGATTCAGCGCATCGGGTCTGCCGGGTTGGGCGTTGAACTGTTTGAACTTATTCGTACCGGGATAAAACCGGTACAGACCGTCGTTTGTTGCGATCCACAGAGCACCACGACTGTCATATAACAGATCATTGATTTCCACATTCTGAAGCGAACCGGGATCTGCTTCATCATACTGGTATTTTGTCACCTGTTTTGAGTGAATATTAAAATGATATAATCCGTCTCCAAAGGAGGCCAGCCAGAGATTGTCATCCCGGTCGTGAGCCATGGATCTGATATTGAGCGGATTCAGATCGCTGATACCGGTAAAATATTTCATATACCTGCTGAATGTCTCCCGGGCGGCATCGTACCGGTTTAGTCCACCGAAATAGGAACCCAACCATACGTTGCCGGAATCATCAGCAACCATGGTCATGACATTGGGATCGGCGATGGATGTTGTATCGTGAGGATCATTATAATATACCTTGAATTCATATCCGTCATACCGGTTCAAACCATCTTCGGTGGCAAACCACAAAAATCCCCGCGCATCCTGAATGATATCGTCGATCCGGCTTTGGGATAAACCTTCGGTGATGGTCAGGCGTTGAAACCTGATATCACCGGCAGCTTCTGACATATTGATAAGGAAGATAATATGGAATATGAATATAACTCTGTAAAAAACATATCGTGTTTTATTGGTCATTGATCGTTTCATCTCAATTGTTGTAAAATTAATTGTTTGCGACAGATAATCCGTAAAGGTGTATTCTAAGAACGAGCGTACATCCCGATCCATTCCCTTTTGTGCAATTTGTGAGAAAATATTTGAATCTGGACAATCAAAGAGATAATATGTTCACGGAATAAATACTCCGGAATAGAATGAAATTATTACGACGCCTTTTTTATTTTATCAGTCTCTTTGTCTTTTATCTCATTTTTCGCGAATTCATTGATCTGTATGTATCCGCCAGGGCGGTGGATCCACTGGTCGGGTATGCCGTCCTGGCGATTATATTTCTGGTGCTGATCTATTTTGTGATTGTACCAGTTTACCGGATCATTACCCTGCCGGTGGCCCCGGGGCCGGTCGCCCAAAAGGATCAGGAAAAGGAACTGATCCGTAAACGGATCGACCGTTTTGGAAAGAATCCTTATCTCACTGCCCTGGGCGTGCAACATCCGGATGAAGAAAATCAGGAACCGTATTATCATAAGACCATGCAGATCCTTGCAAAGGAATGTCGCAAGATCA
Organism: Calditrichia bacterium; assembly: GCA_963712885.1. Taxonomy (GTDB): domain Bacteria; phylum Calditrichota; class Calditrichia; order JAJRVZ01; family JAJRVZ01; genus CAVQJT01. The sequence continues at coordinate 26,384 of CAVQJT010000025.1, forward strand.
GACAACGCTACGTCGCCCAACTGTTTTATGCCTCCAGCGTCTCTCAAAATGGATTTATCGATGCCATCCTGGTCCTCTCTTCCAGCGTAAATATGGTCAAAGAAATATTCATACTTTATAACGGTCGCGTGAATACGCGTGACCTGATGAACATTGCCAAGAAAGTGTATTTTGCCATCGCTATCGCCGGATCGGAAGGGATCGAATATGTAACCGATGAAATCATTACCAAACTCGGGTCGCAGAGTATGAAGAGTATTCCCTTTCTCGATAAAATTCTGGGATCGATCGCAGATGGATTCCTCAATGCATTGCTGCTGAACCGGATTTCCTATATTGCCGAAAATTACTGCCGGCTTACCGTCGTTCCGGATCCCAGGAAACTTTCACCATCGCCCGCGGAAATTTTTTCCGCAACCAAACACATCACCGCTGATATTACCGAAAAACTGATTTATGTGATCCGGAAAATTTCCATTGATAAAACGGTTAATACCGCATTGATCGCACTCAATCCGGTGGGCTATGTCTGGGAAAAAACATTCGACCGGCTGATTGCCGATGAATCGGTAGAAAACCGGGGCACTTTTAAGAACCTGATCATTGAAACCGGAAAATTTGTCGGGAATCCACTGACCTACGGTCTGGGCAAGGTTTACGCTTTGTTCTCACGTCCGAGGACGGCTGGGATCGTAACGGGAGAATCTGAGCAATAGGCAGATGGCAGTTTTGAGGAGAGATGAGGGATGGATCAGTTGGCAGAAAAAGATAGGAAGAACACCACTGTCATGCTGTAAGCATCTTCCTTGTTTCAGAATCGATTTTTCGGAAGGAAGATCCTTACCGGATGACAGCAATAAGAAGGACTCTTTGATGTTCCAGTGCCTACTTTGACACTTCGTCTCTGGGCAAAGCAGCACTTCGCCCCTGCTCATTTCGCCCGTAATACCATCAGTGTCACATCATCATCGGGCAGTTCCGTCTTACGCCAGACCTCACCGGCATCCACAAGCCGGTCGCTCAGCAGCAGAAGGGTATCACCGGAGCTCAATTGATCTTCCAGGATACGGTAAGGAAAATCGGCCATGGCGCCAAGGGGCATGCCCTCCAGACAGATTTCCTCCACTTTAAGCGTTCCTGCTCTGAAAATGTAAGCCGGCGGCATGCCTGCCGAAATATTGAAGTCATAATAATCACCACCCACTTCAGTCGCTGTTTCCATGTAAACCGCAATTTCCAGGCGGGCTTACGATACGGTCAGCGAAGGATCTCTTCCAGGGTGTGTTTTCGTCCGGTCGGCACATCCTGACAGATGATCTGACACCCTTTTTCTGCCAGAGTTTTCAGTTGTTCAACTTCGGTCTCATTCATAAAAAGATACGATAAATAGCGCTTTCGATCTTCGGCAAAATGGATACCGCCCAGATTTATCTTTGACGGCAAAAACCCCTGGGCGGCAAGAAGCAGAATATCCCCCGGTGATTTTACCAGAACAATTGTACGTTCCGGGTAGGTGATGCCATTGTTCAGATATTCCGATGTTTCCCGGTATCCATGATCAGCGCTTCCAGATCAGCCGGCGTACATGATAGATATAATTCCCGTTCCCATTCATTCTGAGCGACCGTATCATCACACAGAATAATTCGTCTGCTTTCCAGGTATTTCGCCCATCCCAGTATAACCTGCCCGTGGATCAGCCGGTCATCGATTCGAAAAAGTTGCACATCCATGGTTATTCATCCGGAAACTTTGTTATACCGCGGCGTCCATCGGCTATTGTTTTGTCAATCAATTCTGGAAGTGCCATTTTCAGCCGATTGTTAAAATATGTTGCAAGCATAGGCAGGTTTACGCCTGAAATTATCATTATTTGCGGATATTTCCGGTTCAGGATGCTGGCCAGGGTCCAACAACTGCCACCCTTCAGATCAGTGAAACAAACAATCTGATGACCACCGGTTTCGCGGATTTGATCTTCTATTTTTTTTGTCAGGACCGGCAGACTGTCATGTTCATTGGAGTAGGCAAATGTATTTTCCTGTTTTCCAAGAATTTTTTCAATCGAATTAAGCAGAGCCTTTCCCAGATTGGAATGGGCAATAATAAACGTCAAACAGGGATTATTCATTCAAAATCTTTAAGAAATGTTTCTGCACGTTTTGCCTGTGCACTGTTTTTATCTTTCGTACGTATATAGGCCTTGAGCCTTTTATTAAATTCCTGAGCCGTATTATAGCCGTGTAGTTTGAGCAATTCATTCATAGCAATCGTCTCACAGATTACGGTCATATTCTTACCGGGATTTATCGGGAGTACAATTTTGGGGATCGTAACCCCGAGCAGGGTGATCATGTTTTTGTCCAGGCCGGTCCTCTCATAGGATGTTTTTGAATCCCAGTCCACCAGATGGATTTCAACCTCGATGCGTTTTCTCAGGCGCACGCCCCGGATGCCGAATATCTTTTTTATATCGATGATGCCTGCACCGCGCAGTTCAAGATGGTGTTCTGATATCTCGGTGCCCTTTCCCATCAGCACATCATCTGCTGTCCGGGTAACCAGGACGACATCATCGGCCACCAGGCGATGCCCCCGTTCCACAAGATCCAGTGCCACCTCACTTTTACCGATTCCGCTCCGGCCGGTAACCAGTATACCGACACCATATACGTCTACCAGTGATCCGTGAATCGAAGTCTGCGGCGCGAATTTCATATCCATATAATCTCCCATCAGATGAATCAGATTGGTGGTACTGAGCGGGGTGGAGAATACAGAAATATAACGTCGGGTGGCGGCCCGGATCAGATGAGGTTCTATCGATTATCATTGGTAACGATAATACAGGGAATTTCGAATTCAATCAAACGGTCGATCGATTTAATGCGTTGTGGTTCATCAAGCGAATTCAAATAGCGGATTTCGGTATTTCCGAGAATCTGAACACGATCGTATGTAAACAGATCGACAAAGCCGGCGAGAGCCAGACCGGGACGATGGGTATCACTTTTGGTAATATGCCGGCTGAATCCGTTGTCAGAGGTCACCAGCGTAAGTTTCAACCGATCACGGTTATCCTTATAAAAAGTCATAACCGTCATAAATTCATTGGTCGTCATGGTTCGTATAATATATAATTTTTCCCGACGAAAAACTAAAAAAAATGGGCACATATTGTGCCCATTTTAAACATTCTATCTATACAGATTATCACGCGACGAGATTATCAATGATTTTTTTCTTGTCATGATCCCGTTGTTTGTCTTTAAACCGCTTTATCTGGCGTTCACTGTTATCCAGCGCCATATCAATGGATTTAAAAATATCTTCGGATTTCTCACGCGCTACGATCAATCGATTATTGACTTTAAACTTGAATTCCGCGATTTGCGTGAGTTTCTCATAGGAAAGGATCACTTCAAAATCAAGGACCTCCTCAAACAACCGGCTTTTACGATCCAGTTTTTCATTGATGTACTTCTTAAGTCGTTCGGGGGCCTTATAGCCTCTCGCGGTGATGGACAGGTTCATTCATACCTCCTTTTTTTTTGGGTATTTATCGGAACCACCCGGATGGGCCCGGGCGTATATGGCTTTGAGATGCTCAATCGATGTGTGGGTATAAATCTGTGTGGTGGAAAGATTTGCATGTCCCAATAGATCCTTTACTGCCCGGATATCCGCTCCCTGGTTCATCAGATGTGTTGCAAATGTATGACGAAGAATATGCGGACTCTTTTTTTTAATATCGGTAAATTTTTGCAAATATTTATTTATAATTCGATGAATCGCCATCGGATACATCATTTTGCCTGATTTTAGGAGAAATAGCTGTTCAATATCATATTTTACGATGCTTTGCCGGCGTTGCAGATATTCGATCAGGCACTTTTTTGCATGTCTTCCAATCGGAACAATCCGTTCTTTTTCACCCTTTCCCTTCACCCTGATTAAATTCTCTTCAAACGAGAGGTTCTTCATAGCAATATCGATCAATTCAGCCCTTCTTATTCCCGATGCATAAAATAATTCCAGAATCGCTCTGTCCCGGCACCCTTCGAATGTTTTTGTATCGGGCATTTCCATAATCTGATCCATATGTTCCAGCGATAGAAATTCGGGCAAGCGTTTTTCATATTTTGGCGTGCGCAAGGTGAGTGCCGGATTGATTTCAAGCAATCCACTTCGGGATAAAAATGCAAAATATGATCGCAATGCGGCAAGTTTTCGCGCGACGCTTATCCGTTGCAATCCCTGTGCGGCTAATACCCCAAGATAAGCGCGTAAAATACGCTTATTGACCAGATTCCAGTTGACTGAAGATGTATGAAAATATTCTTTAAGAAATCTTTCAAACTGCACAAGATCAGTCTGATAGGCTTCAACGGTATTATACGCATAGCGTCTTTCTAATTTAATATATTTTACAAATTCGCGGATATTGCGATGCATTAAGCTTTATTTTTCCTCGCGGGGTGATACTAATTTACATTCCGGACACTCGAAAAAGTTCCCTTTGGCTTTTGAATATTTTTCGAGCAGATAGTTATTTCCACAGGATTTGCAGGTCCGATTGACCGGTTTGTTCCAGTTGACAAAATCACATTTCGGATAGCGGGAGCAGCCATAAAAAACTTTACCCCGCTTGCTTCGCCTTTCGATTATATCTCCACCGCATCCATCACTCGGACATTTTATACCCAGCGGGATCGGTTTGGTATTTTTGCATTTCGGATAATTTGAACAGGCCAGGAATTTTCCGTACCGTCCGACCTTTATTACCATCGGCTCACCGCATTTGTCACATTTTTCACCGGTAGGTTTTGGTGCCTCCTGCTCTTCCAGCGGTTTGGTGTTTTTGCAATCCGGATACCCGCTGCAGGCCAGAAAACGTCCGTTGCGGCCCCAGCGAATAACCATGGCACGTCCGCAGACATCACATTTCTCACCGGCATCCTCAAGCAATTCGGATTTTATTTCCTCTTTACGGGCATTTACATTTTCCATGGCGGCGGTAAATGGTTGGTAGAAATCGTTCATCACTTTTTCATAAGTATAAAGGCGGCTGGCAATTTTGTCAAGCTCATCTTCCATGGCAGCCGTAAAACTGACATTAAAAATATTGGGAAAATTCTTGATCAGTATCGTGTTGACGGTTTCTCCCAGTTCAGTGGCATGTAATTTATTTTCGGCTTTTTCCACATACTTTCGCTTGATCAGCGTTGTGATGATCTGGGCATAGGTACTGGGCCGGCCGATATTAAGACGATCCAGTTCCTTGACCAGCGTACTTTCGCTAAAACGTGCCGGCGGTTTGGTGAAATTTTGCTTTGGCTCCAGTTTCTGCAGACTGCAGTTTTTCCTGCTCCTTCAAACCCGATGGGATGGTCTCATTTTCAGGTTTGCCATTGTCTTCACCGGATTCAAGTTCCAACCCATAAATACGTAGATAACCATCAAAAACGGGTGTTTCGCCTTCAGACCGGAATAAATAATCACCACCGGTGACCTCGACTACGGTTTTATCAAATTGGGCCGCCTCCATCTGCGAGGCAATAAACCGTTTCCAAATCAGATTATATAATTTAAACTGATCATTTGATAGATGCCCCTTGAGCTGATCGGGATGAAATTCCTGCGTAATATAGGTTGGCCGGATCGCTTCGTGTGCATCCTGAGCAGATTTTTTGCCCCGAAATACCCGTGCTTTGGGTGGCAGATAATCCTCTCCATAGGTTCCTGCAATCAGACTCCGCCCGGCATTAAGCGCTTCATTGCTGATACGCGTGGAATCGGTTCGCATATAGGTAATCAACCCGACACTGCCCTTTCCGGGAATTCAACGCCTTCATATAATTGCTGGGCAACGGTCATAATTTTATTCGTTGAATAGCGCAGTACGCGGGCAGCAGCCTGCTGCATGGTACTGGTAATAAAAGGCGGTCCGGGGCTTTTTTTCACCCGCCGCTTTTTTATAGCGGATACGAGCAGATCACTTTCCCGTATATGAGCTGCATGCCTTCCAGCTTCCTCGGCATTGGCGATCTTCACTTTTTCCCACTTTCCCGTGGCCGTGTTCCGGATTTTAGCAAGCGTTGTCCAGAAAGCGGCCGAAGGTTGCCCCTTCACTTGCATTCTGATTGTCCAGTATTCTTCGGTGACAAAATCGCGAATTTCCTGTTCACGTTCACAGATCAGACGCAGTGCTACGGATTGCACTCGGCCGGCACTCAATCCGCGGTATATGGTTTTCCATAATATGGGACTTACCTGATAACCGACAATTCGGTCCAGAACCCGCCGGGCTTGCTGTGAATCTACACGTGCCTGATCGATTTCACGGGGTGATTCAATCGCCCGGTAAATCGCATTACGGGTAATTTCATTGAACTCGATGCGTTTTATGGTATTCTCATTTTTATCGAGAATCGAGGCAATATGATAAGCAATGGCTTCGCCTTCGCGATCCGGATCGGTTGCCAGATATACAATCGGAAACTGAGTGGCTTCTTTTTTCAGCTGATTTATGATTTTTTCTTTGCCGCGTATCCTGATATACTGTGGCTTGAATCCATCCTCAACATTGACACCAAAGCGGCTTTTGGGGAGATCAATTATATGCCCCACAGAGGCGACAACTTTAAAATCTTTACCAAGAAATTTGTTGATCGTTTTGGCTTTACTCGGGGATTCAACAATTACGAGTGATTTATTTTCCTTCGCCATTTCCTTACCTGTTTGCTTCAGTTCAGCCTGTGATTTATAATGCTAAAAAAAGAATAGATACGCAATAGGCGAAGAAAATAATTCGTCCGATTGATATTTTTTTTTGCAGGTATCCTTTTTGTTCCACCACTCACCGATAAGGTTACGCACCTTGAATTAATTTTTATAACCAAAAACGATTCACAAATTACGATTGAGGATTGGCAAAACAGATGTATTAAAGATATATGCGTATACACTATTGGATCGGTACATCACCACCATAGAGTTGATAACCACCAAACATACTGGCATTATCTGCGTTAAAAATAATTGAAGCAACGATCGACTTCAGATCATCGACCGATATGTCATCCTTACCATAAGCCAGAGCCCGTTCAATGAACGTCTCCATATCGTGATCTCTCATGACTCCAAGATGCAACAATTGAATCAGATAACCATACGCATCCGGAGAAATAACCAGATTTTCAAGATCTGCCATCTCCTCCAACTCATTCTCTTCTCCGTCCGTAAACCGCACAACTTCAGATGGGGAAGTATGCAGATGCTTAAATATCCAGGAAAAGGCAAGGTTGACCTCAATTTCCGTGTAACCTTTTAACTGAAGGGTACGCGTCAGGTCCACCTTATCCTTACGCCGTCTTTCCTGCTGAAGGGCACTCAGCAGATACACGATTATTTCGACAATGCGTTCTTGCATGTATTCCTGCTCTTTCAGTCAAAGTACATATTTGATTT
>CAVQJT010000026.1:0-137234 GCA_963712885.1 Calditrichia bacterium
TTGTGACTTCTTTTCCCATTTACCTTTTACTTTTAGTCCGGGACTACCAGCATATAATCATAACAGGACATGAAATGAAAACAAAACTGGACATTGCTGCCAACTGGTTACCCCGTTATACCGGTACCCAGGCGGATGAACTTGGGGAATATATTCTGCTTACAAATTTTCAATACTATATCTCCCGATTTGCCTCGCAATATGACTGCGAGATCAGAGGCACAGGTCGTCCGATGCAGACGGCCACAAATAATGATGGTGTATCGATTATAAATTTTGGTATGGGATCGGCAAACGCGGCCACCGTTATGGATATCCTTGCTGCGAAAAAGCCCAAAGGGGTGCTTTTCCTTGGAAAATGTGGGGGATTAAAGGACTCGACCGAAATCGGACATTTTATCCTGCCGATTGCCGCAATCCGAGGTGAGGGTACCAGTAACGATTATCTGCCAAAAGAGGTTCCGGCACTACCCTCATTTAAACTTCACAAATTTGTTTCAGATAAGCTGATCGAACACAATCAGGAATACCGCACCGGGGTAATTTACACCACAAACCGTCGGCTCTGGGAATGGGATGAAGAGTTCAAGCAATATCTGTTAAAGATTTCGGCCCTGGGTATTGATATGGAAACCGCAACCATTTTTATCGTTGGTCATGTAAACACCATTGCGCGTGGTGCCTTGTTACTTGTTTCCGATATGCCGATGGTGCCGGAAGGGATAAAAACCGACAAGATGGATAGAGCGGTTAACGAAAATTATGTTGATCTCCACCTCCAGATCGGTGTGGAAGCGATGACCGAGATCGGTGAAAAGGGGGAACAGATCAAACATTTCAGTTATTGATGTATAATATGACGAACAAGTGGTGCATGAGTAAATCCAAATGACAAATTCCAATTTCCAATCAACTTTGAGTCTCTCAAAGAACAAAAAAATTCCAACATACAATAGCCAAACTGTCAGGAGTGACAGGGAATGGAAATTGGATTTCAAATATTCTGTGTGATTTGGTTTATGAGATTTGTTTGTAATTTGAAAATTCGGGAATTGATATTGGTTTGTAATTTGTTATGTATGATCTGCAATTTGCTTTAATGTTCTGGATTCAGCAAGAATCGGGTGGTTAGCCCGGATCCGTATGCGTATATTTTGCCAAAAACGGAGGTCTGATGGCCGAATATATTTTTAAACAGGCTGCTTCTGATTATCAACGTATCGAGACGGTTATCCGGTATCTTGAACAAAATTTCCAAAGCCAGCCGGACCTGGCAGAACTCGCCCAAGTTGCCGGTGTGAGCGAATTTCACTTTCAGCGACTATTTTCACGATGGGTAGGTATCAGTCCAAAAAGATTTTTGCAATTCCTGACCAAGAACACGCCAAGCGCCTGCTTTTAAAATCCGAAAACCTGCTGACGGTGACGTATGAAAGCGGTTTGTCAAGCCCCGGAAGACTGCACGATTTGTTTGTCCGGTGCGAAGGCTGTAACGCCAGGGGAATTTAAAAGCGGGGGGGAAGGTATCATCATTCGGTATGGCGTGCACCCAACGCCGTTCGGTGATGTGATGCTGGCGTTGACAGACCGGGGAATCTGCGGATTATATTTTGTTTCCCCGGAGACAATTGACCGTTATCTTGAAAAACTACACCATCACTGGCCAAAGGCAAGGATTAAAGAAAATCAGGACAATACCAGGGAAATTGTTGAATCCATCTTTCTCCGTGAACGCTGGGTGCATGATCAGCCATTAAGGTTATTGCTCAAAGGAACAAATTTTCAGATAAAAGTCTGGGAAGCACTGCTGCAAATTCCAGAGGGTCACGCGGTCACGTATGAAGATATTGCGGATAAGATCGGGCGTCCCGGGGCTGCGCGTGCGGTTGGAAGTGCGGTTGCCAGCAATCCGGTTTCATTTGTAATTCCTTGTCATCGGGTCATCCGAAAACCGGGAGAATTTGGAAATTATCAGGGTGGAACGGCAAGAAAAAAAGTAATTCTCGCCTGGGAATCGGCATATGTACATACAAATGATTATTGAAAATGGCTATCATAAATAATCGGACACTGCATGATGGGGTTCAATATCTGGTTGGTACCGATACGTCATTTTCAAATGTCATAGAAACCTATGGTATTCCGCCGCTATGGCTGAGGACACCTGGCTTTGCCACACTGATTCTGATCATACTGGAACAACAGGTATCCTTGCAGTCTGCCAGGGCAGCGTTTGAGCGCCTTAAATCAAGATTGGGGAAAATTACACCGCAGGGATTTCTGGACCTGGATGATCAGGAATTAAAGACGATCGGTTTCAGTCGTCAGAAAACAGGTTATTGCAGGGACCTGGCCGGGCGTATTCTGGATAACACGCTGGACCTGAGTCGATTACACACAAAGGACACGGAAGGTGTTATTGAGTCTCTTACCGTAATAAAAGGGATCGGCCAGTGGACCGCACGGATCTATCTGATAATGGCATTGCGGAGATCGGATATCTGGCCGAGCGGTGATCTTGCTTTACGAAAAGCCTATGCCAGACTTAATGAACTCTCAGAAATTCCGGATGATAGGTTCATGGATGCGGCGGCAGAAAAATGGAAACCGTGGCGGGCTGTCGCCGCAAGGATTTTATGGCACTATTATTTGTCTCAAGATAAAAAACCGGCCTTCTAGAAAAAGAATCCACAGCGTTCACACAGAAAATACGACACAAATAAAATTAATACGTTAAGTGATTAAATTGTCAAGATTCGATTCCTGTTTCACCATCAGCCGCGGGCATTTTTACGCAGAAAAAAACCACTTTATCCTCTATGTGCTCTGTGGCGTATATAAAAACCAGGAATGGAATGTTATTCCGTCTTTTTTGCGGTTGAAAATTTGAACGGAATATACACCGGGCAGAAATTAAATACACCGGTTAATAACACCACCGCGCCGATCCAGCCCCATGGGGTTTGCGGACCCACGAAAACCAGGGAAAGCAAAACGGCACCGACTACGATCCGTAAATCCTGTCCACGCCACCAACATTTTTCATCATTTTAATTCTCCTTTGGGATTAAAGGTTCTTTTTGTATTTAGATGAAATGAGATATGCAAAGTTACGGGGAACAAATATAAAAAAAAAGCCTGTTCGGTAAAACAGGCTTTTATCTGATAATTCATATTTGAGGATAAATGCTTACCCGTTTTCGGGTCCGGTCTTTTCGTTCAAAGGTAACCAGACCATCTATTTTAGCGAATAGGGTATCATCACTGCCCAGACCGACATTTTCACCGGGGTGGATTTTTGTACCCCGTTGGCGCATGATGATTGATCCGGCGGTAACAAATTGTCCGCCAAAAGCCTTTATGCCCAGGCGTTTGGAGTGGCTGTCTCGTCCGTTACGGGAACTACCGACACCTTTTTTATGAGCCATATCAATCCTCCTTTACATCTTTTTTCGGCGCCGTTGCTTTTGCAGGCTTCTTTGGCGCACTTGCTTTGGGCTTCGGTGCAGCTGCTTTTTTAGCAGTGGGTTTTTTTGTGGCTGTTTTTTTAGCATTAGCGGCGGCCGGCCCTGTTAGTCTTTACTGCTGCCTTTGGCTCTTTTTTATCTGCTGTCGTTTTTTTAACCGCCTTGGGCTTCGGGGTTTTTGCGACCGGGGTTGCAACCTTTTGCTCTTCCCTGGGAGTGGGTTTTGCTTTCTTGGCGGCGCCGATACCGGTAATCTCAATCAGGGAAAAGTTTTGCCGATGCCCTTGTTTCTTCTGATACCCTTTCCGCCGTTTTTTCTTGAAAACAATTACTTTTGGATCACGACCGTGTTCGATTACCCTGGCGCTGACGCTGGTATCACCAATCACCGGTTTACCCAGTTTAACCTCCCCTTTGTCATCCTCGAACAACAATACACGGTCAAAGTCCACGCTCTTGCCCGGTTCCGTATCGAGCAAAGGCACTTTTATTTTCATATCCTTTGCGACCCGGAATTGCTTGCCCGCTATTTCTACGATTGCGTACATGCTTTTTATTCTCCTTCGCATCCAAAAAATCGAGCCTTAAATTTATAGTCAAATTTAAGATGAGTCAACTCAATTTAAGGTTATTTCATTTAAATTTTTTCGGTCAAATACCCGGAATTCCCGATATCGGAGGGTAGTGTCTTTTACAAAGGTAATTTTCATCCAGTATTTCCACATCAATTGCAACCGACGGGAAAAACGCCCTTTCATGATATAATCGAATACCTCCGGGGTAACCTGAATGCAAATCCGACGGTCCCCACGGGACGCCCGATATCGCTGTATCCAACGTTCCATTTCCGATACCAGTGTATTGAGTGATGGCACAAGACCGGTTCCGTGGCATTGCGGGCAATCTTCATGGATTGAATGAAGCACACTCGGCCGAACCCGCTGGCGGGTCATTTCGATCAATCCGAAACGACTGATTTCTTCAATTTTGGTGATTGACCGGTCTTTATGAAATTCACGTTTAAGTTCCTGATAGATCTTCTTTTTATTTTCTTCCTGCAACACATCGATAAAATCAATGACAATTAAACCGCCCAGATCACGTAACCTTGCCTGGCGTGATATTTCACGGGCGGCTTCAAGATTGATTTTGAGTGAATTGGTCTCGTGATCCTTGCTGCCGATAAATTTGCCGCTGTTTACGTCGATGGATACCATGGCTTCGGTCTGTTCAATAACCATATAAGCCCCGTTTTTAAGCCAGACTTTACTTTCGATACTCTTCCGGATTTCATCTTCGATGCCAAAATGTTCAAAAATTGGATTTTGTTTCCGGTAATACTCGATCTTATGCTTTAATTTAGGTGCTACCTCGCTTACATATTCGGTTATTTCACGGACCAGTCTTACGCGAGTCGATAACGACGCGATCAACATCGGGTGTAAAGAGATCCCGAATAATCGAAGATGTCATCCCCATGTCCTTATGAACGAGTATAGGAGCATTGACCTCCTTTATCTTGATGTTTATCTTTTGCCATAACTTTAGCAAACCCCTGACATCTTCGGAGATCACTTTATCATCTTTTTCCTCCGCCTGTGTGCGCAGGATGAGGCCAAAATTTTTTGGAAGAAGTTGCTTGGCTATGTGGCGAAGACGCTTCTTTTCTTTAAAGTTACTGATTTTACGGGAAACACCGATATAGGTCTGATTCGGTACAAGGACGACAAACCTGCCCGGTATCGAGATCTGGGAAGTTACTCGCGGTCCTTTTGTACCGATCGGTTCCTTCATGATCTGAACAATAATATCCTGACCGTGCTTCAGCTCACGGGCAACCTTGGATGCTTCCACCCGTTGCCGGCTGTCTTCCTCATCTTCTGCCTCATCCGGATCCGCAAAAACTGATTTGTCGCATCGGAGACATCCGAAAAATGAAGAAAGGCATTTTGTTCAAGACCGATATCAATAAAGGCAGCCTGCATGCCGGGCAGAACCCGGCTCATTTTTCCCTTATAAATATCACCAACCATCCGTTGGGCTTCCGGTTGTTCTAGAAACAATTCTACAAGACGATCATCTTCGAGAATCGCAATACTCGTTTCCTCGTTCGTTGCATTAATAATAATTTCTTTCTTCATAGTGTGCTTCCTTAGATTATCATACAGAAGCACTAAAGTAATCAGAATTCCATAGGCGTGCTTATGTTTGAGCCGGATTTGATCAATTGTTTGTTTCGGTGCACGGGGAGTGATTTTATCTGTTCGGAATCGTTGATCAGCAGAGCCAGTATCTCCTCTACACGCACGGTTCGACCACTGATGGTTTCAGTTTCCAGAACCAAACTGCCATTACTACGGGTAATCTTTGCGATATAGGGACGAATATTGAGGGATTTTTCTTTACCCTTGGTCTTTCGTCTGATCAGTATTTCCTCTTTTGCAAGCAAGTCATTAATTTTTTCTTGGGAAACGGTTTTGCCAGTTATATCTACTTCATATTCAGTGCAATTAATACTGGAAGATAATGATTGTAAGGTGGATTTTATCTCCCGTACTTCCAGAATATGAATGCCGTCAGGTAAATGCCTGTTTATTAATTTCACAGGATCCCCGACCGGCGCCGATTCAATCGTTATATCGACGTATTCAGCCGTACTGCTGTATCCCAGACTAAGGGCTGGACCAAATGAGAACTTCGGGCGTGGATTAAAACCTTCACTGTGGGCCATCCCGATATTTGCCCGTCGACAGGCACGTTCAAAGATACGCAACACATCCAGGTGTCCCAGGAACCGGGCATCACCGGATTTCTCAAACTGCAATCGGAATAAACGGTTGAGCCGTTGTCGATGAACTTTATCCTTTACGACGTATTTTCCGCTCTGTTTTTTGGGCTGGGATTCCCGTCGGTGCTCATGTAGCTTAAGATCTGTAAAACACGCCGCAACATCACGAAATCCGGATTTGCGTTGTATGCCGCAACCGAAACATGTTCCGTCCTTGCAATCAATAGTGATTATTTCTTTATAGGCGTTATTACGTTCCCGAATAAGATAATTCTTGACCACACCCTTATCGATATGGTCCCATGGTAATGGATGATCAATATTCAGTTCCCGGGTATAGGTGGCCATGTCGATATTTTGCTTAATAAATGCACTCTCCCAGGTATGATAATTAAAATGATCACTCCATCCATCAAACTTGGCACCTGCTTGCCAGGCGGTATAAATGACTTGTGCTAATTTACGATCACCTCTCCCCAGAATGCATTCAATTTTTGACACATCCGGGTCACGCCAGCTGAACCTGACCTGCCGCATTCTGGAAAATTTTTGTCTGAGCAGATCCGTTTTTTGCTGAAATTCTTCCTTAGTGTTCTGACGTTCCCATTGAAATGGTGTATGTGATTTTGGCGAAAATGGTGAAACGGATACATGAAACTGTACCCGTCCGAATTTTTTACTCAGTTCTACCGAGTGCTCCACAAGTTCTGTTATTGATTCAATATCCTCCTTTGTTTCTGTGGGCAAACCGATCATGAAATAAAATTTAATGGTTTTCCAGCCGTTTTTAACTGCAATCTCAACAGCTTTTAAAAGATCTTCATTGCTGATATTTTTATTGATTACTTTTCTCAGACGCATACTCCCGGCTTCCGGTGCAAATGTAAAGCCGGATTTGCGCACACTCCGGGCAAATTCGGCAATATCATCACTGAAGCTATCAAGACGCATCGAGGGAAACGAAAAATTGATTTGTTCATCTGCCAGGGCGTCACGTTCCTTCTTCATTAGTTCATTGAGTGATGAATAATCGGATATGGACAGGGAGAGGAACGATACTTCTTCATATCCTGTATTGGGAAGTGCCTTTAGTGTATAGGAAACGATATCATCTGCCTCCCGTTCACGCGTCGGCCGATAAATCATACCCGCATTGCAGTAGCGACAACCCTCAGTACAACCCCGCATGGTCTCAATGGCTAAGCGGTCATGGGTAACTTCAATAAGGGGAACCAGTGGTTTTTCGGGATAATTTTCTTCCTTTAAAGCCGGAATGATTTGCGTCTTTATTTTTATCGGTAAATCAGTAAATTCGGGTTCGATCTTTTCAAAATCGGCCCCGGGAATCGGTACAGGACGGTAAAAATCCGGGACATAAATTCCGCGCATACTGCCAAGAGATCTCAGGATGTCTCTTCGGGATTTCTTTTTACGTTTAAGATCGCGGTAGCGGTGACAGAATTCGCTTAAACCGTCTTCAGCATCTCCGATATAAAAGGCGTCGATGAATTCTGCCAGAGGTTCCGGATTGCAGCTGCAGGGACCACCGGCAATAATGATCGGATCGTCTTTCCGACGATCGCGGGAAAACAGGGGAATTCCCGCCAGATCGAGCATATTTAGTATATTTGTGTAAGTCAGTCTCGTACTGCAAAGTGAAACCAATAATATCAAATTGACATAATGGGGTGAAAGATTCGAGTGAAACCAGCGGGAGCTGAAGAGCACGTAATCGTGCTTCCATATCCATCCAGGGGGCAAAGACACGTTCGGCATAGATATCCGATTCACGGTTGAGCAGATGGTAAAGGATATTCACTGCCTGTGAACTCATTGCCATCTCATAAATCTCAGGAAATGCAATCGCAAAATGCACGTCTGTTGCGACAATATCTTTATGGATCACATTAAGTTCGTTCCCAAGATAACGCGCCGGTTTCGACACAAATGGAAGAACAGAATGGGCAAATTCCGATTTTAATGTATTATTTCTGACCAACGAACCGATCCTGCTAATAAATTATAAATTATTAATTTAACTAAAAGCGTTCCGGGCTGCAAGCAGGAAACCGGAGGTCTGTCGTTGTGTCATAGTCATTTTAGTTTTATATTATGCAGGTCGGAGATGTTAGACTTATGAATCATACTATTCAGGATCATATCACTTTTTGCACGGAGATGCTGCCGCGCGTTTCGCGTACTTTTGCTCCGACCATCCGGATGCTGCCAAAAAAACTGTTTCTACCGGTCACAGCGGCTTACCTATTGTGTCGAATTGCCGATACGGTAGAAGATGAACCGGTGCTTACTAAAGAGGAAAAACAAACGTATCTTGCACTCTATGCGGACCTGTTTAACAATCCCGGTCTCCTCGACGAATTTGCCAGTGGCGTAGCACATATTCCTGATCACAGCCCGGATGTAATTCTGATGAAAAACCTCAATCGGGTTATCAGCGTCTTTAAAACATTTTCACCCGAAGTACAACGTCTGATCGGCATCTGGGTGGTGGAAATGGTCATGGGAATGAAAAAATTCGTCCAAGTCTAGGGGTAAAGGTCGATTCCAGTTTCTTAAATCGATGAAAGATCTCGATGAATATACCTATTATGTGGCCGGGACCGTAGGGCATCTTCTGACCGCCCTTTTCGCGCATTTTTCAAAAACGATAACCCCGGGTGTTGTCCAGCGTCTTGAAAAATTTTCTTCCTCATTTGGCAAAGGATTGCAGATGGTCAACATTATCCGCGATATCAATACGGATCTCAAACGCGGTCAGTCCTATATACCGGATGAAATTTTGCGGAAGTACAATCTGACACGGAAATCAATTTATGCTGCTGAAAACAGAGCACAGGCGGAACAGATGTTTAACGAACTGATCGAAATGGCTATTCATCATCTCGATAATGCGCTGGACTATGTTCTGACCATTCCGAAGGAGGAAGCACGTATCCGGTTATTTTGTTTATTGCCGATGTTCTGGGCCATGCAGACACTCAGGATCATACAGCAAAATACCCTGGCCTTGTTGCGCATCGACAGCATTAAAATTTCACGCCGCACCATTCGGATTGAATTTTTAAAATCCCTGATCCTGATGTTCTCCAATCGTCTGACCGTGCATCACTATCAAAAAATCCGGCGTAATTTTTCAATACAGCCTGCTGTTGGTTAACCCATATCCGCTATAATTTGTTATGTGTTCCGTCACAGAACGGTTTTTTCCCGGAGTGTTTGCACCCGCACCATGCAACCTTTTTTGATTCGCTGAAATCAACGATCATTGGTCTGATGTCTGTTATTTTGTGCGAACCGTCGCAGAAGGGTTGGTTATTCGAAAGTCCACAGGCACACCAGGCATATTTCCTGGGCTCCACATCCAGTACATATGGTCCGGTTTGTGCAATTTTTGGTGCTGACATTTTTGGACCCCTTTCTCACAAATATTTATAATAATGAAATTCCAGATCCCAAATCCCAGTATACAAACAACCAGAACATTTGTACTGTCGCAAATGCTGGTTGTTTGGAAGAACTCTGAGAGATTTGATAGGTGTTTGGAATTTGTTTATTGATATTTGTTCGTAATTTGGAATTTGTCATTTGTAATTTTTTTATACGTTTGAATACGAAATACCTGAACCAAAACATGCCATATCATTTTTTTTGTAAACGAAAATATCTATATTGGATTTTGTGAATATTGATATTAAAAATATTGAATTATACGATTATTTACAAGAGCTGCTGGGTGCAGAATTTATACCTTTCCTACATAGTGCGCCAGAATCTCCGGCAATCAGGATCAACCGGCTGAAAACTTCCCGGCTGGCATTCCTTAAATATCTGAATGAACTTGGACAGTCATACCAAGGGATTCCTTTTAATCATAACGGACTGATTCTCGAGCGTGATGACCTTCCGCTTAGTCATACCCTTGCTTTTTTTACAGGTAAATTTCAATACCAGGGTGTGTCTTCTCAGGTGCCGGTCAAACTCCTGAATATTAAGCCCGGCGAAAAAGTGCTCGATATGGCTGCGTCGCCGGGATCAAAATCGGGCCAGATCGCGGATCAACTACAGCAAAAAGGTCTACTTGTGCTCAATGATTCTTCTCTTAAGCGAATGCAGCCTTTGAATGTCAATATGCAAAAATCCGGAGCTATCAACCATTACACATTAAAGTTGAGAGGAGAACGGCTGGGAATGATCTATCCGGACTATTTTGATAAGGTTCTGATAGATGCGCCATGCACAGCGCTCGGGACCCTGGCGAAAAATCAAGAAATCCGCCAATGGTGGAGTCTGGCAAAACTAAGAAAATTGAATCATATTCAGGATCATTTGCTAATAGCGGCATATAAGAGCCTTAAGGTAGGCGGAGAAATGGTGTATGCCACATGCTCGGTAGCACCTGAGGAAAATGAACTGATCGTGCAAAGACTTATAGAAAAATACCCGGTTTCTATCCTGGAACCGCCGGAAAATCTTGCCGGACGTTTTACTGAGGGATATACATTTTATAAACAACAGCGACTGCACCCGCATCTTTCAAGGGCGGTCCGGATATATCCCCACCGGCATCAAATGGAAGGATTCTTTGCGACACGTTTACGTAAAGAATATTCACAAAAAATTCCAGCGGAAAAGGATCTTAGTCAATTAAAAACCCTTGACTCGAATGCACCGGAGATTTTCCCAGTACTTCATGCACTAAGTCAGACATGGGGAATAAACCCGGAAATCTGGCAAGATCACCGGTACCTACTGACCAGGTCACGCATCTGGATGATGAGCCGCGAGATTGAAATGATCCCCCGTGACCCTCTGGTATCTGCCGGGTTGCTTCTGGCTGAAAAAAGACTTGCCGGCTGGAAACTGGTAAACGGGAGTGTACAATATTTCAGAAAAAAAATACAAAAAAGATGCCTAGAAATTGAACAAGAGGATCTGATCCGATTATTTTATGAATTAAGTATACCTTTTAATGGTGAAAAAGGAACCTATTATATTTTAGCACACCGTGGGGAACCGATCGCATCCCTGTATTCTAACGGTTCACTGTTGCATCTGCGATCTTCGCATCGATACAGATTGGTGATTTGAGGTACATATGCAAATAGGTGCAAGGCTCAGGGATCAAGGCTCAAGGATCCAGGTACAGGATGACAATTTTAGGAATCGATTAAACAATCGAAAGATTCAACTTTTAGCAAGTCTTATATCTGAGGTACATATTTTATGAAGCCCATCTATCTTGATTATAACGCGACCACACCGGTACTACCTGAAGTGGCTGAGGCGATGCAACCGTTTCTTACCGAAATTTTCGGTAACCCGTCCAGTACCCATTGGTACGGCCGGCAGACAAAAAAAGCGATCGAAGAGGCGCGCCGGCAGGTCGCCGGGCTGCTCAACTGCCATGCGGATGAGATCATTTTCACCAGTGGCGGAAGTGAATCCAATAATTATGCGATCAAAGGAATTGCCCTGGCATACCGGGAAAAGGGAAATCATATCATTACCTCTGCCATTGAACATCCTGCCGTCCAGGAAGTATGTAAATATCTGGAGCAGCATGGTTTCGAGATCACCTATCTGCCGGTAACATCCTATGGTATGGTAGAACCGGCCAGATTGGTGGAAGCCATAAGAACAGAAACTGTACTGGTGACCATCATGCATGCCAACAACGAAGTGGGTAGTATCCAACCGATTGAGCAGCTGGCGCGTATTGCCCATGATCATGATATCATTTTTCACAGCGACGGGGCACAGAGTACCGGAAAAATTCCAACCGATGTACAGGAACTTGGCACTGATCTTTTCTCGGTCGCCGGTCATAAACTTTACGCCCCGAAAGGGATCGGGGCATTGTTCATCAGACGGGGAATCCACCTGGAAAAACAGATCCATGGCGCCAATCATGAACGAAATCTGCGTGCTGGAACTGAAAATGTGCTTGAAATTGTCGGACTTGGAAAAGCCTGTTCAATGGCGACGGTTGAATTGAAAAAGAATATGATGCATATGCAGTATATGCGTGACCGTCTGTGGGAAGGATTGTATAACGCTCTGGATGGCGTGGCTGAACTTCGTCGTAACGGTCTGGAAGATGCCTGTCTGCCAAATACTCTGAGTATAAGTTTTGCCAATCTGGAAGCCAATACAATCCTGGCTGAGATCGAGGACCGTGTGGCGGCATCGGCCGGCGCTGCCTGTCACGCCGATGAAATCGATGTTTCTCAAACACTTCAGGCCATGAACGTTCCGCTTCACTATGCGATGGGCACTCTGCGCTTTTCGACCGGCGTTATGACAACCCGGGAGGAAATCGATACAGCGGTCAAAATTATCTCCCGGACAGTGCAGCGCTTGCAACCGGCAAAGGAACCGTTAACCGACATAATCGAAGACGGTGATCATCGCCTTACGCGATTTACCCATGGCCTTGGTTGCGCATGTAAACTACGTCCCCAGGCCCTTGAAAAAATACTGGCCAAAATGCCGGTTCCATCAGATCCGAACGTTCTGGTCGGTCTCGAAACCTCAGACGATGCGGCTGTTTAC
Source organism: Calditrichia bacterium (assembly GCA_963712885.1). Lineage (GTDB taxonomy): Bacteria > Calditrichota > Calditrichia > JAJRVZ01 > JAJRVZ01 > CAVQJT01. The sequence goes on from CAVQJT010000026.1 coordinate 12,829, forward strand.
CGCCTTAATGACGAAATTGCGATTGTTCAGACGGTGGATTTCTTTACACCCATTGTTGATGATCCTTATCAATTTGGCCGCATCGCTGCTGCGAACGCATTAAGTGATATTTATGCCATGGGCGCAAAAGCTCTGTTCGCACTGAATATCGTCGGATTTCCGTCGAATCGTCTACCGCTATCGATACTTGAAGAGATCCTGGTAGGTGCCCGGGATGTGGCTGACAAAGCGGGTATTGCCATAATCGGTGGTCATACGATAGATGATACCGAACCCAAATTTGGCCTTTCTGTCTGTGGTATTGTTCATCCTGAGCGGATAATAACCAATGCCGGTGCTCAGGCCGGGGATGTATTGATTCTGACCAAGCCAATCGGTACAGGTATCCTGGCGACAGCGCTCAAGCGTGGTTTGCTCGATAAGGATCAAACGGAAATGCTCACAAATACCATGGCAACCCTCAATCGGACAGCTGCAGAAACCATGGTAAAATTCAAGGTGCATGCCTGCACGGATGTAACCGGCTTCGGACTTCTCGGACATTTGCGGGAAATGTGTACCGGCAGTCTTTTGGATGCGGAATTGCAGGCAGGCAATATACCCATTCTTGGACAGGTAATCGAACTGGCTGCCGCCGGAACAATTCCGGGTGGGTCGGAGAACAATCTGGCGTATCTGGAATCCTGGATCGAATGGCCGGAAAAAATGTCTCAGGAGTTAAAAATCGTACTTTGTGACGCACAAACCTCCGGAGGACTCCTTATCGCCCTTGCCGCGGCGGAGGGGCAAAAACTGATCAGGATGCTTCACAAAAATGGTGTGACACACGCTGCCATCATCGGCCGGTTCACGAAATCAGGCAAAGGGGAGATTGAGGTTAGGGAATAGAGAGAAAAATGAAAAATGAAAAATTGAAAAAGCGGGCCTGGCTTGCCAATTCTCTACTTCATTCCTTTGTGCCTCTGCGCCTCTGTGCCTATGCTTTTGGTCTGTTCACCGTGATAAAACTCCTGAAACCAGCGATAAAAATATTCCAGGCCGTTTTGGAGGGGTGTTTTCGGGTCATAATTCAAAAGTCGGCGGGCTTTCCCGATATCGGCAAACGTGCGTTTGACATCACCTGGCTGCATCGGAAGCGGTTCGCGGTTGGCTTTTTTACCGATCGTTTTTTCTATCTCACCAACCAGCTCATTCAGCGTTATGGTTTGGGATTCTCCCAGATTGATTATCTCATAACCGGAAATCCGGTCGATGCAATTAATTAATCCCTGGAGAATATCATCGATATATGTGTAGTCACGGCTGGTATATCCGTCGCCATATAAGGGAATCGGCTGGTCCTGATCGATTAGTTTGAAGAATTTGTGAATGGCCAGATCGGGTCTCTGACGCGGACCGTAAACAGTAAAAAAGCGCAAGGCGAAAATATTTATGCCATAAAGATGATAATAGCTGTGACAGAGGAGCTCTGCGGCTTTTTTGCTGGCCGCATAGGGTGAGATCGGATTATCCACCGGATCTGACTCGGCAAAGGGGACTTTTTTGTTGTTACCGTAAATCGAGGAGGTTGATGCCAGAATAAATTTACCTATACTATAATTGCGGCATTGTTCGAGCAGGTTGAGCGTGCCTTCCAGGTTTACCCGGTAATACCCTTTCGGATCTTCGATTGACGGACGCACGCCGGCCTTTGCCGCAATATGGTAGATTAATTCGAAGTCGGATGTTTCAAATATTTTACGCATTTTATCCGTGTCGAGAATATCTGCACGGTGCAGCGTAAAGGTCGAGTAATCCAGGGCCTGGAGGAGGTTATTTTCCTTTATTTGCGGGTTGTAAAAAGGATCGAAATTATCAATGACCGAAACCCGATGTCCGAGCCCCAGCAATTTATCGACGAGATGCGAGCCGATGAATCCGGCACCGCCGGTAACCAGTATATGCATACGGAAATATATCAGAAATTATAAATGGGTTCAACATTTAGATGTACCGAATAATCCAAAATCCAAAAAAAGAGATTGTCATTGCAGGGAGTCAGCGCCACACGCGCGGGAGACGAAGCAATCTGTGATAATCCGGGATTGTCCCTATCCGTTCGGGATCTTCCTGGGTTAATAATTTACACTGGAATACCTTGGGGTTCGCACCTTTTTAAGTGATCCAGAAGTAATCCCGCCAAACGGGGCATATCTTCATAAAACGGGACAAATAAAAAAAGCCCTGGCGACAATTAGATTCGGTTTGATATTATTAACACAATACACTCTCAAATATATAATCATGCACCTAATCAGATATCAAACACAAATTGGCAATGCCGTCGCTCTGCCCATATCTAATCTATCAGAGTAGAATATATTTATACCCGACCGAGAAAAACCATCCGCTGAGATTTAGTTCAGGGGCTGGCTGCTGCCAGACCGCATCATGGGATTTTTCATCTGCCGTATAGACCCAGTTGCCGGTAGGACCTGAGAAACGGTAGCCAAAATTTAATTCAATGTCCGATGTTCTGGACACCATTAATCTGACATTCATGCCGAGTGTGCCGGAAATGACCGCATTTGTAACCGAATGGTCGGCATCATCTTTCTTGAAAAACAGGTCCACGTCAAAGCCCAGTTTGAGATTAATCTGCATGGGGGAAGCGGCAAGTAGTCGTTTGGTTCCAAAGCCGCCAAACCCGAATCCCCGGGTCTTTGCTTCGTACGAGTCGGTTGTCTCACTATATCGCAATAAGAATCCGAAATCATAGGCGGCAATCGGCTGGAAATGATATTGGGCCCCAAATTGTAAATTTTTTTCCGGAAAGGGAGGTATCAGGTATATCTGAAAACCATGAACCGATCCGGTATACTCGACCGCCAGATCCCCTTCCTTGATTGGACGCCAGCGGCGGATAATTTGCGAACGGTTCGTTTCGGAACTCAGATCGGATACACAAACGAGACCGGCACTCCGTCCGGGAACCGTTACGCGCCTGTCTTTAAGTGTTTTATATGTATCCGGTTCCTTAATCTCAAACAGGGTATTCTTTTTCACGCCCACTTCGGCGCCCAAAAACAGTAAGGCTTCGTTCCCTTCAACTGTAATTACCTGAGATGACAGCGTATAAAGCAACCGCAGTTCGGTAACCAGGGCCTCTCTGAAATTTTCAACCACTTTGGAGCGGGAAACACCGCGACTGCCGCCGGTATGCGCAACAGAAATATTAAACGTATCTTCCGATTTCCCGGTGGCAATATCAATGCTTCGGATTTCCACCGACAACTGCGTCTGAATATTGTCGGCGTAAGGTTCCTCCTCATCCGGGGTTCCGCTGAAGATCCCCTCCACAACACCCGTTACCAGTTGGCTAAAAAAATTGCTGTCATCGTCGTCATCATCATCCTTTTTTTGTTCCTCAGGTGCCACACCGATCTGGGAAAAATTCAGGACATTTACTAAAATAAGCTCCATCGCTGGTCGCCAGTTTACCCAGCTCGACGATCTCCGAATCGGCAACCAGCCCGGTCTGTTGCAAAGCCTGCTCAGAAAGGATGCTCTCTAGATTATTACGGTCAATAACCTCGAAACGACCCAGCTGTACGGCGACACTGGCCACGGTACCGGTCACTTCCTGGGCAATGGAAAATGACTCTGACGCATCGCCGGTTGCCGGTAAAATTAAAATACGCTTTTTCTCAGAGGTAATCGATTGAGGCGCAACCTGGACATCCTGGGCAGAAGTCGTGCTAATGAAAATCAAAAAAAACAGGGAAAATATTTCAGTATATCTGATTATACGCTGCATCCTGCACCTCATTTCTTCAGGCATGCTTACTTTTGGCGTCACTTATACGTTCACTTAAATAGTCATAAACCCAAACGTCTTGTAATTGCGTAAATATTTGAATAATCAAGTCAAGTGAATAAAAATTATCTATGTCCTTTATCAATATCCTTTGGTACCAGTCACAATTATTGGAAACGAAGGTTGAATACGCAGAGATAATATACGGATGAAAAATTGAGGTTCCTTGAAATATTTTTAGAAATATTTTACAGGAGCTTTTGGGATCTTGAACCTGTGGCAGATCTGCTTATTATCACCCGGTCTTCAAATGGTACTTAAATCGGTAAAACCCGGATTACGGCTATAAAAAGAATTGCGGAAACAAACGAATCGGAAATTAATTTTACCTGCCATTCTTTGATATGATTTCATAAAATCAATCGTTCGGACAATATCATCGTCAACTACAATAAGTCTTTACGATCTGATCAGGAGGTTTATTGCTATTTCATCAAGATATCTCTGTGCGCGCTGTGGTTTCTGCTATGAATAGATCAGGTTAGATAATATGCTTCCTCTATATAACGGCTTTGAGTTATTTGATATTTCCATAAAGAACTCAAAGCGATCCGGACTGGGAACAGTTTTAATGATTTTTATAATTTTTTTAGCATCAGTAAGAATGCTAATATGATTCGAAAATCACAAAACCATCGAATCAAATGGGAAACAAAAATTATATTTTCCAATATTTATTTTAAGCCTGATACAGATATGGAAAGTCTTGTTTCTGTGAGTCGGTAGTGTTATTTTTTAATCCTAAAATATGATCTGCATAAGGCAACAACCGGATATCTTCAGCTTTGGCAGGCAAGTCATATTGTCAAACGCCGGCGCCGCTGATACCAGGCTGTCGGGCAAACAAGGGAGTCAAGAATGAATATAGAAACAATCGCAAGATCTCACCTTGTGATAATGGTCATTATTGCGTTGACCACGGTTGGATACGCCCGTGATCCACAACCCGTTGGCATTACACGTGTTGCATGGCTGCAGGGGTGCTGGGAGCGAGTCTCGCCTGCGGGGACAATTGAGGAGTACTGGATGACACCGCGTGGCGGGTGTATGATCGGAATGAGCCGGACCGTGCGCGGTGACAGTTTATCCGGATACGAAGTTGTGGTCTTACGGGAAGAAGGCAATCTGCTGGCCTACAAGGCCCATCCGTCCGGTCAGCCTGCGGCGGTGTTTTTATCCCGGACCGTGAGCGATACGATGGTGGTATTCGAAAACGAGCAGCACGACTTCCCACAGAGAATCGGGTATCAGCGGGATGGGCCTGACAAATTGACGGCATGGATCGAAGGGATGCTCAATGGTCAGATGCGTCGCATTAATTTTTTATACCGCCGGGCGGTGTGTCCGGGTACAGAGTGACAAACAAACTCACACCCGTTTGAACCGCTTTTTTGCGCTAACACGAGAGAAGCCGTGTGCCCCCGTGTATAATGCTGCCAGCGCAGAATACGAGCGTGTGGCGGATCCTAATATTAAACAGGAGGAAAAACGATGGGACAGCAATCGTCAATAAAATACAGGTATAATGGCGCAAGATCGCTGGTCTTATTGCATGAGTATCATCTGCAGAACTGCCTGGAAACGTGGCGAGAAGCCAAACGGCTGAAGATCGCGCTGCCCGAAACGAATGATCAGGATTATCAATCGCTGGAGACACTACTGAAACACATTCTGCGGGCGGCACGGGGCTATATGACCTGGATGTGCGAGAAATTAGATCTGCCGGATCCCGGCATTGAACCGGCACCCGAATCGGATCAGATTGACGCAAAGGCTGATAAATTTGTCGCGCATCTGTTTGAGAAATGGCGAATGCCCCTTGTAGATGTTCCGGAAGACAAATTTCATGCCCCTACCTACGCATCCCGCTGGGGGGTAGAATATTGCATCGATGCCATGCTTGAACATGCGGTGATGCATCCAATCCGCCACGAATTCCAGTTGAAAAATTTAATTCTGAATCAAATTAAATCAGTATAAAATATATCGGTCATTATAATCATGTGCCCGGGATGGCTCATCGCTGGCCGTTAGGCCGAAGGAGAGCACGATATATACATCTAAATTAATCTTTGTTTCGCGTCGTGGACGGTGCGAATTGTTGGCGTACTTCTCTTTTTATTGTATTGCTTATCATTATCGGTTAAGGAATGCCGATGTCAAAACCTCAATTTACATTGACGGAATTTCTAATTCTCGCGCTTATCCCCATCATGGTTGGTATTCTCGCGATGTGGGTATTGGAATTTACCGGGGGGCTGGATTCTTCGTGGCCATCATTTCGTTGCACAATTCCCAAGGCAGAATGATGATATATTTCGGTTTGTCAATACCGTGCAACGAGCTTATATTTGAGGTGCGATTATTCAAAGCAGCCATCGGCATTATAGGGGCATCCAAGGCACAGCGATATGCACCGCCGAAGATGGCATAGCCGAAAGGTTTTTATTTTAAAGCACAACCACAATCCTAAATATGATTTTGCCAGATACACCTATATTTGAACTTTCTAAATTAATTTTTGATTTTCTAAAAAGGATCACGGTTTAAAAGACGCATGCTAAAATAATGAAACCTGACAATCCCATTTCGGTTTCTCCAATCACTGACAGTAAATCCCCCGCCCTCGGGGTAGCATATAACATGACCGTTAGGTCTGTGAAAAATTATCACTCAAAATATATTTTTTTAAAGGGAAACCTAATGGAGGGATGGTTAAAAATAAATCCAAAAAAAGGACTTTTATCATGAAAAAACAATCTTTGATCAAAATCCTCTCGGTTTTCGCTTTTTTTTATCTGATCATATGCTCAGGACTTATATCGTGTGGTGATGACGATGTCACCAGTCCATCGGGCACAACGGTCCGGGGCGCCCTGAACCTGCCTTTTGCAGCAAACGGCAGAACATGGGCAGTTCTGATTGATAATGATTTAGACGGAGACAACGGGTATGTCACGCTCGGTATAGGCACGTGCGGGGCGGGTACGACAGTTTCTTACACTGTAAATAATGTACCCAAAGGTGTTTACTATATTTATGCAGTGGTTTTTATTGTCGGCGATCAAAACCAGGGACCCCAGATGGGTGATTTACTTGGCATTTATGGCGGGGAGTTCCCCGACAATGTACCGGCCAGCCCCAATGCCGATGTCGGCTCGGGAGTCTCAGACATTCGATATCGATTTATATGTCATGCAGGTAGAATTATCATCAGGGGCAATTGTGGGTCATTGGACCTTCGACGAAATGTCCGGAAATACGTTAATTGATAAAAGTATATATAATAATCATGGTACGATTGTAAACGCACAATGGGTAAATGGCCATGCCGGAGGTGCTTTACAGTTTCAGGATGATTGTTATGTAAATATCCCCTTCTCAAGCAGTTTACAACCATTAGCAACCATCACTTTGGAAGCAATCGTTAAGTTTACGACCTTTAACCAAAACCAGGGGATCTTTTCAACGAATGAATTCGGGGGATATGGTCTTTGGGTGTACGATACACGACCAAATATATTTATAGTGATAAATTCGCTGTACTTGACTGCAAGGGTTTCCCCGGGTGAATTAAATCTCAATCAATGGTATCATATTGCGGGTGTGTATAATGGTTCGGCCTTAAAATTTTATGTAAACGGCCAATTGACCGAGTCGATACCGGCAACCGGACTAATAACGTATACATTTCAGAATGCCTTGAAAATTGGTAGCGATGCATCGGAAAGCGATGCCCCTGACACGGAATTTTTTCAGGGCGTTATAGATGAAATCCGGATTACAAATGCGGCGCTTGAACCTGAGCAATTTTTGTCAATTTGATAACCTGGGTTATTGTGATAGAAAATCAAACAATATAAAGTTTGAAAATCGGAGTAATAGCATCCCGGGCATCAGGGCAGGTTCTTAACGGTAATTAGTATCTAATAATGTAAACAGATAGATTTGTAGATCATATAATTCAGGTCAGGTAAAGATATTTATCGCCGATCATTATTCATCAAGATGATATCGGTTTTCTATATTATCAATATTATAATTGGCGATAAAATTGGCAATTTATGCACTAACAAAAATTTAATCATGGCTGTATTCATTGTTAATAAGCCAAACCTACCTGTATATGAAACGAATTAACAAATTTTGTTTGGATTAGTTATATACCCTCTCTATATTTATGCCAATAATTCCGTATATATATACCGTAGAGTATAGCATATGGAAATTAATACCATTCCTACTGTTCCAGAATCTGACCCTGTTTCGCTGATAACTTAGTCATGTAGTTTTATACACATATGTTAATTTATCCGGGATTCGTCCTTTTTATACAGCCATGATCTTAAACGGAGGCGTCATACCGCGCCCTTCAAAATAATTCATAAAATTGGAGAGGTCATCATGAAAAAACTCACTATGTTTACGTTTTTATTGGTTTTTCTATTGCTTTTTCAGACCGGTTTGTGGGCCACCGAAACACGTGTCGGATCCATGGGTGGCGTTGGGTTCTACATGCGCGATAATTCCAATATTTTTGTTTTTCCAGGCACTTTTTATAAGCTATCAGAATCAGGTGGTCGGTGAATTACGGGCAAAGGGTAATGCTTATTACTATACGATCGGTATTCATTTACCGGTTGCCTCCAATGCACTTCTGGGTGCTTATTTGAACAGTCCGCTGAATCTGGATATTCCGGCTGGTGTGGCAAGCAATGTCGCTCTGGATCGAGCGACATCGCTGTTTTACGGTACCAAACTCAGTGATTATGATCTGGGGATCAATCTACGCGTTGGATTGGACAGTTTTACCGATGATGCGGATTCACTGGAAGAATCGGCCCATTATTATGCTGTCGGTATCGGACTTTCCAATAAAAAGATGGATCTGGGATTGCTATTCGAATTACCCGGCGTCAGCGCCGAGCAAGGTCGCGCCGAAAGCACCTGGAGCGGTTTCGGCGTAGGATTTAACGGTCGTTTCTGGTTGGAGAAAAAGGGTAAATTTCAATTATTACCACTGATTTCGGGCTATTATGGATCGGCATCACAGGAGATTAAATCCGGTACTGGCACGACGCTTAGCGAAATTGACTACACCAGGCTGCAGCTGGCCGGAGGTTTGGGCATCAACTATCAGCTGAATGATGACAATCTCGTGGTGATCGGTATCGAGGCTGTGGGCTATAACAACGATAATTTGAAAGTAAAGGATGGTTCGGAATCCACCGAGACAACGATGATATTACCCGGTATCTATATGGGTATAGAATCAAAAATCAGCGACTGGCTGATCGGCCGTCTGGGTGCCGCTCAGGTATACCGGCGCACCACACAAACATTCAAACCCGATGGCGGTACCGAAACGGAAACGACGGTATATGAGAGCGAATTCAAAATGACGTTTGGCATCGGTTTGACCTTTGGTAATTTTCTGTTAGACGCCGCCATAAATGAGGGTATCCTGTTTGATGGCCCCAATTTTATCAGCGGTACCAATGAACCGATAGCCACCCGGCTCTCAATAACCTATAATTTTTAATGAAGCCAGGAGGATAAAAATGAAATATACCATCAATGTGGCAATGATTTTATTATTTATCGTAGGTTGTGCCAACTGGGGCGGTCAAAATCCGGTGGGTGTGACCGGAGGCAGCGAAAGTGGATATGGGAAGAATCAGGATCTGAACCTTCCGGCACCCCAATCAGGCAGCGGTCAGGATATCATCGGCAGACTGGCGCAATGATACCGGCGGAAACGATTATGAAATCATTATATTCAAATCAAACGGCGAATTCGAGATCAGATTTTATGAGAACAATCAGCTGCAATTTGGAATAAGCGGCGATTATACGGTGTCAGGGAACCAGATAACATTATATTACCAGCAGGAAACGGTAATTTTTACCTATAGTATCAGCAATAACCAACTGACTCTTTCCTATGGAGGTGATTCGATAACATATTACCGGGTATAATATATACCGGGTTTGCATCGCATATCACCGTAGTAATCTGATTGAACTAGATCCACATTCAGATCAGACTGATAATATACTAAAATCGATCCTGTGACGTGGAGTATTTTAATACCCACTATAAGGGCGGTTCGCGAGCCGCCTTTACATGCTTCGTATGATTGTTTGCTGCACGAAGGGCGGACACACGGATCTGCCCCCGATGAATGATGTATTATTGTCGTTTGTGCCAGTTCAATGGATTGTTGATGATGTACCGCCGGATCGAGCGTAATGCATTTTGGTCACGGATGATGCGTTCATAATATCCGCGTTGCCATAATTTTGATCCGGGGGTGTTTCGGATTTGATTAATTTTTTTGGTCGAAACGGTTTTGAATGCACCGATTAACCGGCCCAATGGTTTTGATTTGATGATGTCGGACGTCGTAGGGGCGGTTCGCGAACCGCCCCTACGATCAAATGATAAATGTTGATGTTTGATATTTATAATCCCGTGCAAATGATCGGGCATTAAAACCCAAAAATCCAAATTGACATATGGATATTGTATTGCCAACCATATCCAACATTTTTTAACAATTTCACCATATTTGTTCGGATATACTATCCCGTTTACAATATTGCCAAATAAACATATTTTATTTATGGTACATATGGTGATAAAATATAATCCCGATTGCGAATAATCGTATCCCGGTAATCGTATTGACCTGCGTCCGTATGGCATGATTATCTTTGTTTGATATCTGGTAGTGTATTTCAAATATCATGCCTGCAACATATGTTTGATAATCGTTTATAACTGGTGGGCAGTTTCATATTTCCACTGAGACACGTCGTAACAGCACCCGAAAGGTATGGATGAGATTGATCGGTTTGGATTAGAGGTAATAAATAGAACCAAATGAACCTGGATATTTAGCGCCGGACCAAGAAAATGGTACGAGGAGGGGGACTCGAACCCCCACAGGCGTTAGCCCACCAGATCCTAAATCTGGCGCGTCTACCAAATTCCGCCATCCTCGCAGCTTGCTGTAAACTATTAATATTACTAATTTTCACGGGTAAAATCAATTTGGGGATTCGCGTGTCAAAGAAGAAGAACAGCACGATTATTTATTCAACCGATTCGGGCTGGCAACCGACCTGTCAGATTTGTCTGGAGCGTTTGGATGCCTGCAGGTGTCAAGAAAATGGGGTGAAAAGATCCATCGGAGAAGTGGCCCATCTTCGTCTCGAACGCAAAGGACGGCGCGGTAAAACCGTTACAACCGTATCGAATCTGAAAGGGGATCTGCGCCCGCTGCAGCGTGAACTGCAGAAATTGTGCGGTACCGGCGGGACAGTTAAAAACGGCGTAGTGGAAATACAGGGGGATTTCAGAGACAAGATCAGTCACTATCTTGAACAAAAAGGCTATAGTACCAAATTAATCGGTGGATAAATTTTTGGACAACAGATCAATATAGGCTTCCGCCAGACAGTCTTCATCCTTAATGCCCAGATTGTGCATGAGATCCCGGGCAGTCTGCATACCCTCCGCAGAGCTTTGTCTGTCTTTCAGAACGACTTCCAATTCGAGAAAATCGCCCAAGTGTTCTACCCGGTCCAGATGGATGCGTGTCTGTCCCGTGAGATACAGGTTGCGGGTCTTGTGTACTTCGCCAAGTACCGGATAGGCGAGATCGAGTATTTTCTGTAACCCGTCCGGATCTTCCGTCCGGTAAATTTGATACCTGGAAGTTTTGGGTCCCTTTTGAACAGCCCGCTGGTAGAATATCAATTCTCCGCGATGATCCGTAAAACGCCGTAGTTTTAGTCGTCCATTCGGGCTTTTATAGAATACATCTGATTGTCTTATTATGGCCGATTTCTGAATACTAAGGTCTGCCAGACATTTTTCAGTGGCTTCCATATCGGTGAGCCGTGCTTTGATCTCAATATTCCGGGGCATCAGAATTTCAGTTTTATAAACTTCTTTTCGAGCAGTTCGATGGCGATTATGATCAGCAGCGGTACAAGAATAAACAAAATATTTTCGGAGAGAAATTGGATATCAATCTTTGGCAGTTGACCGACCAGGCCTGTTATGAATCCGGATATCAAACCGAAATTGATTGAGAAACCGGTCAGATATCCAACCGTAATCATAGAAATGAGGAAAAAAGTAATGCTGAAAGCGGTTTCAAAAGAAATGTTGAACCGTCTTACCGGTTTTATCTGGCCCATAATCCGGTTGCGCAGATTGGCGGTCAGGTGCAACTCCGGTGCTTCCGACAAGGCACCATAAACTGCACGATAGGATTTCAACGTCTCGCGGCAGGTGCTGCAGCTGGTCAGATGTGCTTCGATTTCGGAATTATCCGGCTGTTGTCGGTCGAGGTATTGCTGGATCTGAAACTCCGTCAAATGTCCCTGTTTCATGAAGGAACTCCTTCCTGTGCTGCAATAAGACGTTCTTTTAACAATTTCCGGGCTCTGAAAAGATAACTCTTGATTGTGCCCTCCGGCATATCAACCACCCCGGCAATTTCCTTATAACTCATTTCCTGTAAATGAAACATGGTCAGGATGGCCCGGTAAACGGCCGGTAATTGCTCGATCATATGATGAATATAGGTTTTTTCGTCCCGGTTTTCAACCGTTTCGTCCGGCCGGTCGGAGGAGATCAGCCACTTGAGTTCCGGACCATCGGGCAGGTCATCGAGCATCACCGGTTTTTCCTTCCGAAGGTAATTAATACAGGTATTATATGCAATCCTGCCGATCCAGGTGGACAGTTTGGATTCAAAGCGAAATCCGGGCAGATTGTCATATACCTTGATAAATATTTCCTGTGCGAGATCCTCCGTGGTCTGTTGATTACCAATCATCCTGAAAACAATATGTAATACAAGACTCTGATATCGGTCAATCAATTCTCCGAATCGGTTGGTATCACCCCGGCATATTTTTTTTACAAGATCCTGATCGCTGAGCAAGGGTACCCTTTTTTCTAGAATAGACACGCGTAAGATAAAAATGTTGCAATGAATCTAAATATAGTGCTTGTGAAAGGCAAAAGGCAAAAGGTAGGGGCATGGCGTGCCATGTCCAGTTCGTCAAGATATGACATTGTATCGGCCCCAGATTCATTCTTCCAAATTATTCCCGTTGTGGCAGATCCCTTTCTATATTTGCGTTTTTCCTCTAAATATCAGAGATTAATCTCAGATATATTATATTAGAAAAATCAGAGGGTCATGAACGACCGATTGATCATAATCCACAGAACATTTTTCGGTAGGTAAAGATATATTATGAAAACCATTACTTTGATTAAGCTTCTGTTAATTGTGTCTATTGTTTTTTTACTGATTTCTTGCGAGGTGGAAGAGCAGGAAAGAGCAGTTACTGCAGATGAGGTACCACAAACGGTGTTTAAGTCATTCAACAAAGCCTATCCCGGTGCCGCGATCAAAGAGTATTCAGAGGAGATCGAGAACGGGCAGACCTTTTATGAGATCTCATGTACCTATGAAGGTCGAACGATCGATGCTGTCTATAATCCCGACGGATCGGTATTTGCCATTGAAGAAGTGATCTCCGCCGAAGCCCTGCCTGAAATTATTCACCAGGCCATGGCGAAGGAAGTCGCGCAGTTCTCCATCAAACTGGCAGAAAAGATTGAAAAAGGAGGCGAGACATTTTATGAAGTAAAGATCCTGAACACGCAGGATCAGAAAACATACGAACTACAATTCTCCGACACAGGCAAACTGATTGAGCAAGAGTGAAAGGAAAGCAAAGAACAGTCTGTCACGTGGCGAAGATGAGGAATAGGATTATTCCTCAGATCATTTTCTGCGAATATGTACGGGCGGCCTCTTAGTGACACCGTCTTGTAACGGGACACTGGAATGAACAATCTGAGCCTTGACGAATCGCTTTTTTACTCTGTTTCCAGCCGGACTCGGTATCGGCACCGGCGCCCAGATGCATCAGCCGCTGGCCATTGCCATTATCGGGGGTTTGATTATCGCCCTGCCGCTTCTTCTGGTGGTGTTGCCGACGATTTTACGATTGGTTGAAATTCCTAATAAATCCGTGTCAGTTTAGTACGGACTAAAAATCCCCGCATTAAAATAATTATTATAGGGGCTGCAACCTTTTGCCTTTTTATGTGTCTGATCTGACAGAAACCTGATAAAGGAGTTTGAAATGGCAGAAGAATTAATGGTGGTATTGAATGTGCTGATCATCTTTTCGGCAATGGCATTTGTGATCAAGACAATCTCCGACAATGCACTCAGACGTAAAGCGCTCGAAAAAGCGGATCTCAACGAGCATATCAAATACCTCTTTGACCGACCGGGCGGACTGGAGCGGTCTCCGATGAGTGCCGTAAAATGGGGTCTTGTCCTGATCGGTCTTGGCGCGGCTATATTTGTCGGCCGGCTGTTCCCTTATGATATCTATGAGTCGGTTACGATAGGTCTGATGATGCTGTTTGCCGGTCTTGGATTTGTGATCTATTATTTTCTGGCCAGCAAAGCGTTGAAAGACAAGGAAAAATAGATCTGTAACCACGGAGAGAGACGGAGAATGATTAAAAATTAGGGATTAGGGATTATTAAATAGCATTTGAGGTCCATAAGTGCAAAATTTCTTAATCTCTAATCTCTAATCTCTAATCTCTAATCTCTAATCTCTAATCACTCATCTCTCATCCTTCTTCGTAGTTGGTTTTTCCAAATCTCAGAATCCGCCAACTCTGATATTAACGCCGTAAAAGACTGTTTCAACATCTGCACTGGCGTAATACCAGCTCTGGTAATAGCGGAATTCCATCTGCTCAATAATAAAGGAAAAAATATTACGGGTATATTTCGGACGTATCAATTTAAATAATCCGCTGGTCGTAATCCCGAATCCGCGAGATGTTTTTTCCCCACTTTCTGTACCACTATAAATCCCTTGCTGATAAGAAATCGTCTCAAACAGTCCGATATGTAATGCCTGGATCTTATTTATCCCCGGGAGTCTGTTGTCACCTGCAATCGTGTCGATAAAAATCGGATCGGAATTATCGGCTACACCGCCTGTTTTCTTTACCGGATCCAGTTTCTCACCGGTCCATTCGGCGGTCACCAGATTTAAACCGGTGCCCCTGAATTGCATGTCCAGTCCTGCCGAGAAGGCATAACCCAACCGTCCGGTTTTTGGAAGCGGAAGCGGATCGATCTCGCCGTTATAGGTAACATCACTTCCCAGATTGATTTTTGAGTATCCGGCCGATATATCAAAAAACGGAGAAAAACTTCTGCCGTGTTCAAAAATTAGATTGTATATAGGAAGCGCAGCAATCACCCCGTAATCAAATACCCCCATATCTTCACGTAAACGGGCCAGAGTTCCGTTCGGCCGCTGTAAGAATCCCCTTTCCGATGTAACCCATTTATAGGTGACCCCAAAACCGACCATGATCTTGTATTCAAACGCAAAGGACAGTGTGATCCCGTAGTAATATTCACTACTGATCGAACGGGCGATTTCATTGCCGCTTTGATCGCGAACAATCTGCGTACCCAGATCAAGATCGGTGTTGAGGTAACCGATAGCGACTTTAAAACCTGTCTGGTTTGCGCGGAATGGGATACGGTAGCCGACCGTGGCAGCTGAAGCACGAAGATCTGCAGTCGCTTCATTGCTAAGCGCCGCTTTCGCCGGATAGAAGTGCGCGGAAACACCGTTGGAATGAATATTTGCCGCCAGCTGCGCCGGATTGGCGAAGATCACGAACGGATCAGATGTGGGTAAGGCGACGCCGGCCCCCCCCAGACCATTCAGGTAGGGCGACGGCGAAATGCCCAGAACCGGAATGGCTGTTTGTGTGAGACCTGTCCCGAATAACAGACCGGTCAGGATATACAAATATGCAAATTTCAAAAGAATCTCCTTCGGGAAGTTAAATTACGGCTCAATTTAAAATAATCTGATACCATTATCATGATTTTTGTAAATTTGAAATTTGGTGTTAAAATTATAGCCAATCCAAGGCCAAAAGGGCAAAGGCTAAAGGAAAAATGTGATGAGTGACAAAGCGATAAAGAAACAGACCATTAAAAGTCGACATCCTATAAGGATCTTCCATTGCTTATTCAGGAAGATGCTTCAACATGCAATAAAACCGCAAATGAGCGATTTATAGCTTGGATATTTCTTTTCCCTTTTTCCTTTTAGCTTTTGGCCAGGAAAGGAACCGACTCAACCACATTGAATTTTATACGCACGGTGTGATGGTAAGATTCATTATGAGTGCTGAAAACAAAAGAGAATTTGTAATAATTGCCGGTGAAGTCTCCGGTGATCATCATGGGGCAAATCTTGTAAAAGCCCTAAAGAAAAGATCCCCGGACTGTAAAATCTGGGGTATCGGTGGTGACCGGATGGTCCGGGAAGGCTTCCAAGCACGTTATCATATCCGGCAAATGGCCTTTATGGGGATCTGGGAAGTCATCCGGCATTTACCTTTTATTCGTAAAGTTCTGAAAGATATGACAGACCAGGTCGAAGAAAAACGTCCGGATGCCGTAATATTGATCGACTATCCCGGATTCAATCTGCGCTTTGCCCGGGCAATGAAAGATCTGAACGTACCGGTGATCTATTATATCAGTCCGCAGTTATGGGCATGGGGCCGTGGCAGGATTAAAAAAATCCGTTCTCTGGTCGACAGGATGCTGGTCATATTTCCCTTTGAAGCGGACTTTTATGCCCGATATGGTGTCGGCGCAACCTATGTCGGTCATCCGCTTGTCGATACCCATTACCGTGAAGTGAATCCAAAGGAAACAATGGATCCTGATAAATGTGTATTGGGTCTGATGCCGGGAAGCCGTCAGCAGGAACTTGAGCAATTACTGCCGGATATGTTAAAGGCCGTCGATATCCTGATGGGCAAAAAGAAAATTGCGCGCACATTGATCGCGGCTGTTGACCATCTTTCCGATGATGTCTATCGTACCTATATTGGAAACAGGAAAAATATAGAAATATACCGGGGTCCGCTTGCCGGATTTTACAATACACTCGATGCAGCGCTGGTCTCTTCCGGAACCGCCACGCTTGAAACGGCCTATTTTCAGGTACCCATGGTGATCGTATACCGGGTAAGCATGCTGACATGGTTGCTGGGAAAAATGATGATTAAACTGAAATTTATCGGATTGGTAAATATTATCGCAGAGGAAAAAGTGTCACCCGAATTATTACAGTATGGTTTCACTCCGGAACATGCGGCGGAAGAAATCAACCATTTGCTGGACCCTGCCCAAAACCAGCAAACGCGAAAAAAATTGAAACTGATTCAGGAAAAGCTAGGTAAACCAGGGGCTTCTGAGCGCACAGCCGCTGAAATCGAAGACTTTATCCGCGAGCGGGGAGATCGCCATGCCTGAGAACATGATAATCAATATACCCTACGATGACAGGACAATCGACCTGAGCATTCCGGCTGTTAATATTGGGACGGTGATCGGTGGAAAAGTACCGATCCGGGAAATGGATAATCCAATCCGGCATGCACTGAAAAAAGCCAAAGAACCTGCACTAAAAGATCTGGTCAAAGAACGTCGGGTTGGGTTGGTCGTGGCCGATGCAACCCGGGAAGTACCGCTGCAATCCTTATTATCCGCAACCATGCCGGAATTAAATCAGGCGCTTGAGGTTCATCTCTTTATTGCCACCGGGACCCATGCTCCGAATATGGATGGTAATGCGGAAATAGCGGGACTGGTCCGGCAGCATGCCAGGGCAAACGGGTATGATATACAGCACATTATTTATCATGATTGTCAGGCTGGCCCCTGGATCTATTCAGGACAGACCAGGTCACACAAAAATGATATCTATGTGAATGCCGCCGTAGGCGATTGTGACGTGTTCGTAACATTTTCCGAAATGAAGAACCACTATTTTGCCGGATACTCAAATCCTCTGAAGAATTTTATACCGGGGCTTGCCCGGCAGGACAGCATCATGCGGAATCATGCCCTCACGCTGGAAGAATCATCAACGTTCGGCCTGCATCCGCTGCACCCGGACCATGCTAGGCGGAATAATCCTCTGGCCAAGGATATCTTGGAGGCTTTTCGCCTCATTGTTAAAAACCGGCCGGTGTTTGCGGTTACGACGATCTCAAAAAAGACGGATGTATTATGGGCGGCAGCCGGCCTGGTCGAACAGGTTGTTCCGGTAACCATTCAGCAAGTGGATGAACGTATGAGCATCAGACTGGAACCGGCAGAATTCATGGTGATCAGTTGCGGCGGGTACCCAAATGATGAATCACTTTATATCGCTCAGCGTGCACTCGAACTGACCAGCCAGGGAATCCGGAATGGAGGGGAAATATTGTTTATGGCCGGTTGCCGCAACGGAATCGGATCGGGTAAATCGGAGGAAAACTTTTATCTTCCTCTGACCGAGGATATTGATAAAATTGTAAATACTCCGGTGATAAATTATCGATTGTATGCCCATAAACCGATAAAATTTGCCAGACTGATCAAACGCATGGGGAAGATTCATTTTTATACAAACCTTTCCGCTGAAAAAGTATCGCGGATTCATTTAAAGCCGGTTAATGATCCTCAGCAGATAATCGACCACTGGTTGCAGGAAAAACCGGATGCAAAAATACACGTTGCTCCGGACGGTAATAAATATGCTGTCTATAGATCAGTTACCGAAAGTTAACTCAACTCATATCTTTAATCGGAAACGGGGAAGGGTAAGAATTATTACAAATCGGTCTCCTATGACGTTACCTCAAAAGCGGATTGACACTCTGGTAATCGCCGGGGAAAAATTTTTAATCGAACGGGTTATCAATATTGATGTGCTGATCGACCAGATCGATGCACAATCCTTCCGCAACGATGAGCGTATGCCCTATTGGGCGGAGCTTTGGCCGTCGGCTGTGGCACTCTCGGAGTATATACTCGAACACCAGGCTGAATTCAAGGGTAAACATGTGCTGGAGTTGGGATCGGGTCTTGGGCTCGCCGGGATTGCCGCTACACGGGCAGGCGCGGAAGTTCTCTTCAGCGATTATGAACAGGAATCTTTGGATATGATTCGGGTCAATTTTAAGCGAAATTTTAAGCGGGTACCTTCCGTTTCACTAATTGATTGGCGGGAAGTAACTGAGGATTATTTGTTCGATATGATTATCGCCTCTGATGTGCTTTATGAGCAGCGCTGGCTTGAACCGGTCAACCTGCTTCTGAATCAATATCTCCTGCGCAATGGTTTTGCCGTTATTGCGGAACCGGGACGAACTGTTGCCCAGCCATTTTTCGCCACAATGCTCGACCAGGGGTGGCTTGATGAAATACAAGACAGATCCGTTTTCTTGGATCAAAAAAAGTCGGCCGTGAGAATACACAGGTTGCAAAAATGCTGACATTAAATTCAACCGAGGTAAAAATTGTCCGTGCATGGGCAGAAAAGGCTGAATCCAGTCCGTTTCCACAGGAACAAAGCGTGGTGCGACGTCTTAAACAAAATACCGCAAACCTCAGTATGATGTTTTCAAGGAAAGAACTGGAAGTGGTTTTCTACTGGGCGGAAAAAGAAACCAGTGGCCCCTATGGTACGGAACAATATATGCTTGAAATGGAGTCAGCGCTGTTTGAAAAGATCGAAGGATACCTCAATCAATAGGATATACAAAGGATGATTAACTGGTCAACTGCCGTGATGGAGGACGAACAACTGTTTTATCGCTATGTGGAACAGCGTTTGGCAGGCCATAAACCTAAAACGTATCGTTTCGCCGATGTACGCGAACGTGAAGCTGCCGTTCTCATTCCGTTTTTCTTTAAAGCGGGTCGTCCGCATTTGTTGTTTACTAAAAGAACCGAAAAGGTAGAGCATCATAAGGGGCAGATTTCTTTTCCGGGGGGTATGTATGATGCGGTGGATGCCAATCTACGGGAAACTGCTCTACGGGAAACCTGGGAAGAAATGGGTATTCAACCGGATGATATCGACATCCTGGGACGAACCGACAATTTTCTAACAAATACACACTTTCTGGTTACCCCTTATGTAGGTTATTTTCCCTATCCATATCCCTTTAAGATTAATCCGGATGAGATCGCCCATACGATTGAAGTACCGCTTGATGTGCTCATGGAACCAGGGAGATTTGAAGTGCGCCGGTGGGAGCGTGATGGTGTTGTCTGGGATATTCACTATTATCATTATCTGGATGAAATAATCTGGGGCGTCACCGGATTTTTGTTAAGCAATTTACTCTCTATTGTATTCGATATCACAAGAATGCCGGATAATCCATTCGATAATTAGATGATTACAGGGTAGTATGGGAAATTTATAAATCCAAAATCCAAAATCAGAAAAAGACAAAAAAATTAAAGTGGATCATCGTCAAAGGTTTTAAATTTGTGTAAAAAACACATACTGAATCCTAACCTAAATAGTTCACACAAAAATTCTATTTATATTTTCCGGTTTAGTCTGATGTCATTTGCATAAAGATACCTTTCTAAGATAGATAATTGTATAATGATTGATAATTATACCAAAAATAATGGGATTTTGGACTTTTGATTTTGGATTGAGTAGACCATGACCAAACCGCAAAACGACAAAAAATACATGCAACTGGCCCTGCGTCTGGCAAAGAAAGGGGCTGGTTCTGTCAGCCCGAATCCGATGGTGGGGGCGGTTTTTGTCCGCCAGGGGAAAATAATCGGCAAAGGTTACCATAAAAAGTTTGGCGGCGCGCATGCGGAGATCAATGCCATCGCCGACGCAGATGGCCATATCCGCGGTGCTACACTTTACTGCACGCTGGAGCCCTGCAGTCATTCCGATAAAAAAACTCCACCCTGTGCACAGCGTCTGGTTGAAGAAAAGGTCCGCCGCGTTGTCATAGGAACCCTTGACCCTAACCCTAAAGTGAACGGCGGGGGTATTCGAATTCTGAAAGCAGCCGGAATCGAAGTGAAAACCGGCATTCTTGAAAAAGAATGTCGGGAACTGAACCGGTTTTTTATCAAATTCATCACCACCGGTCTGCCCTATGTTACGGTAAAAATTGCCCAGACGCTTGACGGCTTTATTTCGGTCGACCGAAAGCAACAAACCTTGATATCAAATGCAGCTGCCCTGAAAAGGGTACACCAATTGCGGTCTGTATACGATGCCGTGCTGATTGGAGCGGGTACAATAAGAAGCGATGATCCACAACTTACTGTCCGTCTGGTGAAAGGGCGTGATCCCGTCCGTGTCCTGCTGGAAAGGCACCTGGAGGTTAATCCGACTGCCAGGGTATTCCGAGGCCCTTCGAAAAGTAAAACGATCGTGTTTACCGCAAAAAAATCCCCGATAGAAAAAATTCATGCACTCGAAGAGCTTGGGGTGCATATGATTCCTGTGGGATTAGATCATTCCGGCCGATTGCCCTTAAAAAAAATATTGCATCATTTGCATAGTATGGGAATCGCATCTATACTTGTTGAGGGAGGACAAAAGATCTTCACCGGTTTTCTTAAGGAAGGTCTGAATGATGAACTTCTGATTTTTGTTGCACCGGTGCTTTGGGGAAGCGGTCTGCGGACGGTTACGGAGAAAATAAATCTGGATTCCTTTCAGCTGATTCGCAGCGAAAAATTATCAAATAACCTCCTGCTGACTTTTCGGCAACATAATCGATCATTTTTTGGATGATTTGTGAACCCTTACGTGTTAAATTAAATACATGTTTACAGGATTAATCGAAGAAATTGGTATCATAAAGCGGATAGATCATATCTCCGGCGGATTACGGATTTCCGTTGCTGCAAAAAAGATCCTGGATGATCTTGCCATAGATCATTCTGTCGCTCTGAACGGTGTTTGTCTGACGGTGGTCGAATTACGTCAGGACGGATTTTTTGCTGAAGCGGTTGGTGAAACACTTGATAAATCAACGTTGTCTGAAATAAGATCCGGTGATGCCGTAAATCTCGAACGGGCTATGCGCCTCAGTGATCGTCTCGGCGGTCATCTGGTGCAGGGGCATGTTAATGGAATTGGCAAGATAATACGTTTCCAGCAGCGGGGGGAGAACTGGTTTCTGGAAGTGGCGATCCCCCAGGAGCTGGTCAGATATATCATTGCCGAAGGGAGCATTGCCCTTGACGGGATCAGTTTTACTGTTGCCCATCTGGCTGATACCCGGGTGGGGATATCGGTGATTCCGCATACCTATCAGTGTACAACGCTGAAATTTCGTAAAAACGGCGATAAGCTGAATGTTGAGACCGATTTTCTGGCTAAATATATCGAAAACTTTTTACACCAGGGAGGCCGGTCTGCGGATAAAAATGAAACTATATCGGAGGAGTGGCTTAAAAAGATAGGGTATTGAATATTAGGAATTAGGAATTTGGAATTAAATTTATGTAAACATATAATTTACAAAAATGATATTTTGACGGCAAACTGATGCACAGGCTGCATTGTGCATTTGAAATACCGGATGATTTCAACCCGAAAGGTTTTCTCCAACATAGTCCTTTGGACCGGAAGGAAATGCTTCAACTCAGAATGTAACATCCTTCCTAACATATATAAACAAAAGAGGGTATAAAACAATAAAATTATGAGCGAATACAATACCATAGAAGAAGCGATCTCTGATATCCGTGCAGGAAAAATGGTGATCGTGGTTGATGATGAAGAGCGTGAAAACGAGGGTGACATTATTCTGGCTGCCGAGCGGGTGACCCCGGAAGTGATCAATTTTATCGCCAGGGAAGCCCGGGGTATGATCTGCATAGCAATAACTTCAGAACGTGCAAGGCATCTTGAGCTGGAATATATGGTGGGTGATAATACGGCTTTACACCATACCCCATTTACTGTTACGGTTGATGCTAAAGTGGGTACAACGACTGGTATATCGGCCTTTGACCGTGCCACGACCATTCAGACAATAATCAATCCTTCGACGACCCCGAACGATCTGGCCCGTCCGGGTCATATTTTTCCGTTGATTGCTAAGGATGGTGGTGTCTTACGCCGGGCAGGGCATACTGAGGCGGCGGTTGATCTTGCCCGGATGGCAGGATTGTATCCGGCGGGAATACTGTGTGAAATGATGGATGATGATGGTCAGATGGCCCGGGTTCCACGCCTAAAAGTACTCGCGAAAAAATTCGACCTGAAATTGATTACGATATCTGATCTGATTGAATACCGGCGAATGCGGGAGAAACTGGTTAGACGACGATCTGTAATTGATCTGCCAACCAGATTTGGTGATTTTAAACTTTTCCTCTACCATAATGTCCTCAATGAAAACGAAAATCATGTGGCGCTTGTGAAAGGAAAAATTGCTGATGGACAACCTACCCTGGTGCGGGTGCACTCGGAGTGTCTGACTGGTGATGTGTTTGGATCTAAACGATGTGACTGTGGAGATCAACTGGCCGCCGCACTCAGCCGGATCGAGGTGGAAGGGCGTGGCGTGGTGCTATATATGCGCCAGGAAGGGCGTGGTATCGGTCTGGTCAATAAGATTCTTGCCTATGCCTTTCAGGAGGAAGGCAAGGATACGGTTGAGGCAAATGAGGCGCTCGGTTTTAAGGCAGATTTGCGGGATTACGGTATTGGTGCGCAGATCCTGAAAGATCTTGGTCTGGTAAAAATACGCCTGATGACCAACAATCCCAAGAAAATTGTCGGTTTAAACGGTTATGGCCTGGAAATTGTAGCACGTGAATCATTGGAGATAAAACCGGGCAAGGATAATGAAAAATATCTTCGGACCAAGCGGGATAAGCTTGGTCACTTGATATTGGAAGGAAGCTAAAGGAGGAACGATGGCAACAAGAATCGAAGGGCTGTTAAACGCAAAGGGTAAAAAATTCGCCCTGGTGGTTAGCCGATTCAATGAATTTATATCAAACAAATTGGTGGAAGGTGCGATTGACTGTCTGGTCAGACATGGTGCCGATGAAAAAAATATCTCAATCACATGGGTGCCGGGATCATTTGAGATTCCCCTGGTAGCCATGAGGGTCGCGGCCGGTGATAAAGTCGATGCTGTGGTTTGTCTGGGAGCAATCATACGCGGGAACACACCACATTTTGAATATGTCGCCAGCGAGGCATCCAAAGGTATTGCACATGCTTCTCTCCAAACCGGTAAACCGGTTATCTTTGGTGTGATCACATCAGACACAATTGAGCAGGCGATCGAGCGTGCCGGTACGAAATCGGGTAACAAGGGCTGGGATGCTGCGTTGAGTGCCATTGAGATGGCCGATTTGATGAATAAAATTTAATTGGAAAGTTGACAATTTATGTGCATCTGGCGAAACATTATCCTTTTTTGTTTTATATGGTCCCCCATCCTGTTTGGGCAAGGTCTTAATGACTGGCAGGTCATGACTTATATGAATGATGTCACCGGTGTGGCTCACATGGGCAATAATGTCTGGGTGGGAACAACCGGTGGCGTTTACCGGATTAATGAGGAGGATAACATAATTGACCGGTTTACTAATCTTGACGGCCTTGCTTCTTTGAAAATATCTGCCCTATCTGCTGATAACAAATATCAGCGTATTATTGCCGGAACCGAAGATGGCATAATTCATATCTGTTCGGTTGCAGACGAGGTTTGGTATCCATATTTTGAGCTCCAGGGGCAACGAATTGCCGCCATTTACGTGCATTATGATACATTATGGGTAGCAAGTGATGACGGGGTTGGTGTCTTTTTAAATAGTGAACAAGGATTGGAATTCAGGGATTTCTATGGCAACCTGCCCATCAATCCGGAAACGGGCACGGCGATAACGGTTTTTAATAACCGCATATTTTTCGCGACTCATAATGGATTATTATATGCCAATTCAGATTTTGTCCGCTATAACCTTAAAATTGCCCAGGCCTGGAGTTATTTATCAGTGGCATCCGGGCTTCCAGCGGACGATGTACGTGCACTGGCTGCAGCACCTGACTCATTGTATATCGGTACTATTGCCGGACCGGTTTGGCTCAATCCAGAATTGACTATACAACCGGTAGATGGCTGGTCATCGGGTGCCGTGTTCAATATGGCCTGGTCGCCGTCGGCATTATACTTTGCCAATGACAGAAGCTATTACCAAAGATCCGGATCTTCATGGGTTTTTAAAAATACATTCCCGGTATTTATTCAATCTATTGGCATCGATGATCAGGCGAATCTCTGGTTTGGACTTCGCGACGGAGGTCTTCAGAAAGAATCCTGGGAGGCGCCTTTCCGAATCGACGGACCCGCAAGTAATCATGTCGGAAATCTGATCAAGGACAGCCGAGACAGATTGTGGATGGCCAGCGGTAAGATAAAACTGACATTTGATCGCGGATTTTATCGATTTGAAAACGGTAAATGGACCAACTATTCCTTTTCAGGTGCATGGTTCCGTAAAAACTCAACCGATGTTGTTTATGAAGATATGTTTGGCAATATCTGGATTGGATCCTGGGGCGGTGGCATCACCATGATCAGACCGGATGAAACATACGATTTTTATCATGCCTGGCCTGAAGAGGGGACTCTAACGATCTCCGGCATGGACGGAGACCAGGTTTTCAATTTTCCCGGTCTTTCGGAGGATAAACAACAATGTTTTGTGGGTGCCAAGGTTCAAGGTAGCGAGACCTATACCGTGATAACCCAATTTGGTGAGGACCGCAATCAGAATTTCTGGGTGGCTAATTATCTTGCCCGTCAGCCTGAGTATATGGCTGCTATACAAAACCGAACGGATTCGGGGCTGTCAGATTGCTCTGGATGGATGTATTTCGGTGACAATATCGGTATGAGCCTCAATGATGGACAGGTGACCGCACTTGCCTTTGAAGACTTTGGTGAAATTGAACGGGTCTGGATGGGGACTTTTGGCAGAGGTGTTTTGGTACTCGATCATAAAAACACAATTGATAATCCGGCAGATGATATTTTATATCGTCTGACGATGACATCCGACAATCTGTTTAGTAATATTATTTTATCAATGGGCCGTGATTTGGATGGTATCATTTGGATCGGTACCGATGCTGGGCTTAATTCATATCAACCGGATCCCGCGGGAAATACCCGCCGCGTATTCAAGCATGTCGGCGAAATCGGGCCTGTTGAGAATAAAATTAATCAGATTTTTGTAGATGAGAAAAACAATAAATGGTTTGCCACCGATGGTGGTTTGAGCATATTGATTGCCGACCGGAGTCCGTGGGATGCTGCTTCATGGGTGCACTATACTCCACAGAACAGTGGCCTGCCCGATAAAATCGTGAACAGCGTGTTTGTTGATGCCAAGACCGGGTTGGCCTATCTTGGCACAGAATCCGGTTTGGCGATTTTTAGTGGTCCCTTCTCAGCATATAAAAGTGATATGAATGCCATCGTCGCAGGGCCAAATCCGTTCGTCCTGGACGGGACTTCTAGTTTTGTTATGAAAAATCTGGCCTTTAATGCCCGGGTGAAAATATTTAGTCTGCAGGGTGAATTGATTCGTGAATTGACTTCCGATAATGGTACGATCCAGGGCAGCAGGGCGGTCTGGGATGGCCGGGATAGTAAGCAAAATAATGTTGCAAGTGGGATCTACCTGTATCTGGCTTATAACGATGAAGGTATGAGTGGAAGCGGAAAAATTGCGGTAATTCGACGATAATAAATAAATCAAGACGATCTTAAATGCTACGCCGACTCTATATCAAGGATTTTGCCATTGTCGATCACCTGGAAATTGAATTTTCCGATGGTTTCCAGGTATTAACCGGTGAAACCGGCGCCGGGAAATCGGTAATCGTCGGTGCTATCGGGTACCTGTGTGGTGAACGGGCAAGATCGGATGTTTTAAGAAGCGGTGCCAAACGGGCTGTGATCGAGGCGGAATTTGTACCAAAAGCCTTCCCACAGTTACAAGCACTGCTCAAGGAAATGGGAGTTGAGGTATTCTCAGAGACGGTTATTCTGCGACGTGAAATTAACGCAAATGGAACAAACCGGTCATTTGTCAATGATACCCCCTGCAATGTAACCAATCTAAGTAAGATAAGTGATCTTTTAATCGACTTGCATGGACAGCATGAACATCAGCGTCTGATACATCCGGAAACTCATATAGAATATCTGGATGCCTATGCTCAATCTGAAGATCTACTCAGCGAGATCCGTGTACTGATCCGGGATTATCGGAACCGGAAGCAAGAGATGCAGGAATTAATCAATCTCAAAGAATCGAGTACGGAGAGGCTGGCCTTACTGTCATTTCAGTTCGAGGAACTGGAGAAGGCCAATATCGAAGCCGGTGAACTTGAGAATCTTCGCCAGGAGCGAAAAATTCTCGAAAACAGCCAACTGTTATATGATAATGCGGTAAAAATCAGCGAGCGGCTTTATGTGGAGGATGATTCAGTATTGTCAGAGATTACGGCCGGCATCAGGCGTTTGGAGCAGATTGCCGAGGTGGATCCCCAGTTTCAGCCTCAGGCTGGAGAATCTGGAAAATGCCCGCTTGATTATTGAAGAATTGGGTCGCACGTGTGAGGAATATGCACACCGTCTCGAGTATGATCCGGAACGTTTACAGTCTATTCAGACGAGGGAAGCTGAACTTGAGTGGTTACTAAAAAAATACCGGTATAATGTTCTGGAAGAGCTGATTGCACATCGCAATGAGCTCAAAGACCAGGTGACTCGTATCGATAATTATGAAGCTGAAATTAAATCCGCCAGGGATAAATTCGAAGAGAGCAAATCACATTTGACATCCGGATTACGTGTGCTTTCCAACCACCGGCAAAAAGCAGCCGGGAAGTTTGAGTTAGATATGCGCCGCCTGCTTGAAGATGTCGGGTTGAAAAATGCACGGTTCGAGGTCAAAATTGAGCAGGAGAAACGTACGAACGGAGAAATTGAGGCGGAGAAAGCCGCTATCAGCTATTTGATAACGGCATCGATCTTGTCGAATTCAATGTTGGGCTTAATCTGGGCGAACCATCACGACCCTTGCACAAAGTGGCTTCTGGCGGTGAAATCTCCAGGATTATGCTTTGTATGAAATCGCTTCTGGCGGCCGTTGATGATGTGCACACGCTGATCTTTGATGAAATTGATAACGGGATATCAGGACGAATTGCACAGATTGTCGGGAAAAAATTGCGGACAATGGCTGAGGATCGTCAGTTGATTGTTATCACTCATTTGCCACAAATCGCGGCGATGGGTGGTATACATTATTCAGTGCGCAAATCAGAAGTTGCCGGCCGTACGAGAATTGATGTCGAGCGTCTGGAGGGCGAGCAGAGAGTAGAAGACCTGGCCCTGTTGCTCGGAGGGGAACAGGTTACCGAATTCAGTCTGGCTAATGCGCGGGAATTACTGAACAGCGGGGAGTCTTTAACTATTGATGCAAACCGATAAGAATTCTGAAGTTACTTGCTTTTAAAAGCTTTCATTTGTAATTTGACAGACCCTTCTACCAACTAACAATTTATCATGAGGTTGGAAAAATGCGAAGAGTCAACCACCGATTCTCTTTAAATTTTCCTGAATCAGGACCCTTAAACCGGCGTTACTTTTTGAAGCTTTTTCAGACAAAACACAGACCGGTGACGAGACCTGGTGCGATTGGTGCCGCCGAATTGAAACGGCAGATAATTGCCATCGGGCGTGGGAAAAAAATCAATATCACCCGTGCCGATATCGATGGTACACCGGAAGAGATGCCGATTGCGGTGAAAATAATCGATATTGGGGCAGATCATTTTACAGGCAAAGTTGTAAATGTGGAACGCAGTATCAGTGAAAGTCAGAGTGAAAAAATGATTTATGCCCGTGCTGGCGGCGGAACAATTGACTTCCGGTTCGCTGACGGTGATATCCTGAAAGTTGAGGTTGACATTGATGAGCAAATCGTCCGACAGCGGAATATTGAAGAAATAAAGGAAATCCTTGATGCTCTTGATATTGGTGAGGATATCAATATCAGCTATTATGACAAAAACGAAGGTGGGTTTATCAATGGGGCAGGTACTCTGGATGAAAAGGATATGGAAACCCTTGATTTTAAAATTACTCTCCGTCTGATCAATGAAATCGATTTGAATCAGCCACGGGAAGTACATCTAAATCTTGAAAAAAGTGAAATTCTCGATCTGGAAGTTGTTATTTGATCGCAATATGACCGCAGCGACTAGATGATATTTTAAGCCAACCAGCTGATGGTTGGCTTTTTTTTTAATGAAATAAACAATAATATAATAGAGGATAATAATCAAAATGATTGATAGAGAATCTATCAGCAGCAAACTGAGTAAAATAAAGTATCCCGGATACGATCAGGATATTGTAACTTTCGGTGTGGTAAAGGACATAAAGGTGGATGGGGAAAATGTAACCATTTTACTCGATGTCCGATCAAATGATCAAAAAATCGTGAGTCTGCTCAACGAAACCATAAAAATGCAGATTGCCACAATACCGGGTGTAAAAGATGTACAGATACAGTCTGTTTCGGCAGGACAAACGGCAGCAGGTGCCACGGCTTCCGAGTTTCTGCCACAGGTCAGATATAAAGTTGCTGTGGCCAGTGGGAAGGGTGGTGTCGGGAAATCAACCGTTGCGGTCAATCTGGCGGTAGCAATGGCAAAATCAGGCGCCAGAGTGGGACTCTTAGATTCGGATATATACGGCCCAAGTATCCCTTTGATGCTTGGGATAACCGAAAAGCCGGAATTCGACGGAGAAAAGCTTATTCCAATCCGGAAATATGGTGTAGATCTTATGTCCCTGGGTTTTTTGGTCGATGATGATAATCCGGTGATCTGGCGCGGACCGCTGGTTATGCGTGCCCTGCAACAACTTATGCGCGATGTCCGGTGGGGAGAATTGGATATCATGCTATTTGATATGCCGCCAGGTACCGGTGATGCCCAACTCACACTGTCACAATCGATTACACTGGACGGAGCGGTTATTGTATCCACACCCCAGGATGTGGCACTTCTTGATGCGGTTAAAGGGGTAAGAATGTTCGAGAAGGTCAACGTACCAATACTGGGCATTGTAGAAAATATGAGCTACTTTATTTGTGGCGATTGCGGGGCAAGAACCGATATATTCTCTGCCGGTGGTGCACGCCGTGAATGTAAAAAGCTCGGGGTTGATTTGCTTGGTGAAATACCCCTGGATATTGAGATCCGGGTCGGTGGTGACGATGGTATACCGGTTGTTGAGAAGGACAGTGAAAACCTCCAGTCGAAACCGTTCATGGATATTGCCCAAAAATTAATCAAACGATTTCAGATTGTCTGAACGATAAACCGCATGAAGGAGATATAATTGTCATGCTCGATCTTGTGATTGTTGGTGCGGGACCAGCAGGTCTCTCCTGCGCCATAGCAGACTCACAATCATAATTTAAATTTTCAGATGCTCGAAAAAGGAAATATTGTAAATGCGATCATCAATTGTCCTGTAAACATGACTTTTTTTTCGACATCGGAACAACTCGAACTTGCAGGTATCCCATTTACCAGCGCCGGTTTTCGACCAACACGTCAGGAAGTCGTTCGCTATTACCAAACTCTTGCGGAACATTTTCAGTTAAATGTTCAACCAAATATCAAGGTTGAGCGAATCAATCGTAAAGACAACCACTTTGAGATAATTTCCAGCCGTCATAATAAAGAACAAAAGCTCGATGCCAGAAGTGTAATTCTGGCAACAGGTTTTTATGATAATCCCAATCGGTTAAATATCCCCGGTGAAGAGCTTCCCCATGTCAGTCATTACTATCGTGAAGCGTTTCCTTATTTTGGGCAGCGCGTTGTGATTGTGGGGGGTAAAAATTCTGCGGTCGAAGCGGCCCTGGAATTATTCAGGAGCGGGGCGAGGGTCACCATCGTTCACAGACGTCGGGAGATAAATGAAAGTGTGAAGTACTGGATTCTGCCCGATATCGTCAACCGGATAAAGGAAGGTCGTATTGAGGCCTATTTTAATGCCCAGGCAAAAAAAATAACGCCAGATGCGATCGAGATCGATCAGAAGGGCGACATACGGAAGATTCCAGCTGATGCCGTCTTCCTCCTGACCGGCTATCACCCAGATACCGTACTGCTTAAGACAGCCGGGATTCAAATCCATCCGGAAACACTGGAACCGCAGATAGACCCGGAAACGAATGCCTCAAATATTCCCGGTCTTTACCTGGCGGGCTCTTTAATCGCCGGCAGAAATCCAAATCGTGTATTTATTGAGAATTCCAGGGAACATGGGGATCGTATTATACATGATATCGTCGCAAAACACACCTGAACCATATTGACTGCTGGGGTGAAAAAAACTATATTGCATTAAACTAAAGGTCTCAGTGGATAACATTTGGATAGGACTGATCGGCAGTCTGCTGGCACTTGATACCACCGTTGTTTTCCAGTTCCTTCTGTCCCAACCTCTCGTTACAGCCGCACTCCTGGGTTGGTTGATGGGTGATCTGCAACTCGGAATACAGGTCGGATTTTATCTTCAAATTCTGTGGTTAAGAAACATTCCTGTGGGCGGAGCAGTCGTTCCTGAGGGAAATGTAGCCGCTATCGTAACCACATGTCTTGTATTACGTTATCACACCGATATGATCTATTTCAATTCGGTGTTGGTTCTCGCGGTCATTTACGGTGTAGCGGTTAGCTATCTGGGTGGGCAGTTGGTTGTACTCTACCGAAAAATTAATGTGCAGATCCTGACTTGGGTGTTGAACGGACTTAAAAGAATGAAAATGGCGCCGCTTAATCTTGCTCCTTTTAGTTCCATGCTGATTTATTTCGGTTTGATGTTTATTCTGATTTATATCAGTCTTGTTTTTGGAGATCTGCTTTTTGATCAGATAAAAAATATGCCGGTTGCCTGGGATGACTATTTCCGATATGGTTTGGTGGCCATACTTGGTCTGGGTGTCGGCTTGGTGATATCGCTCTATAAGGAGAAGGATGATCGATTATTATTGGCAATTGGATTTTTGATGGGAGGCATCGTATTTCTGATAAAATAAAAAATCAAAAAAAATTGCTGTTATCGACGACATTCAGCTTATTCTTCAGGTCATTTCTGATTCAATCGGTATGGAATTACCAGAGTTTGCTTTCGGTAGGGTTTTCCTTTAGCCTTAAACCGATCGCCAAAAAATTGTTTCGAAAGAAAAAGGAACGAGTGTCTTTTCTGAAACGGCATCTTGGTTTTTTTAATGCCCATCCCTTTTTTGCTTCCTATGCACTTGGCGCGATCAGCCGCTTGGAAGAAGATAATCCCGGCAACCATGAACTTGTTGATCGGTTCAAGAACGCTTTAATTGGTCCCTTGGGCGCGATCGGTGACCAGACTATTTTGGGGAACGATAAAGCCCGGATGTATTTTGCTGGCCATGGTTGGAGTTTTGCTGATTGACAATATGTATTATCTGATCGGTTATATTTTTGTCATACTTATTTGCTACAATTTTCCGCATCTGCTCATAAGGTTTATCGGTCTCCGGGAAGGCTATCGGGAAGGGATTGACGTATATAAGTTACTGAATACCGTCCATTTCAAAAAATACCGCATATTTTACCGGATAATTGGTGCGTTAAGTCTTGGCTTTGTAATTGGATTCAGTATCCCTGAATATGGTCAGATCAATCCAATGCTGTCGGTCGTATTCGGGTTGAGTATTTGTGGGTCATATATGTTTCATAAGTGGAAGCATTCGTTTTACCGGAACACGTTGATCATTTTATCGGCGTCTGTCCTAATCGGTATATTGATGGAGCATGTATGATCCAGGAGGAACTTCAAATTATTAATAAACATGGGCTGCATGCGCGGCCGGCGGCCCAGTTTGTCAAAATCGCCGGGCGATTCTCATCCGAAATCAAGGTGATCAAAGACGGTCTTGAGGTTAATGGAAAAAGTATTATGGGTATCATGATGCTTGCCGCCGAGCCGGGCAGCTATATCACGATTGTCGTGGACGGACCCGATGAGCATGATGCATTTAATGCTTTAAAAGAACTCATTGCAAAAAAGTTCTATGAAGAAGAAAACTGACAAGAGAACAGATGTGAAAATATCAGGACGTCGTGTCGTATCAGGCATGAGCATGGGGCCGGCGTTTTTATTTTATCAAAAAGCATTCCAACAGGCCGATTTATCCCTCAAAGCCGATGATACAGGACGGGAAATTAATGCAATAAAAGAAGCAATAAGACGTGTTGTTAATCTGTTAGAGGATTCTAAAAATAATATTCTCAACACGCATGATCAAAATTTTGCCGATATCTTTGAGGCTCAAATCGCTATCCTGCAGGATCAATATCTTCTGAACGAACTGGTATCATACATCGGTGATAACACCTGCTCAGCTGCATATGCTGTTTTTATCGTGTTCCAGCAAAAACGAGAACAACTGCTGCGGAGGGGGGATACTTATTTTAGGGACCGGGCCTATGACATCCAGGATGTAATGACAAAATTACTCAATGTCCTTACGGGTGAACAGGTAGAACATCTTTTATCGGAACCTTCCATAATATTTGCTGATACACTTTCCCCTTCAGATACGGTTCATTTTCCGCGTGAAATGGTGCTTGGGTTTGTAACTGAAACAGGCGGCATTACCTCACACACAGCGATTATGTCACGTGCTCTGCATATACCATATGTCATCAGTGCCCAATCTTTAAAACGGATTATTAAAGACGGGGACCATGTGTTACTTGACGGTTATCAGGGCCATATCTTGATAAATCCCGGCAAAAAAACAGCAGAAAAATTCAAGGCTGCCAGGAAAAAATATGAAGTGGCTTATACAAGATTGTGTGCTGAATCCAATTTACCCGCTGTGACAACCGATGGATTTGAAATTGAGGTTATGGCCAATGTAGAGCTCATACCCGAAATGGAAGAAGCACTGACGCTGGGTGCAGATGGTATCGGACTGTTGCGCACCGAATCAGCCTTTCTTGAAGCCGCCAGAATCACCGGTGAGCAGGAACAGTATAATCTGTATCGCAAATTTTCAGAAGGCATGGCGGGCAAACCGGTGATTGTGAGAACAATTGATGCAGGAGGCGACAAGATAATTTCGCCCGACTCAAGCAGAATAGAAAATAATCCCTTTCTAGGCTGGCGGGCAATAAGGTTCTGTCTGGATCAACCACATATTTTTAAAACGCAACTTCGTGCCATATTGCGCGCCAATACAAAAAATAATTTGAAAATTATGATACCGATGATTTCCTGTATACATGAAATACAGGAAACGCACCGTTTGCTTGAAGAGGCTAAGAAAGAATTACGGCAGGAAAATATCCCATTTCATGACAAAATCGAGTTGGGCATAATGGTTGAAACCCCATCAGCGGCTTTAATGGCAGATAAATTTGCGGAAATGGTTGATTTTATGAGTATTGGAAGTAACGATCTCACCCAGTATACACTGGCGGTGGATCGTACTAATAGCAAAATCGCCCATTTATTTAATGATCTGCATCCGGCTGTATTACTCTTAATGCAAAGAACAAAACAGGCGGGTCAACGGTTTGGGAAAAAGGTTAGTATTTGCGGGGAGCTTGCCGGTAATCCAGAAGCGATTGCGATCCTGCTTGGCCTTGGATTTACCAATTTTAGTCTAAGTCCGTCCATGATCCCGGTTATAAAAAAAGTCATCCGCTCACTTTCGGTAATGGATTGCACGGCGTTAATCGAAAAAATAATGAATACATCATCATCCGCACTGGAAGTAAAGACAGGGGCGCGTAAATTTCTTGAAAAACACCTACCCGCATATCAGGGATTGATCTAAAACAGGGAGAAAAAATTATGTACA
This sequence comes from Calditrichia bacterium, assembly GCA_963712885.1. Lineage (GTDB taxonomy): Bacteria > Calditrichota > Calditrichia > JAJRVZ01 > JAJRVZ01 > CAVQJT01. The sequence continues at coordinate 47,593 of CAVQJT010000026.1, forward strand.
CCGTCGACAAACTGAATTTTAAAAGATATTTGCGTGACTTTCCTAAACAAATTTTAGATACCTGGGATATTATCGGCAAAAGCAAGGTTAAGATAGATTACAAGCGCATAAATCATGTTTTACTGTTTGGTATGGGAGGATCAGCGATATCCGGTGAGGTGTACAAAAACATTTTTTCCGACAGGTTGTTACGGCCGGTTGAAATAATCCGAAATTATACGGCGCCATCTTATTGCGGGAAAGACACTCTTGTGATTGCCTGCAGCTGATTCAGGAAACACCGAAGAAACACTATCGGCCCTGGAAGAGGTGAAATCTTCAGGTTGCCAAATCGTCTGCATAACTTCAGGTGGTAAATTAAAAGATCTGGCGAAAAACAATAAGTGGTCTGTGGTGCATATTCCAGGGGGATATCCACCCAGGCAGGCGTTCGGATATATTTTTACTCCGTTGCTTTACCTGCTAAATCCCTTACTTGCGCATGAAGTCGGGCATAATGAGGTTCAGAATCTCGCCCATCTTATACATTCGATGATTCAACGTCATGACGATATGATTGGGGAGGGCAAGCTTGCTCGCCAAAGATCTCGCTTTTGAGATTCATAATAAGATTCCGGTTGTTTATGCGGCTGCGCCAAACCTGGAAGCAGTGGCGCGACGCTGGAAAAATCAATTCCAGGAAAATGCCAAATCCATGGCATTTGCGAATGTAATTCCCGAAATGAATCATAATGAAATTGTTGGTTGGGAAATGGATCACAAATCTGTTCTGAATTGATTGTAATTTTCCTTGAAAGTGAGGATCTGCACCCCAGAATTTCGGCACGCCTTGCATTAACCAAAAACATAATTCACGATCGGGGTGCGGAAGTCGCTGAAATATATTCCGAAGGGAATACCCCGTTGGAACAAGCCATCTCCTTGATTTGCACCGGAGATTGGGTAAGTTATTATCTGGCTTTGATTTATGAAAGAGATCCTGGAGCAATTGTAAATATTGATTTTTTGAAAACAGAGATGGAAAAGCAGCCAAAGTGATTGTTTAACGTTATTCAAACTGTAAATTAACTGGCATTAAAAATAATAAGGAATACATGAATGGCAGATTATATTTTTAGTTCTGAATCTGTAACGGAAGGGCATCCTGATAAGGTTGCCGATCAGATTTCTGATGCGATACTGGATGAAGTATTAAAAGAAGATCCATATGGGCGCGTGGCTTGCGAAACATTTGTAACAACCGGATTGACCCTGATTGGCGGAGAGATTACAACAAAATGTTATGTTGATATTCCCAGTGTAGCCCGAGATGTTATTAAAGATATCGGATATACAGATGCCAAATATGGTTTTGATTATGAAACCTGTGCTATTCTAACCTCCATCGATCAGCAATCGCCTGATATCGCTATGGGTGTCGATCGAGCAGGAGCAGGTGACCAGGGGATGATGTTTGGTTATGCAACAAAAGAAACACCAGAATTTATGCCGCTGGCGATTCACCTGGCTCATAAACTAACCCAACGATTGGCTGAGTGCGCGGAAAAACGGGTGAAATTCCATTTTTGCGACCCGATGGTAAATCACAGGTTTCTGTGAGCTATGTAGACCATAAACCGGTTGCTGTTGAGAGTGTTGTAGTTTCAACTCAGCATGATCCGGATGTTGATAATGAAACAATTCGAAAAGAAGTGATTGATAAAGTGATCAAAAAAAGTATTCCGAAAGAATCTGCTAAAAGATAAACAATGTCAAGTATTTTATCAATCCGACCGGAAGATTTGTTATTGGTGGTCCAAAGGGTGATGCTGGTTTGACCGGACGAAAAATAATCGTCGATACCTATGGTGGTGCTTATTCGCATGGCGGCGGTGCTTTTTCCGGTAAAGATCCTACAAAAGTTGACCGTTCCGCTTCATATTTTGCCCGCTATGTCGCCAAAAATGTTGTTGCTGCTGATCTGGCCGAACGATGCGGTATTCAGGTCGCTTATGCAATTGGTGTGGCTGAGCCGGTTTCTCTAATGGTCGATACGTTTGGAACCGGAAAAATTGAGGATCAGTAAACTATCAGAATCTGTTACTGAAGATATTTGATTTTACACCAGGCGGAATCATCGAAGCACTGCAATTGTTGAGACCAATCTATCGTAAAACGGCTGCTTATGGACATTTTGGCCGTTCGGAAAAAGATTTTACCTGGGAAAAAACCGATCGGGTAAAAGATTTTCTAAAGGAAGTATAAAATAAAGCGGAACATAGTTCCGCTTTTTTTTAATCTGCGGTATTCCCGCAGATAGTATCGCATGAAGATATTTTCGATTTCCAGTTCCTGGTCGGATTTGCTCGATTTACTACGAATTTCAACAATATCCCAGAGGTATAAGTCCTTGAGTCTTGTAATTCATCCTCGGTCAATTTCCTCTGTGTGACCAAATTCGAGGATGAGGATCAGGTGGTTCAAGCGGTATAAATTTAAAATTATACACCACATAGGGTTCAAATGCAGTACCGGTCTCCTTCTCGATGATTTCCATTACTTTGTCGAGTTCCATCCGGTCCTGATAGGGTTTGCGGGAAGTTAGTGCATCAAAGACATCGGCTACAGCCATAATTTTCGCACCCAGTGGTATATTATCGCCACGTAATCCTTCAGGATAACCAGTTCCATCAATTCTCTCATGATGGCTTGATGCAATTTGCGGGATATCTGGAACTTTTTTGGAAAATGAATTTTTTGCAGAATACTTTTTGTGATTACGCGTGTCCTTTTATGATTTCATATTCATCTTCAGACAGTTTTCGATCCTTGAACAACACAATTTCAGGAACACCGATTTTACCGATATCATGAAGCAGTGCCGAATAGTAGAGTAATTCCCGTGTTGCCAGATCGAGTTTCATCAATTGTTGCAATCTCATTGTGTATAAAGGCAACACGTCGTGAATGTCCGGCAGTGATATAATCACGTGTATCCAGGGTTGTTGCCAGCGTTTCAATAAAACTTATAAAGGATCTTTTCTGATCTTCATATAACTGTGCATTCTCTATGGCTGAAGCGGCAATCAAAGCAATTGCGGAAAGCAGATCTTCATCATCACCGTTAAATCCTCCCTCTTTTTTGTTAAGCACCTGAAACACACCGATTGTTTCCTGCATTTTGTTCTTCATCGGGAGACATAGAATAGATTTTGTGTGATAGCCGGTTTTTTTATCAATTTCCGGATTAAACCGATCATCCTTATAGGCATCTGGAATATTTAGGATTTCTCCTGATTTGAAAACAGGAACCGGCAATACCTCTTTCCGCTGGAAATCGGATTTCCTTTTTGACACCAGTCGCCACTTTTGACCAGAGTTCGTCCTTATCTTCATCGTATAGAAAAACAGTACAACGATCGGCCTTGAGGATTTTTTTTACATCGGTTGTAATGCGCTGTAAAAGTTTTACCAGATTTAGTTCGCTGGAAAGTGAGTGGGTAATATTGAAGAAGAGCATTCAGTTGGTTTTTCTTTTCCTGCAAAATCAGCAGGTCGGTCTTTAATTTGTTTATATCTGTTCATCTTATCACTCGATTTCTTCATAATCGGCGTCTTCAATATCTAAGTTCTTGTTTTTGGTTCTGTCTTGATGTTCCTTTCCTTTTATATTCGGATTTTTTTTTGCCGGCTGTAATATTCGTTTAATCAGACGGATAAAAAAATAAATGGTCAGGGCCACTAATAAGAAGACGAATCAATCCCATTTCGTTCTACCTATATTTTATGCGGAATATAATATCGTGTACCGGAGGTATGGTGATTTATTTCAAAAAGAATATCTTTGTAGTCATTTTCATTATGTACAAAATCTATTTCATCTGTATTGATTACCAGCAATGGTGCATCCGATATAATGGAAGAAAAAATCGTTATACAATTCATTTAGGGCTTTGATATAATCCTCTGAAATGCTTTTTTCCATTTTTCTGCCGCGTTTACGGATATGATTCATCAAGTGATCGGTTGAAGACTGGAGATAAATGACCAGATCCGCTTTTACGATATCTTTTTCCATTAATTTGGCAATACCGTCATATAATTTCATTTCTTTTTCATTCAGGGTCAGCGTGGCAAAAATACGGTCTTTGGCAAAAAGATAATCACTGACAACACAATCGTGAAAAAGATCTATCTGATGCAGTTCCTGCTGTTGTTTGTAGCGACTCATCAGGAAAAATATCTGTGTTTGAAAAGCAAATCGTTCCGGATCCTCATAGAATTCTTCCAGGAATGGATTTTTTTCGAATTCTTCATAAATTGCTTTAGCACCCATTGTCTGACTTAAGCGGGCGGTCAGACTTGTTTTTCCGGCTCCGATGACACCCTCAATTGCAATATATCTTAAATCCTCCAGTGGCCATATGATTCACCAGTTCATTTCCAATTTTTGAACTTTGGATTGATCTGGACAGTTCATCAATAATTCAGAAACCGGTATTATCTCATTGTTCATAAGTACAGATTTTCAGTTAACTCTCTGAGTGGGTTCCAGAACAAACCTTCGTTCGCGAAAACGTGGGTGCGGAATCGATCAACTCCTGTCTCATTAATGCGAGATCTGAATCACACCAGATAATGTCAATATCGATAATTCTTGGGCCCCAGCGCTGACCGGATACTCACGACCCGATTCTTTCTCAATTTCTTTTAATTTTATCAGTAATTGATGCAGGATTACAGAATTGAATTTAATGCGAATTATGGCATTATAAAATTCTGATTGCTCTCTAAATCCCCAGGGATCGGTCATAAAAATACTTGATTTACCGGTGATTTTGCCAATATCTTCAAGATACATGACCGCCTTTTGCATATGATTCCAAACGGGGTTCAATATTTGAACCCAGACTCAGATAATATTTATACATCATCGCGGCTTCTTTTGATTTCGATTTCAATATGATCCAAAAATCCTTTCAGCGGTACATGTGGTTTGCGCACCCGAATGAGACACGGAGGAAACCGGTGGGCATCCAGTATTTGTCGGCAATTCGTTCGGCAACGGTTTCCAGGAGTTTGAATTTATAATTTTCAAAAGCATCTTTTGCGATGGAATAGATTTTGCGATAATCAATGGTTTTTTTCAAATCATCCTGTTGGCAGCCTGCCTAAGGTCACAGTTACTTCAATATCCAGTTCAAAACGCTGGCCAAGTTCACGTTCGGCCTCATAATAACCATGATGTGCATAAAATACAATATTCGTCAGTTTAATAATATCCATAGTTCTTGATTCTAGCCACCATGCTTGCATTAAAGCCCAAATATATTACAATACTCTTTTTTTATCAAACGAATTCTGTATGAAGGGAAGCGGTATGATTGTGTAATAACCGTATACTGCGGGTGAGAAATAAAAAACCCCGGTCTTTGACAGACCGGGGTTTGGAAAGATGAATCGGGATATTAATACATACCGCCCATTCCGCCTCCAGGAGGCATTGGAGGTGCTGGGGGTTCTTTCTCCGGTTTGTCGGCGATCAGAGCTTCGGTCATCAGCAGCAGACCGGCAACGGAAGAAGCATTCTCCAGAGCCGTACGGGTTACTTTGGTCGGATCGATAATACCGGCTTCAAAGAGATCTTCGATACTTCTCTTTTGCGGCATTATATCCATAAGCACCTTCTTTTGCTCTTGACATGTTCGACAATTACAGCACCTTCTTTGCCGGCATTGGCAACGATCTGACGGATCGGTTCTTCAATTGCACGTTTTACAATATTGACACCAATCTGATTGTCGGGATCGTTGACTTTCATTTTATCCAGTGCTTTAATGCAGCGCAGCAGAGCAACACCACCACCGGGAACAATACCTTCTTCAACGGCAGCACGGGTTGCATGCAGGGCATCTTCAACACGGGCTTTTTTCTCTTTCATTTCAACTTCAGTAGCAGCACCGATTTTCAGTACTGCAACACCACCGGCCAGTTTCGCCAGATCGTTCCTGCAATTTTTCACGATCATAATCGCTGGTGGTATTCTCAATCTGGGCGCGAATCTGATCAACACGACCCTTGAATTTCGGCTTTTTTGCCGGCACCTTCAACGATTGTCGTATTATCTTTGTCAATGGTGACACGTTTGGCCGAACCAAGATCGGTCGTGGTCGTATTTTCCAGTTTAAAACCGGCTTCTTCACTGATCACACGACCACCGGTCAGGATGGCAATATCTTCCAGCATCGCTTTTCTGCGATCGCCAAAACCAGGTGCTTTAACAGCGGCGATTTTCAGCGTACCGCGCAATTTGTTAACAACCATTGTGGCCAGAGCTTCACCTTCGATATCTTCGGCAATGATTCAGCAGGCTTTTACCCATCTGGGCAACTTTTTCAAGTATCGGCAGAAGATCTTTCATGTTGCTGATCTTTTTGTCGTGGATCAGGATAATCGGATCTTCCAGAATCAGCTTCCATACTCTCAGCATCGGTGACAAAATAGGGTGAAACATAACCACGATCAAACTGCATACCTTCGACAACATCAAGCGAAGTTTCAATTGACTTTGCTTCTTCAACCGTAATGACGCCATCTTTACCAACTTTTTCCATTGCATCGGCAATCAGATTACCGATGGTTTCATCATTATTGGCAGAAATGGAACCAACCTGTGCGATTTCTTTTTTACCGGCAACTTCACGGCTCATTTTTTTTAATTCGTCAACAACCGTCGCAACAGCCATTTCAATGCCTTTTTTCAATTCAGTCGGATTGGCACCGGCTGTGACGTTGCGAAGACCTTCGTTATAAATTGCCTGAGCCAGAATGGTGGCAGTCGTTGTTCCGTCACCGGCAACATCACTGGTTTTGGATGCCACTTCTTTAACCATCTGTGCACCCATGTTCTCCATCGGATCTTCCAGTTCAATTTCTTTGGCAACGGTGACACCATCTTTTGTAATGGTCGGTGCTCCAAATTTTTTATCGATAACCACATTACGGCCTTTTGGACCCAGGGTTACTTTTACAGCCTTCGCCAGTTGATCAATACCTTTTTTCAGCTTGGCGCGGGCTTCACTATCATATTCAATAATTTTTGCCATTATTTCCTCCGTCTATTTATTTTGCTTATATTATTGCCAGAATATCGCTCTCACGAACGATAAGATAATCTTTTCCTTCAATTGTTACGTCCGTACCGGAATACTTTCCGTAAAGAACCTTGTCGCCCACTTTGACTTCCAGTTTGATCAATTCGCCAGTATCAGCGATTTTGCCCGGTCCAACAGCAACAACTTTACCCATCTGCGGTTTTTCTTTTGCCGTATCAGGAAGATAGATCCCACCACTGGTCTTCTCTTCTGCTTCCAGCGGTTGAATCACAACACGATCTGATAAAGGTTTAATCTTCATGATTCCTCCTTTAATTCTTTTATGTTTAGTCATTTATCTATACTTGTTAGCACTCACCTTGAATGAGTGCTAACAATATATCAAAATTACCCATAAATATGCAAGCCCTTTTTCCTGGTTTTTATCCCAAAATATGGCTTAAGTGTGAAAAATAGTTTCATTTATCTCCCGTTGTCTGTAAAATAATAATCCCATGTCTTTACAGGAGACGCCATGTCAGTGTTCAATCTGCGTGAAATTCAAAAAATGCTCTTCCAACAAAAAATCGATGGCTGGTTTTTTTATGATTTCCAGGGCAGCGATCCGATCGGCCGAGCTGATGCTTCAGATTCCATCAGAACCAACCCAAACGCGCCGTTGGTATTATTTTATTCCAAAAGAAGGGGCTCCGGTCAAAATTGTTCATAGTATCGAGCGTACGGTACTCGATCATCTTCCCGGGAAGAAACAGGTTTATATGGGATGGCATGAATTGGAAAATAAGCTGAAAGTCTGTCATTGGTGAACGGACCCGGATTGCAGCACAATATTCACCCAAAAATGCCATTCCGAATATTTCCCGTCTGGATGCCGGTACGTTCGAATTGCTCCAACAACTAAAGACCGTTATCGTCTCTTCTGCAGAACTTGTTCAGTTATTTGAATCCCGCTGGTCAGAAGCACAGTTAAATACCCATATCAATACGGCAAAACATCTATCTGAAATCATGCAGAAGTCTTTTCGTTTTATTAAACGTAAGATAAACGGGCATCAGGAAATTACCGAACTTGCCCTGCAGAAAAACATGATACTCGAAATGAATAAAAGAGGACTGATCTTTGACCACGCGCCAATGGTTGCTGTCGGAACGAACAGCGGAATTCCCCACTATACGCCTACTGAAGGCAAAAACAGTCCGATCCTGCCGGGCGCCATCGTGCTACTGAACCTGTTGGCAAAAGAACGAAGTGCCAACGCGGTCTACGCGGTTATTACCTGGATGGGATATGTGGGGGAAGAGGTGCCCGATAAATTCCAATCCCTGTTTGGCTTGATTTGCCGGACCCGAGATGAAACCATCAATTTTATTAAATCCAGCCTGCAAACCAAAAAGCCGCTTTTAGGATTCCAGGTAGACGATTTTGCTCGAAATGTGATGAAAAAAGCCGGATATGAGAGTTATTTCCTGCATCGTACAGGGCATTCAATCGGTCGCCAAATACATGCCAATGGGGCAAATATGGATAATCTGGAAACACATGATGAACGGCCGGTAATTAACAACACCTGTTTCTCGATTGAGCCCGCCCTCTATTTTTCAGAGTTTGGCTTACGATCAGAAGTTAATGTCTTTGTCGGTCAGAAAGGTATCGAGATAACCACCCAACCCGTACAGACCGAAATTGTTCCGATCATGAAATAAACATGCGGTCTATGAATTTGACCGGGCCGCTTCTGGATTTCCACAAAATTTGGACAAGGAAATAAAATAAATCCCGGGAGAAAGATGATGTATCAGAACATTCATGTACAAACTCAAAATAATATTACAACGCTAACTATAAATCGCCCGGAAAAATTGAATGCACTTAATCTGGCAACCATAAATGAGATCGATAAGGCATTGACGGCTATCGAAAAGGATAAAAACGTTCGCGGCGCCGTGATCACCGGCAGCGGTGAAAAGGCTTTTATCGCCGGGGCGGACATCAGCGAAATCACCACACTAAATAACGAAACGGGCCGGTTGTTTGCGCAGCAGGGGCAGTCCGTATTCAACAAATTAGAGAACCTGCGAATTCCGGTAATTGCTGCGGTAAATGGTTTCGCACTTGGCGCCGGTTGTGAACTGGCGCTTGCCTGTCATATGCGTATTGCCAGTGAAAATGCCCGCTTTGGCCAACCCGAAGTTAACCTTGGCATAATACCCGGTTTTGGCGGGACACAACGTCTTCCCCGGCTTGTTGGTACAGGTATGGCGATGGAACTCTGTTTATCAGGAAATCCGATCGATGCCCGGGAGGCCCTGCGTATTGGACTGGTTAATCGTGTCACAAAATCCACAGAACTATACAAAACAGCGCTGGAATTGTTAGGGACAATCTCGCAGAAGGGGCCACTGGCCCTAAGGATGGTTATCGAATGCATCAATCAAGGACGCAATATGTCGCTTGAAAATGCACTGCAGCTGGAAGCTGAGCAATTTGGCCATATCTGCGGTACGGAGGATATGAAAGAAGGAACCAAAGCATTTCTAGAAAAAAGAGCACCACAATTTATGAGGAAGTGAGATCGTACTTCAGCTTAAAAATGAAAATTAGACGATCAAAGTTGTCATTAAACGATTCGGCCTTATACCGGTATTTTAGTTTTAAGTTTCTGTGCCTGTCCCCCAAAGGCATACCCCCGGTTTTAGCAGGACGACTAATACGGGAAAAATAAAAACAGCAGGCAGAATTTATAAAATTACTGTTAAAATTTATACGGGATAATTTATGAAATATATACGATTTTTTAAATGGGTTGGATTGCTGCTCGCAGGACTTCTCCTGATTCTCATCCTGACTGCCTATCTGATGTTGCACGCCTCTTTACCCGAAAGAGAAGGATCGATCACGCTGGAAGGTGTTCGCGATTCCGTGAAGATTACCTATGATCGGATGGGTATACCACAGGTTTGGGCAAAATATGAATCGGATGCCTGGTACACATTGGGATGGCTGCATGCCAGTGAACGGCTATTTCAGATGGAAATAAGCAGACGTGCCGCAGCAGGAAGATTATCGGAAATGTTTGGTGAAGAAACGATGGAAATCGACCGTATGCAGCGCCGGTATGGCCACACGAAGATGGCTGAAAACGCGATAAAAAATCTTGATATGGATTCACGTATCAGGTTGCAGGCATATTGCAACGGGGTTAATGCATGGGCGGATTGGACAAATACCTTTCCGTTTGAATATTATATACTGGATATTGACTTTGAACCATGGACCCTAACGGACTGTCTGGCATTATTCAGTTTTCAAACCTGGTTTTCGAATGCGCTCCAGGATAACGGAATATTTTATCAAAATATTGCCGATCAGCCTGGGCCAGGCTGCGGCCAGACAGGCTTATACCTGGCTATCCGGATTGGATTCCAAACACCGTCCCATCGGAAAAATCGAACGAAAGTACGGCTGAAAAGGAAACGATTGCCGGCGATCTTTTCCGGAATGGTCTGGACGGTTTAGTCATGACGTCTGCCTCCAATTCATGGGTTGTTGCGCCGAAACGCAGTGCCAGCGGAGCAGCCATGTTGGCCAGTGATCCGCACCTCGATTTATTCCGGTTGCCCCAGTTCTGGTATATCGCCGGATTACATGCACAAGAAAATGCCCTCAACGTTCTTGGTATAACCGCGCCTGGCATGCCGTTTATGGCATTTGGCCACAATGGAAAATCGGCCTGGGCATTTACTGCGGCGGGTGTAAAAGTGATGGATCTTTATGATGAAAAACTGAATCCCGGAAATAGCATGCAGTATCAAACCCCATCAGGATGGCAAAATTTCGAAAAGCGGATGGAAATTATTTACTGTGATGGACAGGATAAACCCGATAGTCTTGTTATTCTGACCTCACGCCATGGTCCGGTGATCGAACGTCTGGACAGCCTGAATATTGTCCGTACGCTGCGGTGGGTCGGATTTGACGTCGATTTGGCTCTATCAATAAAAAAAGGTTTTGACCTGCCGCATGTGGGCGATTTTCAAATCTTTCGTCAAACAATCACCGGGCTCGGCGCCCTCGATGCAAACTGGCTGTATGCAGATGTGAAGGGTAATATCGGCTATCAGGCTGGGAACACCGATACCGGTCAGAAATTGGCCTTATACCGGTTTATGCCTGCCCGGATGGATCAATAATTATGAATGGCAAGGGTATCACCCGCTCGATGATACACCACACGCCTTAAATCCATCACAGGACTGGCTGGCTTCCTGTAACAATCGTCCGGATTCCGGGAATCTCGAGCTATGAACTTCCCGGTAATTTTGCCATAGACCGTATTCTGCGCCTCCGTGAATTGCTCGGTACCCAGGAAAAATTTTCAATTGCCGATTTTATCGGATTTCAACTGGATAAAAAGTCGGCCTTTCTCTTACTATGGCGGGATGATCTGGTAAATGCCCTTCGAACTGCCGGGCATGAAGATCTAGCATCTCAGGTAGCCGAATGGGATGGGGACATGGGGGTTGAATCGCGGGAGGCAGCCCTGATAGAAATATGGCTGTTCAAAATGAAACAACATATCTTTGCAGACGAACTTCCCGGAGTTATGAAAGATATCAACAGGCGCGAACTGTTTCGCGATCGTGTACTTTATAATACTTTCCATGAGCCATATCCGATCTGGTTCGATAATATCAACACAGACGATGTGTTCGAAACTCGCGAACAGATCGCTCAGCGCGCTCTGGAGGAGGCTCTGGATGAGACGGATGGAGAAGAGTGGGGAACATTTCAGAGATTAACCATGGCACATCCGTTCGCGGTCGTACCCTTAATCGGTAATTTACTTGATCTGGAACGCGGTCCATTTCCCAGGGGGGGAAGTTCCGGCACGCTGAATGCAACTTTATCTGTGCCTGATGATGACGGCCAATTTAAAACACTTGGAGGCCCCAGTTGGCGTTTTGTCATAGATTTTCACAATGTAGATGCCGTATCCATGGTGATTCCGGCCGGTCAATCCGGCCATCCTTTGGATGACCACTTTTTCGATTTTTACGGACTATGGGAGAAAGGGAGTATGTGGAATGTTCCGTTCAGTCGTGAAAAGGTGTTTGCACGCAGTTATTCAATCCTAAATCTTTTACCGTCTGAGTTAGATTGAAACAATGATTAAAATTATAGATTTACATTGTGATACGATCGGTGAATTACAAGCCGGGGTCGATCTGACCATGGGTAATCCCAAAGGGCATATGGACCTTGAGAGACTCAAAAAAGGCGGGGTAAGTGCCCAGGTCTTTGCCTGTTTTGTTTCATCCGAGATCCCGCAAACCAAAGCTTTCAACCGCGCAATCGAAATGATCAACCTCATACACAACCTTTGCCAAAAAAATCCGCATGATTTTCGGTTGATCGGAAATCCGGAAGATATCGATCTGTCGGCTTCCGGGGACATAATCAATGTATTGATCGCCGTCGAAAATGGATATGCCATCGGGAACAATCTGGATAATCTGGCGCATCTGAAAGAAAAAAAGGTATGTTATATGACCCTTACCCATTCCAAGAACCTGCCCTGGGCAGCTTCATCCGGGGAATCGGAGGGTCCGGTTAACGGATTAAATGCTTTCGGGCGTAAAGTGATTGAGGCCATGAACGAAATGGGCATGATCATAGATGTCTCCCATGTCCATGAATCTACTTTTTGGGACGTCATAAAAACCAGCCGGAAGCCGATCATCGCGTCTCATTCAAATACAAGAGCTATTTGCGACACAGCGCGTAATCTGACGGATGAACAGATACGGGCTCTCGCCGATAACGGTGGAATGATCGGTATCAATTTTTTTCCCGGATTTCTAGACCAGGCCTATGCTGCAGGTTTGAAAACCCACTGTAGCGATCTTTTTGCCGAACTGGATAAAATCGAAACCGCTTATATGGAGGATCCTTCGGGGAAAAGCCGGGCCTTGCAGATTTTTGCCAATGAGTTGCAGGGACGAATGCATGGGTTCCCGGTTCCACCGGGCAGGATCATCGATCATATCTGCCATATCGCAGACCTTGTGGGTATTGAATATATCGGATTTGGCTCAGATTTTGATGGCGTACCGGCCCTGCCCGAAGGGATCAGCGGTAGTGATATTTATCCGGTGCTTATTGGGCAACTTCAGGAAAAGGGATTCACCCAAGAGGAAATCAAGAAAATCGCCGGTGAAAATTTTAAACGTATATTGAAAGACAACCGCGTTGTATGAACCACCGAACTATCCGGATAAATAGATTTAGCTTATTTATCATTTATTTAAATGATAAAAGTGAATTTATCGTATTGGAAATACTTCTTATAAGTAAAATAAATTCAATGGATTATGTTGATCCGTTCGGTTCCGTGTTGAATTTTCCAGCCTGATCATTATCCGGTACAAGCTTATCATACTTAATCTTACGCATGGTCTCCTTACCGAATTCCTGCTCAAATAATTCATTTGAAGGATAGGTATGGCCAAGACTGGCCTGCCAGATTTCCGTTTTTTCCATGCAAAGATAAAAAAATACCATATCATGCCAGGGGGTAAAAATTTTATACATCAGCCGGAACATTCTGATCTTGATATCATCCGGATAGGTCAGTTTGCCGTGTGGATCCGGTACAAGTTCCATTTGCAGGATCTTTGTGGGATTACCAAGATTCCGGATTTTCTGAATGACCGGTTGAATCAACGTAACTGAGCCAAAAGAGATAAAGAGAACTTCGTCGGGATCAAAACGCTTCATTACCTGGTTTGCAATGCCGGTATAAGATTCACTCCATCCTTCGAAATACACCATTGGATGAAAATGGAAGGCTACCTTTATCCCCCGGTCAGCAACCGTGCGGGCGGAAGAGAGTCGTTCCTCAAGGGAGGCGGTAAAATGTTCTTCATGTTCAATCACCTCTTCCGGATTGAGCGACCAGCTGCAGACTATATTTGGTGGAACAGGGTTTTCCAGAAAATGCTGAATATTTTTTGATTTGGTTTTAAATTCCATCAGGATTTTCGGATATTTGTGCGCAAATTTAAAATGGGCGTCAAGAATACCCTCCCGATTGCCCCAGGCAAGTGAATCCGAAGCCTGGCCCGTCCCGAAATGATAGAACCGGTCTGTATCCAGTTCTATCTGATCGAGTTTCTCGGCAATATTCCGTTCAATCTGGATATTCTCTGTGTAAAAGGTCTGGATGGTACAGTAGCTGCAGCCGAATACACAATTTTCCACGACGTCGATTGTAAGCAGATTGCAGCAGACTGTTTTTTCTGGAAGCGACCGGACACAAGCCGTAAATTTTCTTATTGCTGTGATAAGAAACCACTTTTTTGGGTTCGCGTTGCAAGATACTCCGCTCCGCTTTGCGTTTATAACGCTTTGGGGTATGCCGCAACTTGGTCAGATGACCATGAAGATATGTCAAAAAACGGGTTTTTTCGATATTCCGGTGCATTTCGGGTATGGTCTGCCACCAGGTGTCGAGGCCGCCCTCTCCCCACATGGTCAGATCGCGGCTTGCTTCGACCAACTGTCTGAACTCCTGAAAGGTAAGCCGGTGAATGAAGGCAAACTGCCTGATTATGGCCTGTTCGGATACGGGTAACTTCTCATAAAGCGTTTTCCCGCTGAACGATGCAAACTTTGTATGATAATCTTTTTTTTGTGCCATCAGTATCTATTACACTTTCTCTCTTCCTCTAACCACAGAGAACGCGGAGGCCATATAATTGTAAATATTATACATAGCTTTCTGTGGTCTGGAACTGTGCTTAACAAATAATAAATATACATGTGATCATACTTTTTATACGCTTTTTATCCAAATATTGTGCAAATTTATTGATCAATCAGATCACAGGCAAGTTCACTAAACGAATCACAAAAAGGAAAAGTCCCCATGCAAGCCGCATTGTTCCAATATGACCCAGTATGGGAAGATCGTGAAGCCAATATGGGAAAACTCAGGCAGATGGCATCTATGATTGAGACCAGGGTGGATTTGATGATTTTTTCGGAACTGACCCTGACCGGTTTTACCATGCGGTCAAAGCGCTTCGCTGAATCTCTGGACGGTCCGTCGGTGTCTTTTTTCCGGGATCTGGCCTGTACGTATCATACCCATGTATTTGGCGGTTTGATTGAAAAGAAGGATGATGGGTGCCACAATTGTCTGGTGCACCTGACACCAGCCGGTAATCTGGCTGCCGTATATCGCAAAATTCACCCGTTCTCTTTTTCCGGGGAAAACCGGTTTTATAATGCAGGGCGAGAGCCCGTGATAACGCAAATTGGAGTAATAACGGTAGGTATGTCGATTTGTTATGACTTGCGGTTTCCGGAACTGTTTCGAAACTACGGAAAAGCGCGGGTGGAAATGATCGTCAACATCGCCAACTGGCCTGAAGCCCGGATTGCACACTGGCAAACGCTGCTCAAAGCCCGTGCCATAGAGAATCAGTGCTTCATAGTAGGCGTAAATCGGGTGGGTAAGGATAAAAAAAATACCTACAACGGTTGCAGCGCTGTGTTCCACCCGTTAGGTGAAGAAATGCTTCTGGCTGAGAACAGGGAGGGGGTATTTTTAGTTGGTCTTGATTTGAATGAAGTGGCAAAGGTGCGTAAAACCTATCCGTTTCTTGAAGATATGGTTCTGGTGTAGAATTAAAGTTTATTCCGGAAAAGGTATGCCCGGTATCCACCCTTCCGCCCTGATCATGCTCATGATCTGATGTTGTCCGTTAAAGTGAAAAAAATCTGAAAGTTTGTTATTGCTATCGGCGTTTTTAAGCCAACAGGCGCCGGACACGGCATCATTACGGTCTGATTTGATCCCCCGATTGATAATACCCGGGTATAGTTCAACAATAACATGGCGGTCATGTGGCGGTTCGAAACCATCGAATGGCCAGAAGAACAGATGAATTCCCTCCTGCAGCAACCTATCATTGAGCACCGCCAGTTGGAAGATTCCGTACAATGTTTGCAGACCGACCGCTCCGGCACCGCCAAGTTTGAATACGGGTTGTGTCTTTGGGATCTGTTTCTCGATCAAGCGGCGTTCGCGGAAAGGTGCCACACCATAATCAAAATCCGGTCTTTTTATGACAGAAAACCCGGGTCCCCAGAAGGGACCGCATGCTGTACCCAGTCTTTTGCTGAATCAAACGGTTGATCATTTCTGCCCAGATACGGGGATCGTTATCGCCGACGGATAAGGATAGCGGACTAAATTGTATCAGGTCCAGCCATTGTCGCCAGGTATGCAGAGGATATCCGGTCAGCACTTCATAAAAACCTAGCGGAAACCCAAAATTATGATCGATACCAAGCAGAATGCGCTGACGATTTTGCGAAGCTTTCACGAATATGTGAAAAAGATAAATGCGTATCTCGTCGCGGTCTTTTTTTGTAACGATCCGGAATTGCTTGTGTTTAAGAGCAGTAATGGCCAGTACTATGTGTTTCCGCTGTTGTGTGCGGCTCCGGGCGCCGTTGTAATCCAGACAGGCATACTGATCGAAAAGAGACATTAATATTTTGATTTCAAGGTTAATTTGTTGCAAGTTAAATCAAAATCCGGATAAATATCAATTATATCCTTTTCAGATAGGCGTCACAAATTTTTACAGGATAACAGAATGAACAAAATGTAATAAGATTTGAATTTATTAACCTGATTAATTCACCACCCGCGTCTAACGGGGCAGGCGGAATTGGACAGAACAGCGCAAACTATTGAAAAAAAGTACTTGGGCAAATATATTCGGATAATCTTAAAATATTTATCTATTATGATTTTTTCATGGACAATTTAAAAGAATTCGTACTTTTATCCGTGTTACTCGGTGGTTTATGAATAAATCTGGTTACTAAATTAATGTATGATAGCCGGTAATATTTTTCTATTTAATCATCTCTGCGAAAACAAGTATCTAATTTATATACCATTAATCCTGTTATCTTATTTATCAAGCCAATACGACTATCCGGTGATTTGGCTTTTCAATTCTGGAGAAGGTGATGAAAGCATATACGCTTAAAAAATCAGGCAAACCAGAAGTGCTGCAAATCAGTGATATACCCGAACCCGTTCCTGGGCCGGGTGAAGTAAAGGTGCGCTTGTTTTATGCCGGGCTAAACTATGCTGAGGTGCTGTCCCGTATAGGTCTTTATGGCTGGGCGCCGAAACGGCCCTATATACCGGGCATGGAAGGGGTTGGTGAAATTGTAGCCGTTGGGGATTCGGTGCCGGCGCAAAGGATTGGAGAGAAAGTCGTTGTGGGGGCGCAGTACGGATGTTATGCCGAGTATATATGTGTGTCCACAGGTCAGGCATTACCGATAATACCGGAATTGGATATTATAGAAAATGCTGGTTTGCTGGTAAACTATATGACTGCCTGGGTTGCTCTGATACGCCTCGGGCGGTTAGCAGAAGGTGAAACAGCATTAATTACGGCAGCGGGCGGGGGTGTTGGTACAGCAGCCATACAGATTGCCCGGCACTGCGGAGCACAGGTATACGGTATGGCGGGAAGCGATGAAAAAGTAGCGTTTATCCAATCACTTGGGGCCCGAAAAGGATATAATTACCAGGTATCAGGAATCTTTGATGCTTTGAAAAAGGATACGCACGGCCTCGATGTTGTGCTGGAAATGGTTGGCGGTGAAGTATATCGAAGTGCACTGAGCATTTTAAATCCTTTCGGCAGGATGGTCGTAATGGGTTATGCAAGTCTGGAGTTAAAATACTGGAATCCGATGTCTGTTTGGCGGGCCTGGCGTGGTATTCCCAGGGTATCTATACCCGATCTTTCCGAACGATCCGCGGGAGTGATGAGCAGCCATCTCGGATATTTGTTGAAGATGCCGGATCTGTTGCGTAATATTTACGACGAAATGATCCGGTTCGTTAAAACGCATCAGATAAAACCGGTCATCGACCGGGTTTTTAACTTTGATCAATTACCCGAGGCGCACAGGTATATGGAGGCACGCAGGCAGAAAGGGAAAGTTCTAATTAAAATTCATAAATTTGAATAGACTGCTCAATAAAATTAGGAATTAGGAATTAGGAATTTGGAATTAGGGAGAAAGTCGATCCGTTTAGAATTGTCGGGAATTTTATCTATCGACATAAATCTTTGATCTATGACTAGGATAAAATTATTATTTATGGATCGTTGAAACTTTTCCAGCACCAAATTTGCGATTATCATCGAAAAACATATCACCATGAGGAGAAGATGATGAAAATATTATGGGCTCTTATACTTATACCGATCATATTTGCTTGCCAACCTGCAGTCGATATTGAACAGGAAATTGAAAATTTGATGGAGGCCGATCGCAATTTTGCCCGGATGGCCTTGGAAATAGGTACCGCAGAAGCGTTTCGTAATTATTTTGAACCGGAGGGGGTTCAGTTTCCCAATGGGCTCTACCCGATAAAGGGAAGGGAGGCCGTTTATCAATCTCTGCTGGAAGTACCGGACAGCTATGTGCTGCGTTGGGAACCTGAACTGGCCGAAGTTTCCGCAGCAGGTGATTTTGGATGGACCTGGGGCTATTATACCTCATCATATACCGATTCCAGTGATACGGAGATTAAAAACTATGGCAAATATCTGACGGTCTGGCGCAAGCAACCGGATGGTTCCTGGCGGGTCAGAGCGGATACCGGTAACAAGAATCCGGGTCCGAAAACGGAGGAGTAATCATGGAACCGGTCAAGCTGGCCATCATTGGATGCGGTATAGCGGCCCGTGATCTTCATTATCCGGCGCTGATCTCTCTGCGCAATAAATTTGAAATCATCATGGTATGTAATCATACCGAAGACAAAGCCCGCGATTTTGCAAAAATGGTCGGCGGCGTACCCTGGGTGCGTGATTATCATGAAGTATTAGCAAATTCCGCTGTTGATGCGGTTGATATTGCCCTCCCCATCGATCTTAACTATGAGGTCTGCCGTGCCGCGATCGAAGCAGGAAAACATGTGATTCTGGAAAAGCCGCTGGCGGCAAATCTGGACCAGGCGCAGGCATTGGTTGATCTCGCCGAGCGGCATAACGGTGTATACCTTTTAGCCGAAAATTTCCGATATCGGCCAGGATTACAAGGTATTAAAGATCTTCTCATGGATGGGCACATCGGACGCCCCTATGCTTTAATCTGGAATTATCACGGTCTGCTGGAAAAAACGAACAAATATGCCAGGACCAAATGGCGGATCAAACATCACTATGAGGGGGGATTTATTACCGATGGGGGTGTTCACAATATTGCGGGAATCCGGTTTCTGGCAGGGAATATCATAAAATACCAGGCGATGGCCAGACAGATCAATCCGGCTATCGGCGAAATGGATACTTTCAGTATGCATTTCGATACCGATCAGGGCATAAGCGGGACATTAAATCTATTCCAAAGCAGTAACGGGTATTATGAAAACAAGGTTTTGCTTCTGGGTACCGATGGGGCCCTCAAGCTTGAGGACGGAATCCTGACCCTTCATCATAAAGATCAGGTGATCGAAAAGATCACCTTTGAGGAAGATAAAGGTTATACCGAGGAATTCGAGGATTTTTATCAAGCTGTTCAAACGGGTTCCAAAGTGATCAGTGATTTCAAGGAGGGATACAAGGACCTTGAAATTATGCTGGGTGCGGTGTCCCATGCCCAAAAATGGCGGTTCAATTTTAGTAAGAACACCTAACTTGAGAAAAATCTATTTCACGAAGGATGCACGGATAACCGCAAAGACCTTCCAGGGCTTTTTCCGACTGGATTACGGGATTTCCAGGATAGTAAAAAAAAATGTACCGGACATATCATGACTCTCCTGTGACCCTGTCTGATAATCCTGGAATCCTTTTTTTCTGATTGGGGGATCTTCGTGATAAAAGCTTGTTTAAAAAATTTAAATAGGTTCTTTAATCCAATTCTATAACCAGTAACAATATTAGGAGGGACAGATGAATGTATTTTTAGATCGAATCAAGCGTGCTGCTTTGCTGAAAGTAGATCTATATGAGGAGGTGGAAGCCGATGAGGGGGCACTATATCAGGCCATGGGGGTTGTTATTCTCTCAAGTATTGCCGGTGGAATTGGCAGCGTGTATCAATTTGGATTTTCCGGGATTCTTCTCGGTGCACTGTCAGCATTGATTGCATGGTTTGTATGGGCCTATACGGTATACTTCATTGGCACAAAGTTTCTGCCGGAGCCACAAACCCAGGCAACCCCGGGTCAGTTGTTACGGACTCTGGGATTTGCCAGTGCACCAGGTTTGATAAGGGTGATCGGTATCATCCAGGGGTTGGGTAATATCATTGCGATAATTGCGTCCATATGGATGCTGATCGCAATGGTGATCGCGGTCCGGCAGGCGCTTGATTATAAGAGTACGGTGCGGGCGGTTGTTGTCTGCCTTATCGGCTGGATTTTATACTGGCTGGTGGCGATGATCATATTTGCCATTTTCGGTCAACCAATGTGACCGTGATCCAAAATCCATAGTCCCCCGAACGGGGTTCTTAAGACAAAATCTGTTCGGGAAAAAAAAGGATCAAAAATTTGGCTTACTTTATCGCTTTGATACTTTGTCATTCTGTCGCTTCTTTTGTTAAGGGGATTATATGCTAAGAGAATTAATATTAAGGAGCCGGAGTTACCGGCGGTTTGATCAGAAACATAGGATTAAACTAAAAATATTGGAAAATCTGGTTGATCTGGCACGTTTATCCCCATCTGGTGCCAATATGCAACCATTGAAATACATCCTCTCGGCTGATACCAGGAAAAATGCCGGGATTTTTAAACATCTTGGATGGGCCGGATATCTTACGAACTGGCCGGGGCCTGCAGAAGGGGAGCGTCCTACGGGCTATATCATCATCTTACTGGATACCGATGTTCAAAAGAAGATCGATTGTGATCACGGTATCGCGGCTCAAAGCATATTGCTCGGTGCTGCAGAGCAGGGTCTGGGAGGATGTATTATCGGTTCGGTTCAGAGGGAAAAATTGCGTGCGGAACTGGGTTTTCCGGCAAAATATGAGATATTGCTGGTTATTGCCCTGGGAAAGCCGGCAGAGAACATAATTCTCGATAAAATAACCGAGCCTGGCAACATCCGTTACTGGCGGGATGAAGAGGGGTGCCATCATGTTCCCAAACGCGATCTGCAGGATATAATTTTAAAGTAGATTTCTCACAGCAAATAAAATGATCGGAACCCTTGATTGGGGCAGGGTGTTATGACAACCGATATCACAGTATGAACCGCCGAAAAAAGCAACAGCGGGTTCACCTAATTTGTTCCCCCTATGTTAAATACTGATTTTAGGTGCAATTGATGAGATTTGTAAAAGTTACCTTTGTCCTGCTAAAGATTGGTTGATAAATTTGAATCCTGTAATATTATCGCCGGTAAATTGAGGTGAAACCGATGCGTTATCTGATTATGCCGATTTTTATTCTCTTGGCTCTTGGCCCGTTCACTATTCTGCAGGGTCAGATGATGTCCGACAGCCTTGAGATCAAGCTGGTTACGATCGAGCCCGGAGATGAAGTGCCCATGTGGTGGGGGCATACCGGTCTGATTGTCGAAGATTTGACCACCGGGCAGTCTCTCTTCTACAATTACGGTCTGTTTTCCTTTGAACAGGATAATTTTTTTACCAATTTCGCCCGGGGCCGGTTGATTTTCTGGGTCGGGGTGTGGCAGACCGAACTGGCTTTGCGTTTTTATAAATCGCAAAACCGCACCATCCGCATTCAGGTAATTAATCTCCCGCAAAATCTCAAACTGGAAATGGCTACATTTCTTGCAAATAACGTATTGCCGGAAAACAGAGAATACCTGTATGACCATTATTACGATAACTGTTCAACACGGATCCGGGACATTTTCGACCGGTTAACCGAGGGTCAGTTTAAAAAATTCACGGCTAATGCTTCCCGATTTACCTTACGGGAACTAACCCGCCGGTTTACCCACCGGGGTTTCTTTATGGACTGGCTGCTCATGTTTCTCATGAACGACACCATCGATCAGCCTATAAGGCAATGGGATGATATGTTTCTCCCTACCGAACTGGAAAAATATATTGGCCTATTTTCTTATACGGATACCCAGGGCCATATCCAAAAAATGGTTAAAGAGACAATGCCATATTATGTGGCCAAGGATGTTTATCGGATTCCCGATGAGCCGCCGGTCCACTGGCCAAAAGGGCTCATACTGGGCACAATGACAGGAATCATAGGCATCGGCATGGCGATCGGTTTCGCAAAACAAAAAAAAGCAGCTGCACGCATTTATGGCTTCTATTATCTCCTGCTGGGAATCTGGTTTGGTATTCCGGGAACGGTTTTATTTTTTATGGCTCTGTTAACCGATCATAACGTCACCTACTACAATGAAAATCTCTTTCTGGCCAATCCGCTGACATTTCTGCTTATCCCGCTGGGTATCGGCTTGATGATCAACCGGCCGTGGGCATTACGTTTTACTCCAAAAATCATCTACCTGCTAACTGTTTTAGCGTTGATCTTGTTGCCGCTCAAATTTGTGCCATCCTTTGATCAGGCCAATATTCTTTCAATTATGCTGATTTTACCTGTGTGGCTGTTAAATAGTCTCTCATGGTGGCAGGTTATCAAAAATCGTCCGATCGAATGAACCGGCAGATCCTCCGGTTGGCCATCCCCAATATTATCAGCAATCTGACAGTCCCACTGCTCAGTTCGGTTGATACTGCTTTAGTGGGTCATCTGGAGAATGTTGCCTACCTGGGTGCTATCGCGGTTGGCGGCATGATCTTTAACTTTATTTATTGGGGTTTCGGGTTTTTACGGATGGGAACCACTGGCCTGACTGCCCAGGCATTCGGAAAAGATGATGAAGAAACCTCTCTGCTGATTCTGGCGCGGGCGATCGCTGTCGCCCTGGGCTTCAGTTTTATGCTGATTATTCTTCAGAAACCAATTGCTCTTATGAGTTTTGCATTGCTGGATGCTACAGATGAGGTTGAAAATTTTGCCCATCTCTATTTTTCAACACGCATTTTTGCCGCACCGGCCACCCTTGGTCTTTATGCCTTCACCGGATGGTTCCTTGGGATGCAAAATGCGAAGTATCCGTTAATACTAGCGGTAATCACAAATTTGCTCAATGTATTTTTTAACATCCTTTTTATCCGGGTGTACGATATGCATGTGGACGGTGTGGCGCTCGGAACGGTCTGTGCTAATTATCTGGGATTGGTTGCAGCTGTTCTACTCTTCATGCGTCGCTACCGCAGGCGCATCATCTGGTTCAACTGGCACCGGGTGTTTCAAACTGAGGCACTTAAAAAGTTCTTTACCCTGAATTTTGATATCTTTATCCGCACTCTGATCCTGATCTTTGCCTTCGCTTTTTTTACGGCCCGATCCGCATCTTCCGGTGAACTGATCCTGGCAGCAAACGCTATTCTGATAAATTTATGGACGATTATGTCATATGGGATTGATGGTTTCGCATTCGCGGCCGAGAGCCTGATCGGTCGGTTTGTCGGTGCCAATGACCGGCGGCAGCTGAAACTCGCCGTGCGCCGTGTCTTCTTGTGGGGAACAGGATTGGGATTGTTGTTCACCATCTTATTTTTTCTCTTTGATATGCATATTTTGCGGATATTCACCGATAAACCGGATGTCGTCCATTTGGCGCTAATGATGATGCCCTGGACCATTGCGGCACCGGTGATTAATAGTTTCTGTTATATCTGGGATGGTATTTTTATCGGAGCCACCGCGACCAAGGCGATGCGTAATTCCATGATCATTTGTCTGCTTATATTCTATCTGCCGGTGTATTATCTTTTGCTTCCTTTTTTTGGTCATCATACGCTTTGGCTGGCGCTTATCGTCTTTATGTTTGCCCGTGGCGTATCGCTGGGATTATTTTATCCTTCGCAGGTCCTGGCATTGACAACTTGCCAATAAAGGTTAAAGATTTGTAAATTATATGTTTGTCATTAAGAAGAGATAAACCGTAACCAGACGGGAGGCCGGATGATCAGAAATGTACGTATTGAAGACGCAGCAGAAGCGCTGCAAGAACTGATTCAGTTTGTTCAGCAGGGTAATGAGGTTATATTGATGGATACAGGACGGGCGGTTGCCAAACTGATTGCACATGAAGAAGAAAAACCAAAATCGGAAACCGATCAAAATGCAGAGGACAAATGGACCACAGATGATTTTAATTTATCGGTATAATGTGATTGAATGTATCCAATGACCACAGGGAACACAGAGCTAAAATAGTTGAAATTATGTTAATCTGAACCATTCACGAATGGGAACATAAAGATCGAGAAAACCGTGACATCAGATTAAATTGCAGTTATACTAACACTAAATCCAAATATGATTAGATTAATCGGTTCAAGTATTTACTGACCCTTGGGATATCAGGTATTTAAACTCTGCGCTCTTTATGGTTTATGGATGAGCCGGATTTGACAAGTTGTATGGGAAGTATAAGGTCTTTGTGAGCTCTGAAGTTTATAAGAATTTAAAATTTAAATAAGAAAGTTTATTATAGGAGGTTTTTAGCGCAATGGGATCGAAGTCACATAAATATAAATTTAAGGCGGAAGTAAAGCAATTACTCGATATCTTGGCACATTCGCTTTATACCAATCGGGAAATTTTTCTGCGTGAACTGATTTCTAATGCATCTGATGCACTGGAAAAGCTGCACTTTGAAAAACTTCGGGGCACGGAAGTCGTCGACACAAAACTTCCCCTCGAAATTATAATCGATCTTGATACCGATAAAAGAATTCTGACCGTGAGTGATACCGGTATCGGTATGACGGAGAAGGAGTTGATCAATAATATCGGGACGATTGCCAAATCCGGGTCGGCTGACTTTCTGAAAAAAGTTTCAGGCTCAAAGGAAGATCCGGGTAATATCATCGGTAAGTTTGGGGTCGGTTTTTACTCAGTTTTTATGGTGGCGGATGAAGTCGTTATTACATCCCGGTCATTCGAAAAAACCGCGCCGGCCGTTCGCTGGCGTTCACAGGGCCTGGGTACTTTTGAAATAGAACCGGTCAGCGACAAGGTCAAACGCGGAACAAGCATAGAAATCCATTTAAAAGAAGATGCAGCCGATTATGTCCAGAAATGGAAAATCGAATCGGTGATAAAAAAACACTCGAATTTTGTACCGTTTCCGATCAAGATCGATAAGGAGCAGGCCAATAATGTCCGGGCTATATGGCGGGAACCGAAATTTCAGCTGAAAGAAAAAGATTATGAGGAATTCTATAAATTTTTAACGTATGATTCTGAGCCTCCTCTGGATACGCTGCATATATCAATAGATGCACCGGTGCAATACAACAGTCTGATGTTTATTCCGACAAAAAATTTTGAAATGGCAGATTTTGGAAAAAGTGATCACGGTCTCGATCTGTATGTAAAACGTGTACTTATTCAGCATGAGAATAAAGATCTGCTGCCGGAATA
Source organism: Calditrichia bacterium (assembly GCA_963712885.1). Lineage (GTDB taxonomy): Bacteria > Calditrichota > Calditrichia > JAJRVZ01 > JAJRVZ01 > CAVQJT01. Next base: position 73,247 of record CAVQJT010000026.1, read on the forward strand.
TCTGCGTTTTATACGCGGTGTGGTTGATTCGGAAGATGTCCCTCTGAATATCTCCCGCGAAACTTTGCAGGAAAATCCGGTGATCGGTAAGATTAAACATAATCTGGTCATTCAGGTATTGAACCATCTCGGTAAAATCGCCAAAGATGATTCGGAAAAATATGCAAAATTTTGGAAAGAATTCGGCCGACAGTTCAAACTTGGATACATGGACTACAGCAACCAGGAAAAATTTTCCGATCTGCTGCGGTTTAATTCTTCGGCCGTGGAGAAAGCAGAGGATCTTACCTCATTAGGCGCATATACAACCAGGGCAAAACCGGATCAGAAGGAAATTTACTATCTGTTTGCCGCCAGCCGTGATGCCGTTATGTCAAATCCGCACCTGGAAATTTTCAAACGTAAAGGATTGGAGGTACTTTATCTGTTCGATCCGATCGATGAATTTGTCATGGAAGGGCTGCGCAAGTACAAAGAATTCGATATCAAATCGGTTGAACAGGCAGATTTGAATATCATCGACAAATTTACCGATCAGGAAGAACGCAAATCCGTTGAGGCACTTGATAATGAAGATGAAAAATCCTTCGATAAATTGCTGCGGCGAATGAAAGATGTCCTGGGCAACCGTGTAACCGATGTAAAAGAATCAAAACGACTTACCGATAGTCCGGCCTGTCTGATCAATCCCGATGGCAGCATGACCTCGAGTATGCAGAAAATCATGCGGGTCATGAATAAAGATACAAGTATCCCGGCTCGCTTGATGGAAATAAACCGTGATCATCCGCTGGTACGTAATCTGCTTAAAATATATAAAAAAGATGTCAATGACGATCATCTGAAGCTGGTCACCGAACAACTCTATGAATCTGCCCTTCTGATGGATGGATATCTGGAAGACGTCCATGGAATGATTAACAGGATTGAAAATCTGTTGGAAAAATCGACTGAATGGTATCTGAATAAATCAGATTGATAAAGGGTGGATGAGTTCTTGATACAAATTTGGAATGACGCGGTCGCGGTGTACAACATTCTGTCCCTTCTTCATTGAAATTACCCTCTGCGTGGGCAAAATAATTGCAGATTTAAGCCAGGTCAGAGCGTCTTCGGGTTGATAAAACACAAAACCGTCTACGACGCGCAGGCCGAACTGCTGCATCCAGAGTTTCATCTGAATCCAATGGTGCTCACCGGTATGGTGAGCTGCAAGACGTACAGAAGGTCCGAGTAGTTTGCGTAACCAGCGATAGTGCAGCGGCAAACCGAGTGAAAAAGCATGAATGACATCGGGATTCAATTCTTTAACCAGAGAAAATATCTCCTCCGGACGTTGATGCCATCGTAAAATCGGTGGAAACTCATCCTTTCTTAGATATAGATTTATATCTTTAATCCGATGATCCGCTGTCTTACCTGCACGACAGACCATATTGATTTTTTCTATTCCCCACACCAACGGATCAACGCCACTTAAAAGGTTATGCTGCAGATGGTTGTAAAACTGTTGAGGTTCCTCAAGGGCAGGATCAAAATTATAAATGACAAAAGTGACATTCATTTCAAATCTCTTCAATTCGCAGCATATTTGTGCCCCTGCGCAACGAGAATGGTACACCGGCAGTGATGATCACCCGATCGCCCTTTCGGACAACGCCTCTCTCTTCCAGCGTCTTTAATCCATCGGCAATCACTTCATCCAGATTATCGCCAAACTCTCTGGTCGGGAAAGCCTGCACCCCCCATAACAGTGACATTCTGTAGAGACTTTTTTCGGTGTGGGTCAGTGCGATGATCGGATCCACCGGACGGAAGCGCGAAATCATTTGGGCCGTTGAGCCGGATTGAGTCATACAGATAATCGTTCCACCCTGAATCAGATCGGCCGCATGGCAGGCACTATAACCGATGGTCAAAGCCGTCTCGTTATCGATGCCACCCCGCTGCCTGCGCAGATCCCAGCGTGGTGTGCAGTCTTTTTCCGCCAACAGAATGATGCGATTCATCACCTCCACCGCTTCGACCGGATAATGTCCACTGGCGGTTTCTGCCGATAACATCACGGCATCGGTTCCATCAAGAACCGCATTGGCAACATCCGATGCCTCCGCCCTTGTGGGTCTTGGATTATTGATCATCGATTCCAGCATCTGTGTGGCTGTGATGACCGGAATGCCTTTACGATTGCATAGTGAGATGATCCGTTTTTGGATTGGCGGAACCTCCTCGGCACTTAATTCCACACCCATATCTCCCCTGGCAACCATGATGCCATCTGTGATGTCAAGAATTTGTTCGATGGCGTTAACCGCCTGAGGTTTTTCGATCTTGGCAATAACCGGCGTATCTTTACCGGCACCAGCGATGATTTCTTTGATCTTCCGGATATCATCGGGTTTTTGTACAAATGATAGTGCGACAAAATCGACTTCATATTCCAGTCCAAAATGGAGATCGATCCTATCCTTTTCTGTCAACGCCTCAACCGACAAGATGCTGCCCGGCAGATTCAGCCCCTTGTGATCGCTTAAAATGCCACCAAAAATAACCCGGCACTGCACATCGGTATCACTGATCTTTTCCACCTGCAATTTTATCAGGCCATCATCGAGCAGGACAAAATCTCCTTGCTTGACATCCTTATGAAAGTGGGGATAGGATACGGCGGCAATTTTCTGTGTACCTTCGATATCCCTTGTCGTCAGTGTGAACGATTCATTTTCTTTAACTCAATACAGCCTGCTTTAAAATTTTTAACCCGGATCTTTGGACCCTGCAGATCCTGAAGAATACCAATTGATTTACCAATATCCCTGGAAACTTTCCGAATCGTGTTTATCCGATTGGCGTGATCATCGTGCGTTCCGTGTGAAAAATTCAGACGTGCAACGTCCATTCCCGCCAGGGCGAGTTTCTTTATCCGATCATAATTACTGCTACTCGGACCCAGTGTGCAGACAATTTTTGCCCGTCTTGTTAACATGGCCTTCTCTCTCTTGCAGAAAATATACCCGAAAAACCTACGAAGCGCCGGGACGAATAGCAATAGGGATCAGGAAATCAGTAGTTAGTAGTTAGTAGTTAAATATATGTAAATATATAAGTTAGTCAATTTATTACTTGACAGCAACCTGATCTATCAGCAACTTTGTCCTTTTTTACCCTTGCCCAAAAAACTATAAAACGGTATCAGATAAATGCGCAGGCATTATATCCAAAATTTTTTTAATTTCCAGGTATGTATTCCTATCGCGCCGACATAACTGAAACGGCAAAACTGGCTTATCCGGTATTGATCGGGCAATTAGGCCATATGATGATGGGTGTGGTTGATTCACTGATGGTCGGCAAAATCGGACCCGCACCCCTGGCCGCAGCATCAATCGGGCACGGACTTTTTGTCATGGTGCTCATATTTGGAATTGGCGTCTCCGTAGCAGCAACACCGATGGTTTCTATGGCGGTTGGGGCTGGACGTGAAGAAGAGAGCGGAATTATTTTTCGGCAATCGCTGCTGGTCAATATGGTGCTGAGTATTTTTTTGGCGATCATTTCATTTTACGGAGCCGATCTGATCGGTTATCTCGATCAACCACCTGAGGTGGCGATACAGGCCATTGCATATATGCAGACCCTGGCTTGGTCGATCATTCCGGTCATGCTGTTCCAGACATATAAACAATTCATCGAAGGGCTTTCCGTTGTAAAACCGGCAATGATTGTGACCCTGATGGCGAATCTGGTCAATATATTTGGAAACTGGGTGTTAATATTCGGGAATCTGGGTTTCCCTGAAATGGGTCTTGTGGGGGCGGGTTGGGCTACATTTTTAACCCGCATGACGATGGCCATTGTGCTCACCTGGTATATATCGGCAGCTGGGCGGTTCAAGAAATTTGATCCTACACTTCATTATCGCAAAATAAACCGCCGGATGATTCTCAAAATCTTACGGGTTGGTGTGCCGAGTGGTCTGCAGTATTTCTTCGAAGTGGGAGCTTTTGCCGGTTCTGCGGTTATTATCGGTTGGCTTGGGACTGCCGAACTGGCTGCACACCAGATTGCAATCAATCTGGCTTCAATTTCTTTTATGTTTGCACTCAGCATTTCGGGTGCAGCAGCAATCCGCGTGGGAACCGCCATTGGTAAGAGGGACGTCCGTAAAACATGGAATGCAGGTATCAGTGCCTTTATTCTTGCTGGTCTTGTAATGGGAACTTTTGGGGTAATCTTTATTTTGTTCAGGTATTTCCTGCCCGGCTTGTACGTTGAGGATCCGGGTGTGATCAAAATTGCCGGCTCATTGCTGCTGATCGCAGCCCTGTTTCAATTGTCGGATGGCACCCAGGCAGTGGGATTAGGCGCATTACGGGGTATTCAAGATACAAAAATACCGATGATTTTTACGTTTGTAGCCTACTGGATCGTTGGTTTGCCCGGAGGCTATTTACTTGGTTTTACATTTGGTCTAGGGGTAGAGGGGGTTTGGATTGCATTGTTATGTGCGCTTTCTGTCTCTGCGATCTTATTGTTCAGCCGTTTCAGGATCAAAAGCAGGGGAGCGCATAGGTTATAATAAAATAACCGGATGAAAGATTCATCCGGTTATTTACAGAAGGTATCGAACGCATTACGCAATTCACCCGCGATTTGTTCAGGCAATCGACCTTCGATCTGATGACGTGGAATCATATGAACAAGCTTTCCCTCTTTGAAAAGAGCCATCGAAGGTGATGAGGGTGGATAACCCGGCATATAAGAACGGGCCTGACGTGTAGCTTCGGAATCCTGTCCTGCAAAAACGGTAACAAAACGATCCGGTAAATGCGAGTGCTGCAGGGCTATTCTGACACCGGGACGGGCATTGCCGGCTGCGCAACCACAAACCGAATTTACCACAAGAAAGGTCGTACCCTCTTTTTCATTCATAATCTGATCTACCTCGTCAGGTGAATGTAATTCCTTGAAACCAATTGTTGTAAGTTCACCGCGCATCGGCTTAACAAGTTCTTCCGGATACATATATATGTCCTCCTGATTATGCAAAGTTAATGTTACAGACATCTGGAACTGATATCGGTTCACGATTGATAAATCTTTCACCGATCTGTATTTCCAAAATAAATAACTAAAGTGATTATTATTCTATTCCGGGAAAACAATCTACTGTCTCTTAAAATTTGTGGTAAAGTTGGAAGGAAAAAAATAACCGGAAGTAATAAATATGAGCGCATATTATTGCAACGATTGCCAATGGCGGATTTTACGCTAATTACCTGCTGTTAAATTTTGGATTTTGGATCTTGGATTTTGGATTGAACCACGATTCACCAGGCATACAAAGTGACGGCTCTGATCGCCTCCACCATACTAATCTCTGAGGCTTTACCCATGCCGGCGATGTCAAAAGCTGTGCCATGATCAACCGATGTACGTAAAAACGGTAATCCCATCGTCAGAGAAACCGTCCGGTGAAAATCCAGTGTTTTGGTGGCAATATGTCCCTGATCATGATATAGGGAAAGCACCGCGTTGTAGGCACCCTCTTTAGCAAGATGAAATACCGAGTCGGCTGGAATAGGTCCGCTTACCCGCATACCTTGGGAATGGGCTTTTTCAATCGCTGGTGTCAGAATTTGAATTTCTTCCTCACCGAACATGCCCTGTTCACCCCCGTGCGGATTTAATGCTGCAACGGCAAGTGTGGGATTCTTGATGCCAATCTGTTCAAGATATCGGCAGGAATTGGTAATGGCGTCGCCCAGTTTTTTGGTATCCAGGGCAGCTGCAACATCCTTAAGCGGAATGTGGCGACTGTAAAAGAAAACGCGTAACGATCCCGTGACAAATAAGGTCATCGTATTGGTGCTTTTTGTGAGGCTTGTAAGCATCTCGGTATGATCAAGATAGGGGACTTTTGCCATCCGCAGAGCCTCTTTATTTATCGGAGCGGTGACTATAGCCTGAAAGGTTTTGTTCAGAGTAAATTCAATAATCTTTTTCAATGGCTTTATAGGCATACTCGCCGCCGGATGCGGTGATCTTACCCATTTCCGGTGAAAGAGGTTGTAAACCCAGATCCAGACAGTATAGGTGATTTGGGTCCGGGTCTGGCGTTTTACCAGGGATAAAATCTGAAACTTCTATTTTTATTTCGAGACTTTTGAGCCAGAGACTGAAAGATCGATTTTTCGCCGACAACGATAGGATCACAGAAATCGTATAAATCGGGATAATCATGTAGGGCTTTCAGGATTATTTCCGGACCGATTCCGCAAGGATCACCCATAGTCAAGGCATATTTTGGTTTCATTTGTCGCCTTTCTGATTACTCTTTTTATATAAAATATCAACCTGAATTATTTGCAGAAAAATAAGTTACCATAGCAATATAAGAAATAAAATTAAAGAATTGGGTATTCTGATAGTCAGACAGATTATCGGAAATGAAGCAATCTTAATCTTTGATGGTTCATATCTCATTTTTGATCTTTAAAGTTCCCTGAGATTTAGTCCAGATTTCTGTATTTTAGATCCTGTGTGGTTTTATAAAGTACCGGTTTGAATAGATAAAATAGGCGGTCATTCATTTACTATGAATTTAAAGTCAGAAGCCAGTTGGTTCAAGGATGTTTGGAATTTTTAAAGACGAGGCACCAGATTTTTCTACGCATTTCTATACCGTAATAAGACGCACACCCGTCAATTTGGCAGGTGGTTACTTTATTATATCTATATCCTTCATTCCGATGAGCTACCTTTACCGAACCTTCTCGGTCAAATACCTTGATTCCGGCCGGATGATGTGATAAATTCAAAAATTTATTCACAGGAAAGCCGGAAAATGTAATGTGCTGATATTCAGCGTATTTTATTTCCACAGGATATCTTCATTAAAAATGCGGAAAAATTTATGATGGCTGCCGGTGTCATCAATGTAAGTGTCGCAAATATATATGAAACAGATGCATACCGGAGCCAGGTAGTTACGCAGGGAATCCTGGGAGAAGAAGTAAAAATTCTCGAGCAAAAGCAAAATTTCACTTTTGTTGAATTGCCCGATACATACAGGGGTTGGATTAGCAACTTTCAGCTTGTTCTGAAAAACAAGCACCCTGAAGAGGATCAGGTAATGGTTCGGGATCACTGGATCCACATTTACCGGGAACCACGTGTCGGTAGTCCGGTGATCAGAGATGCCGTAATCGGCACCCGGTTAAACCAATCAGGGTTTGATGGTAATTGGCTGCAGATTCAATTGCCTGACGGGGAATCCGGCTGGATTAAAAAATCAGTAACCGGTTCTTTTCCTCCCTCAGGACGTGAGGGTATCATCACGCTTGCAGGTGAATTTATCGGGTATCCTTATTTTTGGGGTGGCAGGTCACCAAAGGGATTTGACTGCTCTGGTCTCACCCAGACAGTTTTTGGTTTACTTGGGATTAAACTTCCACGTGATTCGTGGATGCAACAATCAGCTGGTAAACGGGTTGAAACCCAACCGGCAGATGCCAAACCTGGTGATCTTTATTTTTTTGCAGAACGGGGTGACCGGATTACCCATGTGGGTATTGCCCTTGGATCTGGCAGAATTCTGCATGCCCGGGGATATGTGCGGATTAACAGTCTGGTTGAAAATGATCCGGTCTTTAGCGATGATCTCAGATCGATATTTGTTGATGTTCGTTCGTTTTTATAATTGTTACTACCATGATTAATCTAAATCGAAGTGTTCTTGTCCTGAATCAGAACTATGAACCGATCGCAATCTGTAACGCAAAAAAGGCGATCATTTTGGTATACCTGGGTAAGGCACAGATTGTTGAGAGTTATAATTCGAGGATCCGGTCGATCAGCAGCTATATGCCCTTTCCCTGTGTCGTTCGTTTGCAAATATATATTTACCGTCCATTTAGACCGGTTATGCTCAATCGTAAAAACATCCTGAAACGGGATCGGCATATCTGTCAGTATTGTGGCAAGAATACCGGGCCGATGACGGTTGATCATATTATTCCAAAACACTTCGGCGGAAAGCACAGCTGGGAAAATCTGGTTTGTGCCTGCATTAAATGTAATAATATGAAGGGCAACCAGACCCCTGAACAGGTCGGTATGGTTCTGCGAAGAGCACCTGAAAAACCCAGCCAGTTGTTCTTTCTTCAGTTTTTTATTGAAGAACCTCACGAGAAGTGGCGGCCATATCTTTTTTTGAACTAGGTAGAACGAGGAGTATATCAACGTGGCCCAAAGGATTCTGAGCGGGATGCGACCATCCGGAAAACTGCATTTGGGTAATTACGCGGGTGCATTGGAGAACTGGATTGATCTGCAGGATAAATACGATAATTTCTTTTTTGTCGCCGACTGGCATGCCTTGACCACCAATCCGTCAGCGGCCTCTGATGTATGGCAGAATACAAGGGATATGGTAATTGACTGGTTGAGCGCAGGTATCAAACCGGAAAATCCAATCTTTATCCAATCTGAAATTAAAGAACATGCAGAACTACATTTATTGTTTTCAATGCTGATTACGAATGCAAGATTGGAGCGAAATCCGACGCTCAAGGAGCAGGTGAGAGATCTACAGACAGAAAATATTTCCTATGGCCATCTTGGATACCCGGTTCTTCAGGCGGCGGATATTCTGATCTATAAGGCAAATCTCGTTCCGGTCGGTGAAGACCAGGCACCACATGTTGAAATTACCAGAGAGATTGCCCGTAAGTTCAATGCCACATATGGTGAAGTATTTCCTGAGCCGGAAACAAAGCTAACGAAATTTTCCCGCTTGCCTGGATTAGATGGACGGAAAATGGGTAAATCCAACGATAATTATATCCTTATGGCGGACGAAGAGAACGAAATTTTCGCTAAGGTTCGGACAGCCATAACCGATCCTCAAAAAGTCCGCCGTCACGACCCCGGAAATCCAGATATTTGCAATGTATACTGGCTGCACAAAAAATTTAATACAGAGGAAATCCCGCAAATAAGAAGGGATTGTAAAAGTGGGGTACTTGGATGTGTGGATTGCAAAAAGAATTGTGCCGGTAAAATAGCAAATTTTTTTGAACCACATCGTGAACAGAGAGTCGCCTATGAACGTGATCCGTCTCTGGTTGAAGATATACTGCGAAATGGGATAACGAGAGCACGTAAAGTGGCGCAGCAAACCATGGATGAGGTACATAAAACAATGCGAATGGGTTGAAAATGGGATACCGCGTTAAACTGGATATATTTGAGGGACCTTTTGATCTGCTGCTTTATCTTATCCGTAAGCACGAGATAGATATATATGACATTCCGATTCATATTATCGCCAGACAGTTTCTGGAATATATTGAATTGATGAAGTTGCTGGATCTTGAAATCGCGGGGGAATTTATCGAAATGGTGGCCATCCTGATGAATATCAAAGCGCGCATGTTGTTGCCACGTCCCTTTGGCGTTAGTGAAGAAGACTACGAGGATCCGCGTGCAGAATTGGTGGAACGTCTGATTGAATACAAACGTTTTAAGGATGCATCAGCAGAATTGTCTCAGTATGAAGACAAGCAGCGGTTGTTATATCCAAGAAATTTTTTCCCCAGGATTGAAGTTGAGCAGGAAGAAGATCCCGATGCCTACCTGCAGGATGTATCGCTTTTCGATCTTCTTATGGCCTTCAAACGTGCTCTGGACAATATGCCTAAGGTGACCTATCACGAAGTGAAAAGAATTGACGTGACCATCGAGGATCAAACCACGTTTATCTTTGAACGGCTTAAACAGAATAAAATGATTCTATTTTCGGATTTAATGACTGAGATCAGAGAGAAAATCGTCATCGTTGTTACCTTTCTGGCACTACTTGAACTGATCCGTACCGGTAGGATTATTGTACGGCAATCGGCTTTGTTTGAGGATATCAGAATCAAATCGGCTGCCTAGTTTTAAATAACATTAATTGGGATAAAATTGGCCAAAGATAATCTACATCGCATAATTGAAGCGCTACTCTTCGCAAATGATAGCCCCCTTAATCTGGATAAACTTAAAGAAATTCTCGATGGCACCAGTAAGAAAGAAATCAGGGAAGCTATTGCCGATTTACAGAAGTATTATGATGACAGCGGTAGCGCAATAAAAGTCACGGAACTGGCCGGGGGATTTCAGACTGCTCACCCGGGAGGAGTATGCCGCAATCCTGCAAAAACTTTATCGCGGTCGTTCGGCCTCTCGCCTTACCCAGCGTGCACTCGAAACGTTGGCAATTATCGCTTATAAACAACCGATCACCAAGCAGGAAATGGAAGCCATTCGTGGTGTGAATGTGGATGGTGTTGTCAAAACATTGCTGGAACGAAATCTGATCAAGATCGAAGGACGTCAGAAAGCACCTGGTAATCCATTGCTATATGGAACAACCAGATATTTTCTGCAATATTTTGGATTGGATTCACTCGAATCTTTGCCTAAGCTCAAGGAAATCGATGAATTGCTCAAGGATGATGACAAATTTCTTGAAAGTCTCGATCAGGTGGCGCTGAAGGAATTAGCTCCGGAAGCTTTGGGTATAAAAAATGTAGTAGCCCGGGAGAACCTGAAAATCGAATTCGATGAAAAGCCTGAGGAAGATATAGAGGAACAGAAGCCAGATGATACGACTCAATAAATATCTGGCAAATGCCGGTATCGCCTCACGTCGTAAATGTGATGATCTTATTGCTGCCGGCCGGATCAAAGTCAATGGAAAAGTTATAAAAGAAATGGGCTTCCGGATTGAAGAGTCAACCGATCAGGTAAGCTATGATGATCGGGTCGTCACAGTCGAAAAACAGTTCAGATATATCTTGCTAAACAAACCCACCGGTTATGTCTCCACGGTAAGTGATGAATACAACCGACCAACGGTTCTGGATTTGGTCTCCCTGAATGAGCGAATTTATCCGGTAGGACGACTGGATTACGATTCGTCTGGGCTTTTGCTGTTGAGTAATGATGGCGAGCTAACAAATATGCTATTGCATCCAAAGTTCAAAGTTGAAAAAGTATATCATGTATTACTCGATAAACTTATAACACAGATTGCCTTGTATCACCTGGAGCAGGGGATTGACCTGGAGGGAAAACGTACCAGTCGCTGTAAAATTACCCAGATCAGGGTGATGGATAATCGCAGTCTGCTTGAGGTCAAAATTCGTGAGGGATGGAACCGGCAAATTCGGCGGATGTTCGATGCGTATGGTTATCGCGTTGAGTCTCTTGAGCGAATTGCCTTTGGCCCGCTTACCCTGACCGGCTTAAAACCCGGTGAGTGGCGTCCGCTTTCCCGCTATGAAGTAGCCAAACTTAAAAGACTTTATGACCCAACATGAAACCGAGTAACCCACGTATCAGGATTGCTATTGACGGCCCGGCAGCATCGGGTAAGAGCACGACAGCCCGGTTGGTTGCCCATGAACTCGGGTTTCTCTATGTCGATACCGGTGCTATGTACCGTGCTGTTACACTGGCTGTTTTGGAACAAGGCATCGATCCGGGAAATACAGCGGCTATAACCCGGTTGGCTGAAAAACTGGAGATAAATCAAACCTCTCACGGAACCGAAACACACACCCATCTCAATGGCAGAGATGTCTCTGCCGATATCAGGATGCCGGCTGTTACTGCTGTGATCAGTCAGATATCAAGTGATCCGGTTTTACGCAGGATTATGGTTGAAAAGCAACGCGGAATGGCAGCAAGAGGGAACGTAGTCATGGAAGGGCGTGACATCGGAACGGTCGTCATACCTGATGCGGAGATAAAGATATTTATGAAGGCTACACTCGGAGAAAGAGCACGCAGACGTTTGCTGGAATTAAATGGAAGCGGTGTAAAAACTACTTTAAAGGAGATCAAAGCGGATATCAGCAGACGAGATGCACTTGATGCCAGCCGGGTGAATTCCCCACTCAAAGCGGCATCAGATGCCATCATACTCGATACCTCTCTGATGAGTATAGACGAACAGGTAAAATTTGTGATTGAATTGGTGAATCTTAGAGTTTCTTTTGGGCGTTTAGATTAGTTTGAGTACCACTTTAATAAAAAATTATTGTCTCTGGAAAAATAATACATTAAATTTATAGACTTTATGTTTTATGATACACTATCCCATTCTGTAAGGAGGTACATTTTTTAATGGCGGATGATAAGAAAGAATTAGCGGAAGACGTGGATTCGAAAATCGAGGCGCCCGCAGCGAAGCAGGATCCTGAAGTGGAGACGGAAATAGCGGAGCCACAACCCGATGAGGATGCAAAAGCGGCAGATCCACAAAACGGACCAGGAAAAATCCGTGGTTCGTCTTGAAGATCTTGAGGAGGAGAATGAATACAACTCGGAAGAATTAAAATTCCTAACCCAGATGTATGACAAGACGCTCTCGGATATTAAACAGGGCGATATTGTCAAAGGTAAAATCCTGGATATCACGGATTCTGAAGTTATTGTGGATATCGGGTTTAAGTCAGAAGGTATATTGCCTATCGAAGAATTTGAAACAACCAAAGATATCAAGGTCGGTGATGAAGTTGAAGTCTTTCTTGAAAGTATGGAAGATCTAAATGGACAATTGATCCTCTCACGCCGACGGGCCGATTTTATTCGCGTCTGGGAAAATGTGGTTGAGAAATACGAGAAGGATGAAAAGATAACCGGAACCATTACGCGCCGGATAAAAGGCGGTATGGTTGTAAGCCTGAATGGTGTGGATGCTTTCTTGCCCGGGTTCTCAGATTGATGTCAAACCGATTCGCGATTTTGACTCTTATCTGGGACGGGACCTGGAGTTTAAAATCGTTAAAGTCAATCATGCCCGCCGAAATATTGTGTGTATCATCGAGGGTCCTGATCGAGAAGGAAATGGAAAGTCAGCGCTCAGAAGTTATCAAACTGATCGAAAAAGGACAGGTACGTAAAGGGATGGTCAAAAATATTACCGATTTCGGTGTATTTGTCGATCTTGGCGGTGTGGACGGGCTGACTGCATATTACCGATCTCAGTTGGGGTAGGGTAAATCATCCCTCAGAGGTTGTGAAACTTGATGAAGAGATTGAAGTAGTTATTCTTGACTATAATGAAAATAAGGATCGTATTTCACTTGGACGTAAGCAGTTGCTACCGCATCCATGGGAAAATATCGACGAAAAATATCCGGTTGGAAAAGTCGTCACAGGTAAAATCGTCAGCCTGACCGATTATGGTGCCTTTGTCGAACTGGAGACGGGCATTGAAGGTTTGATCCATATTTCAGAAATGTCATGGTCCCAGCATATAAAACACCCGAGCCAGATACTGCATGTCGGCTCCGAAGTAGAAGCAAAAGTGCTCAGTATCGAATCCGATGAGAAAAAGATCTCACTGGGATTAAAACAACTCTGAACCGGATCCCTGGCAAGAAATTGAAGCCAAATATCCGATCAATTCACGTCATAAAGGTGTTGTCCGTAACCTGACCCAATTTGGTGCATTTGTGGAACTTGAAGAAGGGATTGACGGTCTTGGTACATATTTCGGATCTGTCCTGGACAAAAAAAATCCGCCATCCGAGCGAAGTGGTCAAAAAAGGTGATGAGATTGAGGTAATTGTCCTCGGTATCAATCGTGACGAACGAGGCGATCGCACTCGGTCACAAACAGATCGAAGATAATCCCTGGGATACGTTTGAAGATAAATACAGAGTCGATACGGATACAAAAGGTACGGTTACACGGATAATCGACAAGGGAGTGATCGTTACACTTGCCGTTGGGGTTGATGGATTTATTCCGATGACTCATCTCGGACATCCGAAACTTAAAAAGGCGACCGATTATTACAAAGAAGGAGATGAAATTCCCTGTAAAGTGATCGAGTTCGATAAGGAGAACAAAAAAATTGTTCTTTCAATAACCGGCTATTTTAAGGATCGGGAAACGCAACGATTTGGAAGAATATCTTGCAAAGCAGGGTGTGGAAGCGACTACGTTGCAAGATCTGGTGAAAGATTTGCCGGAAACGGGTGTGAAGAAAAAGAGTGAAAAGAAGGCCGAACCGGAAACAGAAAAGGCCTTAGAAAAAAGGAAACGGTCGGAGAAGAGGAAACCTCGCCGGAGGAAATAAAGACAAAATCCACCGCCAAAAAGAAAAAGGCCGAGGAAGCAGAAGTAAAAAAGGAGTCCGGAAAACTGGAAGCCGAAGCAAAACCCGAATCTGAAAAAGTGCAAGCAAAAGCAAAGACTCAACCGGGAAAAGCCAAAGAAAAAGCCAAATCTGCAGCGAAAAATACGGAAGCGGAAGCAAAACCGGCAAAGAAGACAAAGGCTAAAGCTACTAAATCTGTCAAGGAACCCAAAGACTTAAAATCTGAGAGTAAATAATAATCAATCAAAAAGGCCGGTAGTTTCACTGGCCTTTTTTTATATATACGTCCACAAGTTGTTTTTTTTAATTATTTGTTATATTTCCTTGAATTATGACGATATTTTATTTAAAAGATATCAATACTTCTGCTTTGAGGATAAAATAGCAGGTCAAAAAATGTATGGTTTGCTGAATAGTTTTTTTACCCATCTGGGGATCGATCTCGGTACCGCAAATACGGTTGTCTATGCTGATAATCTTGGGTATGTGGTAAATCAGCCGTCAGTGATTGCGTTTAACCAGGGGGCGAAGGTCATTGCATTTGGCGCGGAAGCCAAGGAGATGCTTGGCAAGACCGGCCAGTCTATCAGAGTAATCCGACCGCTTGCCGACGGGGTAATTGCTGATTTTGAAGCGGGTGAAGAACTCGTTAAAGCATTTATAAAAAGTGCCGATGTGCCGCGCTATCGCATTGGAAAAGTCATTATGGGGGTGCCTACCGGCATTACCGAGGTAGAGAAAATTGCGGTCATCGAGTCTGCAGAACAGGCTGGGGCCCGTGAAGTATTTCTGATTGAGGAACCTATGGCGGCAGCAATTGGTCTCGGTCTGGATGTAAAAGGTAAAGAAGCTCATATGATTGTAGATATTGGTGGCGGAACCACCGATATCGCTGTCATCAACTATGGTGGAATTGTGGTTGATAATACGATCCGTGTGGCGGGGGATGAACTCAACGAGGCAATTGTTCGCTATTTTAAACAACAATACCAGATGCGTATCGGTGATTCAACGGCTGAGCGAATGAAAATCGATTTCGGTACTGTTACCGAAAAATACAATGGTAAAGCTGTGACGGTAAAAGGCCTTGATATAAGAACCGGTATGCCCAGGCAATTGATTCTGCCGAGCAGTTTTTTCGTCGAAGCCCTCCGTGATATCGTTGAAGTGATCATCAGCGCCGTAATGAATACGCTGGAAAAATTACCGGCAGAATTGGTTAATGATCTGGTGGATAGAGGAATAATCCTGAGCGGCGGGGGTGCATTGCTCAAAGGACTGGATGACCTGATACGTGAGAAGACCACCTTACCGGTCAGCGTGGCCGATAATGCCTTGTTCTCTGTTGCCGAGGGTACCCGCCTGATCATCGACGATTTTAAAAATTATAAAAATCTGCTCATGTCAAGATAGTGGCTGCTTTTCCCCGCACAACCATTGCTTCTTAAATACGATTTAGGTAAACTAAACTGTTATAATTTAATAGATTAACGGATTTCTATGAGAACGTGTTGCCGGCTATTTTGTGTGCTGACCATCCTGGCAGGGCGATTGATCGCCTCTGATGCCTGGATCGATTCGACCATTGAATACACAATCAATACCAAATTTGATAAAGCACTCTCTGTAATCGAGCGGCAATTGCAAATAAATCCAGATGACTATCGTGCCCATTTCTATCTGGCTGCAACATTAAATTCCCGAATGACACATTTTGAAAATCAGGATGATGCAGAGTCTATTCGAACGATCAATTGATAGTACGATCCTTTTTGCGGAAAAAAAACTTATATCCTCCGATACACTGATCGCATCTTCCCATGCCCAGGTGCTGTTCTATCTGGCAAGTGCATACGGATACCGGGCTTATTTTCAGGGACGATCAGGTATCTGGCTCCCGGCACTCTCGAATGGAATCAAAGCGAATAATCTTTTTAATGATGCGGTTGAGATTGATTCAACGATGTATGATGCATATCTGGGCATAGGGACATTTAAATACTGGCGATACAGTAAACTCGCGTTTATCAGCTGGTTGCCGTTTATCCCTGATGACCGTGATGAAGGCATTTCCCTGATTCGCAAATGCATTGAACACCGGACCCGCAGTCGGTATCTTGCCATGCATCAGCTTACTTATATTCTTGTCGATTATGGAGAAACCGGGGAGGCGGTCGAGATTGGAAAACAGCTGGTCATACGGTACCCTCAGAGTCAGTTTATGTGGTGGGCGACTGCGCGTGCATATGAGAAAAACGAAAATTATGCGCAGGCCGTCGCCGCATATAAAGAACTCATGGTATTATTGGAGCAAGATTCCGACGCCAATCCAAATCATATCGTAAAATGCGGCCTGAAGCTGGCAGAAGTCTATCAGAACTCCGGTGAATATGCCCAGTGTTATACCGTATGCGAAGAATTGATCAACAGGATCCGGACGCTTGACGTTCCAGACAAAAATGACCGCATGGCAAATGTCACCGAAATGATGGATACCTGCCGCGATAATCTGCCGCCGTCTAGTCGTTAAAATCCTTTTCACTTGACATATTTTTACTAAATCTCTAATTTCATACATAAATTGTGCCAAAAATTCAGGATGCTCCAAAGCATAGAAGGTTAGGATGGTATATTTATCACAAACGATGCGGCTTGAGCAGCGTCTCTCCCCACAGCAAATTCTGCTGTCAACATTGCTGCAACTGCCAATCCTGAATTTAGAACAAAAGATTCAGACTGAACTCGAACTCAATCCGGTTCTTGAAGAAGGATTGGAAGATGAGCAGGAAATGGAACTTGAAACGCCGGATGCAAATGCCCAGGAAGAAGAAGCAGAAGTTAAAAAAGAAATTGAAAATACCGATGGTTCAGATAATGGTGATCTTGACCTTAAGGAACTTAAAGAAGCTCAGGAAGATATCGATTGGAATACAATGCTTAATGATGAGGACTCCTACGAGATCAGAATTCCGAGAGATAAAAATGAAGAAGACTATGAGCGTCCTGAGGTTGTCGTTACAACCATGATCGAGTATCTGCTCGAACAATTGAATTTTCTGTCATTGAGCGAAACAGAGCACAAAGTTGGTGACTATTTGATCTGGAACATCAAAGATGATGGTTACCTGGATGAAAATCTGTCCATCGAAAGTGTGGCACAAATTTTTAACTGTGATATCGAGCTGGTCGAGAGGGTGCTTGATCGAATCCAGCATTTTGAACCGTTGGGGATCGGCGCCCGAAATTTGCGTGAATGCCTTCTGGCCCAATTAACCGGGGAAACAGGATTTACGGAACTGGCGATTACAATTGTGCGTAATCATTTTGAGGATTTTAAGAACAGGAGATATGAAAAATTACTCAGCGAGTTGCAGATTGAACGTGAGGAACTAAAAAGCGCCATCGAAGAAATTGCCAGACTGAATCCAAAACCGGGTGAAGGTCTGTATAATGCAAAACATAATTATATTGTTCCTGATTTTATCGTTGAAAAGGTGGATGATGAATTTGTCGTTTCACTCAATGACTGGAACATACCTCCGCTGCGTATCAGCAGAACCTACAGGCAGTCTGTTGCAGAACCGAAAGAAAACCGATCGTGAAACCAGGCAATATATCCGCAAAAAAATTGAATCTGCGAAATGGTTTATCAATTCAATATATCAACGTAAAGTTACCATGCTTAATGTCATGCGGGCAATTCTGGAAAAACAGTACGATTTCTTTTCGCGTGGCCCCGCATATATAAAACCATTAATTATGCGCGAGATCGCAGAAATAATTAGCATGGATATTTCCACAGTCAGCCGTGTTGTAAATGGAAAGTATGTGCAAACAGATTATGGGGTTTTTGAGTTAAAATACTTCTTTAATGAACGGATTGAGACCGACGATGGTGAAGAGATCTCTACCCGTAAAATTAAAAATCGTATCCGTGAGATGGTTGAGCAGGAAGATCATAAAAAACCGATGAGTGATGACAAAATTTCCATTATCTTAGGCTCTGAGGGCTTTCCGGTCGCCAGGAGAACGGTGGCAAAATACCGCGAACAACTCAATATACCGGTTGCAAGGCTACGGAAAAATATCTAGTTTATTTATTCCCTGATACATAAAGGAATTCCCATGTTTGATCATGCAAAGAATGTTATTTATGGAACAACAATCGTTGGCGTCAGACATAACGGTGTGACTGCAATGGGTGGTGACGGTCAGGTTACGCTTGGTAATGCTGTTATGAAGCGAAATTCACGTAAAGTACGTAAAATTTATAATGATCGTATTTTGACCGGTTTTGCCGGAGCTGCTGCAGACGCATTTACCCTGTTCGAGCGGTTTGAAGAGAAACTGGAGCGCTTTTCCGGCAATTTGCCCAAGGTGGTTGTTGAGTTGGCGAAAGACTGGCGTTCCGACAAATATCTCCGCCGACTTGAGGCCTTGCTCGCCATTATGGATAAGGAATATACTTTCCTGGTCTCCGGAACCGGTGATGTAATTGAACCGGAAGACGGTATCATCGCCATTGGATCTGGCGGTAACTTTGCGTTGGCGGCAGCCAGAGGTCTGGTGCGTCATACTGATCTCGAATCCGGTAAGATTGTCGAAGAGTCACTGAAAATCGCTTCAGAAATATGCATTTACACCAATGATAATATAACGATTGAGCAACTTTAAAATGAAAGAACTTACGCCACAACAAATTGTCAAGGAACTTGATAAGTATATTATAGGCCAGAATCAGGCCAAAAAAATGGTCGCAATTGCCCTGCGTAACAGATGGCGTCGCCAGATGGTTAAGGGCCGTATACGCGATGAAATTATGCCGAATAATATTATTCTCATCGGACCCACGGGCGTCGGTAAAACAGAAATTTCCCGCCGGCTGGCAAAACTTGCCGAAGCCGCTTTTATCAAAGTTGAAGCATCAAAATTCACCGAAGTTGGATATGTTGGCCGGGATGTAGAGTCGATCATTCGCGATTTAACAGATATCAGTGTGCAGATGGTGCGAGAGGAACAAACAAAAAAAGTGGAAAATAAAGCGCATGAGATGGCGATTGAACGAATTCTGGATTTCCTTCTGCCACCGATTTCCAGAAAGCCAAAACCGGTAGGAGAAATGCAAGAAGAGGATGATCTGGAACTTCGTCATCAACGTACGCGTGAAAAACTGCGCGCCCAGTTACTCGAGGGAAAACTGGATGATCGGCTTATTGAAATTGATGTACCGGCAGATGCGGCCCCGATGATGCAGATCTTTACGCCGGTCGGGATTGAGGAGATGGGTATGAATCTGCAGGATCTATTCGGCGGGTTGATGCCAAAAAAAGTAAAAAAACGTCGTACTACTGTGCCGGAAGCCTTGAAAATTCTGACCCAGCAGGAAGCTCAGAAACTGATCGATATGGAAGAGGTTGTGCGCGAAGCAAAAAACCGGGTAGAAAACTCGGGGATTGTATTTCTGGATGAGATCGATAAAATTGCCGGATCGAGTGCGGGCTCTCATGGTCCTGACGTTTCCCGTGAAGGGGTTCAACGTGACCTGCTTCCGGTAGTGGAAGGAACATCTGTTGTGACCAAATATGGCGTCATAAAGACGGATCATATCCTGTTTATCGCTTCAGGTGCGTTTCATGTTTCAAAACCATCTGATCTTATTCCGGAACTGCAGGGTCGCTTTCCGATTCGGGTTGAGTTGAGCTCCCTTGCTGAAAAAGATTTCGTCAGGATTCTGACTGAACCGGAAAATGCATTGATCAAACAATACACCGCTTTGCTAGCGACTGAAAATGTTAAATTAACTTTTTCTGATGAAGCGATAGCTGAGATTGCACGGATTGCCGCACTGGTCAACACAAAGACAGAAAATATCGGTGCCCGTCGCCTGCATACAATCATGTCAACACTTCTGGAAGAAATATTGTATAAAGTCCCGGAGAAAAAGGAAAAAGAGCTGATGATTGATCTGGAAATGGTAAAAAACCGGCTTGATGCGATTGTACAGGATGAGGATCTGAGTAAATATATTCTGTAAAATGGTTGAATACGATGATGGAAAATTCCAAATACAATGTACAAATTCCTCCGAAGGAATCCTTCGGACCTTCGGGCATGCAAATCCCAATTTTCACGTATCAGTGTACGATACCAATTCGAAAACACATATTGGTCAATTATATTTGAGATTTATTTGAAAATTGACATTTTATAAGGTATTTGAGTGAAATCCTTATATATTGTCAATATAATTTATGGTGATTTTGTGATACAGGAGTTTTTAGATTGATCATTTAAAGGGAGTTATCAGTTGAAAAAGGATTTTTTATCAATCGTCGACTATTCACGGGAAGAGATTGCATCAATTTTCGGTCTGACCCGGGAACTTAAGGAAAAAACAAAGCGCGGGGAAACGCATCATCTATGTGCCGGTAAAACAATGGCTATGATTTTTGCAAAACCTTCGGCCAGAACCCGCATCTCATTTGAGACAGGAATGTATCAATTGGGGGGATATGCCCTATATCTAGCGCCCACCGATATAGGTGTGGGAAAAAGGGAAGCGGTGAAGGATATTGCACGGGTCATCTCCCGGTACAACGATATCATCATGGCCAGGCTTTTTGAACATGCCCATATTCTGGAATTGGCCGAATACGCGAGCGTTCCCGTAATCAACGGTCTTACCGATTATAATCATCCATGCCAGATCATGGCCGATATTTTTACTGTTCTTGAACACCGGAAACATCTAGATGATCTCAAGGTCGTGTATGTGGGAGACGGTAATAATGTCGCGAATTCATGGATCAACCTCTCGGCAAAACTTCCCATGCATTTGACAATTTGTTCACCCTCCGGTTATGAACCGGATGCTCCTACTCTGGCAATTGCTAATAGATCTGGAATCAGCTCAGTCGAAATTGAGGTTGATCCGGTTAAAGCGGTGCGGGACGCCGATGTTGTCTACACCGATGTCTGGGCATCGATGGGCCAGGAAGCCGAGACGGAGCGAAGAAAAAAAGTATTTGCACAGTATCAGCTGAATACCGAATTGCTCAAGCATGCAAAGCCGGATGTATATGTTATGCATTGTCTTCCTGCGCATCGTGGTGATGAAATAACCGATGAAGTAATCGATGGCAAACACTCAATTGTCTTTGATGAAGCAGAAAACCGTATGCATGTTCAGAAGGCCATTATTGTAAAATTACTCAGTTAATGCTAATGCGGCCCATTGAAGTACAAAAGTCTATCGGAAGAAGATTATCCCCTGTGGAATGAATTCATTCAGGATGCACCACAGGGGACTTTTTTTCAGCAATCGGAATGGGCAAAAATCATCTCGATGGCAACCGGGAGATCCCTTCAGATGCTGGTTTGTCGCAGAGGTGATGAGATCCTTGCCGGATTAATCGTGTTTGACCATTCAAAATGGGGATTGACTCTGGCAACACCGCTGCCATTATTTCCTTTTAATGGACCGGTGATCCGGGCTATGGATGATGCGGGCAATCACAAAATTACAGCACGAACACTGAAATACAGTGAGGCCTTTGCCCGGTTTTTAAACAAATATTACAATTACTGGATCATTGATACCGGTTTTGGCTTTCATGATGTCCGCAGTTTCCAGTGGACCGGTTGCAATCTGGAACCGGTTTTTACTTATCGTCTAAATTTGAGGAATAGAGAGGATCTTTCGGGCGGGTACAATCAGACGGTCAGAAAAAAGCTAAAAGAAGCTACAAACCTTGGTATAACTATAAATGAAACGGCAGGTACCGGCAAATTTACTGAGTTATACGAGAGAAGTTATCGCCGGCACGCTATGCATCCACCGGCAAGCAAAGCGCTGGTCGAAAAAATTCTCGGGATGATCATCAAATTGCCGCAGGTTAAACTGTATATTGCCGAATCAGAGAATAAAATATTGGCCGGACGGGTTATTGTTGAGGATCGGCAAATCGTTTATGATCTGCTAGCCGGGAGCGACGATTTAACCGGATTGGGAGCCACTTACATTGTTCATACTCTTTTGACGAAGTATTCGTCAACCCATAAACAGTTTGAATTTATGGGGGCAGGTCATCCACAAATTGAGCAGTTCAAACGTGGTTTTGGGGGTAATCTCGATATTGGTTTCCGTATCAGCAGAAAAAATCGATTTCCGCTCTCTCTTTTGATAAATCTGCATAACGCCAATTTAATCTGGAGAAGAAAATTGTGAATATTTTCTTTCAAACCGAGAAAGACAGTGGTAGCCGGCTTCAATATGCTATTCAATTTATTGCCGAAGTCCTCGGGTATCCCTATGATGTTGGTGATAAGTCGGGTAAGTATAATGTAGGTCACGTGCTTGTCCGTTATGGCAGCCGTGAAATAAAAAAGTCTGAAGAAAACACGACCGTTATTGAAATTTACGATAGCGGGTTGATGTATAATCTGGAGGAGCTTGAAAAAAAGGTTGATTTGTTTGAATGGCGAAACCGCGCATGGCCAATTCTTGGCCAGCAGGTTGCAGACCAGGATTTAAAAGGGTGGCGGTTAAACAAGGTTACCGGATTTTATGCCCGTAATAATGGCCGGCATATCTTAATTCCATTTGATTTGTATGCGAATATTTTCTATCATTTAAGTCGCTATGAGGAAAAATGGCGTCATTTTGCCGAAGAGACCATCACGGATCACTCGACCTCAGTTCTTGCCAGACATCAGAGCCTGGATGACCCGCTTGTTGATGCCCTGATTGCCTATCTCGATGTTATTATCCGAAAAAGCCTTGGCCCATTTATAAAGGTTCTGCCCTGGCCGGGTGGACAACCTTTCGCCATTGCCTTTACCCATGATATCGATCTCACCCGCGGCGCTCCTTTGAAAAAAAGACTATTACACCGTGGCTTTGAGCTGATATCAAAAATAGGTGCAAATAGGGAATCTGCTGAAGGCCTGAAGGAGGAGATTGCGGAGGAAGATGCTCAGGTATGGACATATCCTCAACTGCTTGATCTTTATAAAAGGTATAATTGTAAGGCCAGCTTTTATTTTTTGGTCCGGATGTTTGAAGGGATGCATTTCAGATATAATATTGCCTCCCGAAAATTTCGCAGTTTGATTGATCAACTGGCAAAGAGCGGTCATGAAATCGGTTTACATTCAAGTCTGAAAGCCTTTGATAAATCCGGCAAATATGCTGAAGAGCGGCAGAGTCTTGATCATGTTTCTGGCCGACAATCAATCGGATTGCGTCAGCATTATCTGAGAGCAAAATTTCCCCGCCTATGGCAATTGGCTGCAGATGCCGGCTTTGTTTATGATACCAGCCTCGGATACAATTACCAGTACGGTTTCAGAGCAGGGACCTGCCATCCATTCCGGTGCTACAATTATAAGACAGATAAAATTATCCCCTTGTGGGAATTCTCGTTGGCATTTTTTGAAAACAACCTTCCAAAGGACCTCGATAATCCGGAAGAATTGATTGCGGTTGTTGAACGGATTATCGGTAAGGTCGAGCAGTATGAAGGTCTGGTCGTAGGGCTTATGCATCCAAGCAATTTCCTGCAAACAAATTATAACCGGCTATGGGAATGGCTTCTCAAGCAGGTTGAACATCGCGGGGCCTATAGTGCAACGCTGTCTGAAATCCATGACTGGCTTGCGCAAAGAACCCGCATAGAAATGAAAGTCATTAGTGAAAACGAAATCAGGATCAATAAACCGGCCGCGATGAAAACTTTCGCGATTGAGATCGATGAAAAGAAATCATTGCAGCCTTCAACCGATTATAAAGTAGAACAGATCAGCGGGAATCGCTACCGTCTAGCCAGTGCAAGAAAATCTCTAGTCCTTTATCTTGCATAGCCAGGAAATCAAATTACATCATCTTAGCATTCCATACAAAATGCACCTGACGCAAATAACCATTAATCCCATTGAATATGAACGTCGGATAATCAATCAGGCCTATACCGGGATTGCAGGAAATTTCCGGGTGCAGGTCATAGCCCTTGGGCGAAAAGGTCAATTGAAAGAAGAGTCAGCCCCTTTTGGGGATATTTACAGAATCATCTCACCCTTTGCCAGGGGTGGGCCGTTCAAATTCATCCATTTTAATTTTCAACTTATATTTTTGCTCTGGCGGAAACAAACGGATATTATACATGCCCACGATTTGTGGGTACTACCTGCTGCAGCATTTGTAGCAGCCCTAAAAAATATTAAACTAATCTATGATGCTCATGAATATTATGCGGGACTGGAAATTTTTAATCGTCATCCTTTCCGCAGACGTTTGTGGTTAATAACGGAGTCATTCTGTGTTAAATTTGTGACAATTCTGCTGACGGTTTCGGAGCCTTTGGCGGAAAAATACTGGTTACGATATCCGCGTATTCCCGATTGCCGCGTGATCAGAAATCTGCCCGTCAGAGAAGTACCTGCAAAAGAAAAAGCCGCGCCGTTTCCAAGACCATTCAAGCATATGCTCGTTTACCATGGCCATCTTAAGCCGGGAAGAGGATTGGAGAATCTGATTCAATCGATGGTATATGTGGAGCATACCGGATTGGTAATTATTGGCGGTGGGGAACTGTTGAGAAAAATCGAGAAATTCATTGATCGCTTAAAAATCCGTAAAAAGGTTTTCATTTTGGATTATATCAGCCTCGAGAAACTTATTTCGACTTCGGCTCAGGCAGATATCGGCATAGCGTTGTTTGAAAAAACGAGTATTAATTATTCCTATGCCTTACCAAACAAATTTTTTGAATATATTATGGCCGGTCTACCGGTATTAACCAGCAATATTGATACTCTTACTGACTATGTAAAAAAATATGATCTGGGTCGAACAGTTGATCCTTCAGATCCGGTCAGAATTGCTGAAGCGATTCGTGAAATGACCGATAATCCGCAGTCACTGAAAAAGTGGCGAAATAATGCCCTTGCAGCAGCAAAAATATTGAATTGGGATATTGAATCGGTAAAAATGCTGAAGATCTATGAAGAACTGGCTCACTGAACATCGGTTCATCCTGTCTGTATTGGGACTGGTTGTGCTGTTAAGAATTCCGGCCATTCCCGACGGATTACCTGCCGTATATAATCCTACTGAATATTTTCTTGCCAAAATTGCCTTAAGTATGGGGGCAAGATTTTCTCCGGACCCGCTTTTTTATATGTATCCACCATTTTACAGTCTATCTCTTACTCGGTTTATACGGGATTTATTTTGTACTCGGCAGGATTTGTGACGTATTTCCAGATCAGGAAGCATTTGCAGTAAAATTTCTGGTGGAGCCTGACAGTTTTTATATGCTCGGGCGATCAGTGAGTCTCATTTTTTTGCTCTTAATCCTATGGATAACATATAAAAGTATAAGAAAGTACCGGGGTGAAAACCAGGCACGATTGGCTACAGGACTGACTGCCGGGGGAATTACCTATATGCTTTATTCCGCTTCTGCTACTCCCGAAATGGTTTTGGTTTTCTGGTCCAGCCTCGCGATACTCTCTTTTCTTCCTCTGCGGGAACGCCCGACACCGGGCAGGATATACCTCGCTGGCTTTTTCGCGGGATTGGCGGCCGGAACCAAATATAATGCCGGATTTCTGGTAGTCGGTTTGATCATATTTATGATTGTACAACGGCATAACTTTTCATTCACATTATCGAAAGGTATGCGTATTGCCTTCACAGGCATTCTATGCGGTTTTTTTATACCAAATTTTCATATCTTCCTACTACCTGGTGCTTATTTGACCGGACTTAAAGGTGTGATGGAACAAATGTATTATGCACTAAGTGACCCTAAAAGTATTTTCATTCCGACGTTACTCGGCCAGTGAATTAAAACCGAACTTATCTTGGGCATTCTTTTTACTTATGTCATTATGTTTTACCTGTTTAAAAGATTCAAACGCGAGGTGCATCTCCTTCTGCCGCTGATTCTGACTGTTGCGACTGTAATCAGTTGGTCAAAAACAGGCCTGGATTATCTTCTGCCCATATATCCCATATGCATTTTTCTCTCTACGGAGTTCATTGTCGAATATTTTCCGAATCATCGAAGCCGCCGCTTATTACTGGCTTTTATTTTTATTCCCTTAATGATGATGCAGTGAATCGTCTCAGTCCGCTGGATTTATCACGATACGCGCGAGCAGGCAACGCGTTGGCTCATGTCCGAATTAAGTCCAGGTGACCGATTGTGTTACGATCAGAACCATTATGATCTTGGATTGTATGATATTGAACGATTTACCGAATACGGGGCTGGTGCGGCAACACTTCCGTCAGAAATTAAAAGGAGGGTAAAATCGATTGGTGCGTCCGCTCGTCAGGTCTCATTCATCCCGATTTTATATGAGGAAAGTGTGGATCTGCCTGCCGGCTTTTTGTATGAACAGCTCAAATATGTGCGTAAACCGCTGGAGCGTTTACTGGAAGAAAAAATCGACTTCCTTGTCATCAATGACTGGTATTATCAACCATATTTGCAGGCAAATCCTTTTGATTATCACCTCGAAATCCAGTCCCGCATCAGGGCCGTAAAACAGTTTTATCTTGATCTCTCCAATTATACCCCGATTGTGGAATTTATACCGGACTTTTGGCATAATGGACCAAAGCTGAGTATTTACCGATTTAAGCAATATGGAGAGCCGGATGACTAGTTCAGAACCGGACAGAAAGTTTTGGCAAAATACGCTGATCTATTTTGGTGCGCTTATTTTGAACATCTTTCTTGGATGGGTCGTGGCCAAGATCAACACCCGTTTTCTTTCGGTTGATGCTTTTGGACAATATTCTTTTTTCATGATTATCCTTTTCCTCAGCCGGTCATTCTTTGGATTTGGTCTTTATGAAAGTGTTTCCCGGCAATTGGCATTATCTGGAAATGATTCCGACCATCGGCAGCTTATCGGAACTGCGCTCACCTGGGCATTACTCTTTTATCTATTATTCGCACTCTTTTTTTTACTGGCATCATTGTTTATCGATCAGGTTTTCAAAGTCCAGATTGGTGCCCTGGTTTATAACTACGCGTGGTTTGCAGGTTTATTATCACTTTATACATTTCTTCTACTGGCTTTGCGGGGATCCGGGAAAATGGTTTTGATGGCTGAGACAACTATATATCCGCGTTTATTCTATCTTATTTTTCTGATACCGGTTATTTCGGCGGCCATCTTTACCATTAATATGACAATAACGGCAATGTTTGCAGGGTATGCCATTACGATAATTATTACGACGCTTCGACTGAGACCTTCATTTTCCGCAATCAGGCTGCGGAGCAGACGCCTATGGACCGAAATAAAGTCATATGGGATTCATATGTATATCGGGGCGATATGGCACGAATTGTTATTCCATGCAGACAAACTGGTAATATCGTTTTATCTGGACGACCGGTCTCTTGCCTACTATGCATTGGCCTATATGCTGACTTTTCCATTGTCACATTTCTCAACATCTCTTGCCACAAGTATGTTTCGGAAATTCTCAAAATCCAATACCATTGACCATCGTATTTTGCTGGTAAATTTAATATTTCTCTGTTGTACTGTCCTTCTGCTTATTTTGCTCAAGGAATTCATAATTCTGCGGCTGTTCTCAAATGCGTATATATCTTCGATTGGATTGATCACCCCTTTGGCGATAGCTTTCGGATTATCCGGTTTTAGCAAACCTTATACGTTATTTTTAATGGCCCGCGGATTCGGTAAAGTCATCCGAAATATTTCGGTGATCGTGCCGCTGGCGCAGATCGGATTGGCCCTGCTCATCGTTCCAAAATTCGGAATCATCGGAGCTGCATGGTGCACCGTAACGGTATATTTACTGGATTTATTGTTGAATATTTTTGCTTACCGGCGTTTACGACTGACAACAATCTAGCGGTCCGTCGGGTGATCATGACCCGGAACAGGATTGGCAAGTGCGAGCACATCAACTGTTTTTATTCCTGCCCGCTTTAGAACCTGCACACAGGCGTCAACGGTACTTCCCGTGGTTATCACATCATCTACCAGCAGTGCTCGACCGATCTCCTGCTTCACAATGACCGCAAAAGCGCCGGTCACGTTACGTTGCCGTTCGGTTCTTGAAAGTTTGGTTTGGGATGGCGTAGCCCTGATCCTGCTTAAAACCGTAAAATCGTATTTTATACCTGACCGTTCTGCCAGCTGTTTTGCCAGGAGGGCGCTCTGGTTATACCCCCTTTCACGCTCCCGTGCAGGGTGCAGTGGTACGGCAACAACGCAGGAATAATTTAACGGTGTGATAGAGGCACACAATTCAAGTGTCTTTTGGGCAAAAACGTCAGCCAATCCCTTGCACTGTTTATATTTGAACAGGTGTACCAGCCGACGCAAGGTTTCATCAAATTCATACAAAATATAAAAGTCATCAAAAACGTGGACTTCCTGTTGAAAGGTATTGTCCGAATAATTATACGGGGTCAGTTTATTCAGGCATTCTAGGCAGACGATTTGTTCAGGTACTTTTAGCAATCGGTCACACAGCCAGCAGACGGGTGGGTAGAGTAAATTGAACATCGGCTGGAGAAGATAATGGTTGACCAATCTAGACATATTCATCTTTTTTCTCCAATCATACTAAAATTCAGAACAAATTTTATACCAAAAAATCTGAAAATCGGAGATTATCAAAACTCAAGTTTTTGATAAAAGTGTCGAAGTTCCGGTCATTTGAGGTGTCGAAAGATCAATCACATTTTCATTTGTTACATCAGTCTTTATATCGGTTCCGTCTTCATATAGACTTCCATAAGTTATTAATAATAATAAAGATAAAGTAATAATAATAATTATACGAAAAAGTTGGCATGGTTCATGCAATAACTGGAAACACAAGAATGACAAAATATGAGGAATGGGGAGATATGAAGAATCAAACGACAATGGAACTCTGGCAAGAGTACAAAAATAAGCAGAGTGCGGCAATACGTCAGGAACTTATTGTCCGTTATCTTGGATTGGTAAAATATGTTGTTCGGAAAATGATCAAAAGTTATCCGCAGGCGATCGAAGAAACGGATTTATACCATATCGGGATTCTTGGACTGGCAGAGGCTCTTGACCGATTTGATCTTGAATATGGTATAAAGTTTGAGACCTATGCGATTCCGCGGATTAAAGGTTCTATCATAGATGAACTGCGCAAATTAGATTGGGTACCCCGTTCACTCCGTAATAAGAGTAATATGTTTAAGGAAAAAACCATTGAACTGGAGCAGAAATACGCTGGTTCTTTTTCAGACGATGAAGTTGCCATCGGTTTGGGCATTAATGTTGACGAATTGCATTCATGGAAAAAAGACATGAACACCGTAAATATATTGTCTTTAGATAAACCGATCGATGATGCATATAAACAAAACCTCTATGACATGGTAGAAGATGAGGACGATGAAAACGCTGAAATCAGAATGGAGGAAGAAGAAATGAAAAGAGTATTATTAAAAGCCATAAAACAGACTTCCCGAAAAAACCCGTCTTGCGATCACCCTATATTACTATGAAAAACTTACGTTTAAGGAAATTGGCGAAATCTTAAATGTTTCTGAGTCGCGCATTTCTCAGATTCATTCAGAAACGATGGCAAAGCTGAAAAAATCGATCAACAAATTGATTTACGCCTGATAACATTACCTACTCGAACTCTTATATAAATCCATCATTACTCCCCGGGGCTAACTCTTCAGTTGAAAAAGTTAGCCCTTTTTTTATATATTTTGAACTGTATGCACGAATATTGTATATTAATAGCCTGAAATTACAGGAATGCGATATGCCTGCAAAAATATTAATTGTAGAAGATAATCAGGAAAACATCGATCTGATTCATTTCTTTCTGAAGCCGCAGGGATATGAACTGATCACGGTTATGAATGGTGAAGCGGCACTCCAGAAGGTGGTCGATGTTAAGCCGGATATAATTCTGTTGGATATCATGCTGCCAAAACTGGATGGATTCCAGGTTTGTGAACGGCTAAAAAAGGATGAGAAGACCAAATACATTCCAATCATTATGATAACCGCCTTGAAGGATATGAAGGATAAACTCAAGGCACTTGAAATGGGGGCAGATGATTTTATCACAAAACCGTTCGAAAATGTCGAGTTATTGGCACGGGTAAAATCACTGTTAAGAATAAAAAGTTACCATGACGAGTTGGAACAAAAAAACATTGAGTTGGAAGAGAAGAATAAGTCCCTGGTGTGGATGGATACATTTAAAGAGGAATTAACTGGATTGATTATCCATGACATGAAGAACCCGCTTTTTGTGATTCAGGGAAATCTTCAGATGATGCTGATGAATCTCGAGCAATCGTCGTCGTCGTCCTTAAAAAAGTATACCAAGCGGATTGAAAGGAGCAGCCAGCAATTACTCCGGATGGTCGTAAACCTGCTCGATATCTCGAGACTCGAGGAAGGACGAATCGAACTTCAGAAGGACCCGGTTCATATAAATGAAATCATCACAGAGATTGTTCAGCGTGTCAAAGAATATCCTGAAAATGTCAACAAAGAAATCCTGGTTGATCTTGACCAAAAGATTGGAGAATTAGTTCTGGATAAATCGATGATTGAGCGTGTTATCGAAAATTTGATCAGTTTTGCAACGAACAATGCCACTGAAGGTGGCCGTGTAGATCTGTCGACACGCTATCTGGCTGATCAAGAATTCGAATTTACCGTCCACGATAATGGGACTCAGATTCCACAAAAATTCCAGGAGAAGATATTCGAAAAATATTCTCAGGCAGAAATTAAAAATGCCGGCTACCGCGTTGAGCGGGCGCTGGGACTTACCTTTTGTAAAATGGCTATTGAAGCCCATAATGGGGTTATGCAACTGGATTTAAACAATCCGGTGGGTAATCGTTTTATTATCGACCTATCCTCACTGAAATAGTTATTTGAGTATTTTACCATTCCGACCCCTCTGGTATTAAAGTTTCAATCCGTCACACCGACAATAATGTAATATAGATTGAACGTTAATCAGGTCATGAGATTGATGAAACAAGATGAATCGGGAAAAAAGGTGAAAAAGAAATCATTTCATGAAGAAAAGCTTGAATTAATCAGATTAAGAATCCGCAACGGATTCTATAACAAATCTGATGTTTTGGAAACGGTTGTTGAAAACCTATTAAAAGATGACCTCTCGCGTAATAAACCCCGCGACAAATCAAATTAAACAAGCCTTCCTCATTGACTTTTCGCTTGACTTTTTCTAGATAATATAGGAAATTCAAGTGTTCTAAGCGTCTGCGTTAAATCGTTCCTTAGACATAAACCAATACGATCTTTTATTTTTGAAGGAGGACATTTGCATGAGTAAACAAGATTTAGTAAACCAAATGGCTGATAAAGGCGGCGTCTCTAAAAAAGTCTGCTGAGGCTGCCCTGAGCGCTTTCCTTGATGGCGTCAAAAAATCATTGAAAAAAGGTGAGAGCGTTACATTAGTCGGTTTTGGTACATTTTCCGTCAGTAAACGCAATGCCCGTCAGGGACGTAATCCACAGACAGGCGCTACGATTAATATCCCTGCCCGCAAAGTTCCGGTTTTTAAAGCTGGCAAAGGATTGAAAGAAGCCGTTAGGTAATACAATGGGCGGCTATGCCGCCCTTTTCCTACCTGTTTTTAAATCAGCACCCTGTTCTTAAAGCCAATCTGAAATATGAATCCCTATTTTTTAACAATATCGCGTCCAATAATGAGAATTGGCGCGTTTTTTATTTATATTATCCTACTGTTTCCGGCATGTACAAAAATGGTATCTCCGGAAAAGGATGCCCCGGAGGAAGCACTTTACAGGGATATCGCTTATTTGATGTCTGATCCTAACCTTTTCAATGCCATGGTCGGTGTTTATATCGAATCCCTTGACAAGGGTGATATTCTGTTTAAACAGAACGAACGAAAACTCTTTATCCCGGCGTCAAATATGAAATTATTTACCTCGGCTACCGCTTTAATCAAATTTGGCCCGGAATTTCGGTATAAAACTGAATTGTACATAAATGGCAGGATATATGCCGGCATCCTTATGGGTGACCTGGTCATACGCGGTAAAGGGGATCCGAGCATTTCACCACGTTATTATGATGGCGATTTCCGTAAGATTTTCGTCGATTGGGCGGCTATTTTGAAACAGAAGGGCATTTCAGAAATCCATGGTGATATTATCGGAGATGCATCCTATTTTCAAAATGCTCCTCTCGGATCAGGATGGGAATGGGATGATGAACCCTATTGGTATGCAGCACAACTTAGTGCCCTTACTATTAACGATAATTGTGTTGACCTTGAGATTACGCCGGGAGACTCCATTGGGGATAAACCTGAAATCAGACTTTATCCCCCAACCCAATATGTAAAGATTGAGAATGGGAGCTATTACCGGTTTGCCTGATTCAGTAAATACCATATATCTTACTCGTGAGCGTGGTAAAAATAACATCATGATCGAAAAGGTAATCCCGATCAGCGTAGATTCATTTAAGAAATCAATCACGGTAGAGGATCCGGCACTCTTTTATATAACGGTTTTACAAGAAATATTGACCGAGGAAGGGATTGTTTTTACCGGAAATTTACGTACCGAGAAACGGATGAATGCCATAGATTATACCCAATCTCAATTGATACACACCCATGAATCACTCCCTATGCGGGATATTCTTAAAACGGTTAATAAAATCAGTCATAATTTGTATATCGAACAAATCTTGCTCACCCTTGGAGCAGAATTCGGTGAAGTTGGAAATGCGTTGGAAGGTACCAAAATTGTTACCCAGACAATGGAAAACATCGGTATCTCTAAGAATGAATTTATCATGCAGGATGGCTCCGGACTTTCACGAAAAAATCTAATTTCCCCGGTTGCCACTGCAACGCTTCTGCGCTATATGGCTTTAAGGGATGATTTTGACCTATTTTATGAAACCTTACCGATTGCGGGTGAGGATGGAACCCTAAGGTTCAAAATGAAGAGGACGAATGCAGCGGGAAAGGTACATGCCAAAACAGGAACTGTAGGTTATGTTCGTAATCTTTCCGGGTACGTGGATTCAGATTCGGGTGAACGATTAATATTTTCCCTATTGGTGAATCACTACACGGTGCCGACTTCATCTATTAATCTTCTGCAGGACCGTTTATGCAATCTCTTATCGCGGTTTAACCGAAACTGAGGATAAATAATTGAGTTCGGACCAAAATACTACAGTTGATTTTCGTACCTATAAAAGTGACGGCATTCTGGTCGTCAGTGTCATCATACGGCGGGCGACGGCCCAGGTGTCGGATATGTTGAAAATAAAACTGACCAGGGAAATAGAAAAAGGAAACATGTTTATTGTTGTCGATCTAAATAACGTTGAATTTACCGATAGTTCTTTTCTGGGTGCTCTGTTGGCCGGGCATAAATATGCGGTTCGCCACAATGGAAGCATTCGCATTTGCGGTTTGGTGCCCCAGGTAAAAAATGTGTTCGAAGTAACCCATTTGAATAAAATATTTATGGTCTTCGATGATGTAGATAAAGCCATAAAGAGTTTTAAGGAACCCAATAGCAAGGAATAAAGGTGATGAAAGCAAAATATAAGATAAAGGATACCGATCTGTTACTCATTGAGGGCGATATCACCGAGCAAAATGTGGATGCCATTGTGAATGCTGCCAATGCACAGCTCACATTAGGTTCTGGAGTGGCCGGCGCGATTCGTGAAAAAGGGGGTAATTCGATTCAGGAAGAATGCGACCGATTGGGAGGCACCTATGTTGGCGGTGCCGTTTTAACCGGGGGTGGTGATTTAAAAGCCAGACATGTTATCCATGCGGTTGGTCCTCGCATGGGTGAGGGTGACGAGAATACCAAATTACGTAATGCCACGATGAACAGTCTGCTGCTTGCAGAGGAACATGACCTGAAATCGATTGCTATTCCGGCTATAAGTACAGGTGTGTTTGGTTTTCCAATGGACAGATGTGCTGATATAATGTTGACCATTGTGGTCGAATTTTTAAAAAGACCTACAAAACTTGAGAAGGTCGTTTTCTGTCTCAGGGGGCAGGAGGCTTATCAGATTTTTAAAGACAGGCTTGAAAAAATATTATAAATTTTCCTGTAATTCTCTTTTTAGCAAAACGACATCATCGGTAATCAGGCCGTTGACAGGAAACGCCATTACCCTCTTAATAATCTCACGATCATTTACTGTCCAGACATAGAGTTCTTTCCCACTCTTTTTCGCCCGATTGACCAGCCATTTGTTGAGTACCCGGAAATGGGGATGCCAGGCATCCGCCTGGGTAATTAAATCATAGGTCGTATGTAGCCAGGTCGTACGCTGGAAGAGATATCCGGTGCGGATTTTTCTTGATTTGAGTTTGAGAATTTGCAGTAAAAACGGATTAAAACAGGAAATCCAGACCGTATCAAACATATCATGGTTGCGCAGGATGCTGATCAGCTTATCGGCAAACGCAAAATCGAAAAAGTGGATCGTTTTAGCATCCAGATTTATCGGCACGGTACCTTTGAAACGGTCCAAAAAAGCATCGAGGGTGTCGATATAAACCGGAGGATCGCTTGAGATATAAGGGTACTTTCGAATCTGCTGTAATTTGGTTTTTCCAACATATCCCGGAAGATTGAACATCCGTTTGAGAGAGAAATCATGAAAAACGACAATTTCTCCGCTGCCGCAGGCCCGGACATCGACTTCCAGTCCAGTGGCACCCTGTTCAAGGGCATGTTCAAAGGCTGGGATTGTGTTTTCAACACGATATTTTCGATCGCCGCGATGGGCGATGATCAATGGTGAGCTTATCCACGGATAATAGAATCGTAATACTTGAGATAGTGCGGAATAACAATGTCGGCAGAGTAGTGTTCACGGGCAAATTTTTGAGCAGCATTACCCATAAGACGACATTTATCGGGATCGCCTAAAATGTCATTAAGTGCCTCTACAAATGCATCAATATCGCCAACATTTAACGTGTAACCAGTTAGACCGTTTTGATTTACTTCAGTCAGCCCACCGGCATTTGAGGAAACGACAGGAATGCAAAAGGCCATGGATTCAAGAGCTGCAAGACCAAAGCTCTCCGATGCACTGGGAAACAAGGCAACATCTGTAATGGCCAGAATATCTTTGATATTTTCCTGCTTACCCAGAAATATCACCTGGTCACAAATATCCGCCTGGCGTGCTTGTTGTTCGGCATGATATCTTTCCGGACCGTCACCAACCATCAGGACTTTTATTTTATGTTTCTTTAATACTTTTTCTGCGATCGGGACAATGTCAGACTATCCGTTTTAAAGGACGAAAATTTGAGATGTGTGTAATTATCTTCTCATCCGGTCCTGCAAAGCGCTGACGTAGTTCATTTCGGTTTATGGGCATGCTGATCTCGATCGGTATAAAATTTGGAATCACTTCGATGTGTTTTTTAATGTTGAAAACATCTTGTGTTTCCTTTTTTAAATAATTAGATACCGCCGTAATACCGTCACTTTGTTCAATACTGAACTTTGTGATCTTAAAAAAGGATGGATCGCTTCCCAGAAGCGTAATATCCGTACCGTGCAATGTGGTGATCACTTTTATACTTCGGTCAGTGAGTAACTGTTTTGCCAGAAATGCACTGGTGGCATGGGGAATGGCATAATGGACATGCAATAAATCAAGATTCTGAAATTCGATGATTTCAGCCATTTTTGATGCCAGAGATAGTGAGTAAGGTGGATATTCAAAAAGTGGGTATTGCAGGACTTCTACTTCATGGAAAAAAATATTGGTGGTAAAGGTATTAAGTCGATAGGGAAGCGCGTAGGAAATAAAGTGGATTTCGTGACCGAGCTCGGCCAGCTTTTTACCCAGCTCAGTCGCAACGACACCGCTGCCGCCATATGTCGGATAGCATGTTATACCTATTTTCATTTTCGTCAGGTTAGATCCGGCGTGTATTGGATGACACGATTTCGACCAGACCTTTTGGAAGCATAAAGGGCGGTATCGGCTTTGTAGATCAGATTTGTTACATCTTCTGCATCAAGCGGTAAGGATGCAGTTCCTACACTAACGGTAATTTTTCCGGAAGGTTGGACTTCTTCATTCTGGAACGAAGATTCCTCGACATGTGCACGAATACGTTCAGCCAGGATAACCACACCATCCCGGCTCACACCCGGTAAGATAACGGCAAATTCCTCACCACCGTAACGGGCAACGATATCGTTCTCACGTACGGTTTCTTTCAGAATTTTACCCAGCTTTTTCAGGACCTCATCACCAGCCTGATGTCCCAGCGTATCATTATAATTCTTAAAAAAATCGACATCGAGGATAATCAGAGAGACATCCTGTTTGTTACGGGCATGTCGGAGTACCTCCTCCCGCAAACGCATTTCAAAATACCGGTAATTGTGCAGATCGGTCATGCCATCGGTATAAGAAGACTGAATGACCTCATCGTAGAGTGAGGCATTGGATAATGCTATTGCCACAATATTATTTATCGTGATCAGCAGTTCAAGTTCATTATCTGTATAGGGTCTGTCGTTAACCCGTGGTCCCAGGCAGATCAGGGCTTCTTCATTATTATGAACGATACTGACAGGCGAAGTGAGCTCAATATTTAATTTTTTCAACGCTTTTGATCCGGCCGATCCCAGAATTTCACGCGGTAGATTTGCAATCGAATGTGGGCTCTTGTTCTCATCCAGATACTTGATAAGGGGATCGCTCTTCTGAATGACCAGATCTTCCAGTTCCGATTTGTAAAAACCCTTTGAGTTAAAAACCGTTAAGCGCTGTTCATGTTTTTTAGACGCGTACATGAATATCGCACTTTTACAACTGAATTTTCCGATGAGTGAAAGCAACGTTGAATTGATTAACCGCTCGACATCCATGATAGAATGAAGTTCAAGGGAAACATCGAATATATTTCGAAGATCGTAGATTTTTTTTCGAAGCTCTTTATTTTTTTCGATCAGGGTCTGATTCAACTGATAGATCTTTTGATTGGCATTTTCAAGTTCTATTGACTGGCTGCGCAAATCATCATTCAGTTTCTTTATCCGGATGGCGGAATTCACCCTTGCCATCAACTCCTCAAAACTAAACGGTTTGATTATATAATCGTCAGCGCCGACCTCAAGACCGGCAATCACGTCTTTTATCTCACTTTTTGCGGTGAGCATTAAAATCGGAATATAGTGCTCAATATTGCCATTGGAACGTATTTCCCGCGCCACATCGATTCCGGAAATGCCAGGCAGCATAATATCCAGAAGAATAATATCCGGATTATCCTGTGTGACCATGTCAAGAGCTGTTTCACCGTTTGAAGCTTCCTGAATATCAAAACCTCTCTCCGTGAGAAATTTCCGGAGAACCTGTGACATTTCGGCATGGTCTTCAACGATCAGAATGCGCGCTGGCTTTTTCTCACTCATCAGGTCCCTTTATGCAAATGCGAATATGTTGAAATTAAGGAAGAAATATAGTAAGTTTCAACTCAAATTAACAAAAATGCGCTGTTATATCAAGTTAGATAACATATTTTAAAATATTGACTTAAGGTTTTTAGATGCTTTTTGGGCAAAGAATCGTTGCGCTGTATTATCTTACTTTCGTGATTCTGATGTTTCTTGTAGCTGCATGCAGTGACAGCGGAACCAATCCTGCTGATAGAGAATTTTTCTTGCCTGATTCCAATCTCTCTTATCAGGATCATATCGGTCCTCTTTTACTTGCGAAGTGTGCTAGTGGCAACGGATGCCACTCTACCGCCGACAAAGCCAGCGGACTCGACCTGACAAATTATCAGCAGATCGTCATTCATATTGTTGAAACCGGCGCCGGTCCGGTTCGTCTGGTGGAACCCGGTAACAGCGGAGGCAGTTTTTTATACCGAGTTATATTAGGTGATTATCTCGAAAGGCCCCAGATGCCCCTGGATGGACCTTATCTCAATGCAAATAACACCAATGGTGTTAAGATCTGGATCGACGAAGGGGCACTTTTTCTGGTTGATTAAAAGCGAAAGAATCCAGTATTTATTCGGCCAACCCAGTGGGGCTTTCTAAAGCCAGTGTTTTTTTTATGGTGGTAAAAAGGTCTCATGTATATGATATCTTATCCTGACAGTCTCTCATTTGCCCGTCGTATGACACCCATTCAATACTTAAAAAACATATCGGGACAGATCTCACCTTATAACTTGTGGATGAAGCGGGATGATTTTACCGGTCTGGAATTGAGCGGGAACAAAGTTCGTAAACTGGATTTCCTGATAAAGGAAGCCGTGGATAATGGATCTACATATATATTTACCTGTGGTGGACTCCAATCGAATCATTGCCGGGCGACTGCATTTATGGCTGCAAAACTTGGCCTGAAGTGCAGGTTGTTCTTAAGAGGAAAAAAGCCGGACCGGCTAGACGGCAATTATTTTCTGAATCTATTGGCCGGCGCCGAGATTGAGATTGTAACCCCGGAAGAATATCAGCAAATTGACCATTTTATGTCTGAAGAAGCTACCCGGTTGAACGATAAAGGAGAACGGGTATATGTTGTACCGGAAGGGGGATCCAATGCAACCGGCGTCTGGGGGTATATCCGCTGCTTTGAAGAGATTGTGCAACAGCTGAAAAAAGAGAAGTTAAATATTGATGTTGTTGCTGTCGCAACCGGATCCGGAGGTACCCATGCGGGTCTCTTAGTCGGAAAAATTTTGCTTGCGAGTCATATAGAAGTTCTTTCGGTGAATGTTTGCGATGATGCTCAGTTTTTTGAACAAAAAATCATGCGAATTATCGACGATTTTAGCCGGAAATATGCCATAGATATACTTTTAGAGCCGGAGGAGATCCGGATTATTGATGGTTTTGTGGGAGCCGGATACGCTATGATCGGAAAGGAAGAAGTCGCTTTGATAAAACGCGTTGGCCGCGAGGAAGGTATCGTTTTAGATCCGGTCTATACGGTCAAAGCCTTCAGGGGATTATTATCCGCTCTCACCCAACAAAAGCTGGCCGGTAAAAATATACTTTTTATCCACACGGGCGGAATTTTTGGCATATTCCCCCTGGCCGATCAGTTTCAGTAAATATTTTCAAGTGCCCATATGCGTAGGTGGTTATTCCGCATTTTCCTGATAAGTATACCTTTAATTCCCGTTCTTGGATTATGGTTTTACTTTTCCCTACCTGATGTAAGTGAACTTTTAAAAAAAAATCCTGAAACAACTGCTTTGATCGAGCAACGCAAATCAGAAGCGAAAGAGGATGGACGAAAAATTCGAATCAGGAAATTATGGGTTTCGTTCAATTCAATACCTGAAATGCTCAAAAATGCGGTTAGAATTAGTGAAGATGCCAACTTTTATAATCATGAAGGGATCGATCTTGATGAGCTGAAAGAATCGTTGAAGCGCAATTGGGAGGAAGGCAGAATTGTCCGTGGTGCCAGTACGATTACGCAGCAGCTGGCGAAAAACCTGTATCTTTCCACGGATCAATCGTTCTTAAGAAAACTACGCGAATACTTTATTGCACAGCGCCTGGAAAATACCATAGGCAAGAATCGAATCTTTCATCTCTATCTGAATGTCATTGAATTTGGTCCCGGCATATTTGGCGTGGAAGCAGCGGCACAATATTACTTTGGAAAATCAACAGCAGAACTGACCCTTTCCGAACAGATACGCCTGACGGCGATAATTCCAAGACCGCTTAGCGCAAAGCCAACTTCAGACGGCCGTTGGGTAAAATGGCGGTGTTGTTGGATATCTAAAAAACTCCGATTGTACAAATATATTGATGATCCGACTTACGAAGCACTCATGGCCGAATTCTGCTAGCCATCAGATTTTTTTCCAAGAAGCAGGACAGCCATTACGACAACAAGAATACTGACCGGGAGAACGATCGAGTCGTATACACCAAGACCCACCGGGAGATAGCCAAACACCAGACTCATTATGCCGCCAAGCAGGGCATAGGGTAATTGTGTGCGAACGTGGTCAATATGATCTGCGCCACTCGCCATTGAAGACATGATTGTTGTATCGGAAATTGGTGAACAATGATCCCCGAATGTAGCCCCGGCCAAGACCGAAGCAATCGTACTCAAAAAAATACTATGCTGATGCGCCAGAGTAAATGACGGATCGGTTTGCGGTAAGAGATAACCCATTGGAATAACGATCGGCATAAGAATTGCCATTACACCCCAGGAGGTACCGGTGGCAAAACTGATTACCGCGGCGATTAAAAAGGATAAGAAGGGAACCATACCGGCCGAAATATAATTCCTGGTCAGTCCGATGACATAATCGGCAGTATGCATATCATTGCAGATATTACCAATCGACCAGGCCATTGTCAGGATAAGCGCTGCCAGAAGCATTGCTTTGATGCCTCCGATCCAGGCGGAAATACCGGCCTCGAGCGAGAGCAGTCTTTGCGATATCGCCAGCACTATGGCCACAACCCCACCGAGAAATGATGCCCACATCAAAACGGCATAAGAGTCCGCCTGCCCGATCACGGTGCTGACGAGCCGAAGGAAGTTCATATCCGTCGTATCTATACCGCTTGACCGGACGGATGATAAACCTGTAAACCACAATCCGGCCAGGGTAACAAGAATTACGACCATGATGGGGATAAAGGCGTTATACCAGCGCTTTTCGATATTTTCGTCGGCCATAACTTCCCGGGTATCGAGATTTGAGATCGGGGTGGCGCCAGGTGCGAGTACTTCACCGGTTTTTCTGGCTCGTCGCTCTGCCGCGAGCATAGGACCGAAATCACGGCCACTGAGCGCGATTGTTAGTCCGATTGTGATGGCAAAAATAGCGTAAAAATTATAGGGGATGGTTTTGAAAAAAGTGATATAAGCGTTATCCTGGATGCCAAGGGTGATAAAGGCCGCGCCGATTAAACTGATTTCAAAACCGATCCAGGTCGAAATAATTGCAATATTGGCGACAGGCGCAGCGGTCGAATCAACCAGATAGGATAGTTTTTCTCTGCTGATTCTGAGCCGGTCCGTCAGGGGACGCATGGTGCTCCCGACAATGAGCGTATTGGCGTAGTCATCAAAAAAAATGAAGATACCCATCAACCAGGTGACCAGTTGACCGCGACGGGTTGTATTGGCAAATTTTGAGAGACGTTCAACGATTCCCTGGGTACCCCCCATTTTTGATATCACACCAACCATTCCGCCGAGCATTAAGCTGAATATCAGGATCGACATTTTATCGGGATCAGCCGGGGCATGGGCGATATATTCCGTAAGTGCTGTAAGAAATCCATAAAAAGGATTATAATCAGCAATGATTGCAGCCCCCACCCATACTCCTACGAACAGTGCCACAAGAACCTGGCGCACAACAAGTGCGAGTATGATCGCCAGAAAAGCCGGCAGCAGACTTAACCACCCTGGAATTGCCCGTATTTCAGCATGCCATTGAGAGGCCTGTAAATTGATCTCATGTAATCCGCTTTCTGCAAAGATCGCATTGGTTATCTCTATTTGACCATCTTTAAATAAAACAGTTTGGTAGGGCACTATTTGTTCATCTGCAAAATGATATATACCGTTAAATTCAAGAGCCGTGTCTATGGCAACTTTCTGCCCGGCACTGTCAGTGAGAGACAAGGACATGTTGAAAGGCGTTCCAGCCAGAACGATGCGTGGGTGATCAATCATGATTTGGAAGTCTGCTGCAGAAAAGCCGTAAAGAAAGATCAGCCAGAGTAAAAAGAGCATTTTGCG
Source organism: Calditrichia bacterium (assembly GCA_963712885.1). Classification (GTDB taxonomy): domain Bacteria; phylum Calditrichota; class Calditrichia; order JAJRVZ01; family JAJRVZ01; genus CAVQJT01. Next base: position 115,259 of record CAVQJT010000026.1, read on the forward strand.
CATGAGAAATCTTCCGGTTAAAAAATAAAGGTAAAAAAACCCCATTTTAATGTAAAGCGGTATTTTGAATCCCGGGAACCAATATGTCAGAAATCAGTTTATTTCATAACTTACATCTAAGATAATTCGTGACTTAGCCATGGATGGCAACGGCTTGATTTAATTGGCTATTAGCTTTAAATTTTTAAAATATATGGTGAAGAGATGAAAAAAATTATCCCCGTCTGCCTCCTTTTTTGTTATAGCTCTATATATGCTCAGTTACCGGGTAAACGTCAGACAGAATATGGATTTGATATCGATTACAAACCCCCTATTTACTACGATTATTTTCTTTCTTATGCAGCCGAAGGGAACAAACCACAGCTGAATTTTATCCTTAATGTGCAAAATGATCTGTTCCAGTTTACCAAGGTCGAGAACATTTATCAGGCAAGTTATCACATTTCACTCACAATCAAAAAAGATGGTTCTGATGCGGCTGTTTTCTCAAGAGTATGGCAGCAATCGGTTGAGGAAAAGGTATTTGAACGAACAAATTCGAAAAAGATCTACCAGCATAACCAGAACAAAATCGAAATGGATGTGTCCCCCGGTAATTACAAGCTCTTTCTGGAGGTAACGGACGATGGTACCATGAAAGGGTACCATAATGCCCGTCTGCTTACCGTGCCGGAGATTGAACCGGGTGAAATGATGCATACTCAGATAAAACTGCTTGATCCGGTTACGGATGCTTCTTCCGAAGTTATTCTTGAAATGCGTGATCCGATGGTGGAATTCAATCATGATTTAACCGCATACTTTGAGTTACAGACTGATGCCCGTGATTCATTGATCATTACCTCAAAACTATCACAAATAAATGATGAATCCCGTGCAATCCAGCGTCAGAAAATTTACCGTTTTTTGCCGATCACACCGCTACTCCAGTTTCGTGAAAAGCTGGGGAAAAATTTTTTGCCGGAAGGAAAGTTTGTACTGAGATATCGAATCCGGTATGGTGAGCGCATTTTAGAGATTGAAAAAAAATTTGAAGTCATATGGTTTGATAAACCGGTGTATTTATATCGTTATGACCTTGCCATACGCCCGATGCAATATGTGTTAAATCAGGCGGAATGGAATACGGCCGACGCGCTGTCTTACGATGAATTGGGCATCTGGTTTAATGCGTACTGGAAAAAGAAGGACCCATCGCCGGAAACCCCATTTAATGAAATTATGTATACGTTTTTTCATCGGGTCGATGAAGTAAACCGGATTTATGGTCAGCGCTTCAAGGAGGGCTGGGAAACAGACCGGGGGAAGTCGTATCTGCTCTACGGCAAGCCTGATCGTCAGGAGATCAATCGCACCAGCGTGAATGCCAAACCCTATGAAGTCTGGTATTACGATGCATTGAAACAAAAGCTGACATTTATTGATGAATATGATGATGAAGACTATAAATTAGTCCAAATTGAGGAAATTAAGGACTCAAAGAATGAATAAAATTCGGGTTGGTGTAATCGGTACAGGACATCTGGGGAAATTACACGCCAGCCTATACCGGGAGATTGAGCAGGCGGAGCTGGTTGGCATTTATGACAGCGATAATGAAAAAGCGCATAGAATAGGTTCGGAACTGAATATTAAGGTGTTCAGTTCCCCCGCAGAATTAATCGGAGCAATTGAAGCGGTCAATATCGTCACGCCAACAACCACGCATTTTGAGCTGGCCCAAAAAGCACTTGAAGGCAACCTGCATGTTTTTGTAGAAAAGCCGATCACATCTACTGAGAGCGACGCAGAAAAAATCATTCAGCTTGCCGGAGATAAGCAGCGGATTCTTCAGATCGGGCATATCGAAAGATTTAATCCGGCAGTCCTGGCCTTGTCAGATGTTGAGCTCAGCCCGATATTCATAGAATCTCATCGTCTGGCATCTTTCAATCCGCGCGGAACCGATGTGGCGGTAATCCTTGATCTGATGATCCATGACCTGGATCTTATTCTGTCACTTGTGAAAAGTGAAGCGGTACAAATTGATGCCAGTGGTGTTGGTGTTGTATCTAAGACGGTCGATATTGCAAATGCACGCATTCAGTTTGCGAATGGATGTGTCGCCAATGTGACGGCAAGCCGGATATCCAATAAGAAAATGCGCAAAATGCGTATTTTCCAGCCGAGCGCCTATATCTCTCTTGATTTTGTGGACGGGTTTTCAGAAATATTTTACACCAGCGAAAGCGGCAAATTAAATTTTAACGATGGAACACTGGCTTTTTCGCTCGGACAGATCGATGCCGGTGGGGTACGAAAGGAAATAAAGTACAATAAACTGCAGAGAAGCGGCATTAATCCATTAAAGCAGGAACTAAGTGCCTTTATGGAGAGCATCGACAGCGGAATTCCACCTGTAGTGGATGGTCAGGCCGGTCTGGCTGCTTTAAGATTGGCAAACAAAGTTTTGGCAAAGATTGATGAACATACACAAATCGTTATGGAAAGGTCTAACTCTTGAAGCTGGGAGAAATATTTTTCAAGTTGGAGCCATATACGCCGATTCCTTTTATATTGGTTGCCCTGGTCTTCACCCGCATCGATACGGGTCTGCAGACTTTCGGAGGTTTACTAATCGCTGTCGGCATATTGTTGAGATTTCTGTCTGCCGCTTATCTTAACGGGGATGTCGAGAAAAAGGAGATATTGGTAACAGATGGGCCCTATGCATTCATCAGAAATCCCCGGTATTTTGGAGATATTTTGATATATATCGGTGTCATTATTGCCGCCGGCGGGTTACTTCCACATCTGCTTTGGATTGCCATTTTCTTTTTTTCGATTCAATTTCTCAGTATAGCACGTTTTGAAGAGCATCAGCTCACTGAAAAATTCGGGAAAAATATGCGTTATATGCTCAGATGGTACCCCGCTTTTACCCCAGGTTATCGCCATACCATGACCGGGATAAGGTCAAGGGAGATTTTAACACAGCTTTAAGGGAAGAAAAGAATACCTTTCTGATCATCCTCATCGTTCTGGTGCTATTTGTGATACGGTGGAATTTTTTGATGTTTTGAGCATAGGAGTTAGCCCAGGTGAATAGACTCGGTCCCATAAATATTGATAATGTGAGTAAATATATCGTTGGAATTGACAAAAAAGTACCCCTTCTGGCGGGTGAGCTTGGTACGCTATGTAAATTTTGATAATGCCGCCAGCACACCTACTCTTGAACCGGTATTATCATCCATGAATGCTTTTATGGAATGGTATTCCAACATTCATCGGGGCACCGGTTTTAAATCACAGTTGAGCACCCACTTTTTTGACCTGGCACGAAATATCGTTGCCAGGTTTTTCAATGTTGATACCAATGACCATCTGATTATCTTTGGCAAGAACGGAACTGAAGCAATCAATAAACTGGCGCACCGGTTGCCCCTACCCGAAGACTGTGTCATTCTCGTATCGAAAATGGAACATCACTCAAATGATCTGCCCTGGCGTTTTCGTAAACCGGTAGTTCATGTGGATGTAGATGAGCAGGGGAGACTCGACTATGCGGATTATCTGCGAAAACTAAAAAAATATAATGGCCGCGTTGGTTTGGTCGCGATCACCGGCGCTTCAAATGTTACCGGCTATATCAATGATATTTATACTATAGCTGAACAGGCGCATGAATACGGTGCTAAAATCATGGTGGATGCGGCACAGTTGGCACCGCACCGAAGCATCGATATTAAGCCCACCGATCATCCTCAGCACCTGGATTTTTTGGCATTCTCAGCTCATAAAATTTACGCGCCCTTTGGTTTGGGCGTACTTGTTGCAGATAAAGAAACGTTTCTGGAAGGGGACCCTGATATGGTGGGCGGCGGTACCGTGGCACTTGTTTCTGAAGATTATGCCTATTGGACCGAAGCCCCGGAAAAGGAAGAGGCCGGGACACCGAATGTTGCCGGAACAATTGCTCTCGCAAAGGCACTAAATGTTATCAAGGATATCGGGATGGATGCAATTGCCGAGCATGAAGCAGATTTAACCCGATATGCCTTAAGTCGTTTAAAGAAAATACCCGGAGTTGTGATATACGGCTCAGTTGATGAAGAGGACACCATCAACCGTCTCGGGGTCATCTCCTTTAATGTATCGGGGAAACCCCATGCGCTGGTGGGTGCGATATTGAATTACGAGGGTGGAATCGGCGTACGTAATGGGTGTTTTTGCGCCCATCCGTATGTGAAATGTCTGCTGGGTGTGTCAGTAGAAGAGACCAAAGTCCTCGAGGAACAGATCCTCCACCATGACCGCAGCACAATTCCCGGTGCAGTTCGCATGAGTTTTGGTATGTATAATAAAAAAGATGAAATTGATACGATGATCGAGGTTCTTGAACGCATTGTTAGGGACGATTTTAAAGGAAAATATACAATTTTTTCGGAATCGGGTGAATATTTTCCAGATGATTTCAAAGTCAAGTTCGAAGATTTCTATACGCTTTAATATTATAAATCCAAATATATAAGGCAGTAGAGAGGATGTAGAGGTCAGTGAAAAGCGCTAAAATCCGGGTATTGGAATTACCCCTTTTATGCTTTTCATTTTTATTGATCTGAATCACCCTGATTATTACACACTCTAATGGATAAAATATATTTATCAGACTCATATAAAATCCTGCATGATACCCATGTTTTAGATCAGCGCCATGAAAATGGTGTAGTATGGGCCAGGTTTTCGGAAACCATATTTTATCCCGAGGGGGGAGGTCAGGCACCGGATAAAGGCAGTGTAAACAGGCTGCCGGTAAATGATGTACAACTGATTGAGAACCAGGTCTGGCATCAGATCTCCCGCCAACTCCCGGAAAAGGTAACACTAAAGATAGACTGGAACAGGCGATATGCCAATATGCAGCAGCATACCGGACAGCATATTATTTCCGCCTGCTTTGCCAACGATCTGAAGATCGATACCGTGTCGGTACATCTTGGTACGTGCGATACGATGATTGAACTTGATACTCCGTTATTGCAAGATAAACAATTGGCATTGGCGCAAGACCGTGCCAATGAAATTATCAGGAGTGCATACCCTGTATCTGCCAATGCGGTGTCGCGGGATAATCTTGATAAGTACCCGATCCGGCGGGACGTGAAATATGATGGCGAAATGGTACGCCTTGTATTTATCGGTGATTTTGACTGTACCGGTTGCGGAGGTACCCATGTGCGGAATACTGCAGAGGTAGGCTTAATAAAAATCATGGCCGTTGAAAAAATCCGTAAGCACGTCCGCATCAGTGCGCGGATCGGACATCACGCTTATGTCTATCTTGATGAAATGGACCGGGTGATTAAATCACTGACCAACCAGCTGAGCAGCAGTGTTGCAGATCTGCCGCCTAAGATCAAAAGTCTGACAGACGAATTAAAAAGAGTAAAGCAAGACTACCATAAACTTTCGGAAAAATGGTTGGACCTCATAGCAGATGGACTGGCGGTTCGTGATAATATCGGATTTTTTGAACTCCCGGATCTTACTATATCCGATTTACAATACATTTCCGCCGTATGGGTTGACCGGAATAATTTACCCTGTTATTTTGTGGCTCCGGGCAAAATGGAGCACACCTATAACTTTGTTTTACGAATGCCTTCGGAATGGTCGGTCGATGGTACGATGCTGATCCGGGATATATCAGACAAGTTTGGTCTGAGAGGTGGTGGAAAAAAAGATTTTGTCACGGGCATCATGCGACCTGCTAAATGGGATGAAAGGTCAAAAAGTGATTTACGGGAAGAACTCATTAGCTTTTTTAAAAAATATTAAGGTGAGAAAATGTCACAGGTAAAAGGGCTGGTGCTCCTCAGCCGGTTGGAATATCTTGAAAAAATAAAGGGTCCATCCATCTACAAGGAGTTTTTAAAAAAAATAAGTACAGAAGAGCAGAATTTTGTGCGTCAGCCAATTGACAGCGCAAATTTGTACCCGGAAAACACCCTTGTTGAGATAGATCAAATTCTGCTTGATGAATATTTTGCGGGCGACGTGGCCGAATTTAGGAGACTGGGGGTATGGAGTGCCGGGTATCTGATGGGCCGTTTTTTTCAATTATATATCGAAGAACAGAAACCATTTGAATTTTTGGAGCAATATGCCCGTTTACGCGATGCCATGATCGGTTCAGGTGAAATGTCAATTGAAGAAACCGCACCCGGAAAATTGATCATCACGATCGACTATGGTCAATCCATACCGGAAAGTGTCTGCATGAGTGAGCTGGGTTTTCTGGAAGGTAGTATGGGTTTATGCGGCGCGAAAAACCTGGACGTGGAAGAGATCAGTTGTGCGAGCGAGCCAAATGTCATCGAAAGTAAATTTAAAATATCATATACCTGAGTCATGCCGGATAATTTTGTTGTAATTATTGCAGATGTTCGTGGTTCGAGAAAAATGGGGCTTGATGAGCGCTATGAGGGACAGCTGTTCCTTAAATCCGCAATCATACAGGTAAATGAGGATTATGCTAAACATATTGAAGCACCATTTATGATCACCCGTGGTGACGAATTTCAGGGTGTCTTGCGGGATATGGAGACCGCATTGAATTCCATTTTTGAATTCGAGCGTTTGCTTTTTCCTTTACAATTACGCTATGGAATCGGAAGGGGTGCCATTCATCGTATGGGCAGTGATATTCCAATCGAGATGGATGGACCGGCCTTCCATCGGGCAAGTGCTGCGTTGAATGAAGTAAAAAAGAAAAAACAGTTCATCGCATGTAAAACCGATACCGAGGCGATTGATATAATACTTAATACAATCTTCGTCCTATTAAATGCGATCCGGGTACGCTGGAATGATATAACTTTTGAGCGCTACTGGAAATACAAAGAACTGGGTACATTTAAGAAAGTGGCTGATCTGGAGAAAGTATCCACTCAGGCCGTCTGGGATTCAATGACAAACATGCGGGTGATGGATGTAATCGAAGCAGAAAAAAACCTGAACATATTTTTTAAGCGAATTGATACCCGGGAAGGGTCTACTCGCCAATAATCTTTACCAGTACCCGCTTCCGCCTGTGTCCATCAAATTCTGCATAAAAGATCTGCTCCCATGGTCCGAAATCCAGGTGTCCATCGGTTACGGCCACAACCACCTCTCTGCCCATGATCTGACGCTTGAGGTGGGCATCACCATTGTCTTCTCCGGTTCGGTTATGTCGGTAATGGGAGATCGGTTCGTGTGGCGCCAGCTTCTCCAGCCAGTCATCGTAATCGGCGATCAATCCGCTTTCATTGTCGTTGATATAGACACTGGCCGTAATATGCATGGCATTTACAAGGCACAAACCTTCCTTGATCCCGCTCTCCTGTAAACAGGCTTCAACCTCATGCGTAATATTGATATAGTCGCGCCTGCCCGGCGTATTGAACCACAATTCTTTACGAAAAGATTTCATCAAGCCCTTCCATTTCCTCAGCACTTATCTCTATTCTGCTTCTCTGCGCTCTCTGTGGTTCTGATGACGTTAGAGATTTTCTGTAAAACGGCGCAAATCGCGTGAACGGTCGAAAAATTCATCCATATTCATTTGTTTTAAAAAAATTAATCCCCTTGTCGATCGGGTACGTGAATCCTCACTATCGTAGAAAAATTCTCTTCCTAGAACGGTTTTCATCATCTGGTACTGTTCGACTTGTATCTTTTGAGCCAGTTCGGCAAACGGACCGTCATGTTCGTAACTTGGAAATGAGGCCTCGGCCTGTGAACCGAATGCATTCATGAATGAATTGTATAAAATGGCAAATGTATTCAAGGTGACCGGAATATATGCGTTGGCTTCTGATGGATGATAACGGAACCATACATTGCGGTAACCCCATACCTCAATATCTTCCCGGCCGGTTTCTTTACGATACAATTTCAGTGCCTGAGCGACGGCTTGGAGCACTTTATAATGTGTATCCGGACCGCTGCTCTCGGGATCAAATGCGACAGAGACGACATTTGGATTTGTTCGTTTCAGATTGTTTAGAATAGGTGTGACATCGCGGTCTAATGTTGGTTCCTCTGTGAAAACCTCACCTTTATAAAATCCAAGACGCGAGTGAATAACCGATTCACAGGTAAATCCAAAGTATCCCCAAAGGATATCCGCTTCCCATTCCCTGGTCATACCTTTTAGTTGTTGGATGTACTGCAGATCTTTTTTCCCTGGATATTGGGTGGAAAAATAATTGACGAGTTCATCCACCCGGTTACTGAGATTCTTAAAACTATCTTCCTCAAAAATCTCGATCATGTTGCGCAACAGTCTCCGGGACTGGGCTTCTTCTTTTAAAATGTGACTGTAACCGGCGATACCGTCCAGATACAGGAATACATCACGGTTTCGTCCCAATTGATTCGTAGGATCAAAATAATGAAGCTCAGCCAACTCTCTGAATTCAGGCTTTCCCATGAACCATTTGAGCTGTTGGAACAGGTTGTACATATATTGGTTTGTCACTGCTGTGAATCCGCTGGTCAGGTAATTAAAATAATGCACATTGGTCGGCTCACGCATTAATCTCACCAGAAAGGGCAGGTAGCCCAGCATAATGTCGTCATGGTGCGGCGCGGTATGCAGGATGACTTTGTTTTTTGGTATATCGAGGGTTGATGTCAATCTTCTTTTCAGTTCCAGGTCGAGTGCCTGGATTCGGTCCCAGATACCCTCTTTATATCCATTCAGGATAAGTTTACTGCTGCGAACAGTATTGAGATCGGATTTGGTCAATTCACTGAGTTTTTTATTTTTATCAAGTGCCAGATCAAAAAGGATTCGATGCTCGTCTTCAGGAGAGATTTGCGGGCTGTTTTTTAGCTCCAGATATCTTCTTTCGGTCAATAATTTTGCAGCCCCTCTGGTCAGATAGAAGCACGCATTTGGCAGGTCATGAAGCACGGTTGCCGGATAGGCATTATCCTTTTCCTGTTGGATTGCTTCTTTAACAATTTTCGCTTTTGCCTCACCGGAAGCGATGATAATAGCAACCGATGAAGGATTGTGCATGATGCTCCGAAGACCAATTGTAATGACCAGTCGGTTACGTGATATTTCAATTCCACCAAGATCACCTGCTGCCGCTGCCTGGGTTTCATAATTGGTTGGAGTGAGACGGGTGGTCGAATAATGATCGGATCCTTTCACATTAAATCCGATATGCCCATCCGGGCCGATTCCCCCAAGGAAAAAGCCGATGCCACCCAAAGATCTTATCTGACGCTCATACTCGGTACAAAACTGGTCAACTGCTTCAAGCACCCGTTTTTGCTTTTCTTCCTGTGCTGTTTTTGGTTGCCGGATCCTGAGACCAAGATCCACTATGTTATCCGGCCAAACTGTTTCCAGCGATTCATTCTCCGGAATACCAATTATGTTTGGATTAATGAGCAGCGCTTTCTTTGGATCGAGATTGAATCCCTTTAAATAATATTTGGTTACATAATAATGGAAACTATTGTGCTGTTGGGTACTGATGGGGTAAAACTCATCGATCTGGATAAAATGAAAATTACGCATATCCGGTTTATGACCCGGGTCAACACCCCATTCTTCCAGAAGTTTCTTTGTCGCTGCGGTCGTCCATGTGGAGAGTAAATGTGTTACCCATTTAATAAAATGTTCGGGTGTTTTACCGGTCGGTAAGGAAATAGTCCACCCTTCATTTTGCTGTGTCCACTCGAGAAAACGCATTGCAGTGAGTTTTCCCAGTTCAGGAAAATGATCGACGATAATGACGTTGATTTTTTCAGTTGGTGGATAGCATAAGGCCTGTCCGCTGCGGGATAGTGCCCCTTCCTCCACTTTGGAAATCATCGGTTGCGGATCATTCGGGTTTTTAGCCATAAGAAACCTTTAAATTTTTAATTTGTTCACACCCTGAACCAACTAGTTTGCAAAATAATTATAGACATAGAACGAAAATTTAAATTTGTTTTAATTCCCGTTTTTTGGGAAATTTAGCCCTTCTTGTTTGGAAATCATCGGATATATGAATACATACGGTAAACGAATATACATTTTCGCTGGATTGATCTCAACTTCTATTCTTTTTCTTTCGTTATTTCTAATATGTAGAGAATGGTTATATTACCAGGTTTGCCTGGCAGTATCCGCATCTTTTATTGTTATACAGTTGAATTCCTTATTCGAGATTTGTTGTTACCCTTCATTTCACATGATAAATTTTGTTCTCTCCACGGGGGATGTGAGTGCCGACATATAAATAATTTGGCAGCTATTTTCATATTGGTTTTGTTGTTGTATTTTGTAAGGTCACGGGTCAAATTTAAAAAACAATTGCGAATAATAACTAAGTTAGAGGCAAAAAAAAATGTTTCCTGAGATTTTAAAGATCGGACCAGTTACCATTTATAGTTATGGCCTTATGGCTGCCTTGGGATTTTTACTTTGCGGGTATTTGCTGGAGCGGGAATTGCAGCGTGTCGGCAGGAAGAAAGAATATGCCGGCTCAATTATAATTGCCGCTATAATCGGTGGTATCGTCGGTTCCAAAATTTATTATATTATTCTCAATCCCCAATTGCTCAGAGAAGATTTCCTGGGAACAGTATTTTCCGGGGCAGGACTGATATGGTATGGCGGATTGATCGGGGGGTTGCTTACGGTAACCTGGTATATTCGGAAAAAAGGATTACCGTTTTTACTTGTTGCAGATCTGATGGGCCCATTGCTGTTGCTGGGACAGGCCATGGGACGGGTCGGGTGTTTCCTTTCAGGGGATGGTTGTTATGGACCCCCTTCAGACGTTCCATGGGCAATGTCGTTTCCTAACGGAGTTGTCCCGACAACGGAGTTGGTTCACCCTACACCTTTGTATGACACGATTTTACTGATCGGACTTTTTTCTGTCCTTTGGTCACTGCGAAAGAAAAATTTTAAACCTGGGACCGTTTTTGGTCTGTTCGGTATCTTTATGGGGATAGAGCGGTTTAGTACAGAATTTTTCCGTACTGATCCTAAGTATATTTTTGGTTTTTTATCTCAGGCTCAGTTAATTAGTATTTTTCTGATACTGGGTGGATTGGGACTAATCTGGTATGTGAATAAAGTGCGAAAATATGATGGCAAGAAGCCATAGAGATTTTGTTTGTCCAATAGCTCTCTTAATTTTCTTTTCGCTGATAGCATGTGCAGGGAATGAAAAGGTGCATATCATTTCCCGCGATGTGTGGGGCAGTCAGCCGGTGACCGATGGTGCAACAAGGCATATCCTCAAATATATAACAATTCATCACGGCGGCGTCTACGTTTCAGAGAACGAAGATCCGTATACCTATCTGCGTAACCTTCAGGCATGGAGCCGTACCGAAAAAAAATGGACCGATATTCCCTATCATTATCTGATCGACCTGAACGGCCTTGTGTATGAGGGGAGGCCGGTAGAGTATCCTGGTGATACGAATACGGATTACGATCCAACCGGCCATTTGCTGATATCGGTCATTGGCAACTATGAAGTACAGGAATTTACCGGGGAACAGTACAATGCACTGGTAAAAATGCTGGCATATTTTTGTGAACGTTTCAAAATTAAACCGTCTCTTATAAAAGGTCATCGGGATTATACCGAAACAGCATGTCCCGGGAAAAACATCTATATACATCTTGAGGATGGCTCGCTGATTTCAGATGTGAGCATGTTACTTCAGGTACACGAAAAAAAATAGGTTTTTATGAATAAAACGCGAGATCACGGGTAAACTAAAATGTCAGCAGAAATCACATATCCCGACGAAGATCAAGATGTGATCCGTGATTGTCAGTCGGGCAACACGGAACGTTATCGTGTGCTGGTGGAGAAATATAAAGTCAGGGCGTTTCATGCAGCTTTATTATACGCCGGTAATCGGGATGATGCGCTTGACCTTTCACAGGAAGCATTTTACCGGGCTTATAAAGCGTTAAAGTCGTTTAAACCCGGGAAGAATTTTTATACATGGTTTTATCAGATTTTACGCAATATATGTATCAATCATTACCATCGTGTTCGGAGACGCAGTGTCCCGATCGGAGAGATTGAAGAAAAGAGTGGTAGAACATTTATTATTCCCGCCGACACCAGGCCGGATGAAATCTTCGAACAAACCGAGATGCGGGAATTGGTATGGAAAGCGTTGAATAAATTGTCAGAGAAAGATCGGGAAATAATTATTTTAAAAGAATTTAATGCATTATCCTATAAAGAAATCAGCGAAATCTTGAACATTCCGATCGGTAGTGTGATGTCGCGGCTGTTCTATTCGAGAAAGAAGCTGGGGGAATTGCTGGAGGCATTAAAGTGAAGCAATCCCTGCGGACAGAAGAGGAAATCAGTTTACAGGTGATGGCATACCTCGATGGCGAGTTAAGTCCGGAAGAGAAAGCGGAGGTGCGGAAACTTCTTGAGGGCGATACCCGTTATCAGAAAGCCATGCAATCACTTTCTGAAATAAAGGAGGCGACTAGCGATATGAAATTCAAAAATGTTCCTGAAATGTTTTGGGATGATTATTGGAAACACGTTTATAACCGTATTGAACGCGGTATAAGTTGGGTTTTGATATCGATTGGTGCTATTATTCTTCTATCTTTTGGGGCTTTGGAGTTTCTGACCTTTGTTTTAAAAGATCAGTCGATGCATCCCGTCCTGAAAACGGGGATCGTTATCCTGATGATCGGATTTGTTATTCTGATTGTATCGATCTTGCGTGAAAAATTAATGGTCCGGAAAGTGGACAAGTACAGGGAGATTGAAAGATGATTTTGGTAAACACGGATGATATTCCGCACAAAAAGGTGGTAAAATCATTAGGATTGGTCGAAGGTAATACGATCCGTGCCCGGAATATCGGGCGCGATATTGTGGCCTTGTTCAAAAATATCGTTGGCGGGGAAATCGAGGAATATACAAAATTACTGGCCCAGGCACGCGAACAGGCCCTTGACCGAATGATTGCCATGGCGGAGGAGAGGGGGGCGAACGCCATCGTCGGGGTACGTTTCAGTACCTCTTATATTATGCAGAGTGCGGCGGAAGTTCTTAGTTACGGGACCGCTGTCATTGTGGAAGATGAATGATATCCGGTTTGTAATTTTACCTCGCGACCGATGTAAATCCTAAGTAACATTAATAAAATCTTTCATTTACACTTTTGTTTCATTAAATTTTTACCCTGTTTGGAATCCGACCTGATTCCGACTTGTTCCCCAAAAAGTATCAGGAGGACAGATTCAGTGATTGACTGTATTGCGTTCAGTCCCCATCCCGATGATGCCGAATTATTCTGCAGTGGTTTTTTGCTCAAGTATAATATTGCCGGCAAACGTACGGCCATTGTTGATCTGACGCGTGGTGAATTAAGTACCAATGGGAATCCGGAAATTCGATCACGGGAGGCTGAACAGGCCGGTAAAATATTGGGTCTCACAGATCGGAGAAATCTGAATCTGGGAGATGGGAATCTTATGAATACGCTGGAAAATCGCCGGAAAATCATTTCGGTGATACGTGATCTAAAACCTGTCGTTTGTTTGATACCCTATTGGATCGACCGGCATCCGGATCATGAGGCCGCCTCCAGAGTAATACGTGACGCGCTGTTTTATGCTGGTCTGCAAAAAATCGACACCGGGCAGGAAGCCTTCCGGCCGGACATAAATTTGTTTTATATGTTGCACACCTCGTTCGAGCCGAGTTTTGTGGTCGATATCTCAGAGGTATTTGATCAGAAAATGCAGGCCATAAATTCCTTTGAATCGCAGTTTTCAGCAAGATTAAAAGGCGCAAAACAAACATTTATCAATAAGGAAGAATTTCTGGAATCAATTGAAATTCGGGCTCGTTTTTATGGGCAACGTGTTGGCTGCAGGTATGGCGAGCCATATTATTCACAAGAACTTTTAAAACTTGATAACATTCTGCAATTTTTTGCGTAGATTTCTGCAGAGAACATTTTGGGGTATTCGCATGGGATTCAAATTTACCGAACAAAAGATCAATGAAATTGAGCAGGTTCTGCAAACCAAATTTATCCGGAGAGAAAATCAGTACAGAACAGTTCTTGAAAATCCTGAAAAACAACGCAAACTGACACTCGAGATCTTTCCGGAAATTTCCATGGGTTTAAAAAAAGGTAATATGGTCAACGTCTATACCCCCAGCGGACATGCCCAATTACATTTCTGTACAGGATACGTCGCCAGCGATGTGCTTGGGGAAGTAACCTTTATTGGCGAGCATAATGGTCATCTTTCGGGAATTATTGTTGAACAGGGTGCTGCCTTTTCCATTTACAGTAATGTGGATGCGAACCTTCTCTCTATGGATTATACAAAGCTTGGGCCGGAAGTAATGCTATCCGGAATTGCACTATCTCTGGCCGAACATCTGCTCAAGGATTCAAAACACACACCCAAATGAATCCGTATCTTGAGCAATACCTGATCTTTTTGCGCTACGAAAAAAATCTTTCGGAAAATTCAATTGCAGCTTATAAAATGGATCTTGAAAGGTATATTTCCTATCTGGAAGCAGGTAAAACCAACCGACCCGAAGATATTGAAGATCAACAAATCAGAAGACTGCTGCAAATCTTAAGTGAACTGGGCTTGGCACCATCATCGGTGGCAAGAAATTTATCCTCAATCAGATCATTCCATCGGTTTCTGATCGCCGAGGATCTGGTCCAAAAGGACCCGACTGAACATATCCAGGGACCAAAACTGCGACGACATTTACCGAGTGTTCTGAGTTTTCAGGAGATTGAGTTAATTTTGAACGCGACCGATACACAAAAGCCGACAGGTCTTCGTGACCGTGCAATGATTGAGTTACTTTATGCCAGCGGGTTAAGAATATCTGAATTATTACAATTGCCGGTACGAGAGATATATTTTAGTGAATCGTTTTTACGTATATTAGGCAAAGGTTCCAAGGAACGCCTGGTACCTACTTCGAGCAGAGCATTAGACTGGGTGCGTGCTTATCTCGACCGGGGCAGGCCTTACCTCGACAGGCATCATCGCGGGAAGGGAATTGCCTTTTTGAGTGTGCGCGGGACCGGTATGAGCCGCATGGGATTTTGGAAAATCATCCGCCAGTATGTGCAACTGAGTGGCATTCGTAAAGAGGTTCATCCGCATACGTTTCGCCATTCTTTTGCAACACATCTTCTTGAAGGGGGGGCAGACCTCCGTGCGGTGCAGGAAATGCTGGGACATTCAGATATTTCAACCACACAGATTTACACACACCTGGATCGTTCGTATTTAAAACAGATTTACGAAGAATTTCATCCGCGTGCATAATTTGATCGATGATTTTTGTCGCATTCATCACAGTTTGATATCGACATAGTTTAATACATTATATGGACAATATATGTACGACATGTATGCCATGATCAGCAGAACGGTCGATCAAATCACAGAGCGGTTAATCGGCATCCGGCGTCATTTGCACAGCCATCCTGAGTTGGGCTATGTTGAGTTTGAGACATCACAATATTTGAAGAATATATTAAGTGCTGAGACCAAACTCGATTTTCATTCGGTTGGGAAAACGGGATTTTGTGCGGATCTTGTAACAGATAAAAAAAAACCATGGATGGCAATACGGGCTGATATGGATGCGTTACCCATCCCAGATGAGAAGAAGGTACCCTACAAATCCATACATGCCGGACTTAGTCATGCCTGTGGTCATGATTATCACTCTACGGTTGCTCTCGGAGTGGCACTGGTTCTGCATAAATTACGCAATAAGCTGACCGGGAATGTACGGTTTATATTTCAGCATGCCGAAGAACCCATACCGGGTGGTGCGATCGATTTTGTAAAAGCAGGTTATCTGGATAATATCGATTCAATCCTGGGGATGCACGTGGATCCAGCCATGCCTCTTGGAAAAGTTGGATTAACCTCCGGATGGATATCCGCACAAAGTATCCATTTTCGCCTTTCCATCAATGGTCCCGGTGGACATAGTGCCAGACCCAATGAAGCACCGGACCCGGTTTTCACCGGTCTCTCGGTTCTGAACGGGCTGTATGCCGAATTATATCGGAAGTTGAACAGCGCCAGACCGTTTGTATTTACAGTAGGTAAGATTGCGGGTGGTGAGAGTTATAATTCGATCGCCCAACATTTCACTGCCGAGGGAACGCTGCGGGTTACCGATTCCGAGCAAGGTGACGCATTGTTAAATCTGATTGAACAAAAGTTCGCAACAACCTGCGAACAAGCCGGTTTAATAACCGGTTTTGACTATAAAAAAGGTGCGAAACCGGTTATTAATGACGTTAAACTGACCGAGAACGCCCGGGTATTCCTGCAACGCATCCTGAGCCCGGATCAACTTGTTGAAGCCAGACGATCAATGGGGGGGGACGATTTTTCTGCTTTTCTGGAAAGAGCACCTGGTGTATTTTTAATAATCGGTGTTGGAAACGGGAAGTCCTCGGCACCCATTCACAGCAGTTTATTTGATATTGATGAACGGGCAATTGCCTTTGGTGTTAAAGTATTCAGTTGGTTACTCGTGCAATATTTGGGTAATGAGTAATTTCTATTATGAAAGTAATATTTGGAAAAGACATCTGTGCTGACCTTCAGGAAGGGATAAAAAAAGAGTGGCTGGAAATTAATCCCAGCGGTTCGTTTGCCTGCACAAATATTTATGGTTTGAATACCCGCAGGTATCACGGATTATTTGTTGTGCCGGGAAATTCCATGAATGAAAGATTTGTCATGTTGTCAAAATTTGAAGAATCGGTCTTTATTGGTAAGCAGGTGTATGAGCTATCCTGCAGCAGTTATGTCGGTGGCATTTATCCTCGGGGATACAAGTATCTTCAATCATTCAGCCTCGATCCGTTTCCCCGCTATTTATATCTGATTGAAAATCGAAGAATCGAAAAGACCTTATTTTTGTTGCACGATCAAAATATACTGGTAATCCGGTATACCAATAAAAATCAGGGGCCTCCGATAAAAATCATTCTAAAACCTGTGCTGGCCGGCAGAAGGGTAAATGAGCTTTCACATGAGTCACAGAATATCAATGTGGACAGTTATTTTGATGGTCGGGTCGTAAAAATAAATCCCACGGAGGAGACACCGGAACTAAAGATTTATTACTCAAACGGGGAATATAAACAGGCACCTTTATGGTACTACAACTTTCAATATCGCGGACCTTACCTGAAAGATGATGGCAATGGCGATACAGAGGATCTTTTTAATACCGGATTTTTCACCTGTAAATTGAATGCCTATGAATCATTTGATCTTTATGTTTCCGTAGATGAGGTGAAGAATTTTGACTATGAAAAACTATTTCGTAATGAGAAAGCCTACCGACGGAGTATTCAGCCGCGATTGGTAAAAAAATCTTCGTTTGTAAAAGATTTGTCTAAGAGTATCGAGCGAATGTCCGGTTCCGATTTGGAATCATTATCAATGCAACAGGTCAACTGCCAGCGTGAACGGCTGACAATCCGGGAAATACTTTTTTCGGCATCGGGACTTCTGATCAATGAAAAAACGCCGGATAAAAATCTGCTAATCATGGATACACTTCTGGAAACTCTTGACAGTGGCCTGTTGCCCGAATATATCGGTTTTAATCCCGATCAAGTAGAATCGACCCGATGGACCGCTGATGGCAGTCTTCTGCTGATTAACTATGCCTATAGCTTACACCGGTTTATAAAAAATTTACCATATGTTGAAGAAAAACTATTCGAGCCATTCAGGGATATCATTGAAAATTATCGAAAAGGAACCAAAGGAAATATATATATTGATCGGGATGGCATGCTTTTCACGGGAGATCATAATACCAATGTGAGTTGGATGCCTCTGAAGGATAAGGATGGAAAGGTTGCAAGGTATGGCAAATTGCTTGAGATGAATGGCCTTTGGTATAATGCCTTAAAAGTAATGGAATATTTCAGCCGTGAATTAAATCAGCCAAAGCTGGCGGGTAAGTACGCCGATATGGCACGTGTTGTTTTAAAATCCTTCTTGAGGGTTTTCTGGGACGAAGAAAACATTTGTTTTTCCGATGTGGTGCGTGAAAATTATCGGGACTCAAGCCTTAGAGTGAATCAGCTGTTCCTAGTAGGGCTGCCTTTTTCAATTCTGGATCGGGAGCTGGGAAGTAATGTGCTTACCCAGATTGAGAACGAACTGTTAACCCCGCACGGAATACGCTCGCTCTCCAAGAACAATCCCGTCTATAAGGGTCAGCTGCGGTCAGACGGCAGTTTATCACCGGATGAATACTGTAATGGAAGTATCTGGCCCTGGGCAACCGGTTTATATTGTGATGCCGTTCTTGATATCCGCGGAGATCAGCAACATGTGATCAACCGCCTGCTCCAGTATCTTGATGGATTTAAGAATAAATATTATACGCATACGTTGTCCTGCCTGCCGGAAGTTTATGCCGGAGACCACCCCCATGGCTATGGTGGTTGTATGGCATATCTGCCTACCATGTGTGAAATATTGAGAAGTACTTACAATCTTGAAAAAGCAGGTAAATAAACACCAACTTACCCGGTTTTATTTTCCAGATTTTGTATCAAAGAATATTTTATTGCATCAAAGTATATCAGATGCATAAATCGGATAGGACAAATGAATTTGACACGTTTTTATGATCGCGCCATGGATTATGATTCATATTTGAATATATTGGGAGAAAATCTCGACCTGCATCGATTGCATTACTCGAAATATCAGGTATCAAATGTGTTGCAAAATCAGATAAATAAAATCCGGGGCCAGAAGATCCTTGTGATCACAGAACCGTGGTGTGGTGATTCACTGGCGATCTTGCCGGTCATCCGAAAGATTGTGGAATCAGCACCGGATTGGGAAATCAAAGTGATTTTGAGAGATGAAAATCCGGACCTGATGGAACATTTTCTCACAAACGGCAGCCGTGCTATTCCCATTTTAATTTTTCTTGACGATCAAGACAGGGATTTATTCCGATTCGGACCGCGTCCCGAAGCAGCCCGGGATATTTTTGAAACATTTCGTCGGGACATTCATGAGGGGAAAATCGATAAACCAAAAGTTATCAAAATGATCCGCACCTTTTATGCGAAAGACCGCGGGAGAGCGATCGAATCAGAATTGTCTACATTAGTAAAACAGCATTTTTATCGGAAATCCGCAGCAATAGATGCCTTGAACCTCGCGTGATAAAATCCTTTCTGCTAAAATATCTGACTGAATATTTTCAAAGATTTTACTCATTTAAGAAATATCTGAATAAAAAATTTTGTTACACAGCATGAACAAAAAGGAGTAATAAGCATGATCTCATTAACCGATAAAGCGGCCGATAAGGTGAAGGAAATTATAAAGAGCGAAGGTCGAGCCAATGGAGCTTTGAGGGTTGGTGTAAAGGGTGGCGGTTGCTCGGGTTTTACATATGTTCTGGATATCGATGACCGTAAAAGCGACACCGACCAGATTTTTGAAGATAAAGGTGTGCAGATTTATATAGATGCAAAGAGTTTTGTCTATCTCAGTGGTACGGAACTTGATTACAAAGAAAGTTTGACCGGATCCGGATTTACCTTCAGTAATCCGAATGCAGCCCGATCTTGTGGCTGTGGATCATCCTTTCAGGCATAAAATAAGAGAAGGTCGGGGAGACCATAAAAAAATAAAAGCCCCTTTGTGCAGGGGCTTTTATTTTGTAACGTTGACCCGATAATGAATAAAATTGTAAATTACCCAAGATGGCACAGTCAAGTCAGGTAGCAGAAGCATGTTGAGAATCAGAATTATCGGTGATGAGGTTCTGCGGGAAAAAGCAGAAGATGTGACTGAATTTGACGATCAGTTGAAAAATCTGGTTGATGATATGATTGAAACAATGCATGAATCGGATGGTATCGGGCTTGCTGCTCCCCAGGTGGGCATATCTAGGAGACTGCTTGTAACGGATGTTTCACCTGTCGAGGCTGATCATGTCCCACAGGCATTCATAAATCCGGTCATCCTGGAAACCAACGGTGATGTTTTACTTGAGGAGGGCTGTCTCTCGATTCCCGGTGTTCGTGAGGATGTCAGCCGCCCGGAAGAAATTCTGTTAAAATATCAAACGGTTGATGGTGAAGAAAAAACCGAAAAATTCACCGGCTGGATGTCACGCGTGCTGCAACATGAAATCGATCATCTTGACGGAATCCTTTTTATTGACCATTTGGGATCTGTAAAGCGTAAACTTGTCCTTGCCAGTCTCCCAGGCTAGCCGGATGTTTCCGCCATGAATTATCATGTTTTGATTAAGGGGAAAAGACCCTTAATTACCGATCTGCTGATATTGCTTTCCAACCCAGCTGAAAAAACAAACCCACAAATCGAAAAATCGCTTTTATCTTCCGGCTTAAAAAATAGGCTTGTAAATTTTTACAAGAACCTGCAGCCGGATGGTCCTACATCAGATTATCTTCTTGATGGTGATAAGCACACAGGTGCCCTGCTCTGGATACCGGGAAACACGAAAAAGCCTCTTAATTCGGAATATTTTCGAAACCTGGGTTACACTATTGTTACCGGTATGAAACGTGTGAAGGGAAAGGAATGCATGATTACAGTTTCGGACCGGCATCTGATCGATGGACAAAATCTCGATGCCCTGGTTGAGGGCATTGAGCTCGCCCGATACTCCTTCAACAGATTTAAGACTAAAACAGAAAAACCGATCTCTTTCCGTAATTTGACCTTTTTAATCGATAATAAGTCTGAAGCCAGTAAAATTCGTAATCGGATAAAGCATAAAAAAGCGGTCATTGAATCGGTAAATTATGCCCGTACGCTGGCCAATCTGCCGGCCAACCATCTGACGCCCGAGATACTGGCCAAAGAAGTTTACCGGCGATTTCATAAAAAAAAGGGTTTTCAGGTAGAGATATATGATGAGAAAAAAATCCGTAAGCTCGGAATGAGGGCATTTTTATGCGTGGCCCAAGGGAGTGCCGAACCACCCCGATTTATCCTGATTCATTATAATTCCGGCCAAAAAGATGCAAAGACCGTTGGGATTATAGGGAAAGGCGTTACTTTTGATAGCGGTGGGATTTCAATAAAGCCTTTTGCCGGAATGGAGGAAATGAAATACGATATGGCCGGTGCGGCGGCTGTCATAGGTGTAATGGATGCTCTGGCTAAAGTGAGGCCTGCGATAAATGTTACGGCTGCAATACCTGCTACTGAGAATTTGCCCGGGGGAGAAGCGGTTAAACCCGGTGATGTGGTCCGTGCCTATAACGGCAAAACAATTGAAATAATTAATACCGATGCCGAAGGCCGCCTGTTACTGGCCGATGCACTCTCTTTTGTTGAAACAGAGTATAAACCTGATTTTCTGATTGATTTTGCTACACTTACCGGCTCGGTCGTGGTGGCACTTGGAAATGAAGCCACTGGTCTCTTTGGCAATCATGCAGATTTTATAAAAAAAATCCTTCAGGCGTCAAATAGTTCCGGTGAACCCGTTTGGGAAATGCCGATGTGGGAGGCTTATCAGCGTGAACTGGAAAGTGAAGTCGCCGATCTGAAAAACGTCGGTGGTCGGGAAGCAGGGAGTATAACAGCCGCCAAATTCCTGGAATCTTTTGTCGCGTCCACCCCCTGGGCACACCTTGATATCGCCGGCACCGCCTACGGGCTCAAGAATAAGACCTATCTTGGAAAAGGCGCAACCGGTGTCGGCGTGCGTCTCACCTTCGATTTGCTGCAACAATTGATCTGACAATTTTTTTCCCTATGAGTATCAGACCACATTCTTGAATTGATATTAAAACAAACGTAGCCTATATTACCTTCAACCACTATCAATATTCTGAGGAGAGAAGGCATGTTGAGCGGTACCGAAAAGATTTTGTTTCTTATCATATTAAT
>CAVQJT010000027.1:0-41063 GCA_963712885.1 Calditrichia bacterium
ATTAATTCGTGGATGTTGCCTATATTCTTTAATACCATGATTTAACAATTTCTCAAGGCGCAACGCCTGAGCGTGTACCAGGCATTCTTTAATATGTTGTTCGACTTTCAGCTGGAGCTCTGCTGGCAGGTTTCCTTTGACATATTGTTCGATAAGAAAATCCTCATCGATTATACGACAAAAATCTTTATCCATACTGTTCCCCGGCTTCGTTTAGGTGGGCTTTGACCAATTGTTCAAGTTCTTTTTTGCACTGATACTTTTTACTTTTGGCCACATTGTCATTTGCCAATCCCAATATTGTGCTGATCTCAGCCATCGATTTGTCCTCATAATAATAAAGCAGCAAAATTCTCTTACATAACGGAGAAGCTGATTCATATGAAATTTAACGATATCAATCAATTCCTGTTCAACGAGACGCTCTTCCTGATCTGTATCATCGGACAGGTTTATATGTTTCTCATCAATGGTACTGAATCGCTTCTTCCGGCCTAACTCTTGAAGCCACTTATTTCGGGCAACTGAGAAAATATAGGTTGAAATCTTTGACTGCAGTTTGAATTCACCGGATCGAACCTTCTCCCAAAATACAATTAAAGCGTCCTGCAATATTTCGGCCACGTCCGGTTCCGTGCCACTGTTTTCCAGAATATATTTCCGAACCATACGTAAATTGCGTTCATACAAATATTTAAGTGCTGAGTCATCGCCGCCTTTCAGTGCATTGAACACCTGCTGATCGCTTAGGAAGAATCTTAGATACTGAACCATATTCTACACATTAATCGTTTTCAGAGAGGAATTGTAAATCAACGCGTTTCTGAATCATAAGATAGGATAACAAGTAATGAAAATCGACACTTTTTTTGCAATTTAATCCGGATCTGGGACGTTTCTAGAATAAGAATCGGAAATTAGGAACAATAAAACGGATAAGAAATTGTTTGCCGATCAATTCTTGGCAATAAAAAACCCGTTCGGTATCACAAAACCGGACGGGCTCTGGATTAAATTTACAATGGGTTATTTCAGCCGGGAGGATATCTTCCAGTCATTTAACTTATCGAGAATAATTTCAAGGGCTTTTCCAAACTGTTCCCGCGCGGTATCCGATGGTTCGAGATCAAGTTCCATGGATGCCGGCTGCATACCGATAAGACAGATTTCCTTCGGCTTTATATCCAGCAATTGCAGGGTACTCAGCACATCAGAAAGTCCAAGATGGTGAAGGGTTAATTTAGATTTAAAACGGGCCAGAATATCCTCATTCCTGATGATATCAATATGGCCCGCTTTCTTTCCAAAATCCACGGCATCAAGGATCATAATCCGCTGATTCTGTTCAAAATAGGGTAGCAGGTCGGTTCCGGTTGTACCGCCATCAATCAGTTCAATACCCGGATCGAATTCATATTTTTCCATCAACAGGTTAACAAGATGCACACCGACTCCTTCATCCTGCATCAGGACATTCCCTAATCCGAGTACCGTTACCCCAGATTTCGGCATTACATCACACGAACGGTTACAATATCCTCATTCTCGTTATCATGAAGATGTATCGCACACGCCAGACAAGGATCGAATGAATGAATTGTTCTAAGCACTTCAAGCGGTCGATCCGGGACAGCAACAGGATTACCCATCAGGGAGGCTTCATATGGCCCCATGGCATCGTCCTGGTTACGCGGACCAGCGTTCCAGGTGGATGGGACGACGGCCTGATAATTCTTGATCTTACCGTTATTGATCACGACCCAATGTGAGAGCGTACCACGCGGGGCTTCGTGAAAACCGAACCCGCGCTGTTCTCCACTCGGAAATACGGGTTTGTTAAAGGTATCCAGATCGCCCTTGGCAATATTTGCCAGAAGCAGATTGTAGTTTTTCTCAAGGACTTCATAGAGCACCGCACAACGAATGGCTCGGGCGGCATGCCGACCGAGGGTTGAGTGCAGAGCGTTGACGCCCACTGGGTCCCGGCAAGCTTACTTATCGTGCTCAGCATCATTCCGGCATATTTTTTGGTTGGTTCATGACCGGCAACGTACATGGCCAGTACATGCGCCAGTGGGCCCACCTGTGCGGGTTTGCCGCCAAAACTGGGGGCTTTAACCCAGGAATATTTGCCATTATCCTGAAAATCGGTATAGGCTGGTTCGGTGTCTTCTTCCCAGGGATGGCGGGTCCAGTTCCCATCATACCATGAGTGTTTTATACTTTCCTTCACACCATCACGGAAAAATGGATCGTCGAAACTCGTGATGGCTTTGAATTTACCCACATCCCCGTTTGGAATATAACCGCCGGGTAACTCAAACTGGCTTCCCTTTGTATCCAGCGGAAAATCGGGCACACTCAGGTAGTTGGTAACCCCTGAACCATAATTCAACCAATCCTTATAATATGCCGCAACCGCACATACATCGATCAGATATACGTCGGTAATAAAACTCTTGACTTCATCCATGAGCGTTTTTATGTAATAAAGTCGTTCCATATTGAGTGCAGATTGATTATCAGGATTGATCGGATTGGCCACACCACCGACCGCCAGGTTCTGAATATGTGGTGTTTTGCTGCCAAGTATCGTTACAATCTGGTTGGCCTTGCGCTGAAATTCAAAAGCCTGCAGGTAATGGGTAGCAGCGATCAGATTTATTTCAGGGGGCAGTTTCATTGCCGGGTGTCCCCAGTAACCATTGGCAAAAATACCCAATTGACCGGTATTGACAAACGTTTTTAATTTGTCCTGAACGACTCTCATCTCCTTAACACTATTCTGGGTCCAGGGTGAGAGACTTTCGGCCAATTTTGATGCTTTGCCGGCATCGGCCTTGAGGGCAGATACAATATCGACCCAGTCTAAGGCTGATAAATGATAGAAATGGACCATGTGATCATGGAGACCATGTGCAGCAATGACCATATTCCGTATGTATTGAGCATTTAACGGAATTTCCATCTGAAGGGCGTTTTCAACCGCGCGGACCGAAGCTATGGCATGGACGGTTGTGCAAACGCCACAAATACGCTGGGTATATATCCAGGCGTCCCGTGGATCACGTTCCTTCAAAATAACTTCTATACCACGCCACATCTGGCCGGATGACCAGGCATTAGACACCTTGCCATTATCTATCTCACAATCAATACGTAGATGACCCTCAATTCTTGTGATCGGGTCAACTGTGATTCGCTTTGCCATGTATTTTTCCTCCTTTTACACTTTTGCGTGTTTCACTTCTGGCAGGACCGGAAATTTCTTCACGAAAACCAGATATGCCATAATCTCAATTGCAATAATCCCGACAGTAATCATAATCTCTGAAAAAGCGGGAAAATAATTATACCCGCCGCCGGGATTGAACCCAATCAGAAATGTATTAAACCGATAGAGGGCTCCGGCCAGCAGCATCGAAACAGCTGAAAGGAACAGATACTTGGGTATCCGGCGTTTTGCCGCTGAAAATAATACCACGACCGGATAGATATATAACACATTCTCAAGGATGAACATAATACTCTTAAGATCAAAAGCCATATCTGAGAAAGCCCCGCGCCAGACCAGGTCACCAAAACGGATCACCAGGAAAAGTACCAGAAGTTTTGGAATTATGGCTGAAATCTTGGCAAGCATATCGGTCTCCATAGGTCGTTTGAGCCCGAATGATGAGAATGTTGATTCAAAGATGACAATCGCATATCCCATTGTGATTGCAGTGATCAAAAACAGCAAGGGTAGCAATGCACCAGATTGCCATAGGGGAGAGAGTTTTTGTCCGGCAACAATCATCAGTGAACCCAGAGAAGATTGATGCATGGTGGGGAGTAAAACTCCCAGGGCAATAAAGAAGAACATGACTTTGTTGAGGAATTTCAGCGTTTTTTCATTACCTGCTCTGCCCTCAAAGAAAGCCGGACTGAATTCAATCCACATCACAAAGACGTAAGCCGCGACGCAGACTGCCACTTCGACCATGACGGAGTTGAGATTGGCATATTGTGGCATGAAAATCTGGTGTAATTGCCACCAACGGCCAACATCCACATAAATTGAAACGCCGGCCAGCGTATAGCCAAACATACTCGCCAGAAGAGCAGAACGGACCATGGGATGATACTTTCCGCGATTAAATATATAAACCAACATGGCCATGGCGTATCCACCACAAGCGATTGCAGTTCCGGTGACTACATCATAAACAATCCAGAGACCCCAGGGATATCCATCATTGAGGTTCGACACTGAGCCGAGACCCAGGACGTACCGTTTTAGGATAAAAAACACACCAATGATGCCCAGGATCAAAAGAACATTAAAAGGTTTAGTGAAAATCTTTCCACCGATCGGTTTTATGTCGTGCATAGTGTCCTCCTTTACTCCGATTTTTCTTCTTTTTTGGTGGACCGGTAGCTCAAAAAGGAAAGACCAGCCAGCAAAGCAATCGGAAGGATCATACCTTTATATATGGTATGCTGAACACCTTCTGATAAGGAGGCATCGGAGCGATCGGGCATTGTTGGTAATCCCAGTTTATTAAACGGCACTGCGGATAGCATGATATACTGTGTACCACCACCTTCTTTTTCGCCATAAATATAGTTCACATATTTAGCAACCGGTTTGCTTGTACGGCGTTCTCCCTCAACCGAAGCAACGGGAAAATCATATACTTCACCCGCCTTCATTGCCAGTCTTTTTTTCGCCTCTTCCAGCAGTACAGGCACCGGCCCGAAAATTGAAGCACCGGTTGGGCAGAATTCACAGCATCCGGGTATTCCGCCTTCCGAGACAACATGACGACACAGCTCACACTTTACCAGTTG
Source organism: Calditrichia bacterium (assembly GCA_963712885.1). GTDB lineage: Bacteria > Calditrichota > Calditrichia > JAJRVZ01 > JAJRVZ01 > CAVQJT01. The sequence goes on from CAVQJT010000027.1 coordinate 4,834, forward strand.
TGGGAATGCCTTATTGAATTCGAATTTTGGAATCATATACGCACAGGCAATCTGACAATAACGGCATCCGCAACAGGCATCAATATTGTATTTCACAATTCCGGTTACCGGATCTTTGGTTAGGGCTGAAACCGGACAGGCTGAAATGCAATCGGGATCGATGCAATGCATACAAGCACGTTTAATAAACGAAAACCCATCTTGCTCCCGGTCTTTTACTTCAGCGGTCCCGTTTTTATATAACTTGATCTTGTTCATGGTGTTGGAATCAAGGTCACGGGCGGAATCCCAGGCCTGCTCAACCCCATAGTATTCCTCGATTTCAGAATGAACTTTTGATTTATTGTTGCGCTTTTTACAGGCAACCTCACATGATTTGCAGCCGATGCAGAGCGTGGCATCATATAAAATGCCGATTGCCTTTGGGGGCAATTCTTTGCGTGGCTCAGCCAGAGCTGGTTTGACGCCGGCGGCGGTCACGGCTCCGGCCGATAATACTTTGAAAAAATCTCGTCGACCTACATTCATAGCCATGACTCCTTAAGATTCTTTTTTATCGGATGCGGAATCTTTATCCGGAATGTTTTTAGTTATTTTTATTCCAGCAGTTACCGCGGCACCGGCAATTGCACCCGCAACTGCAGCTCCCCCGATGGTGAATCCACCACTGGTTTTTTCCTCGACGATATCAGGGAAAGTTGCCGGTGGTGTTGCGGTAAAAACAGATGCCTGCTGATGAATCGGTTTTACGAAGCCGACCCCTTTTTCAGTGCAACCAAAACAAGGATGGCCTGTACCAACAGGCCAGGCGTTGGAACCAACGTCTCCATAGAGCTGGATCGGACAATTTGCATGGGTTTCCGGTCCTTTACAGCCGATTTTATAAAGACACCAGCCCTGTCTGTGGCCATCGTCACCGAATTCATTCACAAACCGCCCGGCATCAAAATGGGGACGACGTTCACAATTTTCATGTACCAACCGGCCATAAGCAAATAACGGACGACCCATAGCATCCAGCTCGGGTAATTTACCCAGTGTCAGATAATAAAGAACGACTGACAGCAGATTATAGGGACTTGCCGGACATCCTGGTAAATTGATAACGGTTTTGTCGGTCAGAACCTCGGCAACCCCTTTTGCGCCGGTCGGATTTGGATATGATGATTGAACACCACCCCAGGAGGCACATGATCCGATTGCCACGATTGCAGCAGCTTTACCACCTATATCCGTCACCAGATCCAAAGCAGTGCGACCGCCTATTTTACAATAAATACCACCATCCTTCGTTGGAATTGATCCCTCAACCACCAGGATAAATTTACCTGCATTCTCTTCAAGTGATTTATTTAAGGCCTCTTCAACATTATGACCTGCCGCTACTGAGAGCGTCTCAGAGTAGTCAAGTGAGATCAGATCGAGTACCAGAGTTTCTACTGCTGGGTGTGTTGCACGCAGCAGCGATTCTGTACATCCGGTACATTCCTGATAATGAAGCCAGATAACCGGAGGTCGTTTGGCACTTTCAACCGCACTGGCAATAACATTGGCCATACCAAGAGGTAATCCCATGGTTGCTGCCATGGCGGTGCAGAATTTCAGAAAATCCCGTCGTGATACACCGCGTTCCTCAAGGCTGGTCAAGCGTTGCCCTTCTAGAAGTTCATGGATGGTTCTGTCGGACATGCTCATTCCTCCCTGTGATTTGAATTAGCGTTTGTGGACTTAAAAAAGAAGCGACATCCTTCATGATGGTCGCGTAAAAGACATGCATCACTGATACTGCCGTTACATTGAAGACAGATCAGATCTATACTTTTTTCCTGAGCAAGGCAATGACTGACATATCGTCTTAATAATTCAGAAAACTGTTGCTTCTCACTCTCATTGAATATCGATAGGGCTTCCTGTTGTTTTTGCGTTCTAAGCACTTCATAGTGTTCCACTAACTCTCTGCCGCGATCTGTCAGGTAAACCTCAGTTATCCGGCGATCGCTTTTGATTATCTTACGTACAACCAAACGCTGACGTACCAGCTTTTCAATATTTTTACTGGCTGCAGCACGACTCATCCGTAAAATATCCGCCATTGTACTAATCGTGCGCGGTGCTGACACCGCCAAGATTTTTAATATGGTAAACTGAGTGCGGGTAAGGTTTGAAAGCGGTAATTCCATCAGGAAGTTATGTTCAACCACGTCATCGATGATTTGGGCGAGGACGCGACTATACTCAGCGATATTTTGTGCTGTATGGTTGAACATTTTTCCAGGAGATTTGATTAAACGGGTTAATAGTTAACTTGGTTAACTATTAATTTTGTTAACTATAAAAAATTGTCAACAATAATTCAAGTAAAATAATAATTATTTTTTTACTAATTGTTATATACTTTTACAATTTTAAACAGCAAAGTATAAATTGACCCTATCATTCTCAGAGCTATTTGGTTGAGAAAATCAGCCTGGCTGCCCAGACTTCTGTGTGGTTAATGGCAGGTCTATCGGCTTGATTCATGTAAGCATAGCGGTTAAATTGATTTGCCTTAGAAACCATGGGAGATGCTATGGCATATAAAATTCTGATGATTGACGACGATATCAATCTGGTAAATGTTGTAAAAATGGTACTTGAGGCAAAATCATATGTTTTTGATTCCGCACATAGTGCTGCCGAGGGCCTTAAAAAAATAAAGCAGTTTGAACCCGATCTGATTATTCTGGACGTCATCATGGAGGATTTTGTCGCCGGTTTTCGGGTTGTGAGTGAATTGAGAACAGGCGAGCCAGGTTCAGAATATGAAAAATATTCAAAGATCCCCATTTTGATGCTCACCAGTGTGACTTCGAAAACCAATGTTAACTTCAGTGAAAAAGCAGGAACGGCCCTTTTACCGGTCGATGCGTTTATCGAAAAACCGGTTAAACCGGCAAAATTAATCGCGACAATTGAAGAGTTAATCCAGACCGTCTCGCCAGAGTAATCACGCCTCAGGATATTATTTTCGGACGAACAATCCGTTTTGGTATTGTAAAAATAAATTTTGCCGATATTCCGGGCTCTGACTCTGCCCAGATATCTCCACCATGATTATTAATAATTTTTTTGGTAACAAATAACCCGAGTCCGGTACCGGATTTTGTACTGTAATGCTCTGCATTAAAACGTGTAAACTTGGTGAACAAACCTTTTGCTTCTTCAGCGCTAAAACCTGAGCCCTGATTAAATACCGAAATTTTGATTTCCTGCTCAGTCTCTTGTTCCAGGTGAATCAGAATCTGGCTACTTTTGTTGCCATATTTTACGGCATTGGAAAATAGATTTTGGAAAACCGAAGTTAACAGATTCGGATCACAGGTAACCTCCAGATTGTGCGGAATATCGCAATGGAATTTCATGTCATTGTCTGCGGCCATTTCTGACAACCGTTGCATGGCCGGATCAATAATAGCATTTCGTAACGATACCTTCCAAAGCTTTAGCCTCATTTCACCTTCTTCTATCCGGCTCAGATTTAGAAAATTAGCGATGGTATAATTTAAATAATCGGCACTTTTCGCGGATGATTTCAACACCTCTTCCTGAGCTTCTGTCAGGGGACCCAGAAGATTATCACGTAAGGAGCCAATGGCGAATACAATCGACGCCAGCGGTGATTTTAATTCGTGGGTTACAAATCCAAGCATCTCCAAATATGCCCGGTTTTTTTCATCGGCGCGGTTATATGCATCCTGGAGCTCGCGGGAGGCTTCTTCCAGTTGATGGCTCCTGGTTTCCAATGATGCGGCCATCGAATTGAATGAATGGGAGAGTTCCGTAATTTCGCGCGTACCTTCGATTTCATTTATACGGGTTCCCAGATCTCCGGTAGATATTTTACGTGTACCCTCTACCAGTTTGAGTATTGGCTTTCGGATTCGCTTGGTGAAAAAGGTTGCCAGGCCCACAGATAACATCAGAGCAAGCAGACCTACCCCGATAAATTTCAGGGTGAGCTCTGATTTATAATCGAGATATTTTTGCTCCAAAAGTCCGACATAAAGAATACCAATTATTGTGTCGTCGGGATCACGAATCGGATCATAGGCGGAAAGATACCAGTCGTTGACCACAAAAGCGCGATCTCCAAATCTTTCACCGTTTTCAAGCACCGTGGTATAAACTTCGTCAGAAACGCGTGTACCAATGGCACGGGTACTGTCCATTTTTATAACGTTCGTGGCAATCCGTGTGTCCCAGAGAAAAATGGTTACCGTTCCAAGGGGCTTGCCATCATATATATCAATATCAAAAACCGCTTTTCGTATCCGGTCAACAAGTTCAAATTTTCGGTTTAATAATATGCCGCCATAAATCACACCACAAACGTTTTGATTTGATTTGAGAATAGGTACGGCTGTCTCAAGTGCCATGCCCCGGTCTTCCACGGTTTGTTCTGTTGGACGTGCACGCTCGGTGTAAACCAAGGGAATATACGCTTGCGTTGCCAGATCTCTGCTTTTCAGAAGAAGATCGGCACGGGAGATGAGGGATGTGCCACTAATCACATTTCCCCGGAAAGCCTGCTCTATAACCGGATCTGAGCGTACCTTTCGTTTTAAGGGTTGAGCGGATGGCGAACCGGCTACAACATTCCGCTCACTATCAACCAGAGAAAGAAAATCCAATTTGTATTTTATCCGGAGTTCTTCAAGTGTTTTCGTGAGCTTTTGGTGATCTGATTGTCCCTCCAAACCGCAACGGATCGTCTCATCCTGGGCGATGAGACTCACTACCATTTGAAGCAATGCCTTTTCTTCATTATAGGCGGACCAGGCCGAGTTAAGATCCATCTGAACGCGCAATTTTGCCTCTTTGACAACCGTCTCCGAAATGAATGACAAACCGGCATAAATGGTAAATGTACCCATCAGGGCAACCACCAGTATATAACCTAATAATTGGGTTGCGCGTAAACTCAGGCGCATTGATATAGCTCCACGTATTTTATTTATTTGCGATGAACCAGACAACTCCAAATGGTTTCTTCCAATAATTCCCGGGCGCTGGGTTCAATGGTTGAGACATCTATTTGTTTAAGTGATTCGCGGGTTGAATCGCGCTGTTCAAACAATGCATATTGATATTCGATCTCATCGATTCCAAACATGAGCGGCATACTGATGTAATCATAGAAGAGATTCCGGTATATTTGCACTTTCTCGGAATGGTTGAGATAATCAACGATGATTTCATTAAAACTGTTTAGTAATGTGATCAACTCGGATGAGGAAAAACCGGCTTCAAAACGTGAGATACCGGATATCTCAAAATAATTTTGAAGAAGCAATTTATTGTTGGTGTGGATGGAAGTAAGTACCAATCTGAAGATCAGCTTGTAGAACCAAAGCAATTCCGATGGATCTTTTTTGCTGAGACTGGGATACACGGTTAATTCAGAAAGTTTTTCAATCCGGGCAATAATTCGCTCAATGATCTCATTTTCGGCTTCGGACAGGGAGGTATAAATATTAAAATCGGGTCTGGAAGCCACGCGCCTCATGGCCACCATATTTCGAATTTGCCAGGCGTAGGGTTCGCTTTTCATCCGCTCGACCAGAAAGGGCATTCTCGCCTCGATCAGGTAGCGGGGATTGGGTGACCATTTTAGATAATTACATGTTTTTGAATTATCGATGGTCAGTTGCAGGTCTATATAATGGCGCATCCATGGTCGTTCGAAAGGTCGCTTATCGATTAATCTACCAAAAAAATCCATCACATAAAGCCCTATGGCGCTTGCAAGTTTGGGCATATGGAACGCCTTTCTTTCCCCGCCGAAGAAGGCACGCGTGGCGTGGTGGAAAAGCTGTCCATGAGTCGTGGCACCGGCTGTGCTCGCGATAAAAACCTGACCTGATTCCACCTGATCGGTGTTTTGTAACAACTTATGAAAAAATATTATAATATCACGTATATGTATGTATGGTATCGCAGATTTTCCTTTTCCACCTAATATTCGCTTTTTCCATGAGGATCCAAACCAGGTGGTTAAAAAAATATACAACGGCGGATATTCACACCAGTCACTATATACAGCGCCAAAACGCACGATACAGGCACGATTCTTGATTGCATATGCCCTGATCATTTCTTCCCCTTTGCGTTTCGTGACCGCATAAATATGATTGCCGTCGGGTGGGGAGGATTCATTTATCGTGTCACTTTCTGCCGGAAATGAGCAGGCTGCCACGGAACTGGCAAAAACAAACAATTTAAGATCCAGTTCTTCCGCTAGCTCCAGAATATAAGATGTCCCGACAACATTGGTCGAATGGTATTCGGGGTGTTCTTCACCAGCAAATTCGTAAAATGCTGCCAGATGGAATAAATAGTCTGCGCCACCTGCAGTCTGTACTTCACGGATGGCCTTGGTAATACTGACTTTATTGGAAATATCCGCTCTTATCCATGCAATATTTGGGTGGAACGGTGCATTACATTCCTGTTGTGACCGGCGGGCAATGGCGAAAATACGGTAATCTTCCTTCAGATCCTCAAGCAAATTTCGGCCGACGAAGCCGGATGCACCTGTGAGAATAAGCGTTTGCAGTTTCTTTGGCAAAATTAAAAACCTTATATATTAATCTTGAACTTTAAATACCGGCTGTAGAGGTACCACACAATTATGCCCATTAGACCGTCAACCAGACCGGATACAAGAACCGTCCAGATCTCTGCGATCAGAAAATAATAGGCAAATAAAAAAGTGGTTGCGATAATTTTCGCACTAATCGTTAGCATAATCATTCGACCCTGATGTATCACGTCCAGGGCTGCCATGGCATAGGCAATACTCAGAACAATATGAAATACACCTCCCTGGACCGGGAAAAATTTTTCAGTAATGTTGGCGTACCCAAAATAGACAAACAGGCTTGCTGGGGTAACGATCAAGGCAATTCCTACGAAAAAAGAGTGCAGCGTGATCAACCATAAGAATAATTTCAGGTACTGGTGATACGGATTTTTAGGGGTCATTTGGGATTCCAATATTGTGATTTAATTAACAATATATTAGGGTTTTTTAGAGATTATTTCAAGCAAATTCAGGGCATGGTCTATTCTGACAATTAGATTTATTCGTCATTTGAAGATGAATTTGTAATCAGAATCGGAGTCTCCAGCAATTTGCGGCTGTTATCGAGATGTTCACGAAAATCAGAATATGCGCTTGTGGCAATTTCTTGTGCGGGTGTTATAATTTTCACGGTTGCCTTAAGATCTGTTCCGGTATATTCCCACCACAATATGCATGTTCCGAATACAGTTTCCTGAATAAGCGATTCTTTGGTCTTAACTGGATGCCAACCTACGGGGAGATCGATAGACAAATTTAAGGTGGTTATTGCCGGAATCTGGATACGAACAGGATTCAGCCGTTTATTGGTCTGAAAAAGCGTGTGCAATCTTTCGTTAACCATTGCCCCCGGTCTGATGACTTGCATCTTAGGGAGTAATTCGGCAAAATCAAAATCCTTAAATGTATAGAGAAACTCTAAAGGCATATCGGGTTCCTCAATATGATTGATTTTGAAGCTGTCGATTTGAGCACCGGGACAACGTTCCTCGAGTGTCAGTTCAAGCCATTCCATATGATCAGCTGCTGGAAATCTGCTGTAGTTGGTTGCGCAATTCATTAGCGATAATTCCGTAAGAGATCGTATGAGCATTGACAACCGCTGAACCGCTATGATCAAGTACAATCTGCCAATCGGTAACCGCAAGATTGTCGCTGGGATTGCTTCCCGGTGTGCGCATCAACTTACCCGCACCGTCGGGACCGATAAACAAAACCGGAACATCTTGATCATACCAGGGCAATGTCCCAAAAGCACAGGATTTGTCCGTGACGTCCATCCACAAACCGTTCGGCCCCGTTGTCGGGGCATAGGCGATCACATGGTTAAATTGGGTTGCTGCTGGCAGGGTGGTATCTGGAAGTCCATTCTGTCGCGTGCTTATGAGTGCCTGATAGACCGGAATACCAATCTCATCGGCCAACGCGCAAAGTAGCGTGGTCATGTCCTTGCAATCTCCGTATCGTTCATAAAATACTTCTTCGACGGGACTGGGTTGATAACCCCCGATCCCAATTTCGACAGCGAGATACCGCAGTTTATCCCGGGTCCATTCGAAAACCGTCTTAAGTTTTTCCCGGTCAGATGGTAAATGGGCTGTCAGTGAATCCGCAAGATCCGATAATTCACCGCGTTTGTCCATATTTGGTTTGACAAGATTATAATACCAATGGGCCAGATCGGACCAGGATGAAATTCCAACCGGAGCAATGGTCAGCCGGGCACCGGTTTCAACCAGAGGTGGCATAAATACTTCGGATTTAAGTGCCGGGAGAGGGCCCGCCTCCCAAACCATCGACTGCTTAAATCCTGCCGGAAGATCGGCGACGGTCTGCTCTGAAACCGGTCCGTAAATGCGGTAGTCAATGTCCCAATCTGATTGTTTAAACAATTTGAAACGTGATTTTAATGTAGGGATCTCACTCTGGAAGCGCCATCGGCTGCCATAGGTACGACTCCTGATGGTTATGCGATACCGGTATTCCAGGATACAGCCTTCAGTTACAGCCGGAAGTGTAAAAATCTTTGCCCGTTGATCGGAATAAAAAACAAAATTGGGATAAAGATTGACATCGTATATTTTTTCTGGATTCAGAACCGTTATCTTACCGTCGGCTCCGATGGTCCTGGCTTCAATTTCATCTACTTCAGAATTTATACCATAAGGCACGGCAATATTTGCATACTTAAATCCGCGTGAATTGAATACCTTTATAATTGTATGCCGGTCATATACACTAAACGCAGCATCCGATAACACATGTATGTCGATGGAACCCTCATCTTCCAAAATTAATGCAGGCACTCCCGGAAATTGTGTCTCGGTTGGTAGATTTTTGATATCAATCCCGGGCCAATTAATTCGCCGGGCCCAGTCGTTTCCTGAACAACCTTGCAGAATAATCATCGCCGGTAATAGAAAAACCAAAAATTTATCACGTATTGTCACTTCGATGATTCTCATAAATTCTAATCCACCACTTTTTTCTTAAACCGATTAAGGTGGCTAGCATATAAATTAGGAATTGAAAAGATCAAAGACTACATATATGTTCAAATATCAGAATTTTTGTATTTTTATATTCCTAATTCCTAATTTTTAACTCATCAGATCACATATTTTTCAGTATGCTCAATGCCTCCTGATAATCGTCGGGTGTGTTGATGTTAAAGAAAACGGTCTTTAATTCTGACAAGCTATAGCTGGATAGCATGTTCACATAATTTATTTTGCGCTTATCCCACCAGCCCTTTAACATGTAATTTCCGGATTCAATCGCCATATGGACCTCATCCAGACATCGTTTATGATAAAAGGCTACCAGCGGTTCGACATAATCACTCCAAGTTGGGACGACGATATCGAAATTCTTCGATTGGCTCCACAACATGTGTATTAATGTGTCAGTAATAAATGGTAAATCGCAGGCGGTTAGATAGCAAAACGGATAATTTGCATATGACAGGGCAGTAGCAAGCCCACCGATTGGTCCGATCCTCTTATGTAAATCCGGTAGAACTACGGTATTTTTTAAGATATCTTTCTTTAGGACACCACTGACAAAAAATACCTCAGAGAAGATCCTGTTAAGCATATTAAAAAGATGAACACTTATCGGATCATTCTGTAGAATAAGATATGCTTTATCGGTTCCAAATCGTTGACTTTCTCCACCAATGAGTATGGCAGCAGAGGCATTAATTTTTTTCATTCAAATCCCAGAACTTTCAGATAATATTAGAATATAAAAAGAGTTGATTCAATTACACAAATTTAGAGGAATTATTCATTGATATGAACCGTTGAGGTTGTTAATATACCAGTCTGAAACATAAATTATCGCTTTTCGTAATAGTTTGTGACCTGATGATACACCAGAAAATGTAATTTTTCAATCTAGGAGAAAATATGTACATCTCACGTTTGATAACAGGTTTAATAACGATCCTGCTCATTGCCGGTTTTTTATGCTCGTGTGGTAATGGATCGGCTGGAAATGCAGAGCAGAATCAGGATGCTGCAAAAGGCGATTCGAGTTCTGCTTTGACGGATTCGGCCAAGGCTTTGGCAGACAGTGGGGGTAAACCCGGTGATAAAAAGCCCGGTCCGGCAATTGAAGCGGTGCCTGTCGAAGTTACTACCATTAAAAAAGGGACGATTTCCGATTACATTTTGCTAAGCGCAAATCTGGAAACGGAAAAAATGACCGACGTTTATTCGCGCATCCAGGGTCTTGTTCAGAAGATCTATGTTGAAGAAGGTGATAAAGTGAATAAAAACCAGATTCTGGTAAAGTTGGAAGCAAATGAATATGAGCTGGCGGAACAGCGCGCAAAATTAAATTACCTCAAGCAGGAGTCTGATTTTAATAGGCTACAGGAAATGTACGAGACGGATCTCCTGAGCAAGGAGGAGTTTGAACAGGCTAAATTTGCCACCGAAGGATTAAAAGTGGATTGGGAGCAGGCAAAACTTAATCTTAGTCTACACCCGGATCACTTCATCAATTGAAGGTGTTATCGGAGACAGAATGATCAAACTTGGAGACAGGATAAATCCCACTGATAAACTGTTCACCGTTATTAATACGGATGAAATGATTGCTGTGGTTTATGCACCCGAAAAAGAACTTGGTATTATTAAGAAAAAGCAACCGGCGTATATTTCTTCGGATAATATTCGCGGCGAACAATTTACCGGATGGATTAAGCGTGTAAGCCCGGTTGTTGATCCCCAGAGTGGGACGTTTAAGGTAACAATCGGAGTGCGCAATAAGCGGGATAAATTGCACGCAGGTATGTTTGTAAATACACATATTGTGACCGCTACCCATGAGGATGCGATTTTGATTCCAAAAACAGCCATCGTTTACGAAAACGAGGCAATGAACGTTTTTGTCGTCCGGGATAGCATAGCGCATAAAATAGCCCTCGATGTTGGCTTTCAGGATCATGAAAAGATAGAGTCGCTCTCGGAAATCCAGGAGGGGGATAAGGTGATTGTTGTTGGTCAGGCGGGATTGAAGGATAAGACCAAGGTTATTATCGTCAGTGAAAGGGAGAATAAGCTTGCGATCCGCCGGGATGTCGGTTTTAACAACAAATCCTGATTAAGCCTTGCAAGAAGAAAGAACAGACATCTCACACATTCGGACTATATATGGACTCAAATAAAAATATAAGAGCAGGTGAATTTTTTAAATTTACCACCACCCGACCGGTTGCCATTTTGATGGTGGTTATCGGTGAATTTGTTTTTGGCTACATCTCATATCAGCAGTTACCATTGAACCTCATGCCGGATATTTCTTATCCTTCGCTCACGGTGCGAACCGAATACGCCGGTACGGCACCCGAGGAAGTTGAAACTACCATTTCCCGACCGGTCGAGCAGGCGCTGGGTGTGGTTGATAATCTGGTCAGTATGACCTCGATTTCCAAGGCCGGCCAATCGGATATCATTCTGGAATTCAACTGGAATACGGATATGAATCAGGCAACGGCCGATTTGCGGGAAAAACTTGATCAGGTATTTCTTGCCGGAAGAGGTAAAACGTCCGCTTATCTTACGTTATGATCCTTCTCTGGATCCGATTCTTCGTTTGGGTCTTTACGGTGAGCGATCACTATTCTATCTGCGTTATCTGGCAGAAGAGGATCTGAAACGACGTCTGGAAACCATTGATGGGGTTGCAGCGGTAAAAGTAAAAGGCGGTCTCGAAGAAGAAATCACGGGTTGAACTTAATGAGCAGCAGCTTACCCTGATCGGCATAAATATTCAGCAGGTAAAAAACCGGCTGGCGCAGGAAAATATCAATCTGGCCGGTGGCAATCTTAAGGAAGGACAAACCGAATATCTGGTACGAACGCTGAATGAATTCAAGAAAGTAGATGAAATATCCAATCTGGTGATCGGCAACTGGAATGGGCGAGAAATAAAAATACGTGATGTCGGAAAGGTTGAAACGAACCAATAAAGAACGAGAAATCATTACCCGGATAAATGGTGATGAGAGTGTTGAAATTGAAATCTACAAAGAGGCGGATGCGAATATTGTTAACGTCGCCAAAGGAGTTACTGATGCGGTTTTTGGAACGCCGGAGCAGCAGGCCTTTGTAACGCAACTGGAGGCAAGAAAAAAGGAAGCGGAGAAGAAAGAGAAAGAAGAAAAGATCAAGAGCGGAAAAGCCTTCCGGATCCGGCGGCGGGCGGCTGATATGGAAGAAAAATGATGACGGATTTTATCGCTCATAATCTGCCCTAAGGCATTTATATCGATAAACTTTCTGATCAGTCAATTTTTATCGAAAATGCGGTAAATGAGGTGAAATCTACGGCTGTCATTGGTGGTATATTGGCCGTCCTGGTTCTTGTTTATTTTTCTGCGAAATTTTACAGCGACGATAATCGTTGGTATGTCAATTCCGATATCGGTGATCTCCACTTTTGCGCCGATGAAAATATTTGATGTTTCACTCAATATTATGTCACTGGGTGGACTTGCGCTTGGAATTGGTATGCTGGTTGACAACTCGATTGTTGTCCTTGAAAGTATTTCGCGGTGCCGCGAAGAAGGGGATGATTTGATGACAGCAACCGTACGAGGGGTCGGTGAAGTCGGCGGGGCGGTATTTGCCTCAACGCTGACAACAATTGCTGTGTTCTTCCCGATCGTTTTTGTCGAGGGTGTCGCTGGACAGGTTTTTGGTGACATGGCCCTGACGGTGGTTTTCTCATTACTTGCTTCACTGGCTGTAGCACTTTTCCTGATACCGATGTTATCCTCAAGACAGACTTCGCAATTTATCGCAGGTGCCCAGATCGGGGAGTTCCTAAAACAAAATATCCTTACCTATAAAGCCCAGGCGCGTGCCGAATCTTTGCTTTCAAAGGACCGGAGTCAAATCGTTGAAAGCGGTTTTTTTGCAGGAGTTAAAATAATATCTAATGTTTTCTGGACAATGGCGTTCAACGGACTAAAACTGCTTGGTGCACTGGCGGTTACGATTTTAAAATTCTTGACCTTACCGCTGTCAATCCCAATAATGCCATTATTTGCACTACTCCGCTTGATCAGGATTGTGAAATTTAAAATCAGCGAAGTTGTCATATCATATGCCGAGAATCCGGATTTCTTTTTTATCCGTTTTATAAAGGATGTTTGGCCCGGATATCTGGTCAATAAATCATTGCCCACATTCTATAATGACCTGAAAAAATTAGTTTCCTGGTATAGGGAGAAAAAAATTATACGTATTCTCCTTTCACCGGTACTTTTTCTGTTTATTCTCATTAAATATCTGTTTCAAATATTTATGGAATTAAGTTTTCGGATTATTCATATTTTGTTTACCATGTTCGCTCTACTTTTCAAGGGATTCATTATTATTTTCAAACTCTTACTCGCGGTACCAATTGATTGGGTTTTGAACGGTTTTAATTTCTTCTATGGGAAATTGGAAGTGCTCTATCCCCGGTTACTCTCATGGTCGTTAGAACACAAAATGCGGGTAATTACCGGTTTGATCGGGTTGTTCGCTTTTACGGTTTTTGTTATCGGACCGAATATCGGAAGTGAACTAATCCCTGAAGTGCATCAGGGCGAGTTCAATGTCGAACTTACCCTGCCTGTTGGAACACCCGCTGAACGGACCGATGAGCGCGTAAAACCGATTCAGGAATATATCGAACAACTGGATGGGGTAGGAAAAATCGCCTCAGTGATTGGTATTGATAAAAAGGAATCCACCAATACAGATGAAGGCGAACATACCGCAAAATTAACCGTAAGATTGGAAAGGACGGGCAGTGTAAGAGTGGCTGAGGAACGTCTGATTCGTGAAATACGTAATCATATGAGTAACTACTCGGGAGTGCAGGCAAAAATATCACGCCCGACCATTTTCAGTTTCAAAACACCCGTTGAAGTTGAAATCCATGGTTTTAATCTTCAGGATCTGCAACAAGTTTCGCGTACACTGGCGGAAAAAATGCATCAGATCCCAGGTTTATTTGATGTGAAAGCCAATATTCAGCGGGGCAATCCCGAAGTCCAGATTATTTATAATCGTCCTTTGCTCGCCCGGTATGGTCTTAATGTTATGGATGTTGCATCAATCGTTCGGAATAAAGTCCGTGGCGATGTGGCGACCGAATTCAAGGAAGAGGATCGTAAGATCGATATCCTTGTTCGGGTACGTGATGAAGATAAGGAAAGTATTGATAATTTGCGGAGACTGATCATCAATCCCGGTGAACTAAGACCATTGCCACTGGAGGCTGTTGCACAGATAAAGGTAAATGAGGGTCCGTCAGAAATCAGGCGAATTGATCAGCAACGGACAGCCGTAGTCACCGCAAATATTTCCGGCCGCGACCTTGGAAGCATTAGCGCAGACATATATCAGATTCTGCTGTCGACAGAAATGCCCGATGATTTCACGTTCGATATCGCCGGTCAGAATAAAGAAATGGAAACGTCCCTGAACAGTCTGATGCTGGCCCTCGGACTGGCCATCTTTCTGGTCTATATCGTTATGGCCTCACAATTTGAATCCCTCATCCATCCGTTTATCATTATTTTTACAATACCAATGGCTTTAATTGGCGTATTGATTTTTCTCTATGTTTTCAGTATTCCGGCGAGTATTGTTGTATTTCTGGGTGGTATCATGCTTGCCGGGATTGTGGTCAACAATGCAATTGTGCTTGTTGATTACATCAATCAGTTGCGGGATCGCGGGATGGAAAAGACCGAAGCGATCATGCTTGCCGGAAAGGTGCGGCTTCGTCCCATTCTGATGACAACCTCGACCACGGTGCTGGGTCTGCTCCCGATGGCACTTGGACTAGGTGATGGCGCTGAGATCCGGACACCGATGGCGGTAACGGTCATTATCGGTTTGATCACATCGACGATTCTTACCCTCGTGGTGATCCCGACTGTTTACAGTGTGTTTGATCGCAGAATCAACCCCTCTGATCTCGCCAAAAATTGAGATTTGCGGATATAACGGGATCAGAGACGGGATTGGGATGATGCGAATAGAAGAAAATTTATTAATGGTTGAACAAATTAGAATCAAGTGAAAGTTCATAAAATAAATAAAAAAGGATGGTGATTTATGGCCGAAAAAAAGCCATCACTATTTCCCAAATTTGCGATCAACAGACCGGTTACGGTTTTAACCAGTTTACTGGCGTTGCTCGTGGTTGGATACATTGCTTTTACACAGATCTCGGTTGAGCTTGATGCCGGCGGGCTTTTCACCCCCTTTCTGGGTGTCTGGACACCCTATCCCAATTCAAATCCACAGGAAGTTGAAGAACAGATTGCCAAACCGATTGAGGAACAAGTGCGTACGATAAGCGGTGTCCAAATGGTGCGCACGAGCAGCAGTAGCAATGGCTGCTGGACATTTATTCGTTTTGTCCAGGATGCAGATATGGATATTGCATATGCTACGCTGAGGGATCGGATGGACCGGGTCCAAGTCAGAGCTTCCAGACGATATCGAAAGACTCTATGTTCGTAAGTGGAGCAATGATGACGATCCGATTCTATGGATTGCCCTGATACAGACCGAAACCTTATGATGATCCATTTTACATGGTCGAGCAACATATAAAAAAACCACTTGAACGGGTAGACGGTGTCGCCAACGTCGAAATATGGGGAGCGGATGAGAAAGAGATCCAGATCCTCATCAATCAGGATAAAATACGTAGCGTATAAAATCAACTTATACGAAGTTATCCAGCAATTGCGTAGGGATAATTTTGCCATATCTTCCGGATTCGTCACCGAGGGTGATCGCAAAATCTTCGTAAGGTCGTTAGGCAAATTCCATACCATGGAAGAGATCCGGAATCTGCCGATACGTGGTGCCAATGTTCGTTTGGGTGATATAGCGGATGTTATCTATGATGTACCGGAACGGAGATGGCGGCAATTTATTAATGGTAAACGAGCGGTGACAATCGGTATATTCAAAGAATCGATGGCCAACACGGTCGCCCTGACCGACGAAATTATCCGTGTTTTTGAGGAAAATATAAAAAAAGATCCAAAAGTGGATGGATTCGAAGTTGAAGTTCTTATTCAATCAGGGTGAATTTATTAAAGAATCGTTAGATAATCTTGAAAAATGCCGCAATCTGGGGAGGAATTATTCGCTTTTGCTGTTTTATATTTTTTCCTGCGTCGGTTCCGGATGACCCTGATCGTGAATATGGCCATTCCACTTTCAATTCTGATCACAATAACAGTCATGTATTTTATGGGTTGGACACTTAATCTGATCACCATGATGGGCTTAATGGTGTCGGTCGGAATGGTTGTGGACAATTCAATCGTGGTGCTGGAAAATATATATACCAAGCGAACCGAAGGTAAGAAAGATAAAGATGCCGCACTCTGGGGTACCAGCGAAGTCGGACTGGCTGTTACCATGGCAACTCTGACAACTGTGGTTGTTTTCCTCCCGCTCATCCTTATGAATGATAATGCCGGATTTCGTTTTTATATGCTGCGTATCGGTATGCCGGTTATCATTGCTTTGATTGCGTCATTATTTGTTGCCATGATTTTTATTCCGCTTGCAGCGACAAAAATTGTGAGTAAAAGGAAAGTTGATGAACCCATCTCGATTGTCAAAACCAATCAGTGGTACCGGCGACTGCTCAGCTGGACACTCAGGCATCGTCTGGAAACTTCTGTAATCCTTATCTTATTAATGTTCTCGATGATTTATGCGGCACAGAATACCAAATCAACCGATCAGATGGAAGGTAATATAAATGACATAAGGTTATTTTTTGATATGCCGGAAAATCTGACCGTTGATTATGTGGCAAAAATGATTAAAACCGTGGAAGATACAGTCCGGGCCAAAGAAAAAGTGTACAATGTCCGCACAATCGATGCCCGGTACAGTCACAACTGGGCGCATATGCGTATTTTTCTGCAGCCGCCGGAACGACGACAATGGTATGAGGTTTTTTCACAGAATATTATTCGTGAACTGGGTCTTACCAATAACCCGGTTATGGAATATACGGATGTTGTGGAAGATCTGAAAAAGCGGCTTCCAAAATTCCCCGGGGTGGATATCAGAACCACCTGGTTCAGGACTGGTGGCGATGATGCCTCAATAAGTATATCCCTCTATGGAGACGACACAGAGAAGTTGTTTGATCTGTCAGAGGAAGTTGCCCGAAGATTGCGACCGATTGATGAAATCGTGAGTGTCGAGACAGACCGGGAAGAGGGTAGTGATGAAATTCGTCTGCATATCAAACGCGAGCAAGCGAAAAAATACGGCATCTCACCACAACTGATTTCCGGAACCGTGCAATATGCTTTGCGTGGAATTCCGCTGCCAAAATACCAGACGGAAGAGAAAGAAATCGATGTCAGAATTCAGCTGCGGGAGCCTGACCGCCAAAATTTATCCCAGCTGAAAAACCTGACATTCTTCAGTCAAAATGGCAGGGAAATTCCTCTTGATGCTGTTGCATCATTTTCAATTAGTAAGGGATTCGGCGAAATACAGCGGAAAGATGGCAAAACATATATGAGTGTCAAGGCCAATACCACCCAGGATAATATGGGGCAGGTTTTTCAAAAAGTTGATCAGGCCATGAAGGGATTCGAAATGCCCTATGGCTATTCATGGTCAAAAGGGGAACGGTTTGATCGGATGCGCGAAAGCAACGAAAGCCAGCAGCAGGCAATGCTGCTCTCAGCCGTATTTGTATTTCTGTTGATGGGAATTTTGTTTGAATCCTTTGTTTTGCCGTTGTCCGTAATCGTCTCGGTTCCGTTCTCATTCTTCGGTGCCTTCTGGCTGATGTATCTTACAGGCACTCCGATTGATTTGATGTCACAAATCGGATTTATTATTTTGATTGGAATTGTCGTTAATAATGCGATTGTATTGATTGACCTGGTTAATCGCTTGCGTCTGGCAGGCTTGTCCCGTTTCGATGCGATTATTGAAGCGGGAAAACATCGTTTCCGCCCGATTCTCATGACCGCATTTACGACAATCGGTGGACTGATCCCAATGGCGGTAGGGAATGCACAGATGATTGGCATGCCCTATGCTCCAATGGGGCGTACTATTATAGGCGGACTTTTAACATCTACATTGCTTTCATTAATTGCAGTACCGTGGGCATATACCATATTCGATGATATGGGCCAGTATTTTAGGAGGCTGTTCGCCCTGTTCCTGAAAAAACCGGGTACAGAACTACCGGAAGTTGTTACCCAGGAAAAATATTAACTATATCCGCAGGCCTATTCCCTCCGATCAGAGCCGGGGGGATGGGTCTGCATATTGTCTATCTTCATCACGTCCATCTGGGATATTTATCATATCTCCGTTTTTTTTATTTCTGTGGCAAGAAAAGGTTGCACAAAACAGGGTTTGATGCTAAGCTCAATCTTATTTCTTACGTGCGAGGTGGTAATTGTACGCAATGAGAGTGATGCCACTGATCCTGCTCCTCGGCTTTTTTCTGTCTGGAAATCTGATCGCCCAGGATACACTTGCTACAAACGATTCAACCCTGCGCGATACCTCAGTCGTGAAACCGGGGAGAAATATGGTTACATACTGGTATAACCTCTACGGAGAGTCAAATCCCCTGGTGATACCAGTTATCATGATATTTATCGATCTGGCGATATAATAGGGCTAATATACTTCGATTTTAGTCAGGTTTTCTGCCAATATCCACTCTGGTTCAAATTTGATCTGCGTGAAAACGGGAGGCCTGCTTATGTCGCAAGGGCAAACCTGTTTCCTCAACAAACGGCATATTATTTCAACGGTTTATTTATGAATGATCCGATACACGGCATGTTCAACCTGCAATTTATACCCCTGCCGTTTATTCGGAATGTCGAAACAGGTATGAGCAGCACTGTGGCGGGAAATATGGGTATGGCGCATGGTGACCGGGTAAATATAATGACTGAAAGCCGGGAATCGGATACCCCATGGACCCGAATCGTTTATAAGCAGGGACGATTTGGGTATAGTACACTTGATATCAGTTTTGTCAAATCGTTTTCAAAAAACTTTGCCATGCAACTGGGTGGGAGTAATAATTTATACGATGGTACCTTAATAACGGCCAATCATGATGCCCAGAATTTTCGGGGTGAATTTCTCTGGCAGTATGCAACCGATATTTTTGTGAAGGGACAATTTCTCCTGAACCGGCAAAAAATCGGACTGGCTACCTATGAAACGGAAGGAACCATTTTAAATCCGTTCCAAAAAGAATTTCGGGATGACTACCTTCTGGATGTGACCTGGCATCCGGATGCGGGGCATCGCACCAGGCTCCATACCTTGATTTATTACACGAATAGTGACAAGGAGTTGCGTGCGGATGAAGGGGTCAATTATGCCATTAAGAGCAACTTCCGGAATTATGGATTCGATTCGAATTTTGCTTTCGATCACAATGGGTGGGAAATGCAGGCCGGAATTGGTGCCCGTTTCCCGGTTGTTTTCGGAAATGGTTATCGGGAGACCTATCGACCGACCATCGCAAATATTTACGGCAGTTTTAGTCTGCCTTTGATGACCGGCTCAAAATTACGTCTGGAGGGATCGGTAAACAAGCATCGTGATTTTGCCGCACAACCCGGGTTTTCCGGTGTGATCGATTTTAACTCCGGGGGCCACCTTTTTGATCTGGAAATAAGCCACTCGATACGCTATCCCAATGTGGTTGACATGTACTTTGATTTTGATTCACTTTATGGTAACCCGGATCTGGCTGCTGAAAAGGCACAAAATTTTCGCACCGGCTATAAATACGAAACGCCGGATTGGCATCTCGGGCTGGAAGGGGGATATGTTCGTCTCGAAAATGAGATACGGTGGGATGGAAGCGGATTTGATAATTATCCCACAAGAGATTTTACCTATACCGGAATGCATACGGGATTCAGGTTCTGGAAATTAACAGTTGCTGGAGGTGGACAGTATACATTTAGTGATATCAGTATTTCTCCTCAGGCCAGTGCCTGGGGAAAACTCCATTTTCATGATCGCTGGCTCAATGATGCCCTGATCATAGACGGATACCTGATAATGCATTATTATGACAAGCATCGGAGTCTGCACTACGAACCCCGTCTGGAAAGGTTTTATCTGAGCGATGGTGATAATAAGCCCTATAGTCTGCTCAATTGGAAAGTAGTGGCGACCATTCAGAGCGCACAGATCTTTTTCGAGATGGATAATTCTCTTGCTTCAATCTTTGAAGTTGTGAGCTCGTATCAGGAGTTTTATATCCGCTGGCAGTTTGGCGTAGATTGGATATTATGGGATTAGACTGAATAGACTGGTAATATGAGAAACCCCAAGCATATACATGTCATTCAGAATCCGAAGTTTCCTGAGGCCACGTATATTTCGGAATCTCATTTATTTGCCGGATCTGATCCTGAACTCTATTCACTGTATGGCGATATTCGGATAGGATAAAGCTGAATTGAGTCTGCCCCGACGAATATCAGAATTCAGGTTGATAATCATGTTGATTAATTTATATATGGATGAGGCTAAACTTTGAATTCAGGAGCTCCTTTTATGCAAAAAAAGTTTTTGTATGCGGTAGCCCATGTCTACGTTGGATTTTTAATAACCGGATGCAGTTTTTTTCGAACGGTACCCGAAACTACGATGGAAAAGGATTTACCAGCCGCGCAAAGAGAGTTCAGGGCAGCCTGGGTAGCGACAGTCGCCAATATTGACTGGCCCAGTACACCCGGATTGCCAACCGATGAACAAATACAGGAAGCCCTGGCAATTCTGGATACGGCAAGTGCACTCAATCTGAATGCGATAATTCTGCAAATACGACCTCAGTGCGATGCCCTTTATCCGAGCGAACTTGAACCCTGGTCCTATTATCTGACCGGCGTTCAGGGTCAGGCACCGGATCCGTATTATGATCCTCTGGACTTCTGGATTCGCAAAGCACATGACCGTGGCATCGAACTGCATGTCTGGTTTAATCCATATCGTGCCCATCATCCGCAGGGCGGAGAGATTTCGGACCAATCGATCGTAAAAACCCGTCCCGAACTGGTCAAGCAACTGGATAACGGTTCTTACTGGCTCAATCCTTCTAATCCCGGGACACAACAACATTCTTTTGAAGTTGTTATGGATGTACTAAGGCGATATGATATCGATGGCATCCATTTTGACGACTACTTCTATCCATATGGGGACGGAAGTTTCCCGGACGAAGATACATGGGCAATTTATCGGGCAGTGGCGGGGATCTGTCACGGGAAGACTGGCGGCGGGAAAACGTGAACCAATTTATTGAACATACATACCGGGCCGTAAAAAACGAAAAACCCCATGTCAAATTCGGTCTGAGCCCTTTTGGTATCTGGCGGCCCGGTCATCCGCCTTCCATCAGAGGCTTTGATCAATACCGAGTTCTCTATGCAGATGCCCGGTTGTGGCTTCATAAAGGCTGGGTGGACTACTGGTCTCCGCAGTTATACTGGCCGATCAGTCAGATCCCACAAAGTTTTCCTGTTTTGCTGGGCTGGTGGACCCGGGAAAACAATAAAGCGCGGAATCTCTGGCCCGGTTTATTCACCAGCCGGATTTCAGATAGTGCGGGAACATTAGAAAATATTAATCAGATCATGACGATTCGCGGTTTTGTTCCAGATCTACCCGGTCATATTCATTTCAGTATGAAAGCTTTGATGGAAGACCGTCAGGGGATTAAAACAGCATTGAAAAAAGGCCCTTATGCGCAGCAGGCGCTTGTACCTCCTTCGCCATGGCTTGATGACCAACCGCCTGATCCACCCACGGTATGGGTTACCGATAAAAATGATTCTTTAGAGGTAGCTTGGAATCACCCCGATCCCGATGATGTCTTCCGATGGGTACTGTACTATCAGTACGCTGAAGGCTGGCAATATCTTATACTTGATCATAACACACACAACTATAAACTGCCGTCGTTTTATATGATTTTACCGAATGTCAGAGGTGCGAATGCGGAAACCGACCAGAAAAAAGTCCGTATTAATCTGTCACATTTGGCGGTCTCGGCGGTTGACCGTACCGGTAATGAAAGCGCCAGGACAATTCAGAAATTACCCCTGGGATTCCGTGAAGAATAGGATGTAACATTTCATGCATAAACGGGAACCATACACATGCTTGACGTAATCATTGTTATTATAATCTTTGCTCTGTTCGTATATCTGTTTATCCGGCTTCATCGGCGGAGGGGAAGCGGGGCCGCCATGTTCATGATCAGCCAAGGTGCAATGGATGCTTTTCTTGATCATGACAAAAAAAAAGCGACTGAAATTATCGTCGAAAAAAATGCCGGCAAAAAAATGGAGGAGCAAAGTTCTTCGGGCTGTAAGTCCAGCGGAACAGATTTCTTCAATCAAAAGACGAATTTTGTTTAAAAAATAATTTATAATAGATCAGATTGTATTTTGTATGCAAAGGAGATAGACATGATTTTTAAACTGATAAATCTGATCATTTTTGTATTCATCTTCAACGGCTTCGCGGGCGGATATGATTTACGATCACCGGACGGTATACTACTTCTCCACTTCTCATTGACCCACTGAGGGAACACCGGTCTACCATCTGAATTATGATGGTAAACCGGTAATAGAACCAAGTGTTCTCGGATTCACACTAAAAGATCGGGCGGATTTTCATAAAAATTTGATCATTTTGAGCACGGATACATCGGTCACAGACGAAACCTGGCAACCGGTCTGGGGTGAAGTACGTAATATCCGCAATCATTTTCGCGAGCTTGTGGTCATGCTCCAGAAAGCAGATCCGGAAAAATGCCTGATGCTGATCAGATTCAGACTTTTTAATGATGGCTTGGGTTTCCGCTATGAATTTCCGGCACAAAAAAACCTGCGTTATTTTATTATCATGAAGGAACATACCACATTTGATCTGACCGGTGATCATAAAACATTCTGGATACCGGGTGATTATGATTCCAATGAATACTACTATTATACAACACCGCTGAGTGAGGTAGACGCCTTCAAGGGAAAATCGGTAAATGAGATAAGTACAAGATCGATATGGTCTCCCGAGGGTGTACAGACACCGCTTATGCTTAAAACAAATGATAATATTTATATCAATATTCATGAAGCTGCCCTGATGAATTTTCCGGCCATGCAATTGCAGGTCAGCTAAAAATAAATTCAGTCTGGTGGCCCATCTGGTGCCGGATCCGGTAGGATATCTTGCCTATATGCAAACACCGGCAATGACGCCCTGGCGAACGGTTATTGTAAGCAATAAAGCGGAAGATGTGCTTTCTTCAAAACTCGTTCTCAATCTAAACGAGCCTTCCAGGATTCCGGATACCGGTTGGATAAAGCCACAAAAGTATGTCGGTATCTGGTGGGGTATGCATATTGGTGTCAATACATGGAATTATGCCGATTCCGGAAACATCAAACTGGATCAGGTTGACTGGTCAGGCTTAAAGCCTGACGGCAGACATGGTGCAACGACGGAAAATACAAAATGTTATATTGATTTTGCCGCAGAACACGGTTTTGATGCCGTACTTGTTGAGGGTTGGAATGTAGGTTGGGAGGATTGGTTTGGTAACTGGAAAGAGGAAGTTTTTGATTTTATGACACCATATCCGGATTTCGATGTTGTCGACTCTGCAGCAATACGCAGCTGGAAAAGGGGTGCGTTTGATGATGCATCACGAGACTTCAAGTTCGGTCACGAACTACGAACGCAGAATGCAGGATGCCTATAATTTTATGAGAAATCATGGATACGAGGCGGTTAAAACAGGCTATGTTGGACGAATCATCCCGCGCGGCGAACATCATGATGGTCAATGGATGGTGAATCACTATGTCAGGGTCGCAGCGGAGACTGCGCGTAATCGGATTATGCTTAATGCGCATGAACCGGTAAGACCAACCGGTCTGCATCGCACCTATCCAAATTGGCTGGCCTGTGAAGCGGCCCGGGGCAATGAATTTAATGCATGGAGTGTAGGAAATCCGCCTGAGCATGAGACCATACTTCCATTCACAAGATTGATCGGCGGACCAATGGATTATACCCCCGGTATTTTTCAGATCAGAATGGATTACTATGATCCCGCCAAAAAAGAACAGGTACATACCACCCTGGCCAAACAACTGGCCTTGTATATTACCATGTACAGCCCGCTTCAAATGGCTGCTGATCTGCCGGAGAACTACGAACGTTTCATGGATGCCTTTCAGTTTATTAAAGATGTGGCTGTAGATTGGGATGATACGAAGATTCTGGCAGCAGAACCTGGGGACTATATTGCTATTGCCCGGAAAGCCAAAAAAACCGATAGCTGGTTTATCGGGGTGATCACCGATGAAAAAGCACGCCAGATGGATATTAATCTTAATTTTCTCGATCCGGCACGTGATTATCTCGCAACATTATACCTGGATGATGCTGATGCACATTGGCAGAATAATCCCATGGCCTATCAGATTGAAAAAATGATAATAGACAACAATACAGTCCTGAAACTAAATCTGGCACCCGGCGGCGGGGCGGCAATAAGTCTGATCCCCCCGATTCCGGCGAATATTGATCAATAGAATCGGAATCTAAAAAATCATGAGTAAAAAAAAGGGAAATAAAGCTATGTTAATTGCGACGATTATCATGATTTTATTGGCAGGAATCCTGGTGCTTCTGGGTTATTCTAGAGGTTCAGGTGAACATATCACCGGTCTAAAAAATGCAATTACCATGACGACCCAGATACTCCCGTTGTTACTTGCGGCCTTTATCGTTGCCGGTATGATCCAGGTGCTGATCCCGCAGGAATTGATCGCCCGTTGGGTTGGGGCGGAATCCGGTTTTAAAGGTATCGTAATCGGTACGATTGCGGGTGGACTTTCCCCTGGAGGTCCCTATGTAAGTCTGCCGATCGCCGCAGGCTTGCTCCATGCAGGGGCAAGTCTGGGTACGATGGTCGCCTATCTCACCGGCTGGTCACTCTGGGCGATTGCCCGTCTGCCAATGGAAGTGGGCATAATGGGATGGAGATTTACGCTGGTCCGCATGATATCGACTTTTCTGCTGCCATTTGTTGCGGGGATGATTGCTGAGATATTCTTTTCAACTGAGAAATTTTTAGGTTGAGCGTTTAATCTCGGATATCGGACGCACATTACCTTTTTCTCTGAAATATGTTACTTTTTAGATCATATATTCAAGTTCGATCTTGATCATCCGATTTAAAATATATCATCTATCAAATTGTTAAACACTTAAACTGGATCTTAATACGAATAGAGGGAAAAATTCAGATGAAGAAAATATTTAATATCTTTCTGATATTTTCAGTATCCTTTATCATTATGCATTGTTCCGATGAATGTGAATCTGAGCAACCAACCTTAACGCTGATAAATAATGGTACCGGAAAAGCCGATGTTCAGATTAAAACCTCCGGCGGAAATACAGAAAATATCAATAATATTATCGTTGGAACCAGCTCGGAAAAAAGATCGTTTGCACCTGGCAGCATTGAGCTGACTATTACCATCCAGGGTGTACCTGAGCCCATCGAATATCAGGTGAGCATTCTGAATTGTAATAATTATCTGCTCACCATAGATCCGAATAATACAGTCAGCGTCAGGGTAATTCCAATATAGCAGAGATCTTGTTCAAAGTATTTTTGATTCTTATGAGATAAAGATACCGTCAGGTTGGTAGCCCGCATATGCGGTTTCCTTCAGGTATAATAAAAATATCTTGATTTTGATTACAATTTTTTCAATTTAATGATTGTATTTTCTGCATTGATCTCAGTATCTTAACATATAATTAATTGAATCGCTGTCGGTTGATTTAAATCGGACAAAATACTGAATTATTATCAAAATGTATGGAGTCAATATGAATTTACCATTTGGAAAAATGTTGATGTTAATTGTCATTTTTGTTTCTTTTTTCGCATGCTCTACGTACGCGCAATTTATTATGGAAGAAAAAGAATATCATATCCCTGTGAACTATGATCTGCTGCCAGAGGATACTGAATTTGAAAATCCGGTTGATGAAGCCAAATATTTTTTAAACTTACCCGAGGAAAGACTCAGGGCAGGAGCAATGGATATTGAGGAAAGCACATCGACCATGTATTTTGATGGGGAAAACTTCGCCGCGGAAATGGTATCGGCTGAAGAGGGCAAAGTCACATCCATATATGATTCAAATAAAAAGATATTGTACTACGTGCTCTGGGAGCAAAAAAAGGTATTTCAGATGACCGGGGAAGACATGAAGCAGATGCAGAAAGATACCGAGGCGATGAAGAATAAAATGATGGAAGGATTATCGCCCGAGATGCGCATGCAGGTTGAAGAACAGATGAAAATGGATGCAAAACCTAAGAAAAGTAAAGTGACGTCCACCGGAAAGAAGGAGAAAAAATACGGATTCGACTGTAATCAATATCTTGTGGAATCTGAAGAAGAAATAAAAATGATCTGGGCTACGGATGATCTCCCGGGATTACGGAATTCATTCGAAGGATTTATAAAAAAAATGTCCGCTGTTTTCCCGTCAATGGAGGAAAGTGAAAAGGATGATTGGGACCTTGTTGGAGGAAAGATACCGGTTGAAACGCTTACCATGATGAGCAGCATCGATATGATGGGCACGCCGGAAATTGAGATCACGGCCCTCACAAAAATAAAACAGACAAAACCACCGTCCGATAAATTTGTACCCCCAACTGCCGCAGATGGCTTTTCATATGGTTCAATGAAAAATATGATGTCGCAAATGATGAATCTGATGCAGGAGGATTAAAAATACTATCCGCGATTTTTATTGTAATTTCTAGATAGCGGCTTAATTTAAGAAGGAGAACTGCGAAAGTCTCGATGAGGGGAAAATATGAAAAGTATTTTTGGCTTTATACTGCTTGCATTAGTCTTCTCCAGCTGTGAAATCCCGGGACCAGGTATTACACCTGAATACCAGCAATTGGTTAAGGTCTCCGGTGAATCCTTTTTCCTCAATGATACAACGGTTATTGGATATCAGGACACTCTGATCAACCAGGTGGAGAACATCTGGATTACTTTTAATGAACTTGTACAGGATTCCCGCTGCCCGACCGGCGTTGTTTGTTTTTGGGAGGGGAATGCAGAATTGTCCTTCCGGATCTCAGTTTCCGGAACCCCGGCAAATCTGAGTTTGAATTCAAATCCTTCATTCCCCACAAGTGCCGGTTTCAAAAGTTATCTCCTGGAATTAATTGATGTAATTCCCTATCCACAGATTGGTCGGCTTTATACGCCGAACGAATTCAAAGCCAGGATATTGATCTCACGATTGAATTAAGCCATTCTTCAATAAAAATATGAAGAAAATTATTTCTCCCGATATTGGTCCAGATATGTTTCCAGATTTACCCCAGTCTGAAGTAACAATGCCGGTGTTGTTTATCGGACACGGCAATCCGATGAACGCGATTGAAGATAACCGGTTCAGCCGGACCTGGCAAGAAATTGGATCGCGATTGCCGTTGCCGGCCGGAATACTGGTTATATCTGCTCATTGGGAAACAGAAGGAACACAGGTAACAGGCATGGAGCGGCCAAGAACGATACATGATTTTTCCGGCTTTCCTCGGGACCTGTACGAAATAAAATATCCGGCTCCAGGTTTTCCTGTTCTGGCTGATATGCTGAAAAGAACGCTGCTTCCCACTGAGGTTACGGTCAATTATGATTGGGGTCTTGACCATGGTGACTGGTCGGTGCTGCGCCGGATGTATAAAAATGCAGATATTCCGGTCATGCAACTAAGTTTGAACCGAAACCAGACACCTGTGTATCACTTCGATTTGGGAAAGCGCATGGCATTTCTAAGAAAACATGGTATTTTGATTATGGGTAGTGGTAATATCGTGCACAATTTACGCCTGATGACCTGGCAGGAGCCGGCATATAAATGGGCCAACGAATTTGACATAATGATCCGTGATATTATCCTGTCCGATAATCATGATAAAATAATTGACTACCGCCAGCTGCCTGATTCAGAACTTGCCATTCCATCAAATGAACATTTTTTACCTTTGCTATATATCCTGGCAATGAAAGAATTTGGGGAGGAAATAAATTTTTTTAATGATACGGTGACATTGGGTTCTATCTCGATGCGTTCGCTGAAGATTGGCTAGACGCATTTAAGGTTGGATAGTTTTGTATGAATCCCTTTTAATTTTACACATCTTATGTATTTTTATTATACCAGATAGGATTCACATAAATAATTTAGAAATACCGGCAATTAAAAGTGAATAAAAAAGCCCGGAAATCCATTATGGATTCAATAAAAAATTCTGAGGCCGCATTGTCTTATATGCCCTATTTATTGCAGGATCTCGAATCTTTAGGCTGCTCGGTTGATCAGGTCACCGAATTGATCGGCAGATTAAATTTAGTCCGCGGCGATTCGAAAATCTTGGACCTTGGCTGTGGCAAGGGCGCTGCCGGTATTCAAATTGCCGCCCGGTTTGGGATTAAAATTACCGGAATCGATTTGATGGAAGAATTTCTCCAGGATGCGCGGAAAAAAGCGGAGGCGCTTGGCATATCGGAACTATGTTCCTTTATTAGAGAGGATATTTATACGTATATCAAATCCCCGCATCGGTTTGATGCGGTGATACTTGCCTCTCTCGGAAATTTATTTGGTACGTTAAATCAGACCGTCGAAAAATTACGTACACAAATCACCACAGGAGGGTATATGATTATAAATGACGCATTTTTAAAGTATAAGAATAAGATATATCGGAAGGGTTACGAACATTACCGAAACCATGAAGAGAGCATCAGGGCACTTACATCTTCGGGTGACCGGTTGCTGGAAGAGATTGATACCAGTCAGTTCTGTTCAAATATTAACCGCGAATATCTTGAAAGAATAACACGACGCGGGCGGGAACTGATTTCCAGTTATCCTGAGATGAAAAATGAGATTGGAACGTATCTGAACCTGCAGGTTGAAGAGTGTGAAGTAATCAACCGTGAAATTATAGGCGTGCTTTGGCTTCTGCAAAAGAACTGATCGCAAAATAATAAATCATCATTATTTGTTCTCAAATATTGAAAATAGCCGATCCAAATAATATCCTGTAAGAATCATTTTTTATCGTATGGCAGACGGGCTATCCCATTGAAAAAATATCATGTATATTCTGAATCATAATATAACAATGCACGTATTTGTTATTGAACCCAAAATAGTTGGGAATATTACCTGTATGCATTTCATATCTGGACAGATGCTCAGGAAAAGCAGGTAATGTATTATTTTAAGTAGTGCGGCTCCTTGAATATACGAAATTTTATTTTAAGCATAGATTTTTAGGTTTTTGATAAATTTTTAAGCAAAATTCAGTCATCATCATCATTATTTCAGGTAATCTAATGCTGACAAGAAATCGTTTTTTAGTGGTACCGGTACTTCTAGTCATCATTGGCGGATTATGTGGTCAGGAATCAAAGAAAGTGAATTTTGAATATCCGGCCGGGTTGGCAATTGAATATGGCATGGGTTACTTTGCAGTAACCGATGAGTATATCTCCGGAGCAAAATATTCCGGTACACTGCCCTATGTTGCCGTCAACTGGTCGCGGATACATGAAACTTATGGATATCGTATGGAATTTCTGTATCGCAGTTCCTCCGATATAAAAAATTATAACGTGTCACTGAGATTATCGAAAGTGCATTAAACTATCACTATATGTATCCGCTATCTGAAAAAACCATTTTTGGTAAAAAGATGTTTCTTTTCTGGGGACCGGCTTCGGAATTTTATGTTTATTACAATAAACCAAATATTGCGGTGTCGGGATTTGATTATGCGCAGTCCTTTGCGGCTCTCTTATCCCTGGGAGGCAGTGTGGAAACGTTTGTGCCATTGAACGACAATTTAAGGGTCGAGGGAACTCTGAAACTTGCTTTGCTTTCCCTGGGACTGCGTATGGTGGATAGTGAAGAAGAAGACGTATCACCCGCAAAATTACTAACGGTATTTGCCGGTACACATGGATCATTCCGATTGGGATTCCGTTATCGCCTGTTTTCGAACCTCTCTGTCCGGGCAGTCTACGGTCTGGAATTAACCCGGATACGTGCCTGGAATCCGCTTCTCGCGGTCAGTGATAACGTGATCGCGACATTAAGTTATGAATATTGACAGGGAATAAAAGTATGACCAGAAAACTACCTGTCTTGCTAATCTTAACCACTACCCTGATCGGGGCATGTGCGGATTTACTGGTGACTGATCCTGAAAGCAATCTAAATCGTGCCGATTTTGAGGCTGCATGGAAAAGGGTCAAAGATGTCTACCCCTATCTCGAATTTAAAAACATTGACTGGGATTCGCTTTATACCGTTTACAAACCCAGGTCTGAGCAGGTACAGGGCGATGAATTTTATTATGTGTTACATGATATGCTCCATGAATTAAAAGATGGACATGCGTATTACCACACCGATGGAGGCGGAGAAGTATACCCTTATGTGGCACCGCGTCATTTACGGGACCGCCACGCATACAGCCCATTTGTCGTCCGAAAATACTTTGATCGCGAATTAAAACTTACCGAGAGCGGAACCGTCGAATATGAGATCCTCCCCGGGAATATCGGATATATTTTTCTGTCGGATTTCCATGAAGATTACCTGATGAATGAATTTTCAAATGTACTGGCGTATCTAAGAAATACCATTGGATTGATCATCGATATTCGTCAGAAAAGGGGTGGAGATCTTGCCAATGTCATTGCCGTGGTCAGCCGGTTTATATCCGAACCAATACCTAGCGTCGATATCTATTGGTTGGGTAAACTGGCAGACCTACCCCGATTCAGCCCCGTGGTCCCTTTACATACCAGAATCCTGTTATCGTTCTGATAAACGGTTCTACCTTCAGCGCCGGTGAGATCTGTACCGAAATGTTCAAACAATTGCCTCAGGTTACCGTGGTTGGTGATACCACCGGTGGTGGTTCTGTCGCTTCTTCCGGGTCCGTGCCGGAACTCATGGGCGATTATCGCCTGCCCAGCGGTAAATTGATTTATATCGGGACCGGCGATGTGCGGCGCTATGATGGTATTCCTTTTGAAGGCCTTGGTATAGCCCCGGATATCCGTGTCCCTCAAACCGCAGATGACATCCAAGCAGGTCGGGATAAACAGCTCGAATTTGCTCTGGAACGGTTCAGATAGTTTCCGGTTTGGAGACCGGCTGGTTTAATCTCTCAGATCATTTTATTTTTGATATTTCATTGACCATATAAATTCTGATGCACAAATTAATTATTTATTTGGGCAATCGATTTTCATAACCTGATTTACCCGCTCCCTAATACTGCTTACCCCGATATTTTTATTCAGATATGAATTATTTTCTAATGGGATGCGTTTTAGAAAATAGATTACAAAAATGGGTCAGAAAATGGCGGAGATAAAACATCTTTTGATTATTAACACACCTGCTGCTGTTATTTACAGAGCGATAACAGAACAGGAAGGCTTAGCCGGATGGTGGACCCGGCAGACGGAAGCCAGGCCGGAAATAGGTTCACTCGCCGAATTTAGATTCGGTGAACGTTATCATAATATAATGCGCGTCATTGAATTGATTCCTGGCCGGCATGTAAAGTGGCAGTGTGAATCAGGGGAGGAGGAATGGATAGGCACCATTTTTATATTTGATCTGAAAGAAAATGGCGATAAAACAACGCTCAGATTTACCCACGGTAACTGGAGAGAGGACACCGATTTTTTTGCTTCCTGTAATTATCATTGGGGGCATTATATGAAAAGCTTAAAATCCTATTGTGAGACTGGTAAGGGAGAGCCCTTTCATGAATAATCGATATCGGTATAACAATTCAAAAGAAAATCACGAATAGATCATGCTAGTATAAAAGGAATAAATATGTCAGATACGATCAATCCGGTGATCTGGTTCGAGATACCCGCAAAAGATCTGAACCGGGCAAAAACATTTTATGAAAAAGTCTTCGGATACGATATGGTGATCAGTGAGATGGGACCATTGAAAATGGCCTGGTTCCCTTCATCAGAGGACGCCGCTGGGGCCACCGGAGCACTCGTTGAGGCCAAAAGCTATGTGCCTTCCCACGAAGGGACAATGGTATATTTTTCGGTAAGTGACATTGATGCGGTACTGCGGAATGTTGAGAAGAATGGCGGAAAGATCATCAATCCAAAAATGAGTATCGGTGAATACGGTTTACAGGTCATTTTGAAGACTGTGAGGGCAACAGGGTCGCTCTGCATTCAGAATCCTGATCCAGGTGAATCGATTTTTCTCAGGTAATTTATAAAAATCCTTTTGTGAATCTCCGGGAAGGAATATGTGTCAATTCATCATGAATTAAAATTTTAAAATGTCTTTTACTTTTTTCTCGAGATCGCCTTTTTGTTTCGCGATCGCTTTTTCGATTTCTGTTTTTTTGCTGTCCGCCAGGGTATTAAGGTCACTGACAGCCTGTTCATATTTTTGTATCTGTTGTCTGATCATCGTCTCTTTTTCAGTGATCAGTCTATCTAAACGCGTTTTCTCAGCGTTTATCTTGTTATCGATCTCATTCTTTATCCGGGCTTTCGCCGCCTGTATTTCCTGACCGACAACTTCCTGCAGCCGCTCAGCAAAGATACGGTCAATGTTCGATTGGATCTTAATGGATAGCTGATCCCGCTCACCTTTTATCAAAGCAGTCACCTCAACCATGGAAATTCCTGAAATGATGGACTGGATTATTTGTTCTGCTTTGGTACGTGCTTCATTCCCGGCATCCTGGGCAAAGACCAGGCTGCCGGCAGAAAATTTTATTGATCCTTTAATCTTCTCACCCTCGATTTCAAGATTGGTCAGCATAGCACCTGTACCGGTATTGATGCGATTTGGCAATAATCGCGAACTGGAAAGCCTGGTGTTGTTAAGCGAAAATCCTGCATAATTGAGTTCGGAAAGTCTCTGTGGAACTTCCGCCAGGTAATTAATTTCGCCGTCAAGCGATACATTGATCTTTTTTGTCTTTCCGCCCTGGATGTCAAATTTTGTCGGTTTACCGATCATTTTTTGATTGGATACAATATTGTTTATGTTCCCGCTCAGCCCGATACCATCTTCTGTCTGACCGCTGAGTTCGATCTGCTTGATCAGAATTTTGGCCGGTCCTGGATCGTGGAAAAACGAATGTCCTGACCTTTCAATCGTGGTGGGGCTTTGTTTCTCCGGTTTGTCGCCGGAAAACTTATTACGATATGTCCGGGCGGTGGCCACATATCCGAGATACTGATTAAACCTGTCCACCAGCATATCACCAAACAGCAGTTTTCCCATATTTTCAACATTCAGTTGGGGCAATTTTGCTTTGGCCATGGCCCGCTCATAATCTGCTTTAATCCAGTCATCAACCTGCGTCAGGCTTGCCGCGCTTGTTTTCAGGTTGGTGGTTATATCATTTTTTGTCCGGTCAACATATGTCTCCAGGGTGTCGATGGTTGAATACACGCCGTTGACAGTGGTAAGGGCCTTTTGGTAATCCGCGACGGTTTTCAATCGATTGAGATCAATTGATTTGATCTGAGTTTCTATCTGTTTTATATCACCAAACATTTTGTTATTGTTCAACAATTGCTCGTACTTGATGTATCTCCCCTCCAGGTCCGAATACAGCGTCTGCATCTGTCCGATCGACTGAATGTCCAGAAGTTTCAGGATACTGTCCACGTTGACTTTCTGTTTTGCACTCAGAATTTCTGCTCCAACACTGCGTTCCACCTCTTTTGAAAGTGTGATCATTGTCTGGCCGATAAAACCGGGTTCAGTTTCCTCGGTTTTTTCCAGGCGACCGTCTGTTTCACGGGGTGTGTTAGTCCGGACATCGGTGATTTTTATATTTTCAATAATATATTTTCGGGACAGCAGGGGTATGAATTCCATATCGAATTCGGTAGCACCGGTCTCAAATAAATTGGTCATTGTGTTTCTGGGATTGGTAACCTGGATCCGGTCCCAGCGGATACTCAGATCGGTTAAAGAGAGATCCAGGTTGTCGATCTCGACTTTTGCTCCAACGATCGGTGAAGTGTGTTTTCGATTGTTTTTTCCAGCCATGCATCCGTAAAGAGCAAGGTCATGACAAAAAAAACGACGAAAAGAACGATAAGAAAAATGATTCCTTTCCAGCGCACGGTTCAGACTCCTATGTTACGGATTTTTTCATAGAGGTTATAAATTTTAGATCCTTTGACCATCTGTACGATTTTCCACTTTTGCATTTTTGCATCGATATGCTGCCGGTAATATACCACGAACCATTTAACGGCAAAATAAGCCGGGATGAGCAACACCAGAGAAACCACCAGACTGCCCATGACAACGGTATTGTTGAATTTACTGAAACCAATTATCGGGGCGTTGTACATTGTGGTCCAGAGTTCTTTCAGTGCCGGTATCTCAACCAGTATCCAGAATCCCAGACTATGGAACATGGGATCGAATATGTAGGCGAAACCGCTGAACAGCAGGAAACTGAAGATGGCCATTCCGAGATTTACATTTAAAATGATCAAAAGAATAAAAACGATGAGATTGTGGAGACTCCATATCGGGGTTAATCCGATGATCATGCCCAGGAAAATCCACCCGCGATCTTTCCGGGGGATTCGCCGGAACGAAGTGCTTTAAATAGTTTTGCCAGTAATTTGAGGCCGAACATAGCCGTTATCCTTATCTCGGTTAAAAAATTAATTTGGATTAACCACAAATATATGTCAGAATCGCTTATGAATATAATTTAACGCTTAATTACCCACCGATCATAGAAAAAAATAAAAATTGCTGTAACAAGTGCCAGTACAGCGAAAAATAACCACATCAGGTCCGGTTGGCCCATGTGTTGTCGCATTTTGCACAACGTTGCCTAGACATTTCTACGATTTGCAAGGACGCCAGCCGCTATCGGAAAAAGATATTGGATGAAAAGTATAACAGGTACATCCCAAATGCCAATGCTCTCATTTCAGTGTCGGCCCGCTTTACCACCTTTTGGTGCAGGGTTTTTCATGATGTGGCAATGCCTAGAAATTTCTTGAAATATGTACAAAATTTTTATCTCTGGCTTAGGTAATTTCTACTTTTCCTATATATGATGAAAGACTACCTCCTGGTAAATACAATCTACTTGATGGGTAGTTTTTAATCATGAATATATCCTAGTGACCAAGCATTATAAATTAGTTTTTCTTTTTAAAAAAAAATGAGATTCTCTTGATACACAACTTATCAATTCACCTGAAAAATCACAGTATAATTATTTTATAAATATTGATATCTCGGCGGTATATCCCATGGTTCAAAAACCTTGACTCTGGTTAAACAGACCGTGAGATAAAATATACACACCAAAACATGGGAGGGGAGCGATGGATGTTCAGATCAACTATCTTGCCGTTCTGTCTGGTGCGATAATTTATTTTGCGGGTGGTTCAATCTGGTATTCCAAAATGCTTTTTGGAAAAACGTGGATGGCCGGTAACGGTTTAACTGAGAAAATTATAAAAGATAAACATGCAGAAGCCTGGAAGGCATATCTTACGGCATTTATTTCGGCATTGCTGATCAGCTGATGGTCTCGCCCGCATCGAAGACTATCTAAATGTCACATCCATCATCGGTGGTCTGCACGCCGGCTTCTGGGGTTGGCTGTGTTTTGTTCTAACAACTTCCGCAACGAATTATGCATTTTCAGGTCGCCCGATAAGCTGCTGCTGATCGACTCCGGATATCATCTCTATGGGTTTTTGGTAATCGGCATCATAAATGCCATCTGGCACTAGAACAGATTTAAATTCAACGGGTTACAGATTACGGAATTGAGGTAAGGCACAGAGGGTAAGGGTTAGTATTTTCATTATTCCCAAAAATATTATCGTTACGGGAAC
>CAVQJT010000028.1:0-7759 GCA_963712885.1 Calditrichia bacterium
CGCCTCGAGCTCAGCTCTTCAGCACGGCGAAGTCCGCTAGCGCCAGGTAGGCGGTCAGGACGAAGGCGACGATGCCGAATCCGATCGGCCGGGCCCATTTCCATGGCGTGAGGTCGACATCGCCGGAATGCTCGTGCTGCCACGGTTCGGGCATCGGCATGACGAGGGTCATCGCGATCTGAAAGACCATCAGCGCGGCAAAGACGACGCCGAGAAAATGAAACCCGTGCATGTGCGCGTCGACCCAGGTGTTCACGCCCGGCAAATTAATTTGACAGGCTTATTGAGACAGAACGGATTACAAACGGCAGATTGATATTTGACGCGGTGCTTGAACGCGAAAAAATTATGACGACCGGCGTTGGCAACGGCATCGCTATTCCCCATTGTAAACACCCGGACAGCCCTGAATTCTCTGTATGTTTAGGAATCCAGGCAAAAGGCGTTGATTTTCAGTCTATTGATAAAAATCCGGTAAAAATTATGTTTTTGCTTGTCGGACCTGAAAATAATCCCGGACTTCACATCAAACTTCTCAGCCGCATCTCCCGCCTAATGAGTAACGAGGAACTCCGTCAGCAATTACTTTCCTGTGAGACTGATCAGGAAGCCTATACACTCATTCATGATGAAGAAAATTATTTTTTTGAAATCGATTGACGGTGCCATTCCGTTCTCTTCTTAATATATTTTTTTTTCAACGTATCCCAAGTGCCAAATTCAGGCGGATCAGTCAAGTATGCGGTTTTTATCCCGATAATTACACTAACCGGGTCTCGGTCAGAATTGACAGACTAATTAATTGTCAACCCGGATAATTTATATCTCGCAGAGACGCAGAGACGCAAGAGTTTATTTTTAAATGAATTAACTCATCTTTTAGAATTTGAATCTAAATATGTTCTAATTTCTTAAAAATTCTAAAAAAGTCTTTTCTCTGCGGGTTTTGCGAAGGCATCCCTTTGGGAGCGCCTCTGCGTGTCCCGCCCTCAGGCGGGAATGAATAGATCTGGATTGAAAAATATCTGAAATTAAAATCAGGATAACCCCAGATGAATGTAGGTTTAGAAAGTGATAAAGTTGGCAGTTTCAGGATCATAGAAAAGATCGGTGAAGGGGGAATGGCTATTATTTATAAAGCCGTACAGCCTTCGCTTAAACGGACAGTCGTGATCAAGAAACTTAAAGATCCTAATCGGGAAATTATTGAACGGTTTAAAAAAGAGGCCTTTGTTTCCGCCTCGTTTTCACAGGAAAATGTGCTGGCAATCTATGATTTTATCTATGCCGGCCGTACCTATTACCTGGTAATGGAGTATGTCGATGGACATGATCTGCGGGATATCATTGACTTTTCCGCCCCGCTTCCGCCTTATGTCGCCGCCCTGATCATCCGGGAAGTGGCGACCGGGCTCGAATATACGCATAATAAGAATATCATTCACAGGGATATCAAACCCAGTAATATTCTGATTTCACATCACGGTGAAGTAAAACTGATCGATTTCGGCGTCGCCAAAGACGAAACCCCCAGCAAACTGACTGTGACCGGCATGATTGTCGGCACGCCTTCCTATATGTCTCCCGAACAGGCAAATGGTGATCCGATCAGCCCGCAAAGTGATGTTTATTCGCTTGGTGTTTTGCTATATGAAATGTTAACCGGTGTCAAACCTTTTCTCGGCGATACAAATACCGAAGTCTTGATGAAAATTGTCAAAGGCAAATTTCCTTCGCCGAAAAAATATAACCGGGAAATCCCATGGCGTCTGGTAAATATTGTAAAAAAAGCGATGCGGCGAGATAACGGGCAAACGGTATCATAATGCTTCCGAATTTATCCGTGATCTTGATGTGTTTATTCCCTGGAAAGAAAAGGCCAATAAAAAAGCGATCATTTCCCAATTTCTCAGGAAGTATGAAACAGATACACTGCGCTCAACCGATAGTGCCTTTACTCCGCCCAGATTTTATGTGACAAGTTCAAAAAAGTTCTGGGTTATGGCGGCAGCGATGATCTTTTTTTTCTTCGTCGCTTCCGTGCAGATCGGCCGGTTTCTCATAAAGAACGATTTGTACCCCTGCAGGTAATTACTGACAGCAAATGAATGCTTCCGTCTTCCTCGACGGTAAGTTTCTTGGACATACTTCAACAAACAGACAAATATTCCCAAATATAACGGCCGGTGAACACATTGTTGAAATACACGGTTCCGCAGATAAGGGCATTCACCATGAATTCCTGCGTTTCGAACCGGGTCAAGTTGCTTTGATCGATGCATCACTGCCGGATCGAAGTACAGTCGTCGCTTATCAGCCTCTTCAGAGCCGGAAGGGGCTGCCCTATATCTGAATAATCAATTGTTGGGTAAAACACCCCTTCGACGTCTTCGATTAAAGAGCGGAACACATACCGTCAAACTGGAGAAAGAAGGCTATCTGCCAATCATAGAGCATTTTAAACTTGAAAAAAGCCAGAGTTATTCGGTCCATTACCGGCTCACACCAGACTAAAATCATCAAGAATAAATACAATAACCCCAGACTTTTCTATTCCATAACTATCACCAGGATTAGATAATTTTATGAATTATAGACGACTCAAAGGCACCCAGGATATTTTGCCGGATGCATGCGATATCTGGCAATCTGTTGAGCAAACTATCAGGGAAAATATGGATTTATTTAATTACCGGGAAATTCGTACACCGGTATTTGAACAAACTCCGCTGTTTACCCGAGCGATCGGCCAGCTGACGGATATTGTCAGTAAGGAGATGTATACCTTTCAGGATAAAGGTAAGAAAAGCCTGACGCTTAAACCCGAAATGACTGCTCCGGTTATGCGCGCCTATCTGGAAAATAATCTGGTCGGACAGGCGGCTTTGACAAAACTATATTATCTCTCTCCTCTGTTTCGCCAGGAAAATCCCCAGGCCGGTCGTCTGCGCCAGTTTCACCAGTTCGGCGCCGAAGCAATCGGAATAAAAAGCCCGGATCTACGATGCCGAAATCATCATACTGGCGATGAAGATATATCAGACATTGGGAATCACTGGCCTGAATCTTAAAATTAATAGTGTGGGCACACCCGCGAGCCGGCAGACCTATACAAAAGCACTCAAAGAATATTTTAAACCTCTCCTTACTCAATACTGCAAGGACTGTAATAACCGCTTTCAGTCAAATCCATTGCGGATACTCGATTGTAAAAATGAAACCTGTCATCAGTTGAATCAGCAAGCACCGAAGATGCTGGATTTTCTGGAACAAGAAAGCCTCGATCATTTTGATAGGGTTAAAAAGTTATTGGATCAGAACAAAATTGTATACCAGATAACGCCCTATCTTGTGAGGGGTCTGGATTACTACACAGATACAGTTTTTGAGATTACCAGTGCCAATCTCGGATCACAGGATGCAATCTGTGGCGGTGGCCGATATGATTTGCTTGCTGAGCAATTTGGCGGATCGCACACGCCAGCGGTGGGTTTTGCTTCTGGGATCGAGCGGCTGCTGATGGTATTAGAGGCACAGGATCTACAAAAGAGTCAACAAAATACGCTGGATGTTTATCTTTGTCTTCTGGGAGAAAAAGTTGCAGCCCAGGGGATGTATTGGACCCATCAATTAAGGTTGTCGGGATTCAAAGCAGATCGCGATTACCAGAGTCGGAGTCTCAAAGCCCAAATGCGAGATGCCAATCGACAAAAAGCAAGGATCGTACTTATCCTCGGTGAAAATGAACTGGCAACAAAGAACTTTAGCGTCAGGGACATGCAAACCGGTAATCAGGCAGAAGTTGGTTTTAGCGAAATAATCCTCTATCTTAAAAACCAGGGTCAATCAACCGCCTGAATCAGCAAAACGGATAAACAATGGAAGATCTGCCAGGCCTGTCTATAAAGCGGCAAAAATCAATCGGCAAGCTGACACAAAAAAAATACCGCAATAGTGAGAATGTTTTTCTATGTGAAGGGTTCCGTTTGCTCGATTCCGCCCTGACCTCCCCGGCTGCAACTATGCCGGGAAATAGTGATCAGCCGCTCACGGCGGAAGAATAAACGCGAAGCCGACCTCGTTTCTGAAGCCCGTAGAAGGCATATCCCTGTCTTCTCGCAGCAGAGAAAATTATCCAGGCTCTCTCCGATGAGATTTCCCCTTCCGGCCTCGTTTTTACCGTTGAAAAATCCGTGATGAGCCGGGAGGTTCTGACAACGGCCGATGAGCAGCTGATTCTCTACCTCGACCGGATCACCGATCCGGGTAATATGGGGACCATCATCCGTTCCGCCGCCTGGTTCGGGATTCCGTTTATTGTGCTCAGCCCGGGCTGCGTGGATCCGTTTAACCCGAAAGCCGTGCGCGCCAGTGCCGGCGCTGTATTTACTCTCCCCATTTGTCCCGGTATTGAATTTGACTGGCTGCATGAATGGTTTAAAAAGAAAGATTATGAATTTATTGCCACTGTTGCCCAAAATGGCCTCCCGCCTGATCAATGGCATCTTAACTCAAAAAGCATTATCTTTTTCGGCCAGGAGGCCGGGGGATTGGATAAACAAATTCTTGACCTTGCCGACCGGCAACTGACAATCCCGGGCGCCGGTAAAGTAGAGTCCCTCAATATTTCGGTCGCTGCCGGCATATTTTTATTTGAATTATTTCAGCGAACCCGCTAAAGACAAAACGAAGGACAGGATCGCGTGGACCTTGAAAAAAAAGACTATCCGGAACCGATAGAAGCCCTGATCGTCATTCTCGTCTCCTTTGGCATTATTTTTGGCACTGCGATAATAATCACTGCTGTCGCCGTGCTTTTAAACAAGGAATCGGTTTTAAGCGGAAATACAACAGTGATGCTTATCTTTGGTGGGCTATTTTTCCTTATTCTGCCCTTAATTTATGCCCGACCTGCGAAACTACAATCTGCGCCAGGTATTCAGATTGAACGCCGTACCGGCTGATATACTTTGGTGCGAGTCTCCCGCTCGGCCTGAGTTTGTCGATACTCACCGATGAACTGGACCGCATCATCCGTATCTTTATACCTCCGCCTGATTTTTTTATCGACTATCTGGAAACAATGCGGGCCGAAACCATGTCCGATTGGGTCTTGCTTCTTTTTGGTGTTGTTATTATTGCCGCCGTATCAGAAGAGATGATTTTTCGCGGATTTTTGCAGATTTCGCTTGAAAAAAAGGGTGATATTAACCGTGCAGTCATTCTGAGCAGCATAACATGGACCCTTATCCATGTTAATCCGTATTGGGCGATCCAGATATTTATTACCGGCGTCATACTCGGATTTTTAGCCTGGCGTACTGATTCAGCCTACCCATCAATGATCGTTCACGCTGCAAATAATTTTCTGTCCTTGCTTTTTATCAATATGGATATAGAAGCGGATTTTCCTGGTATTTATGGGGAGATCATGTTTCACCGCTGATTCTGGTACTTTCAGGCGCGGTTTTGTATTTTTGTATCAGATATATCACCGCCCGTTATCAGCGCTTTAATAGTGTCATCAATCCGGGGTCGATGGTATTGCCGGGATCCGTAGGGTGGCGCGGAGGAAAAAATATTATCATCGGATAAATTTGGCTTCGTACCGGGTTCATGGTCCTTTTATTATTGTCTGAAAGCATCACCTGCAGTTGAAAGTCAAAAGATGTTTTATCAGATTTTTTAGCCAGATTATTTATAAAAGATTATAACGCTGTGAAGAAGCCGTCAGTGAGGGCAGGTTACGGCATCACGCAGGGTTGGATCAGTATCATTGTCAACCTCTTCTCGGCGGCGCAAAATTGATTGTCGGCATCCTCATCGGCAGTCTGTCGCTGATAGCGGACGCCATTCATTCCCTTTCCGATATGGCCACTTCTTTGATACTGATTATCAGTTTCCACTGGGGACAGAAACCATCGGATGAAGAACATCCGTTTGGACATGGCCGGCTGGAACAGATTGGTGCCCTGGTGATGGCGGTATTGATCGGTGTTACCGGTTTTGAATTGATAAAATCAGGTATTGATCGTATTATCGATCCGCTGGAAGTCCAACCCAGTAATCTGGCTATTGTTTTTCTTTTGCTGACAATTATTATTAAAGAGATACTAGGGCGGATTTCCAATTATTATGGTCTTAAGATCCAATCGATCAGTCTGGAGGCAGATGCCTGGCACCACCGGACCGATGCGCTTTCATCCCTGATCGTCATAGCAGCCATTATCGCCTCCCAGACCGGACTGCTGATGGCCGACGGCATCGGTGGAATTATAATCGGTCTGTTCATCATCTATATCGGCGTTGACATCACGAGAAAAACCAGTTTTCAGTTGATGGGTACCCGTCCAACTCAGGAATTATTTGAAGAGATCGAAACCCTGGCCCTGCAGGTTGATCATGTTCATGCGATCCATGATATCATCAGTCATGAATACGGGGCGCAAAAAGTTATTTCTTTTCATCTGGAAGTTCCTAATTATCTCCGGCTTTCCGAAGCCCATACCATTGCCGAAGAGGTTGAAGCAAGGATCGGAGAGAACTGCAAATTCAGGCAACTGTGCATCTGGATCCGGTTTTACCATTTGTGAATGATCAAACCGGACTCAAACGATCACTGGAAAAATTTATCGGAGAGCATGATCGATGGTGGGATTTTACGAAATCCGTCTGATCGGTGATGAAACAGTTGCCTCATTGGTTCTGAATATCCAGACAAAAGTGACTTTTTCCGAAGAACAGCGGGAAAATTTTCATCTAAAACTACAGGAAACGATCTCGGGTATATTTCCCGAAATTCACGATGTTTATATCAATTTTATTCCGGTTCATCAGAGAATGCGGACAAACATCTTACCTGACAACTGTTTTACCACCCCAAGTAGTTCCAACGTCAGCAGAGCAGCCAGAATTTCGGGTGATGTCCGTTGACAGCGTTGCACAAGCGCGTCAATATGAAGCGGCTCTTCTCCCAGCGTCATATAAGTCACTTTCGAAACGCGGACAAGGCAGGTGGCTGTTTTTTTATAGGCAGGCCCTCTCCGTAGTCTGATTTTCGATTTCGGCAAGAATATCCTGCCGTTTCCTGGACCAGTGTCGCGCCCTGTTTGATGATGAGATTTGTGCCAGCACTTTTTCTGGAATTTATCGGTCCGGGAATGGCAAAAACTTCACGATTTTGTTCTAGTGCCTGATAGGCAGTTATCAGGGCGCCACTCTTTGCACCTGCCTCGGTTACAAGCACACCCAGACTTAAGCCGCTGATAATGCGGTTACGGCGAGGAAAGTTTCGCGGATCGGGAATTGTGCCGATCATGTATTCACTAGAACCACACCCCTTCCTGCTGATTCCGGAGCCAGTTTTTTATTTTCCGGCGGATAGATCATGTCAAGTCCGCTGCCAAGAACGGCAACCGTCTTACCTTTTAAGAACGGTCTGGTGGGCGATCGTGTCCACACCACGTGCCAGACCGCTGATTATCGTGAATTTTTGTTCGCACAATTCGCGGCAAAACTTCTCCGTCACCATTTTGCCATAGTCTGAGGGCGTTCTCGTACCGACGATGCCAATCGCTGTTGTGTTCAGCACAGCGCTATCACCTTTGTAAAAGAGCAAAACAGGCGGGTCATAGATACGTTTTAGTGATTGCGGGAAGGATTCATCCCAGAAGGTAAGAATCTTTACCTCATGCCTATGAATATACTCAATCTGAGCAGCAAGTCGCTTCTCATCCGCTTTTTCCCTGATGCGCTTGGC
>CAVQJT010000029.1:0-21990 GCA_963712885.1 Calditrichia bacterium
CCCACCGTTAACAAACGTACGAATATGCGCCATTCCGGATTTGCCTAATCCCAGTGTATATTCCGGCGGAATCTTGATGTCAGCGATCTTTTGATCTTTTTCATAATAGGCCTTCATTCCTTTTTCCAGCACTTCCCTGCGCAAACTCGGTATGATGAGCACACCAATCTTCTTATCCAACTTATCGTTTACCAGTTGCTTTGTATCAATTATCCGGTAACTGAAACCATATTGATCCAGTACCCAGCGGGTCCAGCCTTCATCCATGCTCGGATACAGCGGTTGATATAAGCCAATCTTGGTGCGACCAACAGGTGATATTTTAACTTTGGGCAGATCCGGCGATTGATAGGTGTCGATAACTTTAGCATTCAACATTGCACAAATGTCTACCGCTTCCCCTTTTGTATCGGCAATGAAAGTACCTGCCGGAAATTTTTCACCGTCGATCCGGAACTGTTCCATTGCCTGCCAAATCTCTTTTCCCTGATCAGCCAATTTTAGTGCCATACTGACACTCCAGTTCGTACCCGGATTAAAAAGCACAAAATTACCGGATCCATATTGCTTACCCTTAAAGGAAATATCTTCCTGATGTTCAATCGGTGCACGATCAGGAAAATTACCGGTCACATCTTCAAAAACATCGACACCCATCTGAAGCGGCATATTCCAGGTAGTCACATCATACGGCTCGATTGGCGGTCCTTCAGGATATAGACGTAGTTCAGGATAATGATGAATCTGGAAAAGATCGATAATATAATTTCGCTCCGGTTGTGCACAGGAGATATAAAATGTCCCTTTTTCAAATTGGTTCAGTCCACGGGTCAGTGTGTCAATTTTCACCCCGGCACGATGCAATTTTTGTAACATTTCCCGCATTACATACAGATCCCGTTGTTTTGTGGGAATAAAATATCCAAAAGGAGA
Organism: Calditrichia bacterium; assembly: GCA_963712885.1. Lineage (GTDB taxonomy): Bacteria > Calditrichota > Calditrichia > JAJRVZ01 > JAJRVZ01 > CAVQJT01. The sequence goes on from CAVQJT010000029.1 coordinate 934, forward strand.
CTCTGTCATTCCGCGTTTGATATTCTCCAAATTTAACCGGACAAATTGTTGTTTTAACCGGTCATGGTAGGTTGATGCGAAATCCAGAATCGAATAAAAAACTTCTTTTTCAAGGTCCATAATATGCCTAAGGCGCCACCAGCCGCCCGGCCAGGGATCGAGAAAATTGGTTTGAGTTTTATACTCCGGGAGATCGGGTCCGAAACTATTCAGGCTGCCAAATGGAAAAAATAACGGTGTGGCAATCCGCGCACTTGCGATTTCACAGAGAATGCCAATGCGATTGTGCCACAAAGGTGTTTTTGAAAGCGTTCCTTGAAAATAAGCATTGAATATCGTTCCGGTAACAATACCTTGAAATCCTTCATTATGCAGATCCGAAACAACTTTTTCTCCCATGAAATTCAACTGGGCGGTCAGGCTGGGCGGAATCATAGGATTGACCGGATCCGCATACGGGGGTAAAAATATCCTTGGTCCTCTCGAGCCCATCTGATGTTGATCATAGACGACCTCAGGATACCAGTCATGATAAAGCACGTCAGCCAGTAATTGCGATTCCTGAAGGTTGAAAAAATGCCAGTCGCGGTTGTTGTCATGCCCGGCATAATAGTGATAGAGCTGCGGCATTGGGGCACCTTCATAACTGGTATTAACATATTTCCGATACCAGTCTGTAACCATCTGCTGACCGTCCGGATTGACAGACGGTACCAATAGTACTAAAACATTATGAAGGGCAAATTGTGTATTCGTAGCCAATTCATATAAAAGTTCCACCGCTGCCTGACTACTTCCGATTTCCGTAGAATGAATATTGAACGTGACAAACAGGATCACAGGTGTTTCGGAGATCAGTCGGGCCTGCTCGGTATCCGATAAATTTCGGTCCAAAGCAAGTGTTTGCTGATTATTGCGGATTTCCGTCAGACGGCCAATATTTTGTGCATCAGAGATGATCGCCATAATAAGATCACGCCCGAGCGTCGTTTTTCCGAGATGTTCGATCACCACCCTGTCTGAAGAGACGCCGACATAATTAAAATACCGTTGGATTTCCTCCCAACCGATCAGGGCACGGTCTGCTCCCACATCAACGCCGAGAAACCTTGTCGGGTTCTGGATTTCGACGGCCATGAGGACGATTGGCAGGAACAGAAAAATAAATATCTTTTGAACCATGGATAGATCCTGTTATTTTGACTTTTTACCGTGTATTTTCTGAAGCATCTGGAATTCCTGCTCGAAATTCGGTGTAAAAATTCCTTTTCCCAGATTGCGTTCAATTTCACTCAGTGACCAGAATCTGCCGAAGTCGATCTCTTCACGATTGATCCGGAAGGGGCCATTATAGACCAGCCGATAGGTATAGATCAGTTCACTTTCATAATTATTGCGCATCACATAACGATATAATGGCTGGAAATTACCCTTTTTTATACCAAGTTCCTCTTCCGATTCCCGCTTTAGCGCCGAGATAATATCTTCACCCGAATTCACATGTCCGCCGACTGCCGTATCCCATTTACCCGGTTGGACATCTTTACTCCGGGAACGTTTTTGAAGATACAACTGACCGTTCTTATTAAAGATGTGCAGGTGGACGACCGGATGAAGTAATTGGGGATTGCCATGAACCGCTGAACGGGGTGCTTTTCCGGTGATCTTCCCTTCCGGATCGACCAGATCGAACCATTCCTCACCTGGTTGAGCCGAAAATTGAACGGCAGGTTTTCTCAGGAATCGAACATAAATCAGCTGACCAAGAAAAATAAGACCGAAAATGATATAAAATAATCCACCGGATATGAATGCCCAGGCTTCCTTGCTCATGAAATAGGCAGAATAGGTGACCAGACCGACATGAATAAAAACGACGATAAAAAGCAGTCGGCTCATTTTCTGTATCTGCTTTTCCTGCACAGGATTTATCTGCATGTCTTTGAGATAACGTCTCCCCAGCATGAGAAGAATCGGTTTTTTGGAAAACGCATGAATTCCAAGCAGTATAAGCAGTATACTTTCGATAAATGCCGGTTTTAATTTGAAATATATGTCATCATGCAGCGAAATAGAGATAAGGCCTAAAAAAACAATCAGACCGGTATCAAAAAGAACAAATTTTTCAATCTGACGATATCTGAGGTATTGGTAACCAAATTCTGTAATTCCCACCCCTACGGCAACTACAAGACCGATTTCCGTACCAAACAGTTCATCGGCCAGGACGAAAACCAGCAAGGGAATAAATCCGATTGTAAAGCTTTTATAAGATTCTTATGCTGCATATATGCGGCAGAATATAGGAGGATGATATAAAAAATACAACCGCCTTCAAATCCAGAATTTAATTTTATCGGTGGGTATGAATTCCTGAAAAATTGTCGTTATAGTACAGATCGTGATTTTGAATAAAATGTCCAAAATCGAGTTGTACACGAGTTTTATTATAACTATATTTATAGATTACCATGGTTTTTTTGATGTGAGGGATCTTTTTGATCAGTATCAATATTAAAGAACTTCGTGAGAAAGTTCCTGAAATTATTTTCAAACAGGGCCTGGATTATTATAAAGATGGAAAAGTTAAAATTTCCAACTGGGATCATTCCTCCGTTGTCGCAATCGTTCATGGCAGTCATCCCTATGTGGTAAGAATCGACTCTGATGACCGGTTTTTCGAAGCGGTCTGTACCTGCTCTTATAATTATGTATGCAAACATGCCGTTGCCGCGGCCCTGGCCATCATCGAAGATCACGTCCGCGAAGATGATCTTGAAACGACCGGAAACTGGCGGGAATATTTTGAAAAACAGATCGCAATTCAAAGGGTTAATACTGATTTCTCTCAGGAGGTACGTTGGAATCTGGTCTATATCATCCATATACTGGAAAACTACTGGAATCTGAAACCGATTAAAGTATATATGAAAAAAGACGGGACCTATGGTCGCATTCAGGAACCCTCTTTTAATGAATTGTCCAAGCAAAATGTATTTAATACATCCAGTGATCTGATTGCAATTTCCTACCTCGAACGCCTGCAGTCCCAGCAATCTTCAACCTATTACCGTGGCAAACTGGAAGCCTCTTATCTCAAATTTGGATTGGATGCCGGTGAAATATTCAATCTTCTTCGTAACAGTGAAATCCATCTAAAAAATGAGGATGGTTCAATCGGTCATCGGATCCGGTTTGGACGCAAACCCTGGCGGTTGGTCTTTCGTCTTGAAGAACCCAATAACCATTATCATTTCCAGCCCTACTTTGTCCGGGATGAGGAAGAGATCAAAGTTGATGAGAATATAAAAATACTCACTACCCGTCCTATCTGGTTTTATCAGGATGGTGAACTGAATACCTGCCCGTTTCCTTTTTATTACTCATATCTGAAATCCTTTATCGCTGAAGGATTAAAAGTATCTCTTTCGAAAGACGAATATAATATATTTATTTCCGATTATCTGGCCAAACTTCCGATTTTCCCCTATCTGGAATTTCCGGAAGGAATCGATGTCCAGGAACTGAACCAAGTCACCGGAAAGCGTATATATCTGGAGGAGATGGACGATCAGCTGGTCGTGTCTCTTTCGATGCTTTATGAGAATGTGGAAGTATCTTTTAATCAGCCTACCGAACAGTTTCTGCATTATGATAAAAAGAAAAATCAGATTATTCGGGTCCGACGGCAGCGGGAAGCCGAAGAGGAAATTCGTGATCAGATAGTCTCCAGTAATATCATTGAAGATACACCAGGATTGTTTTATGCCAATTTGGAAATGGCCCTGGATTGGTTGTTTGATGGCCTGCCGGCATTGGTGAAAACGGGTTTTGAGGTTATGGGAGAAGAAAGTCTTGCACGTTTCCGTGTTAATCGTAAAAAACCAAAAATCAGCATGGCCCTCTCCTCCGAGGTGGACTGGTTTGATCTGAATCTCGATATTGAATTTGATGGTGTGTCGCTGACTCTGGCGGAATTAAAAAAGGCACTGCAGAAAGAGAAAAAATTTGTACGCTTAAAGGATGGTAGTATTGCCCGTCTGCCGGAAAAACTAATTCAGAAATTTCAATACCTGATCGAATTCGGACAATCCTCCGATTCAGCAATCCGGTTCAGGGATCACCATCTTTCTTTTGTCGATAAATTACTGGACGAAGCAGATCGTAAGCAAATTGATGATAACAGCCAGAAAAAACTTGGGAGACTTGAACAATTCACACATATAAAAAATTATCCGCTGCCAGAAAATCTGAACGGTGAATTACGTGACTATCAGCGTGCCGGTTATAACTGGCTAAACTTTCTGAACGAATTCAGTTTCGGTGGTTGCCTGGCAGATGATATGGGTCTCGGTAAAACGGTTCAGACCCTGGCTCTCCTGCAACAACAGATCAATAAACATCAGACACCGAATCTGATTGTTGCCCCCACATCGGTGCTTTTTAACTGGCAGCGTGAAATTGAAAAATTTACCCCGGATATTGATTACGCACTACATTACGGTACAAAACGCACCCGTGATGTCCGTCGACTGCGTAAAAAATCACTTATCCTGACCACCTATGGTCATTTGCGCCGGGATATTTCGTTTCTGTCAGAAATCCCTTTTCACTATGTCATTCTGGATGAATCACAAAATATAAAAAATCCACAATCAGAGACAGCTCAGGCCGCGCGGGGATTGAATGCGAAGAACCGGCTGGCACTTACCGGTACGCCGGTGGAAAACAATTCCCTCGAATTGTGGTCACAATTTTCATTTCTCAGCCCGGGTCTTCTCGGCGGACAATCCTTTTTTAAGGATAACTTTATGCGCCCGATTGAAAAGGAACAGGATGTCCAGGTTGCCAGTACCCTTAAGCGCCTGATTTATCCTTTTATCCTCCGCCGCACCAAAGAGGAAGTCGTAAAAGAACTTCCGCCGAAAGTGGAAAACATCACCTATTCACCAATGAGTGATGCACAACAGAAGATATACGACCAGGTACGTGATGCCTACAGAAACAGTATCATTTCGGAAATCGCATCACAAGGGATCAATAAGTCAACCATGCGTATTCTCGAGGGATTGACCAAATTGCGCCAGGTTGCCTGTCATCCGGGTCTTATTGATAAGAGTTTTGCGGATGAATCGGGCAAATATGAGGCCTTGAAGCTCATGATCGAAGAAATTATTTCTGAGAATCATAAGGTCCTGGTATTTTCGCAATTCGTAAAGATGCTGACCATCATGCGCGAATATCTTGACCAGGAAGCCATCGATTATGCCTATCTTGACGGACAGACCAAAGATCGTGAAGCCGCCGTTAACAAATTTCAGAACGATGATGCTATCCGCATCTTTCTGATCAGCCTCAAGGCGGGTGGTCTCGGTCTTAATCTCACCGCGGCAGATTACGTTATTCATTATGATCCCTGGTGGAATCCGGCTGTTGAAATGCAGGCCAGTGACCGGGCACATCGTATCGGACAGACAAAAAAGGTGTTTACGTATAAATTGATTACCAAAGATTCGGTTGAAGAGAAAATCCTGCAATTACAACAGCAAAAGAAAGAATTGGTTAAACAAATCATTACTACCGAATCCGGACTGTTCAAAACACTAACCAAAAACGATATTATTGATCTTTTCTCCTGATCATATGAAATCTAATTTTATACCATTACAGCGTGAACCGTCATGACCAAAAATGAATTATTGAATCAAGGCTTTAAGCATTATGCTGCCGGTGAGTATGAAAATGCCATCGAATTCTTTGAAAAATCCCTCGGGCTTGACCCGGAATTTGACCTCGCTTTAAATGCACTAGCAGAGGTATACAATAAAAAAGGTGAAATCGATCGGGCGATTCAATATGCCCGGAGGCTGATTGAAATAAACCCTGACGATGCGCTGGCACATACCGTCCTCTCACGACTTTATGTCCAGAAAGGTATGATCCAGGAAGCCGAGGATGAAATGGCGATCTCTAATCGTTTATCCATGAAATGAAATCCGGCATCCATCCTTGATCATAGCAAAGTCCCCGCTGAAACAAATTTCACCAATGGGTTCAGTCATTTAATCATGGAACCATTGAAATGAATACATCACATTTTGTATGGACAATGATCGTGATATTTACTGTTTCATCCCTATATGCACAACATGAACGCACAGAGCACTGGCATGAGCGGAATCAACTGTTTATCAGGGAACTGGACAACATACCCCCCGGAAAGACGATCTTTTTGGGTAACTCAATAACAGAAGGCTTTGATCTGGAACGATTTTTCCCGGTGATACGACCGGTGAACCGGGGTATCATGGGTGATCATATTGACGGCCTACTGGAACGCCTTGAAACTTCGGTGATTCGGTTAAAGCCAGGCCGGTTATTTCTAAAAATCGGTATAAATGATATCGGCGCCGGTGATCCGGATAGTGTCATCCTGGATAATTATCAACACCTGATGGACACACTGAAATCATCCTTGCCGGAGACTGCCGTATTCATTCAATCGATTCTGCCAACAAGTACAGCCTGGAGCAATTGTCCGAAAGAAAAAATTGTAAGGCTAAATGACCGGGTTCAAAAAATGGCCGGCTCATTTGGATTTAATTGGATCAACTTATATCCCCTTTTTGCCGATAAGTCCGGGTATCTCCGCCAGGAGCTGACCACGGATGGATTACATCTTAACCAAAGGGGATACCGGGTCTGGGCCAAAGTATTGTATGGAAAAGGACTGGAATGAGAAATATTTTGTATAACCTGGCCGGGCTGGTGATCTTACTCACTTTGATTGGCTGCGCGGCCAAAAAAGAACTGGAATCCCCCGTCGAAGAGACGGATATGGTTCTTCCCCCTTCGGATTATTATCTCTGGGTGATCAAACCAAATATTAATATACGTCAGGAAAATTCCGCCCGGTCTGAAAAAGTCGGTGAGCTTGCCGACGGCGATTCCGTAATTGTGCGTATTAACGATAACGGCTGGTATAATATCGAAACCACATCCGGAGCGGCCGGTTGGGTAAGATCTGATCTGCTGGCACCAAAAAATGTGAGTATTTTCCGGAAGGCAGTCATTTTTGCAGACAAATTGAAAGAAGAACAGGATATCGACCTTTTGTTTGACAAAAAACTGCAACACGCCAGGGTATATCTATCTCTGCCTCCCGGAATGTATACATCTGCAGATATAGTTGAAACCCGGGCACGCGAGATTATTACTGCGTATCAACGACAGGTTTACCGGGGAGATGTTGCCGTACGTGTACTAAAACCAGGCAGTGATAAAGAATATATCACTTTCGATCAGAACGGCAAACCAAATCCGGAAACACCGATTCCGGTTATTCCTTTCGGGCGTCTGGAAACGGTCAACGATTTAAATCCCGATGAAATCGAACTCGCTGTGTTAGTAAAAAGTGAAATCGATAATGAACGGCTGCTCAATGCTGCCCGCAATATGGTCAAGACATATCCCATAAGTTACCGGAAAGTGACCATCAAATTTATATCCTCCGAAGACAAATGCCGGTTATGGTTTACCGAAGATCCGCAAGGTGAACTCTATGAATTTGATAAGTGTCCGGAATGAGCCTAAAATATTTTATCCCTGAGTCATTTTGTTAATCGCGTCACAAAATAAACTTGCGGGGTTTTATACGATACTATTTAATAATGGGAAATTTTCCGGTAAGATCAGATCACAATCTCTCACCATCTAATACTGCAATCCTGAGATGCTGATCGAAAATATTCTCCTCTTTTCCTATGATCATCCTGCCTGTTCTTATGTATGATCCATTTTTTCAATAGCATCTTTACTGTCCTTAGCCATCTTGATTTTTAATGGAGGAAGCATTGGAGTCTTTCTTATCATGATAATCCTCCATCGAACTTATAATTACATCAAGAATTTGAATCGCCTCAAATATGAAAGGACCTTTATTGAGCATAACACATTCAGCCTGTTCGGCGAGCGCCGCATCAGTAATCTCTGCGCGGGAAGGTCTGCCTTTTTTTGCCATTGTTTCAAGAACCTGCGTCGCCCACACTATTGGGATGTGGGCCGCTGCACAAATCCATAGTATCTCTTCCTGTATCCTTGCCAGTTCATTCCAGCCGCATTCAATTGCCAGATCACCCCGGGCGATCATTCCTCCAACCGGATAATGCTCCAAAGCAGTCAACAATATTGAAGGGAGATTTTCAAATGCTTTTCTGGTTTCAATTTTCAAAATAATTCCGAGATGCTCTGCGGCTAAATTTTTAAGCTCTTTTAAGAGATCTTTTACATCCTCAGGTGAGTTTACGAAAGAGTAATTAGCAACATCCGCATATTTAGCAACAAATTTCAAGTCTTCTTTATCCTTTTCAGTCAATCCCTTTAAAGAAAGATTGCTTTCAGGAAGATTGATTCCTTTATCCGCCCTGAGCTTTGAACCTGTTTCTTTTGCGTAAGTTATTTCAATTTCAATTTTGTCTTCATTAATATCTTTAATCATGCCTTCAATTTTTCCATCATCGAGAACCATAGGTTCACCCGTTTTTATATCCTTAAAAATTTCAGTAAGTGTGCAGGATATGTGCGCAGGTTTGATCAATTTGCCTTCCGGATTGAATTCAGCGGGCTCCCCCTGAGCAGGATCTTTGTGAATGATTAATTTATCGCCAACTTTTACAATGATGGATTCTTCAAGTGGAATGATTTCCCCAACCCGTGTGGTGGTTTGATCAGATTTCCGTTTATTCTTTAATTTAAACTTCGTGCCCGTTTTAATATAGGCTGATTCAAAGCAGCGGCATAATCTTTTGCCCGTAAATTTTTTATCGACGATCAGCTTTTTATTTTTCCCCCTTGAATCTGTAAAAAGAATTTCATCTTTAGGTTTAAGTAAATTTAAAAATCCTACCGGCATCGGAATAAGAACTTCATCACCATTTTCAGGAATTATTCCCTCAGGGACAAGCCACGCTTCAGCTGGCGAAGTAACTTTGCCAAGCAGATCTCTTTCCGGAGTTAGATGAACAACTCTAGGACCCTGCCGCATTGCACCTGTTCTCAGTTTTGGCCCCCCGAGATCCATACAGATCCTGCAATTTCTACCGGTTTGTTTTTTTGCTTTCTCGATATTTTTAATTATCCTTCCCCAAACCTGCGGATCATCGTGTGCACAGTTTATTCTCGCACTGTTCATTCCAGCTTTAAAAAGATTTTTAACCAACTTGTAATCATCCGCTGCTTCGGTCGGAAGCGTAACCATAATTCTTACTTTGCTTCCCTTTAATTTCTTACCGAGCAGGGCAGTGGTATTCGCCTTTGATATTTTTCTACCTTCCTTAAAATTAATTTCCGGTTTTTTGCTGTCAACGGGCAACTCATTTAAAATTCCTTTTAAAATATTCTGAACAGAAATTATGCTTGCCATAACATGGCTTTCTGCTCTACCTAATCTGGAAATACCAAGTTGCCATAGTGAATCCTGTAATTCTCGTATATCTTGATTTCGGAGAGCAAGGTAGTGAATAAGATTTTTTGCACTTTTGAGATTTAACGGATGAACTTTTTGGAGTCTCTTTATCATATTTTTTCTCGAATTTCTTTGCCTGTTTTTTAATCAGCTCAAGCTGCTCGAGAAGTTGAGTGAGTTTTTTCTTTTTTTGTTTCACAATTATAAATACTTAATAAAATTTGAATCTTAAGTCGTCAAAACCTTTCGGAATATAAATATTAAGAGACGCTTTGGTTAAATACAAACATTTTTTATATATTCCTTATTTTGGTTCTGATGGCTTCCTTGTGTACTTGTTTTATGTTTGATTATCTCACATTTGTCTAAGATTCCTATACCCTGCCCATTATCACATTTACACCTACCAGTTTATTGATCTGTTCATAATACCTCTTATTGTCAATAATAACAAATGCCTCAATATTCTTTTAAGATCCCGGGAAAGATAATAATAATTAAGTAGATGTCTTCAAAACCATACGAATATTGTATATTTCAGGAACCGGCAAACCATTTTAAACTCAGTGATATGCAGGCTACAAAAATAGGGGCGCCTTGGAAAGATACATTTCCATCCAAACCGTTTAATTATTGTTCTCTTGACGAAAATTTCAGCAAACAGGTTATCCTTACGACCTCCTCCTGCCGGCGGGAAGGTCGCTATGAGCACAAACCCATTTGACTACCAGAATGGGACTTTGGTTGCCAATATGTCCCGCAATTCAAATGAAAATCTCTAAAAATTATTAATATTTCCTCTAAAGAACTCAATCCGATTGGAAATAAATTTTTTTAGTTCGTTCACCTGGAAATCAAGATTATAGCCTCCTCCTCCCAGAAATGGATCCAGGTTATATGCCTGCTTTATATGCATCGCGGTTGAATCAATAATTGGGAAAATGATATCCTCCCGGAAATAATGATCCAGATTAAATTGTAGTTCAAGCACATATTTTTCTTTGATACGCTGATTTTGACTCAACTTGTTAAATATGGTATTCTCTCCGCCAGAACCTATATCATGTACAGGATCGAAAGACCGGTCAAAATCCCAGGGAAAAAACGTATATGGTGCGGTTGCTGTGCTTCGATGCAGGTAATAATTATTTTTAAAAGCATCGGTATTGTTGATAATTGATGAAATCGCATGATATTGAATATAGTTATCTATATCCATGTATTTGCCCAGACATTTTTCAATATTAGCGATACTGCAGGTATCGATGGCGTTGATGTAATTAAAAAGATGTGCATAGTTATTATCTTCCGGCACTTTTTTTTCATAGGTAAAACGTGGATGATCCTGTGAATCAAAGGATAAATCAGCGCCCAATACCGCTTTGTAGATCTCATAGGTGGGAATATTTCTGATCCAGAAAAATTCTTCATCAATTCTTTCAATGATCAGATATAAGCCATTATCCTGATTATTTATTTTTAAAAACACATGTTTATTACGAAAGACCGGGATGCCACGAAACGCGTATAATCGGGATACTATGGAAGTATGAATCATGGTTGGATCAAGTGATTGTGAGCTGAGTGAAAATGTATTCAGTTCCTCCACTTTAAAATTATTATTTAGGTCAACCAGGTATGACCAACGGGGATGCAATCGGGAGCCACCACCGCTGGATCGGATAAATCCTGTGCTTGTTTTACCCTTATAGATTATTTTTGCCGGTGCTTCCGTATTGGTCGTCTTGTTTTGCAACAAATTATAATATTCATCATCATCAACAAAGACTTCCATAACAGGCATTTCTGAAAGTAATTCCGAGCCGTTATACAAAACCGAATCATCACAGGCAGAAACAGTAAAAAACAAAATTAAGACCGTTAGATTGCTAATTTTAGCCATAATTTTCATGATATTAAATTGTTTCAAAAGCGTACCTGTAGTTCAAGTATAGCGCGCGATTCATTTGTCGCATATTTTCCCGATTCATCATATTCGCTTTTTGTTAAACGTAAATCTGCATTTAACCTAATACGAACTTTTTTTGTAAAGTAAAAATTTACCCCTGCCAGACACTGCAAAGAATGATCATTAACCTGCCGACTGTTCGGAATAAATAAGCTGAACAATATTAATGGTTCTATTTTTTTGATTACCCGGGCATCTGTATCAAATGAGAGAGAGCCAGTTATAACGACTCCTGAGCTATAGACCTGTTCGCTTTGATCTGACGGCGGCAGCCCCTCCTTTGCACGGGCCTCATTTGCAGCAATGATCTCTCTGCTGCGTAACGGATCCCGGACATAGACGAATTCGGTGCTTATGCTGCTGTTTTTTCCTGAGTAAACACCTTCTAATCCAATGCCATGTGCTGAGACCGGGTAGTTGCCGCTTATATTTTGAAACAGATAGTTAAATCCAAAACTCAGTTCATTGATATGATACAGTCCACGCAATCCGGCACCGGAACCCAGAGAATTGTCTTTAAAAAATGATAAGGCATAAGTATACGGAAAATCAGGACGTTTTTTTGAATAATTATAATAGGCCATGACGCTCACTGAGCGTACACTATATCCCATGAGCGATATATTGTTCTGGACCACGCTTCGGTCAACAGCATGCAAATCTTCCCGATTGATCATATATTCATGGCCAAATGGTCTTTTTATATTGCCCATTTTAAAATGTATATAATCCATATATTTGAATTTCGCCGAAAACTCGCGGAATGTAATATTATTGGTCGCAGAATTCCCACGCAGGTCCAACTGGGCTTCAATCTCATCATTTAGTTCAATATCCGCCTGTAACTTACCGATGTAATAGGTCGGCTGGTTCGCGTCTGTTAATGGATTACGATCAATAAACAAATAGCCTGCAGCACCATAACCGGAAAATTCAATCTTTTCTTTTGCCAAAGGCTAAATTGCTGGAGAGATATAAAGCAATTATCGACAATATCACAGAATATTTCATGTGGATCACCATTGCTTTTTTTAGTATTAAGTTTATTTGATAATATTTCGAAATAATCAGAATCTGATATACAGGTTCAGGTAGGTACTATGTGCACTGAATATAGTGGTAAATTTAATATCATTTGAGTATCTACCCAAGAATGAGTCATTTATAAATGCACCGAGAAAATTTCCCAAAGCCGCACCAAACAGAATATCCGTTGGATAATGTAAATTTCCTTCAACACGGGCCCAGCCAGTTGCCAAAGTAAGGGTATTCAAGGCAACTTTCAACGATCCATCGACATATGGATTCAATTGCAGGTATTCTATATTCCGGTTGGATAGCATGGTATTGACAGCCACAGCAGATGTATGACCGGATGGGAAACTTCTTCTATTGGAGCCATCCGGTCGTTCTCTTCCGGTAAGGGACTTTAGTCCGGAAGTCACTATTTGCGTTGACAGTATTGCGGAAACACCCACAGCAAGCCCTTTGGATTTATTGAGTAACCAGGTTGGTATCTCTTCTCCACTTGGTGTAATGACTACTGATGTAATATAGATCCATTCTGAAGCACTCAAAAGATAATCACTGAAATTTCTTGCATTGGTTACACTGCCAAAAACAGGTGTGTTTTTGTACGCCCATTCCTGGATTTTGTTATCCGCACCGGTTATGGCCAGCAGTACTGCAGTAGCTAATGGTGCCCAGGTTTCAGGCTGGAGTGCTGCTTCAGATGCAGAATTTCCAATCCTGTGCATAGCGGGTGAAACAGTGGCGTCATCTCCCCAGACTCGGGAGGATCGTATGGTGCTGCAACTGGTCGCTATGAAACATGTGAATGTGAGGCAGACATATATAATATAATTCAGAAACAGGTGTTTCATTTTGGTTATTTTATCTAATCGGGCTAAATAAAATTTCAAGGGAAAATTTACTTCCGAAAAGTTATTGATCAAAGAAGTGCCAAGACTTTTTAATATTAAATTGAAAATAAATAATTTTTATCTGCAATGGTTTGACTCGATTTACATTGGTAAAAACATGTATGAATTTATGTTTGTAAAAATCACTTTTTCTGCCATCAAGTTATCGTTATTTATATCTGGAATTATGATAAAAACTTCTTCAGGCAGCAAGGAATACCATTTATTTAATGAATAGTGGTGACCAGTATATATTTAGCTACAAATAGGTTTCCGCTTGCACTGGGACCGCAGGTGTGATTTTGTGTCATTCCTTTTACACCGCCCGCCGTCTTGTATGTTTCAGCAACAGCCAGATAAAAAACGGTCCGCCGATCATGGCCGTGATAATACCGACCGGAAGTTCTGCAGGCGCAATTATCGTACGCGCAAGGGTGTCGCACCATACCAGAAAGATGCCACCAACCACCGCGCCCACGGGTAATAGTACTCTGTGATCCGGCCCTATCAGCAGCCTGATCAGATGCGGAATGATCAAACCGATAAATCCGATCGGCCCCGCAAAAGCCACCACAACACCAACAAGAACCGACCCTCCGAAAAAAATTCTTTTCTGTAAACGCAGTACGTCAACCCCTTTGCTCATAGCCATTTCGTGCCCGGTGCTGAGAATATTTATGGCATGTGCATGCCGGTAAAAATATACAAAGGTTGCAGCTGTGACCGGAAGCAGGGTGATCGGAAACTGCCAGCCGGTTATCTGTAATCCTCCCATCAGCCAACGAATCATTCTATACGTTTCGGTAAAATCGGCCAGATAATGAATAAACAGGATCAATGAGGAAAACAAGAGACTGATGGTTACACCTGTTAAGACCAGGGTTAGGGGTGATAAGCCATGGCGGCTTCGGGCAATTACATAAATAATCAGGATGGTAAGCAAACTGCCGGTGACCGAAAAAATGACAATCGCGGAAAATCCGATCCATTGCAGTAAAAAGCCGGATTTTATTGCCAGAACTGCACCCAGCGACCCCCCGGATGAAATTCCCAGCGTATATGGAGTGGCAAGATCATTCCGCAAAAGCGCCTGAAATGCCGCCCCAATCAGCGCGAGCGAAAATCCTACTAAAAAGGCAAATACAACACGGGGCATGCGCAATTCTGTGATGATCTGTTGACCTATGCCACTGGAAAAAATATCCGGCAACCCAACCTGGATTCCTCCGATAAATGGCGTGACGATCAGGGTCAGCACGATCACCAGAACCAACAGCAATGTTTTTATAGCTGTCATATTTCCGATCATCCGTAAGGGAGTAAATACAGGCTATTGGTCATCGGATTGATGTCAATATAAACTTTTACACCAAAAACATCCTGTAGTGTCTGGAACTTTAATACCTGATCAGGTGGTCCGTCTCCGATAATTTTGCCCCGGTCCATCAAAATCATACGCGTGCAGAACTGGGCGGCAAGATTAATATCATGGGTCACCACAACAATGGTTAGTCCGTTTGATTGTTGTTGTGATCTGAGGATCTTATAGATACCCAGTTGATGATGTAGATCCAGTGCGGATGTGGGTTCATCAAGCAGGATCAGTTTTGGCTCCTGGGCAAGAGCGCTTGCGATAAGCACCCGTTGTTTCTCTCCACCACTCAAATCAGAAAAACCGCGCATCCGGAACTCATCCACATGCATCATATGGCTAACCTGATCAATCACATCCTCATCCCTTTGACTATAAATACGAATACCCTGTGTATGCGGATATCGTCCCATGCGTAAGACCTCATCGACAGTAAAGGAAAAAACGAATTCAACCTCTTGTGGAAGATAGGCAATGGTTCGTGCAAGCGTCCGCCGTGCAATCCTGTTCAACGGTATCTGTTCAATCAAAACACGGTCCTCACGGCACAATAAAACGCCAGCCATATGTTTTATCAAAGTTGATTTACCCGCGCCATTTGGTCCGATGATACCAATAAATTCCGATGCGCCGAAAGAGATCGAAATATCCTGTAAAACCGGTTTCACACCATAGGAAAAATTCAATCGATCAATTTGCAGTATTTCTTCCAATTACATCTCCGAGTTGCTGTAAAATATTAAGAATGAAGAAGTAGGCCGCGCCTTCGGCGGGCAAGCATTAGGCAGTAGGCAGTAGGCAGTAGGCAGTAGGCAGTAGGCCGGAATGTAGGACTGGTTGATTTATTATGCAACATCATGTAAATTATAAGGTTATATTATCCTAATTCCTAATTCCTAATTCCTAATTCCTAATTCCTAATTCCTAATTCCTAATTCCTATTCTAATTCCTAATTCCTAATTCCTAATTCCTAATTCCTAATTCCTAATTCCTGATTCCTAATTCCTAATTCCTAATTCCTAATTCCTAATTCCTAATTCCTAATTCCTATTCTGATTCCTAATTCCTAATTCCTAATTCCTAATTCCTAATTCCTAATTCCTAATCCCTAATTCCTAATTCCTAATCCCTAATCCCTAATTCCAACAGAATCAATTACCGCCCGGAAATCTTCCGCAAGCCACAACATGCGTGGGCCGGGGATCAACGTGTGGTTCCCGGCGATACTGTATATATTTTTATGCTTTAAAGCCGGCGTATTTCCTAATGCTGTCCATGTTTCATCCATATTGAGTCGCTCAGTTTTTCGCTCATCACCCATTTGGAGGTCGATGATCAGTTCCGGCTGACGTGCAAGCATCGACTCGATATTGACCGTACCGTAACGCATCTCCAGATCATCGTATATATTCTTTCCGCCTGCAATATTCAGCATTTCATCGATGAATGTATTCGGGCCGGCAACGGTAGCATTTCGAAGACTGCCCTTCTCATGTCCGATCAGAAGCAACACCTCCGGTTTTCTGATATCTGCTCTCAACTTTACTGAATCCAGTGATGCCTTCATCTTAAGGATGAGGTCCTGCCCTCTGCCGGCATAACCTATTTGTTGGGAAATACTATCGATTGTTGCCAGTAGATCCTGCCAGGTTTCATTCGGGTACATATGAACCCGCAGCCCAAATTCCCTTATTTTATTATTCAATTCGTTATGCGCAGGAACCCCGAACAGATGGGTTGGTTTTAGAGAAAGCATTTTTTCGATGTTCGGATCAACCAGTCCACCAATATGTTCTTTGTACTGTGCTGCGGGCGGGTAGCGACAAAAATCCGTTACGGCAACAAGAAGGGTATCGGCTTGCAGGGCATAGATAATTTCTGTTATATGCGGTGAGAGGGAGATAATCCGCAAGGATCCTTCGTTTACCTCAGTATTTGTCTGACATGTCCAGAAAAAAACAATTAATCCAATTGTTATCCCTGATTTTAACAGAGATCTCATTCGCTCTCCTCTTTAAAAATAAAAGCAAGGTCTCCCGGGATTGCACCCGTATAAAAAGGACCGCTCAATGCTCCCCCCGCAGGATCATAAATCCATAATTTACCGGGATTGATATAATCGACCGCGTCAAGAATATACAACATATTTTCATGTATACTGTACCGAAGGGCATAGGGTGTTATCGGGACCGAGCTGATAAGACTTTCCTCGATAACCTTTAGGGAATGTGTATCGTATGTTACCACCCGATTGTCAACAACGATATACCCCGTTTTATTTGCACCAATTTCGAATTTCCCGGGATGCTTTCCGGCCGGGAGCACCAGGGAATCTACAATCATTTCGGTCAACGGATCAATGACCCAGATGCCTCCGGGGGTATCATCTGCGGGATCTGCCCAATCATTATATCCCCCGCTGCACAATACATGAATCCGACCGGATTCATCCGGTCGCAAAAAACGCGGATTATCTCCAACGCCGATGTCAGCATGCAATTCTTTCCCGGCAATCCAATCACCGAAACCGTATGACCCACCCCAAAACCCGAATTTGCGACAAAAACCTTCTCATTCACCGTCAACACCTCTTCGGGATTGTTACCCACGGGAATTTCTCCGGTTACGATGTTAGCCAGCAAATCAATTATGAGGACTTTGCCGGAATACAGACTGGTTACCAGAATTTCATGTGCACCGGAAAACGTGAGATATCTCGGACTGGTACCAGCCGGGAGGTTGATTTTTTGATGCCGTTTGAAGGACGTGGTGTTTACAACCTCTATTTTATCCGAGTTATTTATGACCAAATAGGCCAGCGAATCTCGAATATAAATACTGTTGGCCACATCACCCAGATCTTCCCCATTGGCCTGTTTAAAGACATCGCTGAATATTTTCTGTGAATCACTGTCAAAATATGAAAGGCTTGCATCACCCTGCTGAAAATGCCCTTCATTGACAATGATCGCCCCGCGGTATACTTCGCGCATGATTTTTTCACCCTCTACAGCGGTGGGATTTTTCTCACAGGATATTACGAATACCAAAAAGAGGATGAACCAACGACCGATTAGGAATAAACCGATTTTGCTCACTTAATTTCCTTTATTCAAATATATTTTGTGCCAGATCAAATTTAAAACCGAAAATCCAGGTTTGCACAGGCAACGGATATCCTGTGATCAACTGATAACCGGTTTTTGCCAGATTGTTTACGCGACCAAATACGGTACAAGTCCAGTTCCATGCTGAAAATGAATACCCGGCAAAAGGATTTGAAATCCACACCTCCGGCAGGAATTGACCGGGATCATTAGCCAGCGTATTATACCTGTAACCGATATAATTAATTTCAGCACCCGCGGTAATCGATCGGTATTCAAAAGTTAACTTTCCACTGAATTCTGT
Source organism: Calditrichia bacterium (assembly GCA_963712885.1). GTDB lineage: Bacteria > Calditrichota > Calditrichia > JAJRVZ01 > JAJRVZ01 > CAVQJT01. The sequence goes on from CAVQJT010000029.1 coordinate 19,072, forward strand.
ACCCGGAATATAAGGCAAACGGTTGCCGATGGTCGGATCATTCAACGCCCCTGAACTTTCTTTCACCGCCAGACCATACTTGTAATGCAAAGATGCAGAAACAAAATTGAGGAACGATCCCAGTGAAGCCATAATTTCCAAACCATGGGAGCGTACCTTATCAATATTCTGAGCAAACCAGATGGCATCTTCACCCGGATACCATTTGATCATCTGGTTTACCCGGATATCATAATAACCAGCTGAGAGCTGCCCATCGCCATAAAATTGGAAATTATAACGTAATCCTGTTTCAAAACCGGACGACTTCTCCGGCTCTAAATTTGCATTGCCACCCGGTTGCCAGTATAATTCATTTAAAGTGGGTGCCCGGAAATTTATGCCAAGAGACAAATAAACCTGCCAGTCAGACAGACGGATATCCACGCCACCACGCGGAAGAAAAATAGCACCAAAATCTGAATATATTTCCTCACGTAAAGCCAGATTTACCGTAGCATCCATATTTTTTGCCTGCCATAGCAACCAGTTTCCCAATCCATACACCGCAAATCGCCGCCGGGTATGGCTACCGGTTTCGGAACTGCGGACTTCGGTCATTCCGAGATCCAATCCGGTATACAACCAGATCACAGAGGATAAACGACCGGTCAGTTTAAATATGCCGCCAAGATCCTGATTAAAATGATGACTGGAAACAGAAATGTCTGGGTCCCGGTAATCGAACCAGTTTCGGTGCAGATACAGCTGCGCCGTGGCCGATAGATCATGGCCCCATCGCTGTTCCCATGCGGCCTGTGCAATCCAGTTTTCTTCCTTCATCCGGGCCTGGCCCTGAAAACCATCAGCGGTTGACAGCGCCCGCGGTGAACCGTTGTCATATTTGCCATAATAATAACGGAGATCAATTTGCTGGCTGGGAGTAAATCTTAGATTTCCAAGATAGCTAAAATTGTCATATCGGTAATCACTGTTCTCCCGTGTGCCGACCTGATCATCGAGTTTAAAAATGTAGTGATTCGGACCCCGGTCGGATCCAAAACGTATATTATGACGGGCGATCCCGATATGGGTATTTAATGCCGCCTCGATCTGCTCCTGATCGTGCGATCGCCGTTCATAACCGACGGCAATGCCATCCGGTTGGATCTTTGAAGACATATTGATCATGCCGCCGATCGCCCCGCTTCCGGCCATGGTCGAAAAGCCACCCCGGTATATCTCCAACTCATCAAAAAACGATGGACGATACCGTTGTAGATCCACCACGCCTGTTTGACCGCTGTTTATCGGAATCCCATCCAGTAAAATCAGAGTCTGCTCTGCACCCAGGCCGCGCATTGAAATGCTTTGTGTACTTTCCGAGCCCCCGTATGCCTTGAGAAAGACACCATTCTGCGGTGCCAGTAGATCCCCCAAACTGCTGTTATAATCGAAGGATCGTGATTCAATACGTTGTGTCTGCGAAGCGATCTCCAATTCGGAAAATCCCAGTCGCGATCCGGCCACTTCGATTGTGTCGCTATCCATTATTGGAAAAAGCCTGATGATCTGGTTGGGGTGAACGGTCCCGGAATCCAGATTAAGCGGATAATAACCGGTCTTTTCCAGATGAAGGGGTTGGCGTGTATCGATAATTTTAATTCTGATCAGACCCTGTGCATCGGAAGTAAATATCACGCCATCAATACCGACGGTCACCCCACCGACGGGTCGGTTATCCCAGCCGTCGACAATATGTAAACCGATGCTGTCGGGTTGAGCCGCCCGGGCCGGGCAAAACATAAATAGAAAGAATGAGAGAACGATCAAATATCTGAATGCCACCGGTTTCTCCAAAAAAAAACCCAATCCTCCCTGCGGAAGATCGGGCTGACAGAAACCAATGGCATGTGGAGCTATACGCTATACCAACCTTCCCGCGAAGGCATCATGGACAGCGAATTTCAGCCGGTCTCCTGACTTTGATTTCATCCTACTCCACCTGGCCTTCCCACCCCGTTATAACGGGACAGTGGCATTGGTCGGCTTTCGTCGTTCATCACAGTTGCGGGGCAGTGGCGGATTTACACCGCGCTTCCCGTGCACTGAAATTCATTATCGTGATTATAATTTAATCCCCGGCTCCGCTAAATGCAATCGAAAAGTCAAGGTCTGAATATCGGCAGTTGGCAAAAGACACGAGGCACAAGGCGCAAGGTACAAGATGCAAGACAAAAAGTACCAAGCGAACAATTTTGCAGTAAAGTAAAATATTTGTTAAGCTATATTTTTTATATATATTTAATCCCTAATCCCTAATTCATCCCCTTTTCTAAACCATGCACAAATATTTGGAGATAATTCCGGATCATACAGTTTACAAGGTTAGAGGAGCGGGTGGGATGGAATTAGATTAAATCCGGATTCAGATGCGAGCGAAAGAAGGTCGGCAGATTTTACCGGGAAAATATCTTGTTCCAACAAGAAAGGTTCCGGCAGCCCCCTGATCTCCAGCGTGAAGATAATCTTCTGCTTCAGGTACCCATATCTGCGGATGAAATGGTAGGGGGCCCGTTTTTTTTCAGAAATGACGGCGGGCTTATCTTTCAGAATTTTATCATAATTCAAAATCTGCAGACAGAGCATCCCGCCGGGATTTAACACCTGATGGAAATTCGCCAGAACCTGCAAACGTTTCGACGCATCGGGCAAATGTACATAACTGTTGCCCATACAAAATATGGCGTCATACGGTCCCGGCAGATCATCGGGGAAGTTAATAAAATCAGCTTTGACAAATTCGATATCAAGCCGATGAAGGGAAGCATTTTGCCTGGCTCGTACGATCATTTCTGATGAACTATCGATGCCCGTTACCATCGATCCCAGTTTTGCAAATATAAGACTGTGTAAACCGGTTCCGCAGCCGGCATCGAG
>CAVQJT010000030.1:0-31959 GCA_963712885.1 Calditrichia bacterium
GGCCGATTCCGATGATGAGTTCTTTAAACGGTTGCAACAAATAGGCCCGTCTTAATAAAATTGAGTTTACTTTTGCCGCAGAGCGGGCCATGTTTTTAACTTATGAGGCGGAAAAAAATATTCTGCTATTCAGGGAGTATAAGGAAAAAACAGGTGTCCTTTCCGACCGGACCGAACTCAAAATTCAGAATTCACAGATTGCCGGGGCATTGAAAGAGAACAGCCCGATGATCTTCAAAGAGCAAATGCTTCTGGATACTTTTATCCAGGCAATGGAGGATATCGTAAATTTTGAAATTTTTGCCCTGCTTTTTGTTCCGCTTACGGTATTGCAAAAAACCCGCGGCGCTCTGGTTCTCATTAATAAAAGAAACCGCCGGACCTTTTCCGAAAACGACCTTGCTGTAAGTCTGATCGTTAGAAATAAAATTATTTTCCGTATGGAAAAACTATACCTTCTTCGGGATCCCAACAGGGAACAGGCCGGTGCAAAAAGGCCCGAAGCAGCGGTCAGCAGCAATCAAACGAAAGTGAAATAGCCAAAGCATCCTTGATTTGATTGGTTTTGGTCTGATCATTTTTGATCAGACCTATGATATACCTCTATGTCAATCAATTTGCCCGCAAGACACTGGCAATTGAGAAGGAACCAGAAAAAAACTGCCTGAGCTGCTCGGAGATGATGCTTTTCGTATTATTGATCAGACTCTGAAAAATAAAGATGCGCCAATGCTCAGACAGGAAATGCTTGTCAAGCATCCGGAAAACAGTCATTTGTATCTGGGATATTCGATGTATGGCATTCCGGACAAGGAGGCGGAAAAAATCATATGCCCTGACATTTATGGAAATCAGCCAGACAAAACGGCTGCAGGCAGAGATTATCAGAATGGACCGGATGGCCTCTCTTGGGGTTCTTGCTTCCGGTATTGCCCATGAAATCAGAAATCCTCTGGCCGGGATAAAGGCGATGGCCCAGACACTCCAGGAGGAACTGGATAAAGATGACAGCAAAAACGAGTATATTGACCGGATTGTCCGGCAGGTAAACCGCCTCGATGAATTGCTCAAATCCTTTTTTTCCTATGCCCGGCCTCAGCGTCCAAACCCGGTTAAATGTAATATTCCGGATATTGTCCATGAAGTATTGCCACTGTTTCGCCGTAAAATAAAACTCAGTAATATCATTGTAAAGGAAGTATACTCACGTGATTTAAAGGAAATATTTGTCGATTTCCATCAGATTGAACAGGTGTTTTTTAATCTGATTATCAATGCTATTGATGCCTTGAACGAGGGTGGAACGCTGACAATTCGGGCCCGACTTCCGGAAGAGACGACTCCAATTATTGACCGGCGGCAGCGCATACCAAAATTATTTTCCGATGTTTATAATGAAATCACTATTTCTGATACCGGGATCGGGATGGATCTTGAAACACTTAACAATATGTATAATCCGTTTTTTACAACGAAATCAAACGGTACCGGGCTGGGTTTATCTATCGTCTACCAGATTATTCTGGAGCATGGTGGGCAGATAACCGTCGACAGTGAACTTGGCAAGGGCACGACATTCAGAATATTTCTGCCCGTCTATGTAAAGGAAAAGCATAAAATGGCCAGTGCCTAATTTTTTGATTATATTAAACTGATACGTTTTTCAATCCAGTAAATCACCGGCCGTCCGTCAATGACTGCCGGTTCCCAAATGGAAGCCTTGCGGCTTTGACAGCCTGCCGTTCACACTCTTCTGTTCCGGTTGTATTCTGAAGCACACGTAGTTCCGCGACCATTCCGGTTTTTCCGATTTTAAGGCAAGAATGACTTCGCCTTTAAATTGTTCACTTACTTTTTCCGGTACGACTTCTAGAAGTTGTCTTGGCCGGAATCCTTCCGGTAATCCGGATAAAAATTAAGTTTCCGTCCGCCAATCGTCTTTTGCGGCCGTTTCAGACTCATCCGATACCGGACTAAGTATTTCCGTTTCGTCTTCGCTAAAAGGAATAACGGGTCTGGGCGGGCGGCGGGCGTCTGAGGATTGTTGTTGTAGGGGGGATAGAGATAATTTCGATGGCGGGATGATAGGCGGGATTAATTTGCATGTTCTTCAAAACGCGGGAAAATATAAAAGAAAAGTGTCAGGAATATCAGCACGAAAATGACACTGATCTGTAGAGAATTTTGTATATTTAAGATAGTTTTTATCATTCATGGATATTTGCCATCATCAGTTCCACACATTCTGACAAGATTAATGGATTTGCGGCAAAGTTTCAACCAGTAATGGGTGAGGTGATTGGCATCCCGCGTGCATCAGTGTCGGATCTCGGTATTTTGCGTGATAAATATAGGCTATGGTTAAGCTGGCATTTGCCTCTCGCTTTGAAGGGGAGTTAAATCTTTGATTTTATATAAGTATCAGAATGACTTTTTATCCAGATTTTACATTTTTCAGAAGTCTCATTATATTAAGGCCTGTGAGAGACTGACTAAACTGACGGTAAATGGACAGGTCGGGATAAACGTGATCTGTCTGTGCAGAACTTGATGAAGAGGTAATAAATGGCGGCAACTAAAAAAATATACGATCAGTCTGATCCCTGGAGATGGCATCGGACCGGAGGTTACTTCGGCGACAAGAAAGGTACTGGCAGCGGCCGGTGTCGTTATTGACTGGGAGATTGTCGATGCCGGACAATCGGCAGTGGAAAAATATGGCACGACCTTGCCCGATGAAACGCTCGCAGCGATTAAAAAAAACAAAATTGCCTTAAAGGGCCCCCTGACGACGCCGATCGGAGGCGGCTTTAAATCGGTAAATGTTGAACTTCGCCAAGCTCTGGACCTTTATGTAAATTTCAGACCGGTTCGTTCTTCACTGGGTATCTCCTTTCACCACTCGGCGATCGATCTTGTCATATTCAGAGAAAATACGGAAGATCTTTATGCCGGACTTGAAAATGATATCGCACCCGGCGTGGCCCAGGGATTAAAGATCATCACGGAAAAGGCCTCGCGCCGGATTGCCCGTTTTGCTTTCGACTGGGCTGCAAAAAATAACCGTCAAACGGTTCATGCCGTGCATAAGGCAAATATAATGAAAAAAAGTGACGGTCTTTTTCTAAGGTCGGTGAGGGATGTAGCCAAGGATTTTCCGGGAATTGAGTATAAGGAAATTATCGTCGATAATTGTGCCATGCAGCTGGTTATGCGTCCGGAGCAGTTTGATGTGTTGGTACTGACAAATTTATATGGTGATATTATCTCCGATCTGACCGCCGGGCTGGTCGGTGGGCTGGGTATGGTACCGGGTGCAAATATTGGTGATACGTATGCTGTTTTTGAATCTGTTCATGGCAGCGCACCGGATATTGCCGGAAAAGGGATTGCCAATCCTCTGGCAACGATCGCTTCGGCAGTTCTGATGTTGCGTCATATGGGAGAAGAAACGATTGCGGCCAGAATACGGGCGGCGATGACGCTTATTACTTGGCCGAACGGAAATTCCTGACGCCGGATTTGGGTGGCATCACATTCGACTTATGAATTTACCGAAGCCCTGATCGAAAAAATTAAAATGTTGAAATAGTGCTGATGAAAAAATATTTACAGCCGGTGCGCCGCGAGTAATCGTTTCGCGATAGAGAATAACAAGGAGTAAAAGTATATGAAAGTTACGATCGAATATTGTCATGTCTGAAATTATTATCCACGTGCTGCCGGTCTGGCAGAAGAATTAAAAGCGGCAAAAAATCAGCTGGAATGTTGAGTTTATAAAAAGTTCAGGAGGTGTCTTTGAAGTTGTACTGGAGGGAAAGTTGATCTTTTCGAAACGCCGTACGGGTCGTTTTCCGGAGCCAGATGAAATAATAAAGCAACTGGTGTAAAAAGGCAGTTTATTTTTCCAGTTTTGCGAGCATTGATTTTGCCTCGCTGTCGTTTGGACTGATTTTTAAAATTTTCCGGTATATATTAGCCGCCTTGCCATGAAATCCCTGGGCATAAAAGATTTTTGCCATCATCTGATTGGAAGGAAGATCATCCGGGTTGGCGGACAGTTTCTCTTCCAGTTCTTTGAGCGTGATATCAATAATATTGATATAATTATGTTCCGGACCGAGGGTAGGGTGGGCAATAAAATATCCCGGATCTATTGCCAGAACTGTTTTATATTCCTGAAGTGCCTGCGCCTTCTGATCGCGGTCATCATAAACCTTTGCCAGTTTGATATGTGCCCGGACAAGATCGGGTTGAATCCTGATTGCTTTCAAATAGTAAATTTCCGCACTGTCCAGAATCCCCATATCATTATAGGTAAGGGCCAGGTTAAAGGTCGCTTCCAGAAAGCCTTCGCGTGATCTTTGAGCATGATCGAAAGGCAGAAATCATTTCCCGGTATACTTCCTGCCGTTCTTTTCTGTTACCGGAAACATTCTTTCGTTTTTTGCTCTCGGCAGCGATATCGGCATCGAATAATTCCAGAAAGGCTTCGATAAGTTCACTGAGGACGGCCTGTTTATAGGCGGTGATCCCCAGCATAAAACTTGCCGCTGCATTATTCGGCTCGATTTTCAGCAGATTCTGAAACTGGCTGTAAGCACTATAATAAACTTGTGTGCGGTAGTAAGATTCGCCGAGTTTCTGCAAGGCTTCAGCATCTTCGGGATCCAGTTCAAGTGCCTTCCGGTATTGTGGAATGGCACCGCGGAATTTCTGCTGGTCAAAGAAAATATTTCCCAGTTCAACATATGTTTTACTGTAATCCGGATTCAATTCAGCCGCTTTATTGAGATGCTTTTGTGCCTCCCCGAACTGATTGAGATTTATGCTGACTTTTCCGAGATAAAAATAGGGCTTATAATCATTCGGATTAAACCTGATAACCTGTTCGAAATCGGATTTAGCTTTCTGGAAGTCCTGACGCCGGTACAGGATTAATGCCCGGCCGTAATAAGGCTTCTCAAAATTCGGTAAGGCGGCAATAATCTGGTCAAATTGTTGCAGCGCTTTATCATAATCCTGATCATTAAAATAAGCGATACCGAGGTTATAAGAAGCCTCCCAGAATTGCGGGTCATCACGCAGGGCATTTCGGAATAATCCGATGATAATTTCTTTTTGGCCGTTTGGCTTTTCATTTTCGATATAGCCGAGACAAAAGTTTTGAAAGGCTTTTACCGAATTGGTTAATCTGGCGATTGATGATCGCCTGTTCGTTTTGAGAAAGCGAAACGGTGGTGAGGCTGATCAGGTTTTTACTGATATCATCGGCGATAAAAAAGATATCATCCAGTTTGTTCGAATATGTTTTGGAAAAGATTGACGCGCCATTAAAGGCATTAATAAAATTTATGTTAATTTCCAGGGTGCTGCCGTTTGTATGGTAATTGCCTGTTATGCCAATGTTGATGCCGGAACTTTTTCCGACATGATAAACCATTTCACCACTAATTTTTTTAGTTGGATAACCGGCTTCGCGCATCGCTTTGCCGATAATATTTTTTTCCGGAACATAAAAGGAGCGATATTCGAGAGTTTGTTTGAGAGAAGGTATTCCAGGCCGAAACTGATCCAGTCGAATTTTTCCTGCTTACTCAGATTCTCAAAAGGGAAAATACCGACACCTCTTTTCTCCTGAGCAATGAGAGGGTTGATTATAAGAATAATGATGAGTAAGGTATAAATCAATCGCATGCAACGAAGCATCAAAATCGAGCCCCTTCTTCTCGTGCAGTAAAATCCAATTTAATCAGCATAACATATCTATTCAAGTGAATTTAACCCTCCCGGGAAATTGTCCAGATATAATCGGGCAAAATATATACTATGTAGTCGACATTTTATTCTAAAACTCAATCAAATATTCGGAAATTTCATGTATTTCTTAAATATATATGGCATCGGGAACCCTTGATCAGATATATTCGTTAGAGAAGTAATTGAAATTACACACGTTTATATTGACTAGATGACCGTTAAGCGCTAAATTTTCGTCTGACCAATATGGTCAGAATACTTTTGACACAGGAACCAATCAAAAATTATTATTATAAGAGGAAGGCCACCTGCTAAATTTTGCTACCGATTAATTTTTGCCATTCACTGATTTTCCGGAGAATTCATATGCTAAGCGCCTGTCACTACCTAGCAGGAGTGGCCCTTCTCTCAATAGTATTCATACAACCACCCCATGCTTCAACACCGCAATCCATGCCCCTGCAGGTTATAAAGCAGGCGGGTACTGTCACCAGATTGCCTGGCAAATGCCCGATTTGAAAATATTCCCGGACCGGCCCGGACGGTTCATCCCGCTATGTCCTTCGCTGAATCGTGATATGCACTATGACTATGGTGATTTTGCCTTACCCTTTAAAAGATTCTCACTCGGCATCCCCTCAGAGGCCCGGGTCAGTTATGAAATTTCCGATATTGTTTATGAAACGATAAGTGATATCACCCTTGCCGCAACCGGTTATGCCGGGCAGGGATCAGGATGGAATCAGTATTTCGGTGACCAGGAGTCAGACACGAGGTGATCTCTTTATCCTGATCAACCGTTAATTGAAGTCTCAGAACAGGTATTTTTCAGGGATTTGCCACTGGTACATGTCAGTTTTTACCCGCTTCGCTATAATGCCGGCAGTCGGCAGGTGCGGATGATTAAATCGGCGACTACTGACATTTAAATTTTCAGACGGAAGTGTAGCATCTCGTGGCTTAAGCCGTCGTTCAAAAATTGATCATTTGTATCGAAAAGATCGTGTTGAATTTTGATCAGGCGCAGCAGTGGCTGACCGGCAGGAGACCAGCGCTGCGGCAAACCGGCGGCAGCCTTTGACGGTCCCTGGTTCCGTATTGAGATCAGCAAAGAGGGCTTGTATAAAATAAATGCCACCACGCTCAGTGCGGCCGGCATTGATCCGGGCAGCGTAGATCCGCGCACGCTGAAAATATACAATCACGGCGGCTTTCCGCTGGAAACGGATACCCGTCGTTTAGTAGAAAACCCCGAGGGTCCGCTGGAAACGGCGATCATTGTCTCCGGCGAAGAAGACGGTCGCTTTGACAGCGCTGATTTTATTCTCTTTTATGGTAAGGGGATAGGCGGCTGGGCCTACAACTCATCCGTCAATCAGTTCAGATTCAGTCAACATCCCTATGATAAAAAGAACTACTACTGGCTGACATACGGTGGCGCGCCCGGTAAACGGATGCAGTCCGAAACAGCCCCCGCTGCCGGGGCAACCGTAACCGATACTTATTTTATGGAACGCGCCCATTTTGAAGAGGATAAATACAATCTGCTTGCCTCCGGCACGGATTGGTATGGCTATCGCTTTTTTGGAAAAACCCATGAAGTATCGATCAATTATACATTGAATAACATAAGTGCCACCCCACAACAGGCAAGTCTGGCCGTCCAATTCAAAGGCGGTTCAGGATTGCGATACCGTGACGACGATCCCTACCGCTATTATTTCAGCGGCTGGATCAATCCGACAAAAGCACCGTCCCCGTTGTTTTCATCCGAACAATTGCGTGAAGGAGCAGAGCATGATCGATTGAACGTGATTTCACGTCGCTTCAATATCTGCAGGAAGGAACGAATACCCTTCTATATCCAGTATACAGGAAACCTCGAAAATTGTAATGCCTACCTGGATTGGGTGGAGTTCTATTATCCCCGTGATTTTACGGCGGTCAATAATCAACTGATTTTCTTTACCAATACAAACCGGTCAGATCGTGCATTATTCGGTTGGTGGTTTTAGCGGACAGGATATCCTGCTCTTCGATATCAGCGATCCAACAGACGTCAGGCGGTAATCCACGATTCAGCGCCGCAAAACGGCCGGATTGATTTTAATCTGGATTTAAGCAATGCTGCCCATCGACGCCTTCTGGTTTCATCGGGACAGTCAGCTGGAGATCAGTCAGGTTGGCAGCTTAACCGCGTACCAGCCGGATCTGAATTTAATGGATCAGTCCCTGTCGGCTGATCTGCTGATAATCAGCCCTCCTGCCTTTCGCTGCCTATGCTGAAGAGATCGCCGACCTTCGGGCCCAGGGTACCCATCCGCTTAGTGCAGAGGTGATCAATCTGAATGACATTTATTTTTATTTTGGCAGTGGGGTCAAGGATCCGGTTGCGATCCGTAATTTTATACGTTATGCCTATTATAACTGGTCGGGCGCGCGGCCGGCCTATGTTCTGCTTTTTGGAGACGGCCATTATGATTACCGGAATCTGGCCTTACCGGATACCAACCGGGTGCCGCCTTTCGAGATCAGTGCCAACCTGGAAATTGACAGCCGTGAAAGTGATAATTTTTACGTCGATATAAATTTTTCATCAACCGGTTTTGGCTCTATCCAGCCGGATCTGGCGGTTGGCCGTATGCCGGCTGAATCCGCGCTTGATGCCCGGCGGATGGTCGACAAATTAAAAGCCTATGCGGAAAATCCGGAAAGAGACGGCTGGCAAACCTTGATGACGTTTGTGGCTGATGATGAGATGACAAGTTCGTCTTCATCGGAGTGGTTTCACCAGAGCCAGACGGAAACGATGGCCGAACTCAATGAACTGAATAAATTTATAAAACGAAAGATATACCTGACCGCCTATGAATCAATCCCCGGCGGTTTTGGCCGGGTAAAGCCCGAGGCTAATCAGGCGATTATCGACCAGTTAAATGAAGGGACCTTACTGATCAATTACGCCGGTCATGGTTCACCCACAGCCTGGGCCCATGAATCGGCGCTGTCAATGAGCCGGGACCTGAAAACGGATCCAGAATGAGGGCCGTTTACCGTTGTGGATCGCCGCCACCTGCGATTTTGGTAAATATGACGATCCCCATGATCCCAGTTTTACCGAAGCGCTGGTCTGGGAAGAAGACCGAGGGGCCATTGCCGTTGTGTCATCATCCCGGCTGGTATACGCCTTTGATAATTTCCGTTTTAATACTTCTTTTTTGCGTAACCTGTTTTCCGCCGGCAAGGCCAGCCGGCGGCTTGGAGAGGCGATGCTGCTCTCGACGCAAAGCATTGTCAATGATCAGAAATACCATCTTTTCGGTGATCCGAGCATGTATCTGGCTGATCCGCGCGGCCATATTCAGATAACCGGTATCTCGCCGGATACGCTCAAAGCCCTGAGCAAAGTGACGATTTCCGGCACGGTCTCTGAGGAGGATGCCGTAGGTCAAAAGTGAGTCTTTTACCGGTGGTGCTTTCCTGATTGTAAACGACGCCCTTTATGATTCTGTCAATACCGGAGGCCCTGGTTATTATACACAATTTGGCCCACGCATTTTCAAGGGGGAGATCAGTGTCGATAACGGACTTTTCAGCGGTGAGTTTATCGTGCCCAAATCCATCCGTTATCATGACAGGGCGACCGGAAGGGTAACGGTTTTTGCCTGGAATGAAGCAGGGGAGGGTGATGCGATAGGGTATGCCGATACGCTGCTTTTCATGGGAAGCAGTTCGGATATTTCCGATGCTGAAGGACCGGAAATAAAACTGTTTTTTGACGGACAGGAAGATTTTCGTGATGGGGATATGGTTAAGAAAAATACGATCCTTATCGCCCGCTTATTCGATGATAACGGAATTAACCTGACCCAGGAAGTCGGTCATAAAATTGAAATCACGATTGATGATCAGCAGGCAAGGGATATTACCTCCTTTTTTGCCTATGACCGGAACAGTTATGCCGGCGGGCAACTGGCCTATCATCTGGATGACCAGAGCAGCGGCAGACATCATCTTAAATTGCAGGCATGGGATAATCTTAATAATCCGACGGTCAGTGAAATAGATTTTAATGTGGTGGATGAGGAAGGACTTGTGTTACAAAATGTGGTCAATTATCCGAATCCGTTCAGTGACCAGACAAATTTTACGTTTCAGCTACTGGGTACCTCCCTTGACACGGAAATTAAAATAAAAATCTATACCATCACCGGCCGGCTGATAAAAACTTTCGACTATCTCGCCCCACCTGTTGACGGCTTTAATTATTATCCCTGGGATGGACGCGATGATGACGGCGATATCATTGCCAACGGTGTTTATCTTTATAAAGTGATTGTCAAAAATACCGACCAGCAACTGGAAATGATCGAAAAACTGGTGGTCCTGCGTTGAATGCTCGCGATACTGGATACTCGATACTCGAAACTCGATGCTGATTCGATACTCGGGATACTTGATGCTTGAATCCTCGAAAGTGGAATTTGGAATTGGGAATTAGGACTTTAGAAATTTTCTTTACGTTTTTCCCTTTTCCTTTCTTTTCTCTTTTGTCTTTTGTCTATGTCTTTTGAATTTTAAAGCGTCTTGATTTTCAAGCAACTTATTTTTAATTTTAAATCTTGCGGGATCGTCTAGTGGCAGGACGCCTGGTTCTGGCCCAGGTAGCCGGGGTTCGAATCCCTGTCCCGCAGCGAATGAATCAATAATCACGGAATCTAAAACCCAAAAAGGGGAGTAGGATGCCGTGTTTTTTTTGTGCAATAAAATTATTATCAGCCAGCCAGGATTAGCCAGATACAACACCATTAGTGGCATAACACGATTGTGACCACGAATTAAACGGAATAATTTATTTTTTTTCACAATTTTCTTCTCACTTCACCCTGTAAATCCTTGATTATTGTCTATGTTGTCTTATACTATTTATTCCATAAAAAATTTGACATAGCACACAATTTTACTGTTTACAAATCGTATACTAATCTATCATTTTGGTGAATTTTACGTGTCTGTTGGTTCTCAGGGCACGGTCGTGCTCATTTATTCAAGAAAAACATTTCATCGAGGAATATGAACGAGGAACTTAAGTCGGTCATTAGGGATCCTGCGAAGGAGGCGATCTAGCCTCCGACAAATGCTGGATCATACAGATGCGCATATTGCCTATTTGGATCTGGATTTCAACTTTATCGATGTAAATCAGGCCTATGTGGATGGATCGGGAAAATTGTATGATGAACTGATTGGAAAAAATCACTTTGATTTATTCCCGGATGAAGAAAATAATACCCTGTTTAAAATGGTCCGCGATAGCGGTAAGCCGATTGAATTTCATGCCAAACCTTTTATTTTTCCCGGTCAGCCTGAACGCGGTACGACCTACTGGGACTGGATTTTAAAGCCGGTAAAAAACAGGATGGTGAGGTGAAAGGTTTCGTCCTCTCTCTGAAAGAGGTTAGCTGACCGTTACAAAATCTGGAAACAGTCACGAAAATCGGCATTGAAATTGATGCTAATTATGACAATGACCATTTTTCTGGCTGACAGCCTGATCATGCTGATATTCAAATTTATTGACGCGCCGGTTTCTCAGGAAATAATGTTTTTTGATCCATTACTTTTAACATGCTTTTTAATACCCATCCTCTATTTTTTCTTTCTAAAGCCGATTATTACGAACCTGAGCAATACAAAGCAATCTAAAAAATTGTTATTGACGGCCTATGGCCAGCTGGAATCGGAACGTGGAAGACTATTTTCAATACTCGATGAACTCCCGGCTTCCGTCCACCTGCTCAGACCCGATCACAGTATCCTTTATGCTAACCGCTATTTTAAAGAGAACTTTGGTGGTGAATTGAATAAACCGTGTTATAAAATCCTGCACGGGCGAGAAGTGGCCTGTACCACCTGCCATGCCTTTGAAATATTTGAAAATAAACAGGGTCACCAAACCGAAGAGATTCATGCCGATGGACGTTTATACCAGATTTATAATTATCCCTTTGTAGATATCGACGGATCAAAACTGGTTCTGCAACTGGGCATAGACCTGACAAAGCAAAAAGAATATGAGAAACGTCTGATTCAAACCGAAAGGCTTCACATGGTCGCGGAGATGACGGCCATGATTTCGCATGAATTTCGCAATTCTTTGACCTCCGTAAAAATGATTCTGGAATTACTGACTGAATCAAGGAATCTTGATGGAAATGAGAAACAATCCCTGGCCGTTGTCCTTTCTTCCATAAAGCATATGGAGGAGATCGTCACCCAATTACTCAACTTCTCTCAGCCAAGGTCTCTGGATTTTAAACCTGTTGATCTGAATGGGATCATCGAAGCCTCGCTCGATTTTACCCAGGCTCATCTGAAAAAGAATAGCATCCAGATCGAAAAAAATCTCAGCCCGGAAATACCCGTCTTATTTATTGACCGGCATCATTTCAAAGAAATGATCGTCAACCTGATCCTGAATGCTGTTCATGCGATTGCGGCCAAGGACGAGGACGGGCAAAATGGAAAAGTTGGACTCAAAACCGAGTTGTGCCGTATCCCTGATAACCTCGATCTGGAACAAAATGGCAACCCGTTGGATCAACCGGATGCGTTTTCTTCAGATCTGCATGAAGAGAGATCAGTTCTGAAAAGGGGAGACAAATGCGTATTAATCAGTGTATGTGATAACGGTATCGGTATAAGGGAGAGTGAGATCGAACATATTTTCAATCCATTTTACACTGAAAAAACACAAGGGGGGACCGGCCTGGGCCTGGCGATGGTTAAAAGAACAGTGAATGCCCATAAGGGCCTGATACGCGCTGAAAGTCAACCGGGCCACGGAACGGTTTTTAAACTCTATTTGCCGTTACAGAATGAAAAATAAACAGACAAACCCTATGAAGATCCTGATTGTTGATGATGATGAAAAAATTCTGTTTGCCTTCAGGGACCTCCTGAAAAAGGATGGACATGCCTGTGTGGAAGCCAAAGACGGGCTGGAGGCGCTTGAACGTATCCAATCTGACCTCCCGGATTTGATTTTTATGGATATCACCATGCCGAAATTAAATGGCATAAAAACCTTAAAAAAGATCAAGGAACTCGATTATATGATACCGGTGATCATTATTACCGGTGAAGGGACGATGGAAACAGCGATCTCGGCTATGAAGCTGGGTGCCTTTCAGTATCTGATGAAACCACTTTCAATTCAGACCATACGCAACGAACTGAATAAGATTCAGGTCAGTCTGAAAAGTCCGGATATGAACAGCCTGGAATTGAGAATGGATCATTCCAACCGGCATCAGATCATCGGTAACAGCGGGCCAATGCATGAGATCTATAAACTGATCGGATCGGTCTCCAGCACACCAAATCATACCTCCGTTCTGCTGGAAGGGGAGACAGGGACCGGTAAAGAACTGGTGGCCCGGGCCATCCATAACAACAGTATGTATGCGCAGGATCCCTTTATTGCCGTAAATTGTACAGCCTTACCCGAAACACTACTGGAATCCGAACTGTTCGGACACGAAAAAGGGGCGTTTACCGGAGCCGTTGAACAAAAAACCGGCAAATTTGAGCTGGCCGGGCGGGGTACGATCTTTCTGGATGAAATCGGTGATCTGTCCACTGATTTACAACAAAAACTTCTGCGTGTCTTACAGGAGAGAGAAATTGAACGGCTTGGCGGACAAAAGTCAATCAGCCTTGAGGCGCGCTTTATCGCCGCCACCAACCAGAATCTTGATAGACTGATAAAATCCGGTGATTTCAGGAAAGATCTGTATTTCAGACTGAAGGTGGTTTCGATTCACCCTGCCGCCACTGCGACAGCGGAAAGACGACATTCCCTTGCTCTGTAATTTTTTTATAAAGCGGTACAGCCGGGAATTTAAAAAAGATATCAGGGGCATATCTAATAAAGCGCTTACAAAGCTGACATCGTATTATTACCCGGGCAATGTGCGGGAACTTGAGAATTTAATGGAACGGGCCGTGATGTTAACTCAGGGAAAAGTAATACTTGTCGATACACTGGGGGAAGTAAAGGCAGAGAAGAATCCGGTATCACTGCCCCTGCCTATTGTCAGTCAGGATTTTACCGAATCCCGTGACTATATTTTAAGCACCTTTGAGAAACAATTCATCCTGGAAAAATTGACAAGTTTTAAGGGCAATATCAGTAAGGCGGCGAAGGCCAGTAATATGTCCCGCCAGAATTTTCACCGCCTGATGGACAAATACGGTCGTAAAGATACGTCAATAGAGCAGAAACTCACATTTTGCATCGGATTAAATTATCTGTAATAATTGTCCGACCTCCCCGACTGACAGTAGTCAATTGACAGATGTGTCAGATGGATTTGACACCTCTCGCCTAGATCTGGAATCACTTCTTATCCACTAACGCTAAAAAATTCAGTAGATTAAACCATTTTCCTTTCCGGTCAAGATTGCTGGCACAATAATTGATGAATACAATAGTGTTCATCAATGGAGATGCCTAAATCTATTTCAGGCATGTATACGGAATGATCTTCTGGTTTTCAGAAGAAAAACAGGTGCTCAACCTATTCATCAACCAGTCAACCATTAAACTAAGTGGGGAGGAACATCCATGAAGAGACGAGATTTTTTACGATCGGCGGGCTTTGCCGGTGCCGGTCTGGCCTTACTGCCGGTCGGCTTTAAGCATATCAGGCTTAATGCCGCGCCGGCCGCAGCGATTACTGAGTGATCCGACCCTGCAGCCTAAATTTGCTACTGCCGTGCCGGATGCTATGGCCCCTGGATTCAAATTTGCATCAAGAAACAATAAATTTAAAGTGGCCGCCGGACCGGGTATTCAGCAGACAGGATTGGTTGATGCGATGGGAAATCCCCTTGAGTACGCCAGTTTGGGGATATGGCAGCCCTTCACGTGGCTATACCTGGCCGGGTAAAACATTTGAGGTTCAGAAGGACGTACCGATCGAAGTCAAATGGGAAAACCGTTTGGTCGATCCGGTCACAGGTGCTTTTCTGCCCCATCTGCTTCCCGTTGATACCTCCCTGCACTGGTGTTACAGTTTACCCGGTTATACCCAATTTACGCTGGCCAATGCCGGTGTCCCGATCGTGACGCATCTGCATGGCGGCCACTCCGATTTTCAGTATGACGGCAATCCGGAGTTTTTCTTTAGCCCCGGTTGGGGAGTGCGCGGACCTCAGTGGCTAGAGAAAAAGTATATTTACGATAACAGCCAGGTCGCTGCCGGAAACCTGTGGTATCACGATCATGCCCTGGGTATTACACGTCTGAATGTCTATGCCGGTCTGGCCGGATTCTACTTTGTCCGTGATGATTTGATACGGGTAAACCGGAAATCCACTTGGACTGCCGGCCTGGCCCTATGAAAAAGCCTATGCGATCCAGGACCGTATGTTCCTGGATACAGGCGAGTTGTTTTATCCGTCGATGCCCGGCGATCCCTATTATGATGATTTTATTACTGATGAAGGGGCCGTACTGCCTCCGGCTATTTTCCCCGGTGGTGGTCCAACCGCCCTGGCCGAGTTTTTCGGTGACCATATGGTTGTCAATGGTGTGATCTGGCCCTCGAAAAAGTTGAACCGCGCAATTACCGTCTGCACCTGCTGAATGGCACCGATAGCCGCTTTATGGCCATTCAGTTCTTTGAAGTGCCAGCCAGGGGCAACTGATTTTACTACGTGCATCTCCGACCCTCTGAACTTCACGGTCATCGGCAGTGACCAGGGTCTGGCCTCTGCCCCAACAGACGTAACGACCTTATTGAGTGAACCGGGTTCACGTTATGACATCATTGTTGACTTTAAAACGATTACACCGGGTAACCGAGTAATCATGAAGAATATCGGCGGTGATGAGCCATTTGGCGGTGATATTCCCGGTGCCGCAGGTTTTTGGCGAAACCGACCGCATTATGGCCTTTGATGTCGTGCTTCCACTAGACCCTGCCGTGCCGGATGCAACACCGACAGGAATCAATTTTGGTCCAAATGTACCGGCAATACCAACTCGCACTAAGAAAAGTGGCCCTTTTTGAAGGCAGGGATGAATTTGGCCGCTTGCAACCTCTGTTGGGTACTGCTGAACCGGCGACGGACTATACCGGTAAATCCGATTAACTGGCCAAATACACCTGCTATATTCGAATGCAGGACTTGTTGGCCAAATGGAAGGTTCAATTCCCTGGCACAGCCCGACCACGGAAAATCCGGCGCTTGGCACGACTGAGGAATGGGAAGTCTGGAATGCAACCGGAGATGCCCATCCGGTCCATTTGCATTTGGTACATTTTGAAGTCTTGGCCGGCAGGCAGATGATCTGGGATTCTGCCACAATGAAGATGACCGGGTCTTTATCCGGACGGTGAACCCCTGACGGCGCCAGCGCCCAATGGTGATGGCAACCTATCTGCTGGCCCAACCTGTTGCGGTGATCCAACATTATGGTGACAGGGTATGGGATTCCGTTTTGCCAGTCTCACCTATGGTGCCTGATGGTGCTCCGTATCTAAACCGGCCGGTTATGTGGAAAACACACCGAAGGATATGGTTACCGCCCTGCCCGGTCAGATCACGCGCATTAAGGCGACTTTTGACAAACCGGGACGTTATGTCTGGCACTGTCATATCCTCTCCCATGAAGATCACGAGATGATGCGGGTCATGCATGTCGGTCCAATCGTTGCCAAACCGATTGCCGCCGATACGGCCGACAAAACCGTGCCGCTTGACCTTTGCCATGGCCCAGAACTATCCCAATCCGTTTAACCCCAGTACGACGATTAACTTCCAGATCCCCAGTGATGAACTGGTGGAACTGAAGGTCTATAATGTTCTGGGCAAGGGAAGTGCGCACCCTGGTCAACAACCGTTATCAGGCCGGTTCCCATTCGCTGACCTGGGATGGCAAGAATAACCGCGGCCGCGATGTGGCCAGTGGAACCTATATTTACCGCATCAAAGCGGGTAACTATAACAGTCGATGAAGATGAATCTGGTACGTTAACGATTAACAGTAGGTAGACAAATGGATAAAATGGCCATGCAAACGCATTTATTTTGTATGGCTATTTTTTTATCGTTTCCACTCAAACAGGAAAACAGAAATGGATAATCAGAAAATTCTGATTGTCGATAATAATGAGAGCAACCAATATGCCTTCCGTTTACTCCTTGAAAATGAAGGTTTCCAAATAATAAATGCTCATTCCATGGAGGAAACAATAAAATACATTGAAACTGAAAGAATTTTTTGCGGCTTTTATCGATGTTTCAAAGCGAGATAACTGTAGTGATCTCCCAATTCGCCAAAATCAAAGATCTTTCGCCAGATACAATCTTAGTGCTTATCAGTAGTTTTTCTTCCCCTGAAATAGATTTACTTTGCAAAAAATTCAATAAATTAACACTCCTCGAAAAACCGCTTTCAATTGAAGAAATAAGGAAAATCCTACGAGGAACGGATAGATTTATCTGATAATACTTGTAATTGAAAAAAAATCTTCTTAATAAAACTGACGTTTTAATCATGTTGTTAGATATAATTTTTTTAACGGTATCTACAAATTTCATTCCGATTACTATCGGTAGCGATTCATTAAGTTCACGATGGTTGATAGTTATTCATAACTGGATAATATGATCATCTGTACGTCTCTACCGGAGTTATTGACAGAAAAATATTTTTTAAAACGTGTTCTGGCGCACAGGTTTGATATCTATTCCAGCTAATATTATCCTACGATAAATTTTATTCCTATCCATACGACTGTTCCTGTATTTGCTCAAGGTCAAGGTTTATTCAGCGGAATCGATTTCTGATTTACAGGTGCTCTGAAAAATTTTATTAAAAAAATCCTGTTTCCGGCATTGTAGAACCCATTTTTTGCCTGAAACGAAGGGGGTGTGATGTTAAATCAACATTTCAGCGATCTTCCGTCTCGAAAGAAGGGAAAAAGAAGACTTTTTTTCGTTTTTATCACCTTTTGTCTGATTATTCTGTGCACTGGAGATTCGCTGCTCCTGGCTCAAAATGATCTGACAAAAGTCAGGATCAATCTTGTAAATTTCCTTTATATCATCGATGGCGGTTATTCAAGCAACAGAATGGCGGCGCCAGGAGATTGAACGTGACCGTGTTGTTTCCGGGTATCGAAAAAACACTTACCGCGTATGAAATTTCCAATTATGGTATTCAGTACGATAAAGTGAGCAGCGGCCGTATTGAATATAATGCGGATGAATTTGCAGGCGGATGGTCAGGCAACTGCAACAAAATCAGCTGATCATCTGGGGGATGGTCAAACCGGTAAACTGGCCGGAAAGTTATAACCTGGATCTTCAGTTTTATTACAATTCCAATCCGATTTTTCAGTTCCGTTTGGAGATCAGAAAAAATACAATTGTCTCCTGGAATAATCAAAAATGCCGTTTGCCTGTAACGCACATCGCCTTGGTGGGAGGCTCCCTGGCGTTTAAAATTGCCGGACCGCTGAACGGGGATAAAGCCGGCGCTCAGCATAGCGAAGATATAAACAGGCGGATATCAGAGCAACTGAAAGATGCCGGAGACGATCTGCCGGATCAGATCAAAATCGTTTTTGCTGTCCTGGCAGGCCGGAGATCAGACAACTGAAACGGTCGGAAGCAAACCTGACCCTGCTCCTTGATCGCGGCTCCTCTCATAAACTTAATCTCGATCAGAATGCTGAAGCCTCGATTCAGCGTTTTCTGACTACTAACCGGACCATGAACTGGTATCTGGAACAGGGCAGTGTGCTGATGCCAGAAATTACATTTTCAACAGAAAGAGCCGGGGCGTGCCGATCTGGCAACGGCGCAACCGCACTCAGCCGGCCGACGCAACTGGCGGTCGGTGTCATGCCTTTCTCTAATCGTTCAAATCAGTCTGATTGGCTCGGATTTGGACTGGAATATCTGTTGACTAATAAGTTCTCGCAAATATCGGCCTATAAACTGGCTGACCGGGAAATCGTTACAAAAATTTATCTCGACCGACAGTGCAACGGTTGTCGTAAATGGTCAGAATTGGTCCCTGGATTATACCATTGGCGGTAACTATAGTCATGATGGTGACGGACTGGAAGTGGATCTGTCAATTTTCCAGGCCTTTGGTGGTGTAAGAATTGCCTCAGAACGATATTCCAGACGTTTTGATGAATTCTTTGATGTCGTCGATCAGGCGGCCGATAAATTCTTAACTCTGACCGATATCACATCTGACCGGAGGAAGAACAACAACGGTTCCAGCGCCGCGTGACAAATTCGATGACCGCCTTTGAGTATTTCTGCATGGGATATATCGAAAATTCAAAATCGGTTAAAAATGAGGATGAAATTATCCGTTATTTTAAAGAAGCGATCAGTCATGATGCGGAATTCTGGGGCGCGTATTATAATCTGGGAACAGTGTATTATAACCAGTGAGGACTTATCCACCGGCGCTGATACAATTCAATACGATCATTGACCGTTTTCCGTCGTTTGAACTGGCTTATCTGGGGCGTGGGCTTACCTATTTGCAGCAAAATATAGAACCAACAGGCGTTAGCAGATCTGCAGAAATATCAGATGGAAAGACCGGAGGATTTTCGGGCTTATTACTATCTTGGCCGCTGTCATATTGCCTTAGACAGTATAATGAGGCGATTAACCATCTGAATAAAGCAGCGGAATTGTATCCAACCCATGCCAGGACTTTTTTCGAACTGGGCAATGCTTATTATGCTACAAACCGTTTCCGGCGGGCCATTTATTTCTATAATCAGACGATCCGCCTCGATCCGGACTATCTGGAAACCCATAAACGATTGGGGGAAAGTTATTACCGGATGCATAATTTTAACGGGGCAATCGATGAGTTTAAACTTGTTCTGACAAGCCGGCCGACCGATCCCGAGTCGAATTTTATGCTTGGTATTACGGTATATAAACAGGCCCTGCTTGATGAATATATCGATGCCTTTCTGGAAATGTACGGTCTGCTGAAAGAGGAGGAGATCGCCGCCAACCAGCAAAAGCATAATGGTGAAAAAGACCGCATTTACGAGGAGATGGTTCGCCGCTTTCAGCTGGCGCAGTCTTACCGGAATAATTTTTATGAAGCAACATTTAATCTGGCCCTGACCTATCAGGAGATGGGCCAGCCAGACAGTGCCTTATTCTATTACCAGAAGACGCTGCGCCTTAATCCAAAACTGGGAAAAGCCACGGATTGTACTGGCCCGCTTTTACGAAAGTCAGGGTGACTACGACCAGGCCCTGGAACAATATAAGCAGGCGGTCAGGATAGATCCGGCTTATTTTATTGATTATCCACGTCTGGGTGAAGCCTTTGATGAAATCGATGTGCTGGCAACAGTCGTCGATGAACTGGAAACGGAAATAAGGGGTGATCCGCACGATATTGAAGCCAGTTTGTCACTGGCAAATATTT
This sequence comes from Calditrichia bacterium, assembly GCA_963712885.1. Classification (GTDB taxonomy): domain Bacteria; phylum Calditrichota; class Calditrichia; order JAJRVZ01; family JAJRVZ01; genus CAVQJT01. Next base: position 20,258 of record CAVQJT010000030.1, read on the forward strand.
ATTTTGCCCAGGGTTACCAGGGCAAAGCAGCGGTCCTGTATCGTAAAAGTACTTTCGATTCAGCCCAAACAGACAACCGCTCAGCAGATGCTGGCCCGGATTGGGAGTTGATTTATTGTAAATTTGGAATTTGGAACTGGGAACTGGGAATTGGATTTCCCCCCGGCAAGGGGGGACTAAAGGGGGTGTTTTGTAAATTGCGACTACCCTGCTATTAATCCAAGCTCCACTTAAATTTTCTTTGCAGATCACTTCTTTATTACTTATCCTTTAAAAAAATAACCACAAATATTACCATAAATTTGATGCGAGCTGGATGTGAGTAAAACCTTAACACTTTATGCCGTCTGGCTGATCTCAGCCGTTATGGCTTTTGCAGGGGAAACCACGCTCTGGTACGGACAACCTGCTGGGAATTGGGAACAGGCCCTGCCAATCGGAAACGGCCGTCTGGGGGCTATGGTCTTCGGCTCGGCGCCGAATGAAATACTGCAGCTCAACGAAGAAAGCCTCTGGGCAGGGGAACCGTTCGATGTCTACCCGGATAACTTTGCCGAAAATCTTAGAATCATGCAGAATCTTGTCCTGGAAGGTAAAATTGCCGAAGCCCACGATTTTGGCCGGGAAAATCTGACAAAAAGTCCGACTTCCTTCCGTTCCTATCAACCGCTGGCCGATCTCTTGATCAATCTGGATCATTCGGGCGACGTACTTGAGTACCGGCGGAAATTAAATATGCAGACCGGTATTGCAGCGGTGCAGTATCGTGTCGGAAATATCCGTTTCAAGCGGGAAGTCCTCATCTCTGCCGTTGATGATGTGCTGGCAATTAAACTGTCAGCAGACCGGAGATCCGCTTTGACGCTGACGATCGGGCTGGCGCGGCATAAAGATATGACGGTTAAAACAGCCGGAATTTATGGATTAAAAATGGATGGCCAGATCATCGATATCCCCGCATCCGAGGGAGGGTATGATGATAATGGCGGCGGATCCGGTCCGGGAGGCAAACATATGAGATTCGCCGGCCGGCTGCTGATCAGGCTTTACGGCGGGACGGCTCGAACTGAAAATAATAATCTGATTATTGAAAATGCGGATGATGTACTGATTCTTTTCACCGCCGCCACCGATTTCAGCCTTGAAAAAATGAACTTTGACCGGGCGCTAGAACCTGGATCTGTAGCGGAAAATATTCTGGAAAAAGCGGCCCAAAAATCATGGGAGCAGATCCGCGATGATCATGTCAGGGAACACGAATCACTATTCGGAAGAGTGTCGATTGAACTCGGTAACAACGGCCGGGAAATATGGCCGCTCGATCAAAGACTGAATAGGGCTGCCGGGGGGGATGAAGACCCGGGACTGGCCGAATTGTATTTTCAGTTCGGACGTTATCTGCTGATGAGCAGTTCCCGTTATCCGGGTAGACTGCCGGCCAATCTGCAGGGAATATGGAACAAAGAAATGTGGGCGCCATGGGAATCGGACTATCATCTCGATATAAACCTGCAAATGAACTACTGGCCGGCCGATCTTTGTAATCTCTCCGAGACGATCACACCGCTTACCAATTGGTTTGAACAGGTGACCCGAAAAGGGAAAATTTCCGCCGAAAAATTATACGGGGCAGATGGCTGGGTGGCTTTCGTAACCGTTGATCTGTTCGGCCGGACAACGCCCGGTGGTTCAACCCTCACTTCTCAGTTTCTAAACGGTGTTCTCGATCCCCTGGCCGGTGCCTGGATGGCCATGACCTTCTGGGAACATTTTAACTTCACCCGGGATAAAATTTACCTTCAGGATGATGCTTATCCTATGCTCAGGGGAGCAAGCGCCTTTATCCTGGATTATCTGGTTGAAAAACCCGATGGCACGCTTGCCATTATTCCCTCCACCTCCCCAGAAAACAGTTATATCGATCCGGGATCTGGAAAAACGGTCTGGATCACCCAGGGGTCAACATACCATAATACCCTAGTGCGGGAAATATTCACAGCGACGATAAGTGCATCTCAACTGCTTGAGTCAGATACATTGTTCAGGGGAAAACTGGCAGCGGCCCTGGAGAAAGTGCCTGCACCGGTCATTGGTATTGACGGGACGATAAGGGAATGGCATCGTGATTTTGAAGAAGCCGAACCCGGACATCGTCATATGTCTCACCTCCTTGGTCTGCATCCCTTTGACCAAATTACGGCGGCCACACCGGAACTCTTTCATGCCGCCCGTGCAGCTGTCGAACGGCGGTTGCAGCATGGGGGCGGACATACGGGCTGGAGCCGGGCCTGGATAATTAATTTTTATGCCCGGCTTATGGACGGCGGGGAAGCCTACCGTCATTTGCAACTGTTGCTGCAAAAGAGTACGCTGCCAAACCTTTTCAATACGCATCCGCCCTTTCAGATCGACGGCAATTTCGGTGGAACGGCCGGTATCGCCGAAATGTTGCTCCGGAGCGATAGCGATCATCTGTACCTGCTGCCGGCCTTACCACCGGCCTGGCAGAATGGCCATATTAACGGCCTGAAGGCACGGGGCGGTTTTATTGTCGATATCACCTGGCAAAACGCCAGACTCACCCGGGCGAAAATCAAATCCGAAGCCGGTCATGTCTGCCGCCTCATCACATCACTTCCTGTAAATGTGTACGCCGGCGGACAACCGCTGCCTGACATTTCAGTTGAAAACGATGGCCTCAGATTCGACACCGTGTCCGGAGAATACTATGAAATAATAGTGAAATAAAATTTATATTCTGAAAAAATTTCTACTTCCTTCCTGTTTTTACCACTTTTCTTTTTACATCTTTTTGACATCCCTTTATCATTTTCATGACAATTGCTGTCGCTGATCCGCTTATAATTGAAGTAAAAAAAGGAACGGTATCATGGCGGAGCATACGACAGTCATTTTCAATCCCGCTTCGGCGGGCGGAAAGACCGCTGGCCAGTTGCTTAAAATAACAGAGGTTATAAAATCCGGGATTTGTGCAAATCCGCAGATATATATCACCAGAAGACCAGGGGAGGCCACCGATTTAACCCGGCAAGCTTTAAAAGATGAAACCTCACGCTTGATTGCTGTCGGCGGTGATGGGACAATTCAGGAGGTTGTGAATGGCTATTTTGACCACGACGCTTTGATCGGCCGTATCTGCCCGCTTGGTATTATTAATTGCGGAACTGGCAGTGGCCTGGCTCAAAGCCTGGGCATACCGAATTCACTTTCCGAGCAACTCGATGTGATAAAAACTGGCAGAATAAAACGGATCGACTGCGGCAAAATCAGGTATACTGATCACTCCGGGCACCCAGTTATCCGATATTTTATAAATGAACTTCAGTTTGGCATTGGTGGCGCGGTTGTCCGGAAGACAGGGAAACTAAAAAAACGTATTGGCGGAAAATCAGCCTTCTGCCTGACCACTCTAAGCGCAATCTTCAGCCACCCAAATCAACGCCTGCACCTTGAATTCAACGGTAGAAAATACTTTGATGCTCATTTTACCGGGATCGTTGTAGCCAATGGTGCCTTCACCGCCGGTGGTATGAATCTCGCGCCGGGCTCGAAAGTTGATGATGGCTTATTTAATATTTTACTGATTCATGGCCAACCGGCAATCAGCCGTTTAATCGCCTTCTCAAAAATATATTCAGGCGACCATATCAGAAATGGTAAATTCACTTATTTTCCCGCCAAAAAACTCACGGTCACCTCAAAAGAAAAAGTACTATTTGAGGCCGATGGAGAATTATTAGGTGACCTCCCCTGCAGTGTTGAAATTGTTACCGGCGGCGATTCCTGTACTGGTGTCAAAACAGAAGGAGGGGGGAGTCATGAGAAAACACTTAAAATTTGAATTTGAAAACCGCATTTTTATCTCTCTGTCCATCGTAGCTGTCATCTACATGCTCTCTATCACAATTTTTCGGGAAAGTCCGTCTCCGCTTATTCTGGCGGGCGATCAAATCGGCTTGTCCTCGCATCAATCCCAGTTTGCCGGTTATATATTACTTGCCGTCCTGATGCTGCTGATCAGTATTCTGAGAATGTGGGCTGGAAGCATCCTTTCCTCCCGGACCGTTATGTCCTTTAAACTGCAGTCGGATCATCTGCGAATCAGCGGTCCGTACAGGCTGGTACGCAACCCGATTTATTTTGCCGATCTGTCGGCGATAACCTGTTTTTCCCTTTGTATGCCTGTGGTGGCACTGCTTATGCCGGTTCTCTTTTACCTGCACTATAGTCAATTGATCCGCTATGAAGAGTATGGCTTTTGCCCAGGAATTTTCCCGGGAACTTGAAATATACAAAAAACAGACACCACGTTTAGCTGTCCAACATTTCGCAGTGTCAGCATGTTTTTGCGGGAGTCGGAAAAGATTCAGATAACTTATGATGGATTAAGGCATAACGCTCTCTATATGCTCTTCATCCCCGGTTATCTGGTTGCCGCTCTGGAACAGGATTTCCTCTATGCGGTATTGATCGGTCTTCCCGGCGTAATCGACTGGGCGATTGTTCATACGAGAATCGGTCTGGAGAGAGCCTAATCCTCAGGAGAAAAAACCGCCTGAGAAAAGGAAAGAAAGATCAAAGATATTTGATGATATCATTTATGCCCAGTGCTGGGAAGATCCGGAGATTGACCGGGCCGCTTTCAATCTGAAGCAGAATGATATTCTGTTTTCAATCACATCAGGTGGATGTAATGTCCTGACCTTTCTGTTGGATAAGCCCAAAAAAATCATTGCCCTCGATTTTAGTCCTTATCAAAATTACTTGCTGGCCTTAAAAATCGCCTGTTTCAAAGCACTTGGGTATCAGGATCTTTTGAAATTTTTCGGTGTCACGCCTTGCAAGTCACGTGAAAAGATGTATCAGCAGGTACGATTTTACCTGGAAAAAGAGGCCTGCTTCTACTGGGACAGGAATCCGGAAAAAATAGAGCAGGGTATCATTCACTGCGGCAGTTATGAAAAATATATGCGGCTTTTGGGAAAACTGCTCAATTTGCTGGTTGGAAAAAACGTTATTCATCAATTGTTTTGGACAGCGGACCGCTCTGAGCGAAGTAAATTATACGATCAGAAATGGAATACGCTCCGTTGGAAAATCTTCACAAAAATTATGCTTAGCAGAAAGACAATGAGTCTGCTTTTTGACAGAGCCTTTTTTGCTTACCTGGAGGCTTCCTTCTCCTTTGGTGATCATTTTGCCCGCAAAACAGAGTGGGCCGTCAAAAATTTGCCTGTCTCTTCCGAGCCACTTCCTGCACTATATTCTTTTTGGCAATTATGACCTTTATATGCTTCCTGCCTATCTGCGTCACGAAAATTTTGAAACGATCCGCCGTGGTGTTTTCCGAATTGAAATCATCACCGGAAGCTGTGAGGATTATTTTGTATCGCGCGAAAGGGATTCGATTGCGGCTTTTAATTTCAGCAATATCTTTGAGTGGCTGTCGGAAAGCGATTTTGAAGGTTTACTGAAAGAAACAATAAGGGTAGCAAAAGACGGTGCAATCATGACCTATCGTAATCTGCTGGTTCCAAGAAAACATCCCGATTCACTGAATGGTGCGATCCGTTCTCTTGAAAAATTATCCCAAAAATTGAAAACAAAGGATCTGTCATTTATCTACAATAACTATGTCATTGAAAAAATAAAAAAGGAAAGACTTGCATGGATTACCAGGTCAGAATCGTCTCCGACCGTAAAAAACTTAAAGACTTCCTGACGCTGCCTTATTTTATTTATCGTGATAACAGGCATTGGGTGGCGCCGATGATAGTGGAACAAAAACGAATGCTCAATCCACGAAAGAATCCCTATTTTTCCGGTCAGGTCAGCCTGCAATTATTCAACTGTTACAGGGATGAAGAAATTTGTTCCCGTGTGGCCGTCATCATTAATCAACATTATCACAGAAAATCGGGCATCAAGTCGGCTTTTTTTGGATTTTTCGAATCTTTCAATGAACCGATGGCAGTGGCCTGGCTATTTGACAGGGTCGAACGGTACCTTGGATTTAATCTCATCGATCAAATAGAGGGTCCCTTTAATCCGAACCATTACTCGGAACTTGGCCTACGTGCCTCGCACTTCGATTCAACACCGACTTTTTTTCAACCCTATAATCCCTCATACTATCATGACCTGCTGGCCTGTAACGGATTTAATATTTCCAAGAAAATACATACGCGCTTGAATCCGGATGTAAAAAATTATTTTGCCGGGAAGCCAATAAATCGCGACACCCGCATCGAAGACGGCTACACCGTCCGCCCTATGCATAAAAACGATTTTGAAAGGGAACTTGAACGATTACGGGAAATTTTTAATGATGCTTTCTCTGACAATTGGAAATTTCTTCCCGTCAGCCAGCCGGAATACCGCTTCTGTGCAAAATACCTGGATCTGGTTACTTATCCCCGTCTGATCTGGTTTGTCGAACACAATGGAAAACCCGTTGCCGCCATACAATTTGTCCTCGACATAAATCCAGGTCTGAAGAAATTCCGTGGCCGGCAAAATATTTTCCGATATCTGCAGTTCTTATATAAAAAGAAAAATATCCGTAAATTGATCGTTTTTGCAGTGGGGATAAAAAAATCCTATCGCCGAACACCTGCCTTTCGTTTACTGCTACAGAAAACCATTGACGTGGCAAAGCAATACGATGTCCTTGAAACAACCTGGATGAGTCCGGAAAATCAATCTGCCCTTCATGCTGCCGATATACTCGGTTTAAAGGAAGATATTGCCTTCTATCTTTACAGCAAAACGTATAACAAGTTTTCTGAGTGAAAGGATAAAAGTATGAAATTTATTAAAACTAAATTTTTGATAAACAGGTATCAAGAAAAATTTTCAAGGAGTAATAGAGTGTATCCAGAGAACTGGGGACTCTCGCTGCGGGAAGACGGGAGCCTGACCATCGGTAAGTATACGCTCGTAGATATTGCCGATACGTATGGGACACCGCTACATATCATCAACTTGCCCCGTCTTACTAAAACCGGCAATAAATTCCTCAGTCAGATCGCCAGGTCCTATCCCGGAAAAACATCCGTGCACTTTGCCTTCAAATCGAATTCAGTCCCGGCTGTTGTCAAGACGATTAAACTGGCAGGTTTGAAGGCCGAAGTGATGACGGACTATGAACTCGATCTGGCCCTGCATCTGGGATACGCCGGTGCACAAATCATTGTCAACGGGCCATATAAGTCGAAACCGTTTTTGGAAAAATGTCTGCAGCAGAATGTAAGGTTTGTTGTGGTTGACGCCCTCAGTGAACTTGAAGACCTCAATCATCAGTGTGAAGAAATGAACAGGACGGCTGATATTCTGCTCAGGATTAATCCCGACTATACGCCACACGGAATGAATTCCGGAACGGCCACAGGCAATCGAAAAGCCTGTGCCTTCGGCCTCGATCTAAAAAGCGGCGAGGCGGACCGGGCGCTTGATCGTTTGCACTATCTAAAATTTATCAACTTTTGCGGTTTCCACATGCATATCGGAACCGGTATCAGGGATCCCAGAGATTATGCCCGGGCGATCAAAAAACTATTTCCGCTTTTTCGCAGAACGATGGGCAGAGGACTGCAGATTAAGTGCCTTGATGTCGGTGGTGGATTTGCCTCCTTTACTACACGGGAGTTTACAACAACTGAACTACTGCTTCAACAAGGTCTCAAGTATTTGCCAAAACAAATGAATCAAGACGATAAAATAAGTTTTTATGATTTTGGCCGGGTCATTTCAGAGGCGGTTTTGGATTTTTTTCCGGCCAGTGCCTGTCCCGAACTTATTTTTGAGCCGGGCCGCTGCATCGTCAGTCCTAACCAGTTCTTGGTCTTAACGGTGCACAGCGTTAAAAATCGTCCTGCTGCGGGATGCTGGATCGTTACGGATGGTGGATTAGGCACAAGCACACTGCCGACCTATTATGAATATCATGAAGTGTTTTTATGCAATGAGGCGGACAGACCTCATAATGGCCGGGCGACCATCATTGGTCCCTGCTGCTTTGCCGCCGATATTGTCTATCGAAATAAATCCATGCCGCAGGTTTTCCCGGGTGAAAAAATAGTTATCATGGATACCGGTGCCTATTTTACCGCGCTTGAATCATCCTTTGGATTTCCCCGTCCGGCTATTGCGGCAGTCAGTCCGGAAAAACATTTTCTCATTCGCCGGCGGGAAGATTTTGAAGAAATGATCAGACGGGATCAATTTAAATAAAGGGAGGTGCAGGAATGAACTTTGCTATTTTGAACAACGGGATAAAACCTCAGGGTTTAAAGATCTTTAATAAGATAATTCCGGCCTTTATCACTCACGGTCATAGGGTGACCGGGGATACGGATCAAGTCAATTTCGTCTTCAATTTGACGCGTATTGATGCGCCGCAGATTTTCCGTCGCAAGTCTAAGGCCACATTTGTTATCACATTTGTTGTCGCTGACAAAGTGTATAAGGATCTGCGCGCTGTCTGTTATCAAACATTAATCCGCTCCTTATCAAATTTGGTTGTTTGCATTCTGCCGGCTAAAGATAAACCGGAACTGCTTTTCACAACACCTGAAGCCGGATTTTATCGTCTGGTTTTTGATCCGGAGGAAGTCTATACGAGGATTCTACCGATCGCCAGTGCACATTTTGCCATCGATAACCGTATCGATACCGATTTACCCGTTTCCTGCTGGCAGACGACACCGGTCGTCGAGGAAATCAAAGCCTATGGGCGGGAACTCGATGCGCTTGGTGTGCTTCCCACCCCGTTCCCGCTACGTAAAGTTTTGCCGCAAGAGGATATAGACCAGTTATATCATTTATTTGAGGTGAAGGGGATCAGTTACGGCAACCTCAGTGCCCGGGAACGACTGCCCGGTTTCGAGACGAAAAACACATTCTGGATGACAGCGCGGGGTATTGACAAGTCAAACATTCAAAAAATTGGTTATGATGTATTACTGGTGCATGGGATAGACGAATCTTCCGCCACGATGCTGCTCAGTGTCCCCCCAGATCATGATCTCCGGGCCAGGGTTTCGGTCGATGCGGTTGAACACGAACTGATCTACCGTTCGTATCCAAAAGTGGGCGCAATCATCCATGTCCATGCCTGGTTAAGCGGTGTACCTTGCACACGGCAAAATTATCCCTGTGGTACTCAGGAACTGGCACAGGAAGTGGTCAGATTGCTGAAGACGACCGATCAGCCGGAGCGTACAGCGGTTGGCTTGAAAAATCATGGTTTGACGATCACCGGTCCCGATCTGGCGGACATTTTCAGCCGGATCAGGGGAAAACTGCAGACACAAGTGGCGATGTTCGCCTGAGGTTCAAAATGTACGCCATAAGAATCCTTCTCCACCAGCCCTTCCGTTACCTGCTTACCGCCGGCGGCATAGGATTGTGCATCGTTCTCATGCTGTTTCTGATGGGCATTTACCGGGGAGTCGCCGATGGCTCGGTGGACTATATCCGCCAGAATCAGGCGGATCTGTGGATCCTGCAAAGAAATACAACGAATATTCTTCGCGGGACTTCGATTCTTTCTACTGCCCATGGCTATGTCTTGAACGGTATCCCTGAACTTGAAAATGTTTCTCCGGTCCTTTTTCTCCTCTCTACGATAAAGATGCGGGGCAGGTCTGCGACTGTTTTCCTCGCAGGTTATGATCCGGCAGCCCGTCATGGCGGACCGCCTGGATTGGTTGATGGACGAAATATCCTTTCCGATAATGAAGTCGTGCTTGACAAATCCTTTGCCGCAAAATACGGATTACAAATTGGGGATACCGTTCGGATCAATCATGATACCCTGCGGATTATCGGCTTCAGTACCGGCACGAATGCTTTTGTTATACAATATGCCTTTGTTTCGCTCAAACAGGCTCAGTCACTGATAGACTATCATACACTGGTAACCTGCTATTGTGCTGATATTAAAACCGGGCAGGAACTCGGACCCGTACGTGACGATCTGTTGCGTGAAGTTCCCGGGATTGTGGTGTATTCCCATGATGAATTTCTTCTGAATAATATATATGAGATGCAGTCCGGCATCTTGCCTCTGCTTTATGCTGTGGCGGTGCTCGGATCGATCGTCCTGACGGTTATTCTGACACTTATACTTTCCATTAATATTTTAGAATACCGGATGGATTTTGCCATTATGAAAACCCTGGGAGCGCCTGCCGGATATCTGCCGGGATTGATCATTAATCAGGCTTTTTTTCTGACTTCTGGTGCAGTGGTGATCGGTCTGGTTCTGTTTTTTCCGATAGTCTTCCTGATCCGTGAAATCTCACCGGAAATCGAGACCATCACCTCATTCGGTCATATTCTGACCATACTCCTGGTTGTGGCGGTCATGAGCCTGCTCAGCGCCCTGATAGCGATTCGCAAACTGGGTAAAATATATCCGCTGGAGGTTTTTGAATGAGCACCGCTCTTGTACGACTGGAAAAAGTTACAAAGATCTATGGAACTGATGACCGGCGAACCGCCGGTGTCAGGGAAGTCTCTTTTCAGGCAAATGAGGGAGAACTGATAGTGATATTGGGTCCCAGTGGCAGCGGGAAAACGACATTGCTGAAACTGATTGCCGGGTTTGTCAGACCCACTTCCGGTACCGTTCTGCTTTTCAATCGTCCGCTTGGAGCCTATACGGAATCGGCGCTGCAGACAGTCCGTGCCGGGGAACTGGGTTTTATCTTCCAGACATTCAGATTAATCAATGCCCTCAGTGTGTTCGAGAATATTGCCCTTGTTATTCGCTTCGCCGCCGGCAGGGAAAAGAAGCGTTATTTGCAGGCGGAACAGATATTAAAAGAATTTGGCATTGAACATCTTGCCGGTTCTTTTCCCGGACAACTCAGTCAGGGGGAAAAGCAGCGGGTAGCCATCGCCAGGGCGGTTGTCAACGATGCCCGCTTAATCCTGGCTGATGAGCCAACGGCAAGCCTCGGGGCTGAGCAGGGAATTGAAATCATTCATCTCCTGCACACCTATGCGCACACAGCGCAAAAATGTGTGTTGGTGGCCAGCCATGACCTTCGTCTAAAAGCTTACGCCGACAGGATCATCAGAATCGAAGATGGGGTCATTTGCAATTAGGAAATTTTCCCAACCCTGGCAGAATCACCAGATCTTCTTCTGGATTTGGCACTATTGTTTACATCCTGAACGATCGGGAATAAACAAAAATATTCAATGATGTAAAATATTATGGTTGAAATAGTCGTAGGGAACTTTTAAATTATACAATTACTTGCGAGTAGTACTCTTACAATAAATTTGTGGAGTGATCGTAAGTAAAAGGTGCTGGTTTGTTTTAGGTGCCGGAGATCATAACAAACAATGAGTTAGAACATGCGCCCGTAGCTCAATTGGATAGAGCGTTTGGCTACGGACCAAAAGGTTCCGGGTTCGACTCCTGGCGGGCGTACAAAAAAAGGCTTTGAAGGATTAATACCCCGCAAAGCCTTTTTTATTTTGTTTGAAAAAACAAAGGCACTTTCAATTTAGTTTTTGCCGATGCAGTATAAATGTGTGGCCGTTCTGATAAAAATCTGATTGCCTGAGACAGCCGGTGAGGACAACGTATAGGTTCCGTCCAGTTCATTGACCGCCAGCAATTTGAATGCCGGGCCGCTCCGGACGACACAGGTGATGCCGCTTTC